>JABWBR010000013.1 GCA_013360405.1 Saprospiraceae bacterium
CGTAGTAGTACAGGGCGATTAGGTCTATTGCTTTCACAAATCAAAGCTAATTCGCTTTGCGCTTTCCTACGTCTGTTTTTTTCAACCCCTAATTCGCATTCTTTATGTTTAAACAATACATTAAACGTGGTCAGGCTGCCGTAAATACGCGTGATATACTGCTGCAGGTTGACTTTTTCTTCGTCGTCAAGGTTGCTGCTGTTGATGCGTTGTTCCATTACCCGTAGCCTGTCTCTTACCATAACGATTTTATGGAAAAAGGTTTCAATGGGAATTTCTTTTTCTTTGAGTTCGGTATCTCCCGGGCGCAGAATCATCACGCCGTCTTTCCAGCGTTCTCCCAATGGCACCTCTTCTGTGATATCTGAAAAAGCCCGCAAGATTTTGATCAGCGATTTTTCGGCATCAGAAAAGGAGAGCGTTTCTTCGGGCGTTACGGCGTCAATGATTTCCCATTTGTCGTATTCTTTGCCTACCTGTTTGATGCCGTACATCATAAAACAAACTTCGTAAGCCGCGCGGTGCAACCTGATGACTACGCCGTCGCCGTAGGCCGGATGACGCACCCTGGAGCCGATACCCAACAACTTATCCTGCTCGCTCATAGCGTTTTTTTAGTTTGAATTCGAACGAATAAAAAAGGAATCTATTATGTGCTTACGCGTCAAGCGGCCCCAAGTTAGAGAAAAATGTTAAAAAAATGGAAGGGCGTCAATCCCCATGTTAAGATATTTATTTTTTTATAATAAAATATTACTCAGTTATAATTTTCTTGTAATATTTTTGTAATCAAATTTAAAAACGAGCGGATACTCAAATCGGGAAAAACAAATTTGGCTAACATTGCCGGATGAAACCAGTAAACGATCTATTGTTGCGGGTAGCCCGCGGAGGAGAAGTAGAGCGTCCACCTGTGTGGCTGATGCGGCAAGCCGGCCGGATCCTGCCGCAATACCGCGCTATTCGCGAAAAGCTGTCCGATTTTAAAGAATTGGTGGAGACCCCGGCGCTGGCTGCCGAGGTGACCATACAGCCTGTAGACGAACTGGGCGTGGACGCGGCCATTTTATTTTCAGATATTCTGGTGATCCCGCAGGCGATGGGATTGCCGTATGAAATGGCGGAAAAGCGAGGGCCCTGGTTTCCAAACACCATCCGCTCTGCAGCCGATATTGCGGCATTGCTCGAAGGCGAAGAAGCGGCGGCGCGACTGCCTTTTGTATACGAAGCGATCAGGCAAACCAACGCGGCCCTGTCGGGGCGGGTTCCGCTCATCGGTTTTGCCGGCGCGCCGTGGACGCTGTTGGCTTACATGGTGGAGGGCCAGGGTAGCAAGACCTTTACGAAGGCCAAGCAAATGTTGTTTGCCGAGCCTGCATTGGCGCATCGCCTGTTGGAGAAGATCACCTCGTCGGTTATTGCTTATCTCAAATTAAAAATCGAAGCGGGTGTCCACCTCGTGCAACTTTTCGACTCCTGGGCCGGGTTGCTGGGGCCGGAGGCTTACCGGACTTTCGCGCTGCCTTACCTCCGGCAGATCTGCGAAGCCATCCCGGAGGCGCCGGTTACTATATTTGCCAAAGGCGCCTGGTTTGCGCTCGAGGATTTCGCAGCCTTGCCTTGCCAGGTTATCGGCCTTGACTGGACGATGGACCCCGCGCAAAGCCGCAGCAGGGTAGGGGAGCGGCCGGTGTTGCAGGGCAACCTCGACCCTTGTGTATTATTTGCTCGCGAATCGGAAGTCGTTAGCCAGACCCAACAGATGCTCCGAGATTTTGGGCCCAGGCATATTGCCAATCTGGGACATGGCGTATATCCCGAAACGCCGCTGGAAAATGTGCGGTGTTTTGTGAATACGGTGAAAAATTACAGGTATGGCAGGTAGGTGTGAAATATATGAATAGGTTCTATTAACTTTGTCGCCCGTGGCGCCGTTCACTCGACAGCCATGTACTGCTCACCCAATTTTTCCGGATGATCATATTTATTAGGAAAACATCGTGTTATGGGATGGTTTAAACGACTAAAAGAAGGTATTCAGACTGCTACGCGCAACAAAAAAGAGGCGCCGGAAGGGCTGTGGTACAAGTGCAAAGAGTGCAAAGAGACCAGCACGATGAAAGAATTGCGCGAAAACTTCTTCAAGTGCCCGCATTGCGGCCACCACGTGCGCATCGGTTCTCACGATTATTTCGATCTTATTTTCGACGGCGACCAATACGAAGAATTATTCACCGATCTGCGCTCCAAGGATATACTCGGGTTCAAAGATTTGAAGCCGTACCCCGAGCGTTTACAGGAGGCCATGAAAAAATCGGGACTCACCGATGCGATAGCGGTGGCGAGGGGCAAAGTAAACAAGAAAAACCTGGTCATTGCCGCCATGGACTTCAACTTCATCGGAGGTTCTATGGGCTCTGTAGTAGGCCAGAAAATAGCCATGGCCATCGATTATTGCCTGGATACCCGCAGCCCGTTGCTCATCATCTCCAAAACCGGCGGCGCGCGCATGATGGAATCGGCTTTTTCGCTGATGCAGATGGCTAAAACATCGGCCAAGCTCACTCAATTGGCCAAGGCCCGCATCCCTTATTTTTCGCTGCTCACCGACCCCACTACAGGCGGCGTGACAGCTTCCTTTGCGATGCTCGGCGACATTAATTTTTCCGAACCGGCTGCATTGATCGGTTTTGCCGGCCCTCGCGTTATTAAGGAAACGATCAAAAAAGATTTACCTGAAGGGTTTCAAACTTCCGAATTCCTGCTGGAACACGGCTTTCTCGATTTCATCACCGACCGCAAAGATTTGAGAGAAACGCTTTCCGATTTGTTAAACCTTTACGACTTATAGATATGTCTCCTTTTGTTGCTATACAGGATATTCCTGAAAAAGAAATCATTAAAGGGTATCACGCCCGTATGATACATATGGAAGGTGTCACCGTGGCCCATTTTCGCGTGGAGGCCGGCAGTGCGTTGCCCCAGCATCACCACATTCACGAGCAGATCTCCAATATCATTAGCGGTACTTTTGAGATGACCGTAGATGGCGTTACGAAGGTTTGTACTGCTGGTGATGTAGTGGCTATCCCCTCCAACGTGCCCCATAGCGCCATCGCGCTCTCAGATTGCTACATCGTGGATGTGTTTTGTCCTGTGCGGGAAGATTACCGTTGAGGTTAGCAATTAGCATTTAGCAGTTAGGGCTTAGGGCTTAGCAGCTAACCGCTAAGCCCTAATTGCTAAGCCCTGAGCCCTAATTGCTGATAACTAAATCTTCTCCCGTTTTCGAATCGTCCTTACCGTAACCACAATCAGGGTGAGTACCGTAATAGGCACTACAAACCACATCATCGTATGGCTGAAAAACGGCAGCGCATCGTGGTGGGACGCCGAGAGGATGAGGTATACGGTATAGGCGACATAATATCCCAGAAAAACAAAACCTTCCCAGCGGGAAATAATGTTGCCGGTAAAAAAGATGGGTAAACAAGCCAGGGCCACGGCAATCATGACCGGTATGTCAAAACTAAGTGCGGAAGTAGACACGGGCAGGCCGCCTTGTGACACGGTAGCTGTGAGGCCTAATACAGCCAGAATATTAAATATATTGCTACCCACGACATTGCCTACTGCGATATCGCGTTCTCCTCTAATACTGGCAATCACGGAAGTTGCCACTTCGGGCATAGAAGTGCCGGCGGCTACGATAGTAAGGCCCACGATGAGGTCGCTCACCCCCAATTTTTGCGCAATCTCTACAGCGCCGTTGACCAGCCAGCGGGAGCCAAGTACAAGTATCACCAGTCCGAAAATCACAAGAAGTGCGTTGATCAGATAACTTGTGGGCTTTTTTTCTATTTCTTTTCCAAATTCAGCATTGTATTCAGCTTTTACAGATTTGCTCTTTTCCTTTCTACTTTGGCGAATGAGGAAAAAAGTATATCCGATAATGCCTGCAAATAACACAATACCCTCAATCTGGGATATAGAGCCGTTCCAAGCCATCATCATCATTAGCAAAGAGCTGCCAATCATTAGCGGTACATCGAGGCGGACGAGTTGTTGGGCAACTACCAAAGGTGTAATGATGCCCGATATGCCCAAAATAAACAACACATTGAAAATATTGCTGCCCACCACGTTGCCTACGGCAATTTCGGAACTACCATTGAGTGATGACATGACACTCACAGCCATTTCGGGTGAACTGGTGCCAAAAGCTACAATAGTCAATCCGATAACGAGGGGAGAAATACCCATCGCAGCTGCCAGCTTGGAAGCGCCTTTAACGAGCAATTCAGCACCAATAACGAGCATGACGAGCCCTACAATAAGCATTAATATAGGCATATGGACTTATTTTGGGTGAAAACCGCCCCAAAATAAAGTATTCAGCAGCAAGTAAAGGTATTTGTGTTAAAAAAAATCAGGCACATTGTTTAATCTGCCGCAGCAAAGCGGTGGTTTTTTCGCTGGGTGCTGCGCCAAGGCGTTGATGCAAAAGTGATTTGCACACCTCGAATTGTTGCAAGGCTTTGTCAATCAGTCCCATCGCCGAATAACAAAACATAAGCCGCCGGTGCGAGGCTTCGCTAAGCGGGTCTATGTCGAGTAGTCGTTGAGAAAGATTGACGGCAAGTTGGTATTGTGTTTGTTCTGAATAGTGTTGAGCCAATTTATCAAGGGCAGGCAGGTATTGTTCGCGAAGCCTGTCGCATTCGCGGGCGGCCCAGGAGTCTTCACAAAAGGCCTCCAGAAATTGCCCTTTGTAATAGGCAAAGGCGCGATGAAAAGCATGCAGGGCTTCTTCGGGTAGGTTGTTTCTTTCTTTGAGGTAAGCTTCTTTCAGGCTGTTGGTAAAAGCTGCTGCGTCGGAGGTGATAGTCAGTCTACGGTGAAAACTATAGAGTTGGTCTTTAAATAACAGGTTTTCACCGCCTATGCCTTGTGCATCGAGCCATTGGCGGATATGCCAGACGGCGTTGTTGAGGGAATTGCGGGCAGAATCGCCGTCTACATCCGGCCAAAGCCAGTCGATAATCCTGTCGCGGTGCACCGCCCTCGGATGTTGGTAAAGCAGATAGGCCAGCAGGATTTTTTGCTTTCTCGTAAGTTCGCAGACAAGTGGTCGGCCTTTGTAATACAACAAAAACTCGCCAAAATATTGCACGCGCAGGGCATTTTCAGGCAGGGATACTTCATTTTTATCGTGCAACCAGGCGGGAATAATGCCCATTTGGTAGCCCCCCAGCAGCCAATCGCAGAGCATCTCCGTGAGCGGTTTATTTTTTTTGGTCGAAATGGGGTCGATTTCCCTAACCTTTTTATACGCATGCCGTTCCACACGTTGAAGCAGCAGCGCTTCATCGGCTGCAGGCCAAAACAGAAAATCAAAAAACTCGTATTGGAATGCATCGAGTATCTGTTCGCGGCAGGTAGTGGCCGCGATAAGTAAAAGTGGAATATTTTGGATTTTGTGTAACTTGCAGTCTCGAACTTCTTGAAGTTTCACTAAACCCTCTTCTTGTTTTCCCGGATCGTGATTCACGATAATCATTGAAAACTCGCCCAAATAATCCAAATAATCAGCCGGAAAGCTGAATGGCAAGTCGACGACTTCAAACTCTTCGCCGCAGATGGCGCTGAGTTTGGTTTTGGTAAGCAATGCGCTTCCAATAAGTAGTAGTTTGGGGGGCATGGTGTTCGCTTTTGGCTTTCTTAACTATATACTCCGAAGGGTTCATTCATTACAAATCATAATCGGTAAACGCTATGCAATTGCATTTTTCTTCAGGTAGTCCGGATTCTCACGTTTGCGAAAGCCGCCGCGAAGGCGACTGGATTGTATTCACTTGTCCCCAATGCGAGGAATTTGAACGCAGAATTAATTTTGAAACAGGAGAGCATCATACGGCACCATCGGCAAACCCCAATATTTTGCATCAGGGGAGTTTTATGCCCGCCG
Organism: Saprospiraceae bacterium; assembly: GCA_013360405.1. GTDB lineage: Bacteria > Bacteroidota > Bacteroidia > Chitinophagales > Saprospiraceae > JABWBR01. The sequence goes on from JABWBR010000013.1 coordinate 5,969, forward strand.
GTTTCGAGGCAGATCTCTTAGGCGCGAATTGATTGCGGATTTGCGAATTCGGATTGCGGATTTTTCTTAGATGAAATCCGCAATCCGAATTCCGAAATTTGTTTAGTAAAGATACGAAAAAAATAAATATACGAGGTGCCTTGAATAGGATTTAAGGATGAAAAGATGCGCAGGATATTGAATTTCAATCTTGTGTATCCTTTAATCCTTAAATCCTGTTCAAGAACACGCAGCATTTCATTAAAATACCTGCATAAGACATTCGGTGGGCCATTGATCTGAATTGCAACGAGCAACGGCATGTATGCGATACAATCCGCTCGAGAAATGGGCGGCGGGAAGAGCGAATAAAATTTGGCCTTTTTCAGACACGTGTACCTGCGACAGGTTTAAAGCCAGGTGTTGTTTGCCGCCGATAGCCTGCGCGTTTACTTCCAGTTCTATTTGGGGTACTTTGCGACTTCCGAGGGTGAGTTCCATGACAAGTTCCACCGATGCATTGGTTTGGGGAGCTGCGCCGGGTTGGATCTCCCAAGGGCGGTTTACGATGCGGAGCGAAGCTACGTGGACTGCATTTGTGCCGGATGGAGGCGTTGTTGCCGGCAGCCTCATTTGTATGAAGTTGCCGATAACCTCGGGATGCAGACCTTGCAGGGCCATGCTATTACCGCTTTGCAAGTGCTCGATCCGACCTTTGAGGGTTTTTCCTTTATCCGCGTCGTAGTATTCGATGCGGAAAGTGTATTTGGCTGCGCCTTCAACCGGTGGTGCAAGGTCGGCGCTGCGCGCCTTGGCGGTTGTTTCCTGTGGTATTTCAGCAATAGGTTGTTCGGATTGGGCTACCTGTTGAAGATAACCGATGGCCATCAACATCTTATCTGCGTCGTCGTAAGTAATACTCCGGCCAATTTCCTGATGGTTGCCGGCGTGCAGGGTAAAGTAATAAGCGCCGGCTTCTTCATTGGTTTTGAATTGTTTGGGTTTTGACGCATTGCGAATGACGGCATTCAGGCCGGCGGAGGCATTGTCTTTGGCATTATAGGCCTGGCTAAAAAAGATGGGCCTGCCATGCACATCGCCGCAGCAAAAATAGTACAACCTGCTTGCCTTATCTTCAAAAAGTTGAAAGCCCGGCAGGGCGTGTGGAGGCGCCGGATTCTGACGGCTTTTGTTGGCTGATTTCATGGCTCAGGCGGTTTTTTGTGGGAAAGTCGATGAAGAGAAGGAGGGAGGATGAGAGGGAGAGAGGGTGGGAATAATTCCTGCCTTCTCTCCTCTTATTTCTCCCTCAGCCTGTTGCTTACGCGGCCTGATAGAACTGGATCAAGCCGAGGTCTGCGAAAGCGACAACCGGTGCTTTTGCGCCGCCGGGGCCTTCCAGGTTGATGATAGCCAACAGGCGGTAAACGCCTTCTTCCACTTCATTAGCGGGGATGTTGACCTTTACGGTGTAGTCGTTGACCAGTGCGGGAACGAACGGCGTAGCGGCTTTAAAGTCTTGTGCGAATTCGCCGCCGCCCATTTTTTCGAGGATCACTTTGCATTTCCAGGTGCCGCTCATCAACAGCGCCAAGCCGCCTTGAACCCTCCATTTCAGGGTTACGATAGAGGATTGATCGGTTTGGATAAAGCGGTTGGTAACGGTGGGGTCAAACGGACCCGGTGCGGGGAATGTGCCACCTGTGTCGGCGCCTTCCGTCATAATGGCAAAAGAGCCGTTTTGGATGGTAAAGTTGCCGGCTACGTTGGTTTCAAAATGCAGATCTGCCATGGTTCTTTAGGTTTGTGCAATTTGGGTAAAGACAGGTTCACGGCGCCCGTAGGCTGTACTTCGCCCGCATTGCGGTGAATTTGGTTTTTGATGAAATTGTTCATTTCGTGAACCATGGACAAAAGTATTCCCGCCGGCTTAATACCCGGTTAATTTGCGCTTAATTGTTAATTAAATTTGAGGATTTGAGGATTTGAGGATTTGAGGATTTGAGGATTTTGGTTACTTAAATCAAATCCTCAAATCCTCAATTAACTTTGCGTCCTTCCGCAGTACGCGAATTAACGGCTGATTTATTGATCTTTTTGAGGTCGATCAACAGGCTGGCAAAAGCGCTTTCGGTATCTACGCGGTATTTTTTGCCTTCATAGGTGACTTGCCCGTCGCGGCGGTTCCATTCTGAGGCCAGCAGTACATAGCGGTTGCCGGCTTTGGGGCTGGGGCCGAACACAAGGTAACGGTCTTCACCACCGGTTTCAAAACTCACGGCAAAACGATCGGATTTTGGACTAAACAAAAACACGCCGGGTGTGCCTTTGCGGATCACAATTTCTTCTACTTGTCTGCCATCGATAATTTTGATCTGGCCGCGTATGATTTCCGAAGTGCCGCTATTGATTTCTCTGCGCATGACGATATCGTTTGACAAATAAAATTGCACGCGCTTGAGCTCTTCATCGGTCCAGCGGTTTTGCTCATAAATTTGCTGGGTAAACGGGCGGAGGGTAGGGCCACAGGCGCTGAGCACCCCCAGCAACAACAATAAACCTCCAGTGATAATGCGGTTCATGCGTATTGTTTTTTTTATGTCTACGAAATTAAGGTCTGTAGGTATAGCGTGGATATTCCTTAAGAATAATTAACCCCGGCTTAACGCATTTTAACGGCTGCTGAAAGTTTTGTACCTTTGAGGCGGTTATCAACGGATTATATGGAAGCGCTACAAACGCAATGGGATATTTGGCAGCCCCGCATCCAGGCATGGGTGGAAGGCTTAACCCCCGCAGAATGGGGAATTGGAGGCGGTACGGCCTTGGTTTTGATACTGCTTTGGATTTGGCGCGGTTCGAGCCGGTCGCGAAACAAGCAACTCGCCCCTCAGCTTGCCTTGCACGCTTTTCAGATTGCACCCTTGGGGCGCGACGCTTTTTTTAAAATCCGCAATAACGGCGAAATGGCCACGCTGACAACTATGTTGATCAAAGGCCGTAACGATTTGCTGATCAAAAGCGACTATGCCGGTCACCAGATCGATAAAGAAAAAGTTTATGGCATTTTGCTCGAAACCACTTCTACCGCGCGTATTCAAAATGATTTCAGCATAGAGCTAATGTTTATCGACCAACAGCGCAACGTATACCGCCAGATTTTTGATATGCGCCAACAGGCCGCGTTGCCGCCGAAGCTGGTAAGAACCCCGTAGAGACGCAAGATTTTACGTCTCTACGGGATCGGTGTCATTCGAAAATCGATGGTGGCCAGTCCGCCCGCGTCAAAATGATATATTTCGAACCGGTGTTCACCGGCATGAAGATCAACGATGACTTCATCTACTGCGGGTTCGTGTATATCCCAATGGTCAATAAGCAGATTTCCATCCACGTATAATTTAAGGCCGTCGTCGCTGGTGGCAGTTAGCCGGTATTTGCCTGCAGGTACCGAAACGGTAGCATTGGCAAAGGTGGCAAATTTGTCGGCGGGTACTTTTTCGCGCGGGGCGCCCCACCAGCGCCAGGCCAGTTGCGGCGTAGATTGCACGTGCAGGGGGATTTGCTTGCGCAGCGCGGCGAAAGCCTCGAAATTGGTTAGTGGGTCGCTGGACTCGTCGTATGCTACCCATTTTACCTGCCAATTAAGTGGCTGATCGAAGTATTGGAAGCTAAACAGATAGGGGTTTCCGCTTTGATGGAAAAATCCCCATTGGTCGACAAATGTCTTACCTTTAAATTCCATTTTCAGGTTAACCAAATGGGAACCTGCTTTGCGCCGAAGGCTAATAGTGGCAGGCATACTTCCGCTACTCTCCCTGGTTTTTTCCAGTCCTTCGTATTCAATTATCCGCCATTCCCCTTGTGGGCCCATTATATTAAAAGTAAAAAGCCCGTCTTTTAATTCGCGCAGCCAGATGGCGGGGTATTCGAAATTATAGGGGCCCCATTCGTTGACCAGCATATAGCGGCGGCCGCGCGGATGGTCTTTGGACAAAGAAGCGTCAATGCCATCGGGCAGCGGCGCGGGGATTTTTTGCTTTACCCAGTCGGGAAGTTGCAGCACTTGCTCAAATAAAGTAGTATCAGTTATTGTAGCTTCCTGAATTAGTCTGTTTTTTTCGCGATCAGGGATAGCTGAGGTAAGTTGTTCGGGCACATAAATATTATTTTTTACCAAAAACCGGTTTTCATTGGGTTGTTCTTCCTGCAGTAATTGCTGGAAGTGGTAAAACTCGTTGTTATCGTTGATAATCACCTTGCGGGTGCCGGCGATTTTGAGGGGTGTTTTAACCGACACAAAAGCATTGCGCCACAGGTTGTAATCGCGGCTCATCACATCGCGGTTTTGGGCGTAACCCCAGTCGGCGGGTTGTTCTTTGCGCTGCCAGAGCCATACGCCGGTTTGGTTGTCGGCAAAATAGTTGTTAGCGATTGTATTATTCTGGCCGTGTTCGATAGCAATGCCGTGTTGGCAGTTGGTGATGCGATTGCCGGCTATGAGCGTCTGGAAGCTATAGCCTCCCCACACGCCGTAGGTGCATTCGTCGAGTCGGTTGCCGATGATTTGGTTGGAGCTAAAGGTGACTTCCACGCCATTGGTGGGGGAGTGCGAGAAGTCGTTGGCGTACAGCATATTATTATTGCAGCCGCCTTCGCCGGTATCCATCGTGCTTTGGCCGGCCCAGAGGAAAAAGCCGTCGCCGGAGTGCGTGGCGGAGTTGTAGGCGAATACGTTGTCGTTGCTTTGTTCGTAGCACAAAATGGCGGCGGAGTCCTGCCCGCGGCTGTAAAAACCGTGGCTATACCCCCGCACATTCCAGTCGAGGCGGTTGTGCATCACCTTATTGCGGCTGCTGCGATACAGGCCGATGCCTATGCCGGAATTGAATCGAATGTCGTTATTGTAAAACAAGCCGTCGTTGCAGCGCGTGAGCATAATGCCGTTTTGGCCCTGGGTGATGCGCACGTCGTGAATTTGAGCTTTATTACAATCCTTCAAATAGACTGCCGCACCGTATCGCAGCCACTCGTCTTTTTCATTTTGGTGGTAGCTGAGCCAATCTGACAAGTCTTCGCGTTCGCGCATGCTGTAGAGTCGCTGGCGATAATTGTAGCTCAGATCGCTGTTTTCAATGACGAGGCCTTCCACGTTTTGTGCCATCAGGGCCACCCGGTAGCCTCTTGCAAAGAGGTTTTTGATCGTGATATTTTTGCCGTCTTTGATTTCGATAGCCAGTCCGTTGTATTTATCGGGGCCCAGTTGTTCGGTGGCGCCATCCAGTACGGCGCCGTTGAAGTCAACCACGATATTTTCGCCCTGGATGGTGATGACTGGGCCTTCGAGGGCAGGGATGGTATAGTAGCGGGCCTGGATAGTCGTTGATTTGTCGATTACCATGCCTTTTTGGATCGTAACAGGCTGCGCAATGGCAACAAGAGCCAGGAGAGAGAAAGCGAAAGCAATAAAAAATCGGCTGTACATATGATGGATTGTGTGGTTGGTAGAAAAATTAAGGCGCTGGGCTAATAAACTCAAAGATCGGACAAACCGTTCTATATCCCATAGCGTCTAATGGATAAAAAAGTATCTTTGTACACAAATCAAACCTGATTATGAAAAGAACATTCCTGTTTGGCTTGATGATATTGGGGCTGACCATCGTATGTCAGTCTGGCCTGTACGCCCAGGGCGGCAAGAAAAAAACCTCTAAAAACGACGAATATTTTGACGACCGCGGCGGGTTTAAGCACCGGCTGTGGTATGGCGGCGGTTTTTCACTGGGGTTCTCGGGCTCGGGCGACTGTATTGGTTGTTATAGCTTATTTCAACTGGGCTTATCGCCTATGGTGGGATATAAATTGATTGGCGATTTGTCGGTGGGCCCGCGTGTATCTTTTTTATACAACAATATCAGAGTTCGCGTAGGCAATGGCAATGTGGAGTCTATCAATCCGGTGTCATGGTCTGTCGGCGTATTTACGCGGTATAAATTCTTGAATTTCTTGTTTGCTCATGCCGAATATGGCATTGAAAACAGGGTTAATTCTATTGGAATTGATTTCAACGACAAAGTCGTTTTCACTCGGCTGCAGCGCAATAACGCCTATTTAGGACTCGGCTACAACGGCTCTTCCGGCTCACTTTGGGGCTTTGAAATAGCGCTACTCTATAACTTGAATTTACCCAATAATGATATTGAATCTCCATTTGATATCCGGGCGGGGGTGACGTATAATTTTTAATTTGCTAATTTGCTGATGTGCTGATGTGCTGATGTGCTGATGTGCTGATGTGCTGATGTGCTGATGTGCTGATGTGCTGATGTGCTGATGTGCTAATTTGCTGATGTGCTGATGTGCTGATGTGCTGATGCGAACGAAGTGAGTCCCGTACCGACTGGAAGGAGGTCGGGATGCTGATGTGCTGATGTGCTAATTATTGATAAATATATTTATATTTTATAAATAATTAATAATCAGTTTATTGCATTAGAATACTCCGAATTTGCTTCGGGGTAATTATTAGCAAATTAGCAAATCAGCAAATCAGCAAATCAGCAAATTAGCAAATCAGCAAATCAGCAAATCAACCTTGAAGTTTCTCCTTCAAAACCTGCCGGTATTTGGGCCCAACGGGCAGCGACAGCGCTTTGCCTTTGACTTCGGTGCGCATCAATTCGATCGTAGTAAAATTAGCGGCAAAACCTTTCACATCCTCCAGATTGACAATAAAACTATCGTGGATGCGCAGAAATCGATCGGCGGGCAGTTGTTGTTCGATATGCTTCAGCCGTTCGCGGGTGAGGTATTCGCCGGCGGAAGTCACAATTCTCACATTGACATTAGCGCCTTCGCAATAAATGATATCATCGAGCCATAGCTTGATCAGCATTTGCTTCACTTTTATCATAATAAAGGGGCGTGAGGCGGGGGCTGATACGGCACTTGCAGCGGGCGCCGGTGCAGCTGGGGTATTGAGTTCGCGTATGGCCTTATCGACGGCGCGAAACAACTTATCGGGTTCTACCGGTTTGAGCAGATAGGCGGGGGCATTGTATTCATAGCCTTTAATAGCGTATTCTGGGAATGCCGTCACAAAAATAACTCGAAAAGAGGGTTCGAGGCGGCGCAGCGATTCGAGCAGGCTAAATCCGTTGGCTTCTGGCATTTCTACGTCGAGGAAAAGCAGATCGGGCATGGGATTTTGACCTGAGGCCAGGTATTGATAAGCCTCCTGGGCATTTTCAAAGGCAGCCTGGAATTCGAGGTCGAGCCTGCTTTGCAGCAAGCCCGTGATATGTTGGCGCTGCAACTCTACGTCTTCCACCACGATAAAGCGATAGGTCATTTTCATATTAGCGGCAATTGTAAGTTTAACTCATAGACGCGGTCGGCCGCCCGGCTTGTCAATTCGTATGACTCGCCGTACAGCATATTTAAATTGTCTACTGCCGATTGCAGTCCGAATCCGCCTTCTTGTTCCATACTTCCCTCGTTGCGGGGATTGAGCTTGAAACTGTTACGGATGTGCAGCTGCAGGGTATCGGCTCGTATATCGATTCGGATGTTAATAAATTTTGTATCGGGGCCGTTGCGGTTATAGTGTTTAAAGCTATTTTCCACAAAAAGCAAAAGCACCATGGGGGCAATTTGATGCGCCGTACCTTTGTATTCCCCTTTGATAGCATAGTCGAATTGCGTGTTCGCGCCAAGTTGCAGGCGCTGTAAATTGATGTAGCTGTTAATAAATTCGATTTCCTGTTCCAACGGGGCAAAACGCTCTGATGTTCGGTATACCAGATGGCGAAGAAGTTTCGACAATTCGCCGATGAGGTTGGGTACCCGTTCGTCTTTTTGCCGGGCCAGGATCTGCAGGTTGGCCAGGGTATTAAAGAGAAAGTGAGGCCTCACCTGCTTGCGGATATAGTCGAGTTCACGCTCTACTTCGCGGCGGCGGCGGATGGCTTCGCGGCGCTCGCGGCGCTCCATTTCCCGATTGCGTTCTACTGTGTCTTTAGTAAGTGTTAACCCGGAGGTGCCAAGCACAAGTACCATGACGACGATGGATATTTCGTACCATTCCTGGTCTATCAGGGAAAATAACAGTGAAAAAAGCGGGCCGTATATCACGCCGAAAATGGCGCTGGTGACCAGACTAAAGGCGAAAAAGAGGAAAAAACTCCAGTTTTTAAATTGCACCATATTCATCAGATAGGGTACTAGCAAGAACTTGATTCTCCACTGGTACACAAAAAACAGGTTGAAATACACGGGCACGCCCATCAGCAAGGTATAAGAAAAAGACTCGCCAAATACAAGCCAAAAGCTATCGCGCTTGTAGTCGAATGTTTCCAGAATTTCAACCCTGCCCTGGTACCAGGCATGTACGGCAAAAAAACAAAAAGTGACAATAGCCACGAAGAAGCCGAAACTCAGGTGTTGAACTACGTCGAGCCTGAGAAACCGGAAAAATCGCGCCTGTGTTTTGGTCATTGTCATAGCAAAACGAAATTACCTTTTTTTTACAACGATTCAAATTTGCCGTTGTACCGCTGAGGTAGTACAAATCCGGGTTTTGGTAGTGAAAGGGGCTTATTTTGTAGTAAAATGCGTTTGCAACGGCCAGATGGGTTTTTGCTTCGTCAAGCGGGGCGCATTCAACAGTGATTTGTGAGTGAGGCAAGGGCGCTTCAACTTAGCAGCATGAAACCAAAACCCTTGCATTATGAATAAGCATGTATTTTTTGAACTAGCTATCTGTTTATGTTTTTTCACGACACAGGCAATTGCGCAGTCGCCCAGGAAACTGCACCATTTTAATGGTCAAAATGTGATAAAAGCAGATCTGAGCGCTGCTTTTCAACGCGAATTATCGCTGAGTTACGAGCGGCAGTTGTCGAAATGGCTGACCTGGGAGTCCGGATTGTCTTATATAAACTATGGAGAGGCGCCAAGATTATCAGGCACAGCAGCTACCTCAACCTATACCGAATACGTAAAAAGAGAAACTGTGTGGTTCTTTTTTATCCCTTCCTCTACCACTACCCGTCATTATATTGGTAGCGGCAGGCCTATGGAAGTACCGGCTGAAAATACTTACAGGATGAATACCTGGACGGCCAATTCTGGCTTGAGGTTTTACTTCAAACCGGCGTTAATCAAGCGCGCAATACCACAGGGTTTTTATTCGGGGCTTAGTGTTTGGGGCGGACAAGAACGATTTGAACGGCATTATTATGAAAATGAGACCAGCATTTTGGAAACGGACAGCGACCTGGATATTTATGGGATACCTATTATTTTAGTGGGGTTAACAAGCGCAGAGTCTACGACTACGTATCAGCAAACAGTCAAACCGGCATCTTCTTCTCATCAAAACTTTATTTACGGCGTCAAACATTCTCTGGGCTGGCAATGGATCGCTCCTTCCGGTTTTACGCTGGAGCTGCAGACTGCGTTGGGCGTCAGAGCCACTGAACGCAGCCGTATTCATGGCTTGGCGACTGGACGCCCTGTGAATGTAGAAGGACATATCAAGATGGGCTGGGCATTTTAGCAACAAAAAAGGGCGCCTCATCAAATAGGTGAGACGCCCCCTAACAGTCGGGTAACTGGTTGGGAGTCAGCAGTTAGGTCTTAGCAGTCAGCAATTAGCGCTAAGCCCTAACCGCTAAGTCCTAATTACTCCTCCCTATCCTCTGACTTGATTTTCAAATCTATATACTCATCCAGGTCGAGGTTTTTGAAGCCTTTTTTGCGCATATCCTGGATGAACGCTGGGGTTACGTCGTGGATTTGCAGGTTGACGGCGTCGTCGATATCGATATCTTTAAAGCCGATTTGCTGAAACCCTTTAATTTGCTCGGGATTTACATCGTGGATGGCACAATTGACAATATCGTCGATGGAGAGTTCCTTTAGGCCGGATTTGTACATTTGGCTAACAAAATCGGCGTCGACGTCGTGTATTTTTAAATTAATAATATCGTCGGTCGAAAAGTCTGAAAATCCAGCCTTGCGTATTTCTAAAATATAGTCGGGGTCCACTTCGTGTATCCGCAGGTTAACGATATCGTCGTTTGAGAGGTCGCTCAAACCTGCTTTGCGCATCTCGGCCAAATAGCCGGGTTCTACTTCGTGGATTTTCAGGTTGACCAGTTCATCCGTAGAGAGGTCGGTAAAGCCTTCGCGACGCATCTCGGCCAAAAAGTCGGCGTCGACTTCGTGGATAGAGAAGTTGATGATATCGTCGTTGCTCATGTCGGAATAGCCCATTTTTTTGAATTCGGCGATCGTCTCCGGGGTCACGTCGTGAATACTCATATTAACCAGTTCATCGGCTGACAGGTCGTCAACGCCGGCTTGTTTGAGGCTCCGTATATACTCGGGCGAGATATCGTGGATTTTGAAATTCAGCAGATCGTCAAAGGACAGGCCGGGGTAGCCCATGGCATTGACTTGTTTGATATAGTCGGGGTCTACTTCGTGGATTTTGGCGTTGAGGATATCCTGCATGGTCAGGTCTTTGAAACCGCTTTTTGACAGTGCTTTGGCGTAGTCGATGTCTATGTCGTGGATTTTCATTTCTACGATTTCGTCGAGGCGAAGGTCATTTTCGCCCAGATCAGCGGCCAGCTTGCGGTATTCCTGGATGGCTTTGGTGTCCACCCCATGAATGGCCAGTTCCTTGAGATCGTCTCCGGAGAGTTGGCCTCCGGGGACTTCTTTTTGCAATGACGTGACGTAAGCCTTGTCGGCATTGGCAAAGAAGAGGTGCCACATCATTTCGTCGTCAACTTCTGAAATGCCCTGTTGGGAGATCCAATCGGCGAATGCTTTATCGGCAGTAAATTTGAACTTGCCGTAGCCTTCATTGCCTTCGAATTTACCTTTAAGCATAAAGGCGCCTGCCGGGCGGGTAAGTGTAAATTCCGCTTCCTGGGTGGGCAGGGTTGAAAATTCGGATTTCAGGAAGCAGTCCTCGGTCATCCATCTGTCGCCGTGCGCTCGGCTGCTAAACAGGATGCATACTTTGTCGCCTTCAATTTTGCCTTCCCAGACGCCGCTTTGTTCGGTTCCGAAGAGGGATACTTTTGAAAACCACTCGGGCAAACTGCCCATCGTTTTGGCCTGGGTAAATCCGAGTCCGGCCAGTACCAGGATAATGGCGCCGGCGCCGATCATTTTTTCCATAGAAACATTTTTTGTCGGGTGAATATGTAAAATGTGTTGTACCCTCTGCAATAATTGGCTTTTTCTGCTTCCCGCAAAAGCAAGTGAAATAGACATAGGCCTCAAAGCCATATCCTGCACGGCCACCAGCGCTTTGGCGTATTGTACGGCATTGCCGGTGAGGCCGATGGCAAAATCATCGGCGGCAATTTCACGTTCGTGGCGCACTTTTGCCGACAGCCACCACACGGCAGGGTGGTAATAGAAGAGGGTTTCTACCAGGCTTTGCAGGATATTAAACAGGTAGTCGTGTCGAAGAATATGGGCCAATTCGTGAGCCAGGATGGCCTCTGCTTCGTCGGGTTCCAGGCGGTTGATCATGCCGATAGGAAAGAGGATCACGGGCTTAAGGTAGCCCACCACCATAGGCGAGCGCACCAGCGCCGACTCCACGAGCTTGATCGTTTTTCCGATGCCCGATTTTTGAGCTAATTTATGGAGGATATCTTCCCAGAATTGCTCAACCGGTATATTCAGGTGGCTTTTCAGGTAGTATACATAGCCGATGTTCCCCATGAGACGTAACAGAAACATACACATACCCAGCATCCAGAGCGTCACGATAAGCGGCAGGTTGTTGTCAAAATAAGCGCGAAACGAGGCGCTGTTGAGGCCGCTATCTGCGGCGGCAGGCGGCAGCGCCGGGCTTACACCGGAAGGAGCGTCATCCTGGGATGGAATAGCATCGTAGCTGGCGTAGGTTCTTATTGGATTAGGGGTATCGGCAGTGTAATATACGGCAAAAGTGGCTAGTGCGACAACGAGGATAGCTGCCAGTGCGGCGTTGGCGATCCAGTAACGCCAGCGGGCGGGTTTGTGACGCAGGGCGAGCATGGCTATTGCCGTGACAAAGCCGATGGCTGCGGCTTGCCACAGCACGTGCAGCACCATCCAGCCGAGTGCGGCGCCCAGGTTTTCGGGGAAAAACAGAGATTGGCCGGTCATAAGATGGGTGGGTTTAGATTATTTATTTTGCTGATCTTCAAGTTGTTTGATCAGCAGTTTGATCTGCTCTAATTCTTCTGCCGTCGTTTCGCCGCTACCCAGGGCGCGCAGTGCCAGGGAGGCCGGTGAGCCGCCGAAGGCGATAGTGGCCAGCCCTTTGATGACGCGCGATTGGGTGACTTCCTGTCGCTCTGCGGGGCGGTAAATATGGTTTTTGCCTTCTACCTCGCGTTTCAGCAGTCCTTTGTCGAGCATGATCTGCATCAGTTTGAGGGTAGAGGAGTAGTTGACTTCCCGCATCTGTTCGTTGAGTGTTTCGTTGACAAAGCGCACCGTGGAGGGGCCGTATTGCCACAGCACCTGCAGGATTTCCAGTTCCGATTTGGTGGGCTCGGGTAGCCCGCCGTTTTGTTCTTGTAATGATTTCATGGCACAAATATACTAGGAAATTTTTCGTAGGAAAGTTTTCGTAGGAAAAATTTCCTAAATATTTTTTTCAACATGCATAGAGAGGGGAGAGAATTACCATTTGTAAGATCTAGCGTTTCAAAATTTCATAGAAAAAGATGCCCCAAAGGAGCAGACTAATAGTAGATACCGGTTATTATTGCATCCAGCGCAGTGGGAGCTTGATTTCGGCTGTATTATATTACGCTCCTATGGAGCTTTGAAATACGCTTGAATTTTTTGCTACCAATATTTTGCCCCTCCGGGGCTTATGGTAACCTCGCAAGCTAGATGTAGGCATTTGGGGAGTGTTATATTGGTATTTTTTACCAAATATTTTGTCCTTCTGGGGCTGATTTCTACCTCTCAAGCTAGATGTCTGTCGGCTCCAGAGGAGCCTTATATTGGTAGAATATTATAATGCCTATTCTGGTCCAGCTCCAGAGGAGCGCAATATTTGAAGAACAAACGAGATTGATATTATGGCAAATACCTATACTCAGCTTGACGTGCAATTAGTTTTTGCCGTAAAAGGCAAGCAAAGTCTCATTAACAAAGCATGGAAAGATGAGCTGTATAAATATATTACAGGTATTGTGCAAAACAATAAGCATAAGATGTTAAGAATTAATGGGATGCCTGACCATGTTCATATTTTTATTGGATATAATCCAAATCAATTAATTCCGGACTTAGTTGAAGAAATAAAAACATCGACGAATGGGTTTATCAAAATGAAAAAGTTTTGTCCATATGCCTTTAGTTGGCAAAACGGATATGGTGCATTTTCATATGGTAGATCTCAGCGAAATGCAGTAATCAACTACATTGAAGGCCAGGAAGAACACCACAAGAGGAAGACTTTTAGAGATGAGTATATCGAAATGTTGAAAAAATTTGAGATCGACTATAAAGTTGAATATCTATTTGACTTTCTGGATGTAGATTCGTGGTGATAATTTGGGCGTTATAGATATTGCGCTCCTCCGGAGCTGAAGCATTCATAGGGGGGTGCAATCTACCGATATCGTGCCCCTCTGGGGCAATAAATCCATGCAATTAGCGCATTAAAAATATAATTAGAGTTACATATGAGACTTCAAATCCTGCTTTTTGCATTAACAGCCATCCACATCTGTGTCTTCGGTCAAACAGCCGATGACATTTTATCCTGACAACAGGTGGAAAAAGAGGTACAAGAAAAGACATTAAGATCGGAGCGTCGGGCCTGATGAATATCATTGCTTTTTACCTGAAGCGGGATTACCTTTAAATGTTATCCCATTTTTCAACTAAAACTAATGAGCCATGCCAAATCTGGAAGTTAAAAGCTATCGAGTGGAGCATAATGCTCATAATTACAACCGGATCATTTTGCAATTGACTGATCCGACGCATCATTATAAGAATGTAGTGATCTACTTTGGCGACGAGGTGAAATACAACAGGGAAGAGAAAGTAATGGTGGTGAATAACGGCACCATTACCTACCACTTGCCTTTTGAACGTTACGCAGAAACGATAGATTTGCTCAGGTACGAAAAACCCATCTATTTCTACGTCGGCCAGCTAAAAGGAACCTTGCAAGACGGCACACTCGACGGATGCTGGATTACTACGATGCTGGAACCGGTGGGAGAGGGGGAATAATGCTTTCTAAAACGATGAACGCCTCACAAACTCGTTGGGCTTGTGGGGCGTTCTGGTAATTATTCACCTTTTATCCACGTCTCATATCCTTTTATGCCATTTATATTCATTTCAAAAATATACATACCGGCAGGCCATGAGCCTGTGTCGATATAGGTATCTGCTATGTGGCTTGTTGAAATTTGTTTGATTTTTCGCCCAAAGGAATCGTAGATGGTTAAAATGCTGTTTTCCAGGCTGTTTTTGGTGCGAATTTGTACCTGATTTCTACCCGGATTGGGAAATAATATCATAGCTGGGTTTAATTCAGGGTGGTTAACACCCGTGATAGTCAACGGGACACAATCCGACCGCAGACTGCATCCCGTAGCAGAAGTAATTTGCACCGAGTAGCTGCCGCTTGATTGGGGAGTAAAACTCTGATCTGTGGCCCCTGGGATGGCTATGTCACCTTGACCGCAGTCAATCCATTGATAAGTTGCGCCGGTTTCCAGGGCGACAAGTGTATTCCCCTGTATCTCGACTGCTGTGTTGGGCCCGTTGATGATGATGTGAGTGGTAATCGTACTGTCGCAGCCGTACATATCGGACAGTACTTCTACTAGTGTGATGCTTGTTTCGTAAAGTTGGCCGTTATACTGCACAGGCGTGCAAGATACCTCTGTAGTTGTATGGAAGGTGGGATTATATACTGTTAGGTTGATGAACAAGAGGCTGTCGCAGCCTTTGGCATTAACCATTTTTTGCGTGTACATCCCCGTTTGTTCATAGGTCTGGTTATTAATAGTAAATGGTCCGCATGTTTTTATGACCAGTGTTTGCTGGGTGGGCGTACATGGTTGCAATTTTAGAATAAAAGCGTCGAGACTGAAGTTGGCGGATTGCACGGGGACTGTGCTATTGAAATAGATGGTGCCGGCAAAAGACCCCGTTACATAGACGTAGCCATTTTCGTCGACAGCTAGCCCTCTGCCCGAGTCGAAACCGGTAAATCCATGTCGCCGGGCATATTGGTATTGGCCTTCGGCGTCCAATTTTAAAAGAAAAATATCGTAATAAGCCGAGCCATAAATGAAACTCTCTCCGGCGCCTGGGTCAAAATCTACGATACCATAGACATACCCCGTAATATAAACGCTACTATCAGCGCCTACCTCAATTTTTCCGGCGCTGGCTCTATTATTTAAAGAGCTCAATTTGCGAAGCCAGATTGGCGTGCCGTCCTGTTGTAGCTTGAATATATACGAGCCGTACTCGCCCGTGGTGCTGAGGGTATAGTCCGCATTCCCTGGGTGAAAAGACACCGTGTTGCTGAATTCACCGACGAGATAAACATTCCCTTGATCGTCGGCGCTTACGCCACGGCCCACATCCCAGGCTGTGTTGCCGAATTGTTTTAACCAAGACAAAGCACCTGAATCATCCATGGACAAGGCAAAAGCGTCAAATTGCCCCGCTGAGGTGAGTAATAGCCCATCGAAGTCAACGTTTGCGGAAAAACGGCCGGTGAGGGCAATGCCTTGTCCGGGCAGCGAACAGATGCCATACCCGGCATCATCGCCGGTACCTCCATAAGTGCGAACAAAAAGGAATTGCCCGGCGGAGTCTAATTTAAGTATAAAAATATCGGTTAAACCCAGAGAATTAGACCAGGATTCTCCAGGGCCCGGATCAAAGTCGGCCAGACCGCTCAACTGCCCTGTCACCCACAAATTGCCACCCGTATCCCGGCAAATGCCAAACCCCTGATCATTGGATGGCGAGCCGATCTGCAGGGCCCAGAGTAACTGGCCTTGCGGGTCGATTTTAGCAACGAAAATGTCGTAATCGCCGACGGCCGTTAATTCGAAGACGCCAGGGCCGGGGTCGAAATCGACAGTTTGTTGAAAGGCACCGGTGATGTAGCTGTTTCCAGCCCCGTCAAGCACCAGATCGTAGGCAACGTCGTCGCCGGCGCCGCCTATTTGAAGCGCCCAAATATAATTTCCCTGGGGGTCGAGCTTTGAGATAAAGATATCCGACTCGCCGTTTGAGTTGAGCTGTTGTACTTGCGTGGCGTCTGTACCGGGGTCCATATCTACGCTTTGTTCAAAAGACCCCACCGTAATCATATTGCCCTGTGCATCAATTTTGATCGCCTGCCCGATATCTGAATTGAGGCCCCGGAAGGCGCCGACCCAGTCGAAAGCGAGTTGTTGGGAGTGGATAGCTATTGCAACTATACACGAATAAACTGTCAGAAAAAGTTTTTTCATAATTAATATGAAGTAAAGAGTTGTTGGTGTTTTCCTTTATTCAGCTCCTTATTAAAAGCTTGCCCCATTTGATGGATGATCGTTTTGTACTGCTCATTATCTGGCTGATAGGAGTTTTTCATAAAAATAAGATAACTATCCTCCGGGCGGTACCACAATGAAAATTGCACATCGCCGTAGGCAATAATCATTTCATGATCGAGGTATTCGCTGCCCGGCAGGATGTTTTCTTTTGATAAATTTAGTTGTTGTAATATAAATTCGGCAAAAACCTGTTGCATGTCAAGACTAACCGGGCATAGCGAATAGTTTTTTTCTTCATCAACAAATTTTCCTTGCCAATAGGGCAAACGCTCGAACTGGTGCAATTGCAGGCGGTATTTGCCGTCGGTTTCTTTCTTCCACTCGAAATAGGTGTCGAACCACTCGCGGGTAATGTGATTGGCATCGCGAAGCCTGGTTTTTGTGTTGTCGAAGGGCAATGCGTAGCCTATATCATCGCGGTAGTTGTAGGGAACCATCGCGTAATGACTCACCACTTTGTTTTTGTCATTGTCCCAATAAGTGATATTGCCATCAAAGACGATCCACTTTTTGTCGGGCGAAAAGGCGATGGCGCCGCGGTGGTTGCCCATGAAATAGTATTCGTCAATCGAATAGTTATTTAAATTAAAAGTATAAATGGTCAGGTCGGGAATGTGCAAAACGGCGTGTTGGCTAACCAGCAGGAAATCGCCTCCGCCGATCGTGTCTACGCCGTCGCCGGGATCGCCCATGTACACTTTAGATGAGCCGGTGGGCTGGCTATTTTCGGAATCGAGCATCTGGAGGCTGGCAAAGTCATACCCCTGTTCAATAATGGGCGTGATGGCTACGCTGCTGTCTTTTTCAGCGATTAAATAAAGGCTCTGACTCCCGCCAATCAAGGTCGGCGTGGGCGCTCCGTCGAGGATGTAAACCCGCCATAGGTGCGAAAACCCGGTGTTGGACTGTAGTTTGCCGGGAAATTGTACGGGTTCATTTTTGTATAAAACCTGGTACCGCAAGTAAGAATGCGTCACTCGTCGACCCAAGTTCATGTTGAAGTATTTGCTGTGGTGGGTTTCCATCTGAATGGTAAAAGGCCCGTGTTGCACGGTTTTGACCTCTACTTTTGATTTACCGCCGCAGCCGAGGAAAGAGAAAATGCTTAGCCAGCCCATGAGGAATGGAATTTTCATGAAATTGAGAGTTTATGAGGGTTGATGAGGGGGTATGAAGGAGTAAAAGTATCAAAAAAATCCCTCCCTCTCACCCTCTCACCCTCTCCCCCTCCCCTCAAATCCCCACCGTCAACCCCACCAACACATTCGTGCCGGCCTGCGGATACAAGCCTCGGTCCACCAGCGTTTGTTCACCGAGGATATAGCGATACGACCAACCGTTGGTTTCTATTTGGGCGTTGAAGATGTTCTGCACCAGCAGCGTAAGCCCCAACTCTCTGATCCAGCGGGGCTGGAGGCGATAGCGCAGGCGGAAGTCGCTGAAAAAATAGGCGTCCAGCGTATTTTGCTCGTCGGAGGAGTTGTCGAGGTATTGCTTGCCGACGTATTTTCCCGACAGGCTCAGTTGCAGGTCGTGCTGTTGGGCTGCTTTGGCGCCGGCCAAAGGCGACCAGCTTAGCTCGCCGCCGGCAATGAAAGCGGGAGAAAATGCCAGGTCGGTTTGCGAATATCGCACTTCTTGCTGCGACAACCAGTTGAAATCGGCGTCGTAGACATCCACGTATTCAGTGAAGGCTTCTACGATGTTACGGCTCAGGGTGGCATTGGCGTCGAGGCGCAATTGGGGCGCCATTTGCCAGCCGCCGGTAACTTCCAGTCCAAGCCGGTAGGAGCGATCGATATTGACCCGTTTGTATTCGCCCACGTCGTTGAGCTGGCCGTTGAGGGCGAGTTGGTCGCGGTAGTACATATGGTAGCCGTTGACGGCCAGGGCAGCTTTGGCGCCCGACCAGCGGTAGCCGATTTCGGTGTTGTAGAGGCGCTCCGGGCGTGGGCGGTTGGCAGGGCTGTTTTCGGTGTAGTCGTTGCGGTTGGGCTCGCGGTTGGCTACGGCAAAAGAGGCATATGCCAATGCCCGTTCGTTGATCTGCCAGCTTAATCCCGCTTTAGGATTGAAAAAATGCAGTTGGTCAGTCTGATCTACTACCTGTAATTCGTTGTTGATGCCCTGAAAGTCGTAGCTGACCGATCTGTACTGCAAATCAACATACACATTAACGGCCGTCAGTAGCTGGTAGTTTGTTTTTGTATAAAAATTAAAATCACCCTTCCGCGCGTCGTTGTCGTAATAGCGGTGGCCGGGTTCGCCTACACCGGCCATTCTGGCCCAGATAACCTCACCGAAGTGTTTGCCTTCGTAAATGCTATAACCACCGCCCAAGGTGGTCTGCCAACGGGCATTAGGCTCATAGTTCAGCGCATAGACTACCCCGTAAAAATGGTTGTCGAGCCAGCGCCGGCGCACCAGGTCGGTAGTCGTCACCGTAGAATCGCCAATGAACACATCCGGCAGTTGGTAGTCGGCTAAGTCCTCTTCCGCTTTGTATTGCTCGTAATATCCCTCGCCGCGGGTGTAGTGCAGCGTGGTATTAAAACGCCAGTGGCGGCCCAGTTCCTGATTGTACAGCCATTGGTAATGGGTTTGCCGGTAGTTGTCCACTTCATTTTCGTAGGGATCGCCGGGTTTTTCCGTGCCTGCCGAGTTGTAGGTTCGCAATTCGGGGTCGTCCACAAAATCAGCGGGTACGCCGTTCCAGGCCTGGTAAGTCACTTCGTGTCCTGAAAATACGTTGAAACGCAGGGAAGCCTTCGGCGCCAGGTACACCCCCGAAAAGTAATACGACTGCAAGTCGGCGGCGGCCCGGTCGATATAACCATCGGACGTGATGCGCGACAATCTGCCGTCGAGGGCAAAACGGTTGCGCAATAAACCGCTGCCAAACTGGATGTTGCGCTTAAAGGTGTTGAAAGAACCCAGCGTTGAATTCAGCGTAGCGTACGCTTCTTTTTGTACGCTTGAGGTATTGAGGTTGATGGTCGCCCCGAACGCCCCGGCGCCGTTGGTAGAGGCGCCCACGCCGCGTTGTATCTGCACATCCTGCGTCGAACTTATGATATCCGGCAAATCCACCCAGTACACACTTTGCGATTCCGCGTCGTTGATCGGCACGCCGTTGATGGTCACGTTGATGCGCGTGGGATCTGTGCCGCGAATCCGTATGCCGGTGTAGCCGATACCCGTGCCTGCATCGGAGGTAACGATGGCAGAAGGCGTGAGCTGCAGGAGGTAGGGCACATCCTGCCCCAGGTTGTTGCGCTCCAGTACTTCTTTTGACAAATTGGAATAGGTCATCGGCGTATTGGCCCCGGCCCGGGTGGCCGTGACTACCAGATTGTCGATGCGTATAGACCTGGAAATCAATACGAACGATATTTCTATCGGTGCACTGCCATTGGCAAGCGTAACGGCTTGTTGTGCGTTTTCATAGCCGATATAAGACGCCTGCAAAGTGTAGCCGCCGGCTTCCAGTCCGGCAATGGCAAAACGGCCTTTGTCATTGGTCACCGCGCCAACACGCGTATCCAGCACCCATACATTGGCGCCCGCCAGCGGAGCGCCGTTTTCATCGGTAACAATGCCAGTTAGAGAAATCTGCGCGGCAAGCATTTGCCCCAAAAAAAGAAAAGGAAAAATCATCCACAAACCCATGTTTCGCATGATAAGTCGAATTAAACAGTGAACGAATTCACCATTCATGGGGCGGAATGGCTGTTTTAGCTGTCAGCACTTAGCACTCAGCACTCAGTTACTAATAGCTGACTGCTAAGTGCCGAGTGCTGACTGCTACTTTTCCCTTCCCGGCATTACCCGGGCAGGTTCCTGTTCCACGGGGGAACAAAGGGTATAATCTCAGACTGCGGCCCGGACATCACCGGCGCACACAGACACCCCATTGAGATATGTAACACAAAGATAACCGTAGAGACGCAAAATAGTGCGTCTCCAACTAAATATTGCGTCTTTACCGAAATATTGCAGACAAAGCAGTTTGACGTCGTTGGAATGCGTCGCCGCCAATTTCTACAAAGGGCGCGTTGAGGGCGATTAATTCTTTTTTATAAAAATCGTACAATTCCTGGCGCTCGCCCATATCGGGATTTTCGCGCAGGGGGTCGGGTGTCCAGGGCAGGTCGGGTTGGCAGAGCAGGTGGAGGGTATAGCGGTGCGAATAGCAGGTTTCTTCGATGAGAGGGTGGCAGCGGCCGTATTTGTATAAGCTCCATATTTTGATCACCAATGGATCGGTATCACAAAAAAGGAGGTGGCGGGCAAATTGGCTGTGGCCTTGTTCCCAGCGCAATTGACCTTGCAGGATGTCGAGCAGGTCGGATTCCTCGTAGGGGCGGTCTAGCAGGGGCAGGTAAAACCGTGCAAATTCGGGCACCCAGGTCGCGCCCAGGCGGCGGGCCAGGTGGCGGGCCAGCGTACTTTTGCCGGTCGACTCGGGGCCGGTAACGGCGATGCGGTGTGGGCGGTTATCGGGCATAAACCTATGGCCTGTTTTTCTGTTGTATCACAAAAATAAGCCGTATTTTTGGGAATCAAAACAGGCATTGCCCGGAGGTGTTATGCACGATCTAGAACCTTATTTTCAGTGGCGCGACCAATATATAGCGTCGGAAGACAAGCAGTCGCCCTTCTACGGCAGGGAGTACAGCGAGTTTTATTTTTCTAATAAGGTTTACAACTACTACATTCACCCGCAATGGGATGAATTCGGCTCCGCTACGCTGTACCTCAAAGTACTATTTGCCGATTACGACCAGGGCTATGCCATCATAGAAATGATCGGCGAGTGGAACGATTGCCTGTACAACGACGTGATGTACCTGAAACGCGAGGTAATCGACCACATGGTTGACAAGGGCATTTACAAGTTTATTTTGCTGTGCGATAATGTGTTGATTTTCCACGGCTCCGACGATTGTTACTACGAAGAATGGTACGACGACATCAAGGACGACGACGGCTGGATTTGCCTGGTGAACACACTGCCACACGTAGAAGAAGAACTCGAAGACATCCGCCTGCAGTACTACGTCAATTTCGGCGAGCGTTTTAATGAGGTGAATTGGCGGCCGCATACCCCGCAAACGCTTTTTCGCGTTGTAGAGGCGCTGATGAAAGAGGAGGTGCTGAGGTTGCCGGGATAGTGTTATGATTGGAAATACTTTGCGCAACAATGTCGTGCAACACTATATTAGAAAGTCCCGAACTATGTTTTCAAGCTTCTTTTTAACCGCCTACCAGCTGAAACCGGGAAAGCGCGGGCAATGTGCTCAACTTTGTTAGTATGTTTAGCGGCACAAAAAACATAAGAAAAAACGGGATTAATCACTAAATAAAAAAGACAGGCCTTTTCCTTGCTTTATTCCCCTTTTACCCACCTCTCATACCCTTTCAAACCATCCCTGTTTATTTCAAAAATGTACATTCCCGCAGGCCATAAGCCGGTGTCGATGATGGTGTCTGCTGAATGGTTTGTTGAAATTTGTTTGATTTTTCGCCCAAAGGAATCGTAGATGCTTAGTATGCTGTTTTTCGGGTTGTTTGCTGTGCGAATTTGTACCTGATTATTTCCAGGATTGGGAAATAATAACATCGCAAGGTTTAATTCAGGCTGGTTGATATCCGTGATAGTCACCTGAATGCACTCCGACCGCAGGCTGCATCCGTTAGCAGAAGTAATTTGCACGGCGTAGCTTCCGCTTGATTCGGGTGTAAAATGCTGGTTTGTAGCGCCGGGAATAACTTCGTCGCCTTGCCCGCAATCCAACCATTGGTATGTTGCGCCGGTTTCCAGGGCAAAAAGTGTATTTTCCTGCACCCCGACTTCAGCACTGGGCCCGTTGATGATGATGTGGGTGGTAATCGTGCTGTCGCAACCGTACATATCGGTAAATACCTCTACCAGCGTGATGTTTTCTTCGTAAAGTTGGCCGTTGTATTGCACAGGCGTGCAAGATATCAGGGTGTTAGTTTGAAAAGTCGGATTATATACGCTTAGGTTGATGAGCAAGAGGCTGTCGCAGCCTTTGGCGTTAACCATTTTTTGGGTGTACATCCCCGTTTGTTCATAAGTCTGGTTGTTGATAGTAACCGGTCCGCAGGTTTTTAGGACTAATGATTGCTGAGTGGGGGTACAAGGTTGCAATTTTAGAATAAAAACGTCGAGACTGAAGTTGGCGGATTGTATGGGGATTGTACTATTGAAATAGACGGTACCGGCAAAAGAGCCCGTCATATAGACGTAGCCGTTTTCGTCGACAGCCAGTCCTCGTCCCGAGTCAAAACCGGTAAATCCATGCCGCCGGGCATATTGATATTGGCCTTCGGCGTCTAATTTTAAAAGAAAAATATCGTAATAAGAGGAGCCGTAGATGAAACTTTCTCCCGCGCCTGGGTCAAAATCTACAATGCCATAGACATAACCGGTAACATAAACGCTATAATCGGCGCCCACTTCGATTTTTCCGGCGCCGGCTCTGTTATTTAGAGAACTCAATTTGCGAAGCCAGATGGGCGTACCGTCCTGTTGCAGCTTGAATATATACGAGCCGTATTCGCCCGTGGTGCTGATCGTATAGTCCGTATTCCCCGGGTGAAAAGACACCGTATGGCTGAATTCGCCGACGAGATATATGTTGCCCTGGCCGTCGGCGTTTACGCCTCGGCCTACATCCCAGCCAGCGCTGCCAAATTGTTTTAACCAAAGTAGAGCGCCCGAATCATTCATGGCCAAAGCAAAGGCGTCAAATTGCCCTGCTGAAGTGAGTATTGCTCCACCCGCAGAAACATCAAAGTCAATGTTTCCGGAAAAACGGCCGGTCAGCGCAATACCTTGTCCGGGTAGCGAGCAGATGCCATATCCGGCGTCGTCGCCTGTCCCACCGAAGGTGCGGGCTAAAAGAAATTGCCCGGAAACGTCCAGTTTGAGTATAAAAATATCGGTTAATCCTTGTGCATTCGACCAGTATTCTCCAGCGCCTGGATCAAAGTCGGTAAGGCCACTGAATTGCCCGGTCACCCATAAATGGCCATCCGCATCTAAGCATAAACCAAAGCCCTGGTCGTCAGCAGGAGAGCCCATCTGCCTGGCCCATACCAACTGGCCTTGCGGGTCGATTTTGGCAACAAAAATGTCGTAGTCGCCAACGGCAGTAAATTCAAGGGTGTCAGCGCCTGGGTCGAAATCGACGGTTTGTTGGAAGGCGCCGGTGATGTAGCTGTTTCCAGCCCCGTCGAGCACCAGGTCGTAGGCGATATCTTCGCCGCCGCCGCCTATTTGTAGCGCCCAAATATGGGTTCCCTGGGGGTCGAGTTTAGAGATGAAGATATCCGACTCGCCGTTTGAGTTGAGCTGTTGTACTTGCGTGCCGGCTGTTCCGGGGTCCATATCTACATTTTCTTCAAAAGACCCCACCGTAATCATATTGCCCTGTGCATCTATTTTGATCGCGTGCCCGAGATCTGAATTAAGGCCCCGAAAGGCGCCAACCCAGTCGAAAGCGAGTTGTTGGGCGTTGATAGCCATAGCGAATAGACCTATGTAAGCTACCAGAAATAGTTTTTTCATAATGAGTGGAGTAGTAAATATTCGAATTGCCGGCACATGCCGGCGACAAAAATAATCGAATGTATTTGTTTACCTTTGAAAATCGAAGGCATTACTAAATTTGCCTGATGAATACCGCAACTTACATAGCGTAAGACATAGATGCTTTTCCGCCTGGCGGAGGCGCTGGTGAAGAGAGAAATGTTGCGGTTTCAGGGAGTACTCCTGTGTTGTTGAAACCTAATGATTAAGCTTGTTGTTAAATCTTATGTAGACATTAAATAAATTACGGTATGAATAACATACAAGTCGCCTTTCCTCAGGAATTGGCATTTACACTTAAAATGAAGGAAGAAGAATTGGCGAGAGAGATGCTTAGACTTTCAATCGTCAAACTTTACGAAATGGGTAAAATTTCATCTGGAGTGGCTGCTAAGTATTTGGGATGTTCCAGAGTATCCTTCCTGGAATTAGTCGGAACGTATAACGTTTCTATCTTTGGCAACCCTTCCTCTTCGCAGTTAAAACAGGACATGGAGAATGCGTAAAGTCGTTAGCAATACAACGCCAATAATATCTTTGTTAAAAATTCAGCAACTCGATTTGTTAGCGAAATTATACGAAAATATAATAGTCCCGGAGGCTGTTTGGCAGGAAGTTGAAGTTGGTAAAGACGGTTCTTTCTACGCTGATTTGACGTCATTTGCTTGGATATCTATCCAGGAAATTCAAAAACGCGAAGGTTTAGATTATTTGACGGATCTCGACAAGGGGGAGGCAGAAGTTATCGTTTTAGCACGCGAAATTGATGCAGATTTGGTTATCATTGATGAAATATTGGGTAGACAATATGCTGAACATTTTGGCTTAACTTTGACGGGTACTATCGGAATCCTGCTTCGTGCAAAAAAGGAAGGTCATGTTCATGCCTTAAGACCGCTACTTGAACAGCTACAAAGTAATGGGGTTTGGTTAAGTAATAATGTAATCAAAGAAGTTTTAATTCTTGCAGGCGAGTAACGCTTATCACATGCACAAATCCGGTTTCGTCAACATCATAGGAAGGCCCAACGTAGGGAAATCCACTTTGCTCAACGCCCTGGTGGGCGAGCGCATGTCTATTATCACCAATAAGCCGCAAACCACGCGCCACCGGCTTATCGGGATATTAAACCACGACGACTACCAGATCGTCTTTTCGGATACGCCCGGCTACGTGGAAAACCCGGGCTACAAGATGCACGAAGCCATGAACCGCTACGTGTCTTCCACGTTTGAAGACGCCGATGTGATGCTGTTCGTCACCGAACCCTCCGAGCGCTACACGGAAGATGATCCTCTTTTCGAGCGATTGCGACAAGCCGAAGCCCCCCTGTTTTTGGTGATCAACAAAATTGACCTGACTACGCCGGAGGAACTTGAGAAACTGGCCATCTGGTGGCAGGAGCGCTTGCCATTCCGGGAGACGGTGTCTATTTGCGCCCTGCAACGCATCAATACGGATATTTTGCTGCATCGCATTTTACAATACCTGCCCGAAGGCCCCGAATATTATCCCAAAGACCAACTTACCGATCGCCCTGAGCGCTTTTTTGTGGCCGAAATTATTCGCGAAAAACTGCTGACACAATACGACCAGGAAATTCCCTATTCCTGTGAAGTGTCTGTTGAAGATTTTAAAGACGCCACTACCAATAGCGGCGAACCGTTGGCGCGAATCAGCGCGGTTATTTATGTAAATAGAAAAACGCAAAAACCCATTCTGATAGGCAAAGGAGGTGCCTCGATGAAAAAGCTGGGCACGGAAGCCAGGAAAGCTATCGAAATATTCCTCGACCGCAAGGTATTCCTCGAGCTACACGTCAAGGTAAAAGAAAATTGGCGCAACGACGATTATTCGCTGCGCCAATTCGGGTATTAATGAACCACCACCCGTGCCGCGCGCCATGCGCCATTAATCAGCGCACTCACCACGTATTGTCCTGCCGGCAAATTGCCTATCTGCAGACTGGCAGTATTATCAGCTCCGATCGGTAGCGTAGCTTGTTGAAGTACACGGCCCAGCATATCGCTTATTTTTACGGAAACTTCGCTATCGGTCGTATCTTCCAGTGAGAGGTGCAGCGTTGATACGGCCGGATTGGGGAAAACGGCCAATGTTTCGTCGCTGACGGGTTCATCAGCCGATACCAGCACCCTGTCGCCGTTGGCAAACCAAACACCCCAGAAGGCGCCGTTGGTATCAGAAATGAAAATTGAGGGATTGCCCACCGGCGTAATTTTGTCAGCAGCCAGCGAAGTGATGCCGATCACGCTATTGTCCTGGTTGTCGTAAGCGTCAAAAATCATTTTAGTATCGTCTACCGAGTAATTAGGATACCCCAGGTCGATATTTTCGAATATCTCGCCCACATCACCGGTTTCGTAATTTGCGGCAAGCACGAAATAAGTATCGTCGTATTCGTCAAAAAAATCAAACGCGATGATGTAAGGCGAGTTTTTGGAAAAAGTGGGGTCGGCTACGCTCGTATTTTCGGGCAAGCCGGAAAAGAGTTTTTCGATATAGCCGTCGCCGAAGTCAGCCACATCATTATCCCAAACGCGGATAAAGCCGATATCCCAATATTCGATGGTGCCGGTAGTCGTATTGATCTCGCTAAACGCATCGTACGCCAGGTATTCGCCTGAGTGGTCCCATTCCAGCACGTCGGCAAAAACGACGTCGCCGGTCTCTACACCCTCGGTATAGGTTGGGTTATACAGCTCAAATTCGCCCCATTCTTCGATGATAAAATCGTAGACGTATATAAAGTTGTCATTATCGGTGGTTACAGCGGCGATTTTGTTGCCGTCTTTGGAAATGGCTACGTTGCGCCATATCTGCTCGTCACTGACGGTGATCTGATCCACTTCGCCGCTCTGCCAGTCGATTAAAATGGCTTGAAGGGTGAGGTCTGCATCTACATACACAATTATTGTACCATCGTCGGTCACGCTGGGTTTGCTGATGGGGCCAATGTCAGATAGCGGATAGGCTACGGTTTGCCCCTGAGGCGTCACCAGGTAGAGTTGCTCCTGGAAAGCATCGGTATACAACACATACTCGTTGCCGGGATTTTCATTCAGGTCGTCCTGGTAATCGCCCCCCTGCCCTGAGCCGATACCCACCGTATTAAAAGCAGAAATAGCGGCGTTGACTACTGTTGAATTAGCGCCGTGTAAGTCGGTAGCAGCTTGTATGACGGCAATGCGCAGGTCGATAAACTGTGAGGAGCGGGTAAGGTAATTACTGAGGGCGCGGTAGTATACTTGTTCCGCCGTATTTTTGGAGACTTGTTCGGCAAACAGGTAATAAGCCCTGTTGGTAATGCCGCTATTGATATGCACGCCGGCATTGTCGGCGGTGCCGGTATATTTTTCGGTAAAATGGGCAGGTTGCCAGCCGTCGTCGTTGAGGCTGTTGCCGCCGTTGTGGGGGTCCGACATATTGCGAAGCGCGCCCGAGGTGTATATGTTGCTATTCACCACGTTTTCACCT
This sequence comes from Saprospiraceae bacterium, assembly GCA_013360405.1. Taxonomy (GTDB): domain Bacteria; phylum Bacteroidota; class Bacteroidia; order Chitinophagales; family Saprospiraceae; genus JABWBR01. The sequence goes on from JABWBR010000013.1 coordinate 33,678, forward strand.
ATTAGCCAGTCGTCGCGGTCGATCATGGCGCCAAATACGTCGGCGAAGGATTCATTGATGGCGCCCGACTCTGCATAGTATTCGAGGTTAGCCGTGTTTTGGATTACGCCGTGCGACATTTCGTGGCCGGCTACGTCGAGCGATTTGGCCAGCGGAGAAGAAAAAGCAATGTTGCCGTTGCCGTAAAACATGGCGGCGCCGTTCCAAAAGGCGTTATCCATCGGCTGACCGCTGGCATCGGCCACGTTGATCAGCGAAATGATATTGCCGCCCTGTCCATTGATAGAGTTGCGGTTGAAGGTTTGTTTAAAATATTCAAAAGCTCTGCCTGCGTTGTAATGGGCAGAGACGGCGATGGGGTTGGTCCAGGTATTATTCGAGGAGGTGATGTGGGCTGCGCCAAAGTTGTTATTTTCAGGCGAGGTATTCTGCGCGTTGATGGTCCAGATGACACCCACCGGCTCGTCGGGGAATACCGAAGCAGGCGCATTGAACATGCTGCGGGAGGCGTCTATGAGGTAGAACAAACTGCCTTTTTGGTAAGTGTTGATTGTGCGACTAATGCCAAACAAGTCGTTGGCATTGGCCGTGGCGGGACCGTCGGGCGGCGGAACAGCGCGGGCATGATCGCTTGCCGCATGTGTGCCGTGCACTTTGCATACGTTGTCGAAGTGTTGAAGGATGTCGCCGGTGTGCGCATCTACTATATACGTCCAGCGCGAAGTCAGGTTGGGGCGCAGCGTGATAGCCCAGGCCAGTAACGGCTTGCGATGTTGGGGATATACCACCGGTTGCACTTGGGTTTGAGGTCCGTCTAATAATTCCAATTCGGCCTCGGACAAAGATTTGACTTTGGTGTATTTGGCCACGTCAGCCAGTGCTAAATCCAGTGCCTGCTGTTGGGCCAGCGAAGGCTGGTAACTGTTTAATTGAGGACTGGGCTGATAACGGCCATTCATCATATATACCCTACCGTCTTTGAGGTGAAGTGCAATTTCGCTACCATATACAGGAATGCCCTGCGCTATCTGTTGCATCCGCACGTGGGTAATGCCCAATTCGTCGGTAGTGGCAGATGTAGCCGCAAATTCCTGTGCCGGCGCCGACAATTTCAGTTGCGATTTGATGGATTCGAGGTAGCCGTAGCAGTGTGCAAGCGCTTCAGAGCGACCCTCGCCCGGCAGGGGCTGGTAGTCGATAGCTCCTATTATGCTTACCTGTAGTCCTGTCGCAGGGTCGCGGGTTACCACCGAATTTTGCAACTGGCTGGTGGTAGCTGTTAAGGTTTGCGCTTTAGGCACAAAAGCAGGCGCAAACGGATTGGCCTTTGTGGGAATGCCGGGTTTGATGGGGTTAAGGATTATCTGCTCCACTTGCAGGCGTGTGCCGTCAGCCCGCTTTGGAAGGCGCGGCTTCATTTGCGCTTGTGCTTGCCAAACAAGTAATAAACAGAAAGCGATAAATAGGGATGTTCTTTTCATTGGTGTAAATTGTATTTTGATAATGGTTCAAAAATAGCAAATTTTGGGTTTATAAAAAACCGGACAACATGCCTAAACTAACACCTACCACTCGTACTACCCCCACGCGCCTGCCCAAACGCGTGGACTATGATCTGGAACTTATCTACGAAATCCTCGACGAAGGCCTCTATTGTAATGTGGCCTATGTGCAGGACGGCCTTCCTTTTATGCTGCCTACCGGTTACTGCCGTATCGGCGCCACCTTGTATATTCACGGCTCGGTAGGTAGTCACATGATCCGCAGTATTGAACACGGCGCTGATTTATGTATTAGCGTTACGCTGGTGGACGGCATTGTGCTGGCACGCTCAGCTTTTCACCATTCTATCAATTACCGGTCGGTGATTATGTTCGGCAAACCGTTTTTGGTTGAAAATGAAGCAGAGAAGATGAATGTGCTGGCCCAATTTACCAACCATTTTGCCGACGGCAGATGGGATGACGTAAGGCATCCTGACGATGCCGAACTCAGACGTACCGCTGTTTTAGGCATTCGGATTGAAGAAGTCTCCGCCAAAGTGCGCAGCGGCCCGCCCAAAGATGAAGAATCAGACGACAACTGGCCCTGCTGGTCGGGTGTACTGCCGCTGCAATACACTGCCGGCGCCCCCCAAGAACGCGAAGATGCCGTGCCAGGAATGGTATTGCCCGATTATTTAAAAAATTATTCCCGAAAAAAATGAGATAATCACATGGATGAAATGGATCGTTTGAGATACCCCATCGGCCCTTTTGAATGGGATGGTCGTACCGATTTGCTCGCAGCACGAGAGGGCATCCTCCGTATTGCTGAATTGCCCTCCAAATTAAGCGAATTGGCAGAGCGATGCAGCGAGGAACAGTTGAATACTCCCTATCGCCCGGGCGGCTGGACGGCCCGCCAGGTTATTCATCATGTCGCCGATAGCCATATGAATGCCTTTATTCGGTTTAAATTCGCACTAACCGAAGACCAGCCCGTGATTAAACCATACCCCGAAGCGCTTTGGGCACAATTGTCAGATAGCTACGGCTCTATCCAGATTTCCCTGCCATTGATCGAAGCACTCCATTTTAAGTGGGTGGTTTTATTGTATTCGCTTGCTGAATCTGACCTTGCAAAGGGCTATTACCACCCCGAACAACAACGCGTAGTAACGCTTGCCGAGGCCATCCAGCTCTATGCCTGGCACGGGGAGCATCATTGCGGACATGTTAGATTGATGCTGGATGTTTGATTTTTGATTTTTGATGAAAAAAATAATCCAGCATCCAGCATCCAACATTCAACATCAATTCCTCACCTTAATCCCATCTATTATGAACCGACAGCTATTACTTGCCTTCGTATTGGCCGGCGTGATTGGAATAAATTCCAGCCTATCCGCACAGGTCAATAACTGCCCGTTTACGATTTCTTACACGACGAACGAACTTACTGTTCAGGCACAACTGATCAGTATTTTACCGGTATTGCCGCCGCCTACCACCTGGTACGTAAATGGCAACAGCCAACCTATTGGCAGCGGCGGACAGGTGACCTACACTTTCAATGCGCCGGGCGCCTACTATTTGTGCGCTGTATACAACTTACCCGGTAGTACTACTTCCTGTACCGTCTGTGAATGGGTAGTTGCAGGGCTTTGCCCATGCATTGATCCCTCTCTGATCAACCCAGATGCGGTATGCCCAGCCGTTTACGATCCGGTTTGCGGCTGCAACGGCGTGACCTACTCCAATCCCTGCGAGGCAGTGGCTTTGGGCGGAGTTACCTCCTGGACTCAGGGCCCCTGCCAGCAGGCAGATTGCAGTGCTTTGCAGGTGGATTTTGTAGGATCGACCATTTCTGCCGACGGACTTACTATCAATTTCCAGGACCAGTCGTCTTTCCCAGGTGGGTATGATTTGCAATGGAAATGGGATTTCGGCGACGGCTCGTTTTCAGCAGAGCAAAGTCCGGTGCATACTTATGCGCTATCCGGTACTTACACCATTTGCCTGACGGTTTCCGGCTACTTGCCCGACGGCACTTATTGCGAATACACGGCTTGTCTGACCAAAGAGGTAGGCCAGGATTGCCCCGACGACTGTCCATTTGATATCGTGTACGACCTCGATGGCGTCGATTTGCATGCCTGGCTGCAGTCCGATCCCACTGACCCGCCCTTGCCGACCCTTATTCAGTGGTCGCTCGACAATGGCCCTGTCGTTATCGGACAGCAATTCCACTATACCTTCGACGGTCCCGGCGAACACGTCTTGTGCGCCACGTATCCACAAACGACCAATAATGCACCCTGCACAGTGTGCAAGGCTTTTGTGGTAAATGCCTCCTGTGTCGACTCCAGCCAGATCAGCATTGTACCCTGTCCGCTCATTTACGACCCCGTTTGCGGCTGCAACGGCGTTACCTACGGCAATAGCTGTGAAGCCTACAACTACGGCGGCGTCAGCTCCTGGTCGCCGGGCGAATGCGGCAGTATCTGCAACAACCTGGCCATCAATTTCGAGGGGTTCAATTCCGGCGGCTCTCTAACGGTGTGGACTTTCAACAGCACTTCTCAGTTTCCCGGCGGGCATATTACCGATTTGTTTTGGAGCACCAGTAGCGGGTCTACCGGTACGGGGCAGTCTTTTACCCTTAATTTCGGTCAGCCCGGTTCATACATTGTCTGCCTCAACGCGCAGGCCGTTACGCCCAATGGCCTGCCCTGCAACGGTACCTTCTGCGATACCATCATCGTACCGGAGACCTTGTGCATCGACCCCAGCCTGATAGATACCACGGGGGCTTGCATTACCTTATACGATCCCGTTTGCGGCTGCGACGGGGTGACTTACTCCAATTCCTGCGTGGCCCAGATATTTCACGGCGTGACGAGCTGGACACCGGGTATTTGTCCCACGGAATGTATCGACCCCACTCAAATTGACAATACGCCTTGTCCTGATATTTACGATCCGGTATGCGGCTGCGACGGCGTCACATACGGTAATTGGTGCGAAGCCCTGCACTACGGTGGGGTAACCGCCTGGACGGAAGGGCCATGCTGTACTATCCAACAGGATTGCGAGGCCTTGTTTGCCTACACAGTTATACCTGGCACAAATCAGATCATCCTGTTCGATATGTCGCTCAACGCTGAAAGCTGGATACTGGATATGGGCGACGGTACCACCCTGGGCGGCTTTTTTGATTCGCTGGTGTATGTGTACAACGAGCCGGGAGTTTACCAAATTTGCCTGGAAATCAGCAATTTCGCAGGCACCTGCACTGATAGTTATTGTGTGACCGTTGATTTGGAACCAAATTCCACCGGAAATCTCCAAACGCAGGGCATTCAGATGCAACTGATCCCCAATCCGGCGAGCATTTCCACCCACGTAAAGCTGGCGGGCGCCATGCCGGTAAAAGCCCGATTGTTGGATATTTACGGCCTGCCTATATGGCAACAGGCCCAGCCTTCGGCTGAATTCGACATACCACTAATCGAGCTTCCTGCCGGAATGTACATTGTGGAAGTTGAAACAGAAAAGGGTAGGGTAGTGAGGAAGTTGATAGTGGATTAATGTTTGATGTTGGATGTTTAATGTTGAATTAAATTATTTATATTCAATTAATAATCAAACATTAAACATCCAACATTAAACATCATTTCACCGCTTCCACCTTATACACAAAATACTTCGTATCGCCTTGCCAGGGCATATTTTTGTATTTTTCCTTGTAATACAATTTGACGTGTTCGCCTTCAAATTCCTGAAGCGATTGGTAGGCATCTGATTTTAATACGGAAAAATCCCAAATACTCCCCAAGGTGGGGTTTTGGCCGGGCACCTGGAAGCCGCCCAGGTTGAGCTGGCCTTCGTAGGTTTTGAAAACAACCCCTTTGCGGGATATTTTCACCAGATAACCTGCGCGGGTACCTTCGCTATACGTCCAGTTGCATACCCACAAGTAACCCACGCCGCCCAATATGCCGGCCAGGGTAATAAGGAGGAGTACGCGTTTGGATATTTTCTTCACTTTGTCAGTGCCTTCTTTTACAACCTGCTTAAACTCGCTCATAGCTGTTTATTTTGGTATAAAAATACAAAACTTATTGATGCGGGAAAAGCGCCTTTTCAACAAGCTCGCAGATAATATGGCCGAGCAGCATATGGCATTCCTGGATGCGGGGGGTATCGGCAGAAGGCACGTTGAGCAAAATACTGCTGTATTCCCGAAGGCGGCCTCCGGAGGCGCCTGTCATTGCTACCACTGCCATGCCACCCTGCAAGGCGGCCTGCGCCGCTGCGACGATATTGGGAGAATTGCCGGAGGTAGAAAGGGCAAATAAAATATCGCCAGGTTTACCTGCAGCTTGCACCATGCGGGCAAATACGGCATCGTAGCTGTAGTCGTTAGCTACAGCAGTGAGAAACGAGGTATTGACGTGCAACGCTTCGGCGTATAGGGGGGGGCGGTCGTAATAAAAACGCCCGGAGAGTTCAGCGGCGAGGTGCTGGGCGTCGGCAGCGCTGCCGCCGTTGCCGCAAAAGAGTATTTTGCCACCGGCACGATAAGCGGCTACGCATTTTTCCACAACTTGTTCAGTAGCCGAAATAATATGCGTATCAGCCAGCAGCGCTTGCTTGGAGGAGATGCCGTCTGAAATGAGCGCTTTTATTGTCGATTCATACATGCGGCAGATGGGGTTATTTCATAAAATAAAAAAACAAACCCGCCGTGATAGCAATGACAAGCGCCTCATAAATCCTGGCCTCAGCGCGGCTTCGCACCCGCAGATGGATAAGAGCTACCAGGGAAACGACCAGCCCGGCCATGGCATAAAATTTGAGTACGCGCAAGCCTGGCGTCGTTGCCCAAATCGCCTCGTATTGGCGTGCAATCCAAAAGATGAGTTGCTGGCATAAAATTCCCAGTACAGAGACCAGAATACCTGTAAAGATCAGCGCTCGCCAGGGCAAGCCCCTGCGCAGCCGCTCTATGGTACGCACGGCGCTGGTCACAATAAGCCAGAAGACGAAAAGATTGCCGCCCGTCAGCAGCGCTTTTTCAAAATTAGACCCCGGCGTAAGCGCTTTGGTGAGGATTGCCGTGACGATGGTGAGCGCAACACCCAATACCAGGCTGGCTATGAGTACTACTTGTATAAATACTTGCTGGTCGTGAACGGAGTTGTTCCGCTTTGTTTTTGCCATTTTTTCTCAGTTCTTAGCACTTAGCACTTAGGGCTTAGCGGCTGACAGCTAAGCCCTAAGCCCTAAGCACTGTTACCCAACTCAATCCGCCGTCCTGATCGTCGTATCCTCCTGAATCCAGCATCCGACGCGGAAAGGAGCGCCGACTTGCAGATTGCGCAAAAAGACGTCTTCGCGGGAAGGCATATACTGGCTGTAGCGGTTGATCCATTTATTGGCTTCAGAGGCCGAAGAAGGATCTACGCGTTTAGCTTTGTTCCACATATCAATGGCCGGCCATACTACGATTTGGCTATCCCAGCCCCGACCCGGACCGCAGAGGGGACCGCTGGAGGCATACAGCCTGCCGATCAGGATATAAGGCTCGCCCCAGTTGGGTTTTACATCTGCAGCTTGTTGGGCATATTGGCGTGCGCGTTGAAAGTTCTTAAGGTGTACGTAATAGATTTGCCCGATGATCAGATAAATCTGGCCTTTTTTAGCGCGGTCTTTCTCTTCGGCAGCGGCTTTTTCAAACAAGGCAATAGCCTCGCGGTAATCCGCGTCCCTTAATTTGTTGTAGGCCATTTGCAATTGCCCGGCTTCAACGCAGTTTTTATTGCCGGCGGCAATGACCTTCTGGAATTTTGCGTCCGCTTCGGAGCAGTCGCCCCATTTAAGACTACTGTATACATTGCGGATCACGTCGCAGTCGGTCGGTGATTCCTCAAATTCGGCGTAGAATTTGTTGGTGTAATATTCACAATCGTAGAAGCCTTTTACGGTTTCGAAATCTTCGAGCCGCACCAGGGCGTATCCTTCCACTGTTCGCCAACCTTCGCAGTTTTTCTCCTTGCAGTTGGCCAGCCCATAAGCCACTATACTGCGCACTTTGGCGGCATAGGTCTGGGCTTCTGCCATGGGGATTTTATTTTCTAAATGCAACTCTACCAGCAGGGCCGTAAACGGATTGATCACAAAATCGTTGGTTTTGTCACCATCCATATCAATGACCTTCTTAAACAGATTGTAAATTTCCATCCGGCCGGCGCGATGGGGATAGGTGTAGTACAGGTCGAAGGCTTTGCGTGCAGGAGCGTAGCTGCTATTGGGGAAACAACGGCCATTTTCGTCGTAGATCTCTAAGATTTTGGTGATATACGCCTCGCGTTGGACGGTATCCTGGGTTTGCCCCAAAAAATGTTCGTAAAACCGTATTCCATCGGCGTATACGTTATTGCGTCGACCGTCAGCGGCGGGGGCTACGGCATACACTTTCTGCCAGTATTCAAAAGCCTGGTTCCAGTCGTTGGCTTTCAGAAAGTCGCGGTACAATACGTAGTGGGTTTCGGCTTCATCTTTATTGGGGGCGTCGCTAAACTTGGGGCAAGGGCTCAATGTCTCATCCGCCTGTGGCGGTTTAACCGTGGAGACAGGCGGCGCCGGCGGCGTCGGAGGAGGCACTTGCTGAGCCGTTTTAGGTGAGCAGGCCGATAGCCCCAAGAGGCATATAATCGCAAAGAGATACGTTGAATTTCTCATAATGACAGGATTAAGCCTGATTAAAACGATATTTCCCAGGCGCATATTATGCGATGTCGAAAGCAGCTTTCACCTTATCGACGTAGTCCAGTTTTTCCCAGGTAAAGGTTTCTACCTGCATCTCTTTTTTATTGCCGGCGCCATCTGTCATGGTGATGGTTTTTATTTCAGGCCGGCGACCCATGTGGCCGTAAGCTGCTGTTTCGGCATAGATCGGAGCGCGCAGTTTCAGGCGTTGTTCGATGGCATAAGGACGCATGTCGAAGATCTCCGTTACTTTTTTGGCTATGTCGCCGTCGCTGAGCCCCACTTTAGCGGTGCCGTAGGTATTTACGTAGATATTGGTGGGTTTTGCCACGCCGATGGCGTAAGACACCTGCACGAGTACTTCATTGCAAACGCCGGCGGCTACCAGGTTTTTAGCGATATGGCGGGTAGCATAAGCGCCCGAGCGGTCTACTTTTGAGGGGTCTTTGCCGCTGAAAGCTCCGCCGCCGTGAGCGCCTTTTCCACCGTATGTGTCCACAATGATCTTACGGCCGGTAAGTCCGGTATCCCCGTGTGGGCCGCCAATGACAAATTTGCCGGTGGGGTTTACGTGATAGATGATCTGGTCGTTGAACAAACGCTGGATATTGGGCGACAACCTGGCTTTTAACCTTGGAATAACGATTTGGATCACATCCTGGCGGATTTTAGCCAACATAGCTTCGTCCTGGTCGAATTCGTCGTGCTGGGTCGATACCACGATGGTGTCGATACGCGAGGGCGTGTGGTCGTCCTGGTATTCGATGGTGACCTGCGACTTGGCATCGGGGCGCAGATAGGTCATTTCCCGGCCTTCGCGGCGGATGGCAGCCAACTCGATCAGGATCTTATGCGCCAGGTCGACTGCCAGCGGCATGTAGTTGTCGGTTTCGTGGGTGGCATAGCCAAACATCATGCCCTGGTCGCCGGCGCCCTGGTCTTCCGGGTTGGCGCGTTCTACCCCGCGGTTGATATCAGGCGATTGCTCGTGGATGGCCGAGAGGATACCGCAGGAGTTGGCGTCAAACATATAGTCCGACTTGGTATAGCCGATGCGGCGAATCACTTCGCGGGCGATTTGCTGTACGTCGAGATATACATTCGATTTGACTTCGCCGGCAAGGATGACCTGGCCTGTGGTGACCAGCGTTTCACATGCAACTTTGGAATGGGGGTCGAAAGCCAGGAAATTATCAACCAGCGCATCGGAGATCTGGTCGGCAATCTTATCGGGATGCCCTTCGGCAACTGATTCGGATGTGAAAAGATATGGCATTGTATTGCTGTTGATAGTTTGAAAATGAAAAAGCGCTGCAAAAATAATAAAGCGTGGCATTTTAAATGCATAATACTTTGATAGCTTGCTACTGCATTTTTTTTATACAACCTGCGGCCCCAAAGAAGCGCTCATTTGTTGTACAGATTGCAATCGCATTGCGCAAATTTTACTACTTTGCCTGTCGTAACGTGTAAAAGTGCTATGAAACTACGCAATAAAAGCCTTGCGCTTATTCTTTTCTTTGGGTTTTTGAGTGCCAGCCTCTACGGCCGGCATATTATTGGCGGGGTGATGACCTATGAGTGCCTTGGCGGCAACAATTACAGGTTTACCTTAAAAATTTACCGCGACTGCAACTGTACGATGTGCGCCGATTTTGACCCGGAGGCCTTTATCGCCGTTTATCGCTGCGGTCAGGGTACGCCCTGCAATAGCCTAAACCAAAATGAATGGTTCACTCGCATCAATGTGCCTCTGGGGCCTGTTGAAAATATCGAGGCGCCCGATTATCCCTGCCTTATTCCTCCCAATGTTTGCGTGGAAGAGGGCATTTATCAGTTTACGCTCAACCTGCCGCAATCGAACCTGAGTTACCATATCTCTTATCAGCGTTGCTGCCGCAATATTACTATCAATAATATCCTGGATCCGGGCGACTCAGGCGCCACGTATACCATTGAAATAACACCCGCCGCCCAACTGGTGTGCAATAACAGCCCTGTTTTTGATGAATTTCCGCCAACGGTTATCTGCGCAGGAGAACCCCTGGCTTTCGACCACTCCGCTACCGATGCCGAGGGCGACCAACTGGTCTATGAGTTCTGCCCACCCCTCCTCGGCGGCGGCCCGGCTCTCGACCCCGTTAATTACCCCCAATGCTGGGGCGCCAACCCCAACCCCGCTTGCCCGCCTCCCTATAATACCGTCGATTTTGTGGCGCCGGCTTATACGCCCAGTCAGCCTATGGGCGGTAACCCGATGGTTACTATCAATCCCACTACCGGACTTATTACAGGCACTCCTATTATACAGGGGCAATACGTGGTGGGCGTCTGCGTATCCGAATACCGCAACGGCATACTGCTAAGCAAGGTTTTTCGCGACTTTCAGTTCAATGTTGCCCGCTGTGACCCAACGGTGGTGGCCGAAGTGGAATCTGATGAAGTGGTTAATAACCAGCAGTTTGTTATCAATTCGTGCGGAAATAATACCATCTCTTTTGTAAATGAAAGTTTCCAGCGCATCTATATCGACCAGTTTGAATGGCGCTTTCATATAGGCAACGATACCCTGTCATTGACCGGCAATAACAACTGGAACCCTACCGTGACTTTCCCCGGCGTGGGGCAATACACAGGCGACCTCATCCTCAACCCCGGCACCGACTGCGGCGATACGGCGCAGATATCCGTGAATATTTTCCCGGCCATCGAAGCCGATTTTTCTTACGCCTATGACACTTGTATAGCCGGACCTGTCACGTTTACCGACTTATCAACCACCGGGAGTTGCTGCCTGACCTCCTGGAATTGGAATTTCGGCGATGGAGGCAATAGCGCCCTGCAAAATCCTTTTCATATTTACCAGGAACCCGGAGAAATACCGGTAACCCTCGAAGTCACCGATACCAACCAATGCGTGGATCAAATCACCCGGGTCATCACTTATTACCCCGTGCCGGCGCTCATCGTAATTTCGCCCAGCGAATTCCAGGGCTGTGTACCCGCGAGGATCAGGTTCAACAATTTATCGTTTCCTATCGATTCGACCTACGACATCACCTGGCAGTTTGGCGACGGGGGCTCTTCCGGGGAGATCAGCCCGGTATATATCTACGAATCGCCGGGTACCTACACGGTCAGCCTGGAGATCATTTCGCCTATAGGCTGCCAGACGGATACCGTATTCAACGAACTCATCACGGTAAGGCCCTCGCCCGAAGCCGGGTTTACCTTCATTCCCGACAACCCCAGCAGTATCGAGCCGACGGTGACGTTTACCGATGCTTCGCAAGACGCCGTCAAATGGGAGTGGAATTTTGGCGATAACCGTACCTCCAACTTGCCCAGCCCAGTGCATACCTATCGAGATACCGGTTTGTATGCCGTCGTGCAAATCGTGACGCATCCCAGCGGTTGTAAGGATACGCTGATCCAATATATCGACATAAAACCCGAAGTGCGGTATTTCCTTCCCAACGCCTTTACTCCCAACGGAGATTCGGTGAACGACGGATTCAAAGGCGAAGGTATCATGGATGGCGCCACCAACTTCCGCATGAGTATCTGGAACCGTTGGGGCGAATTGGTCTTCGAAACCACAAACCCCGACCAGTCCTGGAACGGCCGCAAAGGCAACAACGGCCCGGAGGCGCCGGCAGGGGTCTACCTGGTGCTGGTCTCCTACGACGAACCCCGTGGAAGCCGAATCGAAATCAAGGGCTACGCTACCTTAATTAAGTAGATATCAATATCAAACTGCATGACCCAAGTTACCGCGGTGATCGGCCGCGACCGCTATAAAACAGAGCTCACTGCCGGCAGTCATTTTATCATTGCTGACGAACCCCTCCACGACGGCGGCGCGGATCTCGGCCCGGCGCCCTACCAACTGCTGCTTTCAGCCCTCGGCGCTTGCACGGTAATGACGTTGCGCTCATACGCCGATATTAAAGCATTGCCCGTCAGTCGCATTACCGCCGAATTGTCTATGCAGGTCAAAGACGTCGACGGTAAGCGGCATTCCTACATACAACGTCATATTACCATTGAAGGAGAGCTCGATGAGAAAGTACTACACCGCATGACCAAAATAGCCGAGATGTGCCCGGTGCACCGGGTGCTCAGCGGAGACATTCAAATTCACACCCGTTTGAACAATTAGCCCGATTGGCGGGTTTTGTGTGAAAATCATTCATTTCCAAAATATCGCTACCATGCTAAAAAAATCACTCTTCGTATTACTGATCCTGAGCACGGCTATGGGAAGCCTGTATGCACAACAAGATAAGTCGAAGCGCCCGAGCCCGCCCGCAAAAATGGAAACGGCCATTGGCGACCTCAAAGTAGTCATCGAATACAACAGCCCTGCAGTAAAAGGCCGTACTATATGGGGCGAATTGGTGCCTTACGGCAAAATATGGCGTACCGGCGCTAACGAGGCCACTACTTTTACCATCAGCCATGATGCAATGGTACAAGGCCACCACCTGGCTGCCGGCAAATACGCCCTGTTTACCATCCCCGGCGAAGAAGAATGGGTAATCGTCTTTAACAAAGTAGCCGACCAATGGGGCGCCTACAATTACAACGAAAAAGAAGACGCCCTGCGCGTAGCCGCAAAAGCCGGTTCCGCCCCCGAATTCAACGAACGCCTGACATTTGAGGCCGCCGTGCGCGATACTGTTGGTTTTGTCAATATTAAATGGGAAAACCTGGCAGTGGGATTTTCGATAAAAAAAGCAGAATAGTGTGGTTTAATTAACCACAGAGTTACACGGAGTTTACACGGAGTGACACAGAGCATGATTTTGACTCCGTGAAACTCTGTGTAAACTCCGTGTAACTCTGTGGTAAAATATTCAATGATGAATCCTAAAAACTTAACAACATTCGTCATTATTTTCCTGTCATTAAATGTTATACAAGCCCAAACCAAATTCGAAAAAGAATACCGCCTGAAAAACACTTCCGTCCCGGCAAAAGTACAGGCATTTATAGATTCGCTTCCCTTTCAGGAAAAAATAAAATGGTATTTCGAGGAAAATAATACCGGCAATTCAATAGAAGCAAAATTCAAGTCGGATAAAATAAGATACAGCGTTGAATTTGATACAGCCGGTAATATCCAGGATATAGAGAAAGAAATACATTGGACTGATATGCCGGCATCAACCCAGAGCCGGATTACAGCGCATCTCAATACCGGCTACGGCTACCACAAAATTCAAAAAATTCAAATACAATATTCCGGTTCTTCCGATGATTTGATAAATTTTATTAATAAAAAAAATACAAAAAATATCACCATCCGTTATGAGATAATTGTCAAAACAAGGCTCATCAGAAAGGTGTCATTATTTGAAATGACATTTGACGAAAATGGACAACATCTTAACACGGCGGAAATTCGGTTTAAAAACACAGACAACCTTGAATACTAGATTTTGGCTATTGCTTTTGTTTTTTGGCATCGCCCTGATACAAAAAAACGCAGCGCAAAGCGGCTACCGGATCGGATTATTGCCCGCCGTCAATATCAATAAACCCATAGGCAGGGGCTGGGCCGTCAATTTTAAATACGAATTGCGGCAATTTGTAGCGGAAGGCGATTATTCCGCCTCGCCCGAATCTGCGTTTGAATACGATTTATCCGATTTTATATTTATCGCCTCGAAAAAAGTGGGGTTGAATAACACGATCGCCGGGGGGTATTTGTTTCGCCTGCGCGGCGCCACTGTTACCCATCGCACTATCCAGCAATTTACGATTGTCAGAAAACTAAACGCCTTTCGCCTGGCTCACCGCATTTCCACTGATCAAACGTTCGAACCCGATAATCCTGTTGAATACCGGCTCCGCTACCGCCTAACCACAGAATTGCCGCTTAACGGCGAATCAGTTGACCCCGGCGAATGGTATGTGAAAATCAGCAATGAATACCTGAATTCACTGCAGGAAAACAGCTACGACCTCGAAGTGCGGCTCATTCCGCTGCTGGGGTATGAATTTAATGACAATAACAAACTGGAATTCGGCCCCGATTACCGTATTAGTTCGTTTCTCGAAAACTCTCCGCGCAGTGTGTACTGGCTGAGTGTGAATTGGTTTGTGAAGCTGTAGGGGGGTGACAAGGCTTTGAATGCAAGTCACCCTGTCACCCTGTCACCTTGTCACCTTGTCACCAAACATCTCAATCAACCCGCCGCCGATAGCTACCACTCCCGTTTCCAGCGCTTTTTCGTACTTTGGGGCAAAATGGCCTGTATGCACCAGTGGCGCCTTGGCCCCCGGCTTTAGCTTAAAGTCGGCATCGTAGGCATCGGGATCTTGTACGCCCAGGCGAATCATGAGTATCGGGATATTACGCCGGCTGCCGTCGGGGAATAAAATCTGATAGGCCAGCATGGGTGCGTCTTCGCTCGACATGATCGGCACAATAGTGCGCACCTGTTCAGGGCGTTCGACAAGCGAAGTCATGAACCGGCGCATCGATTGTTCCATAGCGGCGTCGGAGATCAACGGCTGGCACTCCACAATTTTCTCCAGTTTGAAGCTGTCTTCGGGTATTTCATAGATAATAGCCAGACCTTTGATGTAATTGGCAATCTTCCTTTCAATTTCGCGCAAGTGGGGCATCTGATAGGTGCGGGCGCTGAGCTTCAACACGATTTTTGTGGGATTGACGTTAATTACCGAGGAGGTTTCCCGGCCTGATATATTCACCAATACTTCGTCAAATGGAGAGAATTTGGTTGGTAGTTTGTAGAAAAGATCTTCAAATGCATTGGCTACTTCGTTGATGCTTGCCATTCGGCCTGCATGTCCGCCTTCAGAGGTGATGGTCAGATTCCAGAAAGCTGCGCCGGCCATGGTTTCGCCTGCGCGCAGGCCAACCGTTCCTGCGGGCAACTGATCGAAGACGTGGGTGAACAGTATTTTGTCGGGTATAAATCCCAGCTTGTCGTAAAGTCCTTCGGCTACCATTTTTTCGGCGCCACCGTGGCCTTCCTCACCAGGCTGAAATAGGAACGCGCAGGTGCCTTTCCAGTATTTTCGCAGGCGATGCATCAAAACGGCATTGGCCGTGCACAAGCTGCTATGGAGTTGATGGCCGCAACCGTGGTGCCTTCCCTCGATGGTACTATGGAAAGGCAGTCCGGTCAGGTCTTGCAGGATGAGGGCGTCCATATCACCCCGGTACAAAATCCTGGGGCCGTCGCCGTTGTACAATACGATTGCAAAACCCGATTGGGCAAAGGGGCCGAATAACTTGTAGTCGCGGCCTTCCTGCATACCTAAATCCTTAAGCGTCGCTTTAATCCGCTTAGCCGTGTCGTGGCATTCCAGCCCGAGTTCGGGGTGAGCGTTGATTTCCCGGTACAGCTCGAAAATGCGCCCGGAGATTTGCTGGAATTCATCCAGCAATACTTGTCTGCTTGGCATATTTTGTTTTGTTTTAGTAGGTGAAACAGGTTGTGCATCTATGTGAGCGCATAGCGTTGTCATTACGGCGATGAGTATCGCCGTCAGTTGTTTTTTCATAGTAATGGATTTTGTGAATTAATAAATCATTTCCCCGACGGGGACATAATCGGTTGTGATGCGAATGAATTGATTGCTAAATGAAATAGCATTCCCTTTTATCTTTCCGCTTATCTGGCAGTGAACGATGGTTTCGTCTGGTTTTGGGGATTGCTCATCCCATTCAGTGTAATTTAGCATGGTTCCATTTTTTAAATAAATGGTTTGCCCTTTGACTTTTGCATCGATTTTTTCTCCCTTGAATTCAAGCGCTACCTTATGCCTGGTTGAGCCGGTTATGTGCAAGGAATCGGTTTTGTTTTCCGAATAATAGACACCTCTGACATCGTGGGAGGCCAGATGCAAACGGCTAATGATGGCCGGTCCGAAGAACAGGAAAATGATGAAGTATAATAAAAACAGGCATCCGATCCCCATCTCATTTCCATCTTCTTTTTGGGAAACCATGCCGATAAAGAATAGGATAAACCCTATTCCGCCAAATAAGATTTCCATAGGAAAATCCAGATAGTAGTCGATTATCCATGCTACTAAAAGCGGAGAGATTAGCAGCGCTACAATTGTAGATGTTATTAAAAAAGGTCGTATGAGTTTCATTGGGAAGTGGTTTTATTAATTAAAATTACATTGGTCCCTCAGGATAAATAGAGCCATCCGGGGTATATTCATACAAGGTTTCAGACTTGTGTCGGATAGAATCGCCATCAATTGTACCAATCAGGAACTCCATTTTTATGCCGTAACCTGCTTTATTAGAAGGGCGATTTTTTGTGTAATATCTGAGTTGGTCGCCATTTTCAAGAAAAATCAAATTGCCTCTGACACGGGCATTCCATTTTTTTTCTTGAAACCGGACCTGCACTTTATTTTTTGTCGGGCCGGTCAAAATGAGATATCCCCGGCTTTTTTCAGCCATATAGGTTTTTCTATAATCGCCGCTTGCAAGATGAATTTTTTCAAAAATAATATCCCCCCATAAGTGTTCTATCATAAAAAAAGAAAGCATCAGAAATGTATTTAGAATCAGACCGGGGAGGAGGAAAAATTCGATATAATAAGATATTTTATCCCTTATTGCTACGGCAATCGTGCATAACCCATGTATCACTAAAATCGATAATATAATTTTCATGCCGGTGAGGTAAGCCATCAACCAACCCAAAACCAAACACAGAGAATAAGCGAGTAAAAATGCAGCAGTTCGGAATATGGTGTACAGCATCGTTTTAGCTATTTTGTGAGTAATATTTATTGTTTACGTAGTCGTCGTAGTATCTGCTAATCAGTTCATGAATTGCCGCCGGCTCCAGCTCTAATCCGCTGACATCCAGTGAAACTTCCCCCTGATTAATAGTGCTGAAAATCAATAGCTTATTGCTTTTATCTGCAACCCAACCCAACTCCGTTATCTTATTCCAGTCAATTACCTTCGATGGTTTATTGGGGGCATCATAGCTGATATACAAGGGGCTGATCGTAAGTGCCGGCGACGTATGGCGCAGTCGTTGCGCATAGCGCCGGGAAATCCAGGCGATAAAAAATGCGAAAGCCGGGGGCATCAGCAGCACCGGTTGAAACCCGGAATGCCGGCATGCAAACACAAATAAAATCGTCATGGGGGTTATTACCAGTAAGGCCAAGAACAACATTACCCAGGCTTTGGTGCGGCTATAATATATTTCAAGTATAGGCGGGCTTTTTTCGTTAATATTAGTATACTCGCTTCTGGTTTTAACTTCATGGCCGAATATGGCCAGTCCGGTGGACAGTGCATAAGCCACTGCAAAAAGGGTTACTCGGATTTCCAGCCCGAAAATAAAAGCAAAAGTGGCCAACATCGGCACCGCCAACATTAATGCGAAGGCGGCTAACTGCTCCTGCGGGTTAAATGCCTGAAAACCAAGTTGCAAATTGTAGCCTTTTTTAGGGAAATAAAATGATTTGTAAAAAGCGCCCAATAAAATCCAGGAAACGAGGAGATTAGTTAACCAGTCAAATGGCGCCGGAATATGAACGACATTTTTTACAATATAAACCGCTCCGAAAACGGCGCAGCAGTAAAGAAGCGTAGCAACCAAAAGTATACCTCTTGTCATGGCGTTTGAAATTTTGAACACGACAAAGGTATATCCGCCAGTTTTGCACTAATTTGCAACTCTTTGCAACAAATGAAAGAGATGGCCAAAAGACAGCAACCGAACGAAGTGCAAAAAGAACAAACCGCCAGAGCTATCGGCGTTTTGTGCAACTATCTGGTCAAATTGGAGGTAGTCAAAAACCTGAGAGAAATTGACGACGCCCTCAAAACGGCGGGTATCATCACCGCCAACAGCACCGACCTGAGCAAATCTTACGACCCGGAGGAATCGATGAGCCTGGAAAAACGCGAACGCATCCTGCATTTTATCCGTCAAACCTGGCCGATATACAGGGCCATGTTTTGGGCGGTCTCCGAAGATATCGACATATGGGATGAGCCGGTGTATTACTTTTCGCGACAGTCGGATGATAGCCATTCTGCGCTGGTAAAAGCCAAAGGTTTGTTCAGGGCCAACCCGGAAATCGTATGCAAGGGCCAGGCCAATTACCACAGCGACGGGATAGTCGAAATAGAAACTGATAATCCTGTAGGCCGATACAAATCCAGCATTATTGGATGTTATCGCCGCCTGAACTACCAGCAGGCGCCGAATGTAGGCATTATCGGGGGGCAATACCTGGCCGTGTCGGGTTCTTCTCAGGCCAATCATCCCATTACCGTCAGGCCGGTGATTTTGCTGCCGGAGTATTATATGCAGGTCTTACAACCAACAATCGCCGAACATCTCATGGCCATCCGCAATAACCCGGATTGGTGGCGTATGAAAAATGACGTATGGTTTAAGATTATTGGTGAGTTGGAAACAGCATATGCGGCCCTGGCATAGTCTTACTTCACCACCCGCAGCGCAGGCTCCGCCATAAAAGCAAAAGAATCATAATAATCCACCTCCAGCCTGTCGCCGGGAAACCGAAAATGATAGCTTTGCCTCGTATGCATGCCCTCCAGCCGAAGAGAAGATCTTCCGGTATATTCAAACAATCGCGGACGGACTTCTTTCTGAGCACCCATTTCAGGTTGTGTTTCAATGTACGGGGCCGGCTCGTTTTGCTGCTGCCTTGCCCATTCGGTTCTTTTATTACCGCAACAATTCATGATCTTCAGTTCTATTATTTTGATGAAAATAAAAACAAAAGGCAGGCGGCGCCCGAAAGGGCCGGCCACACTACTAAACCTTCCAGCCAGGTATCGCAGAGCCCGATCGCAAAGGGAATGGCCACCCAGATGCTAAGACAAAAAAAACAGTCGAGCAGGTCTCCGAAGAAACCCTGCCCGAGCTGTTTTCTGAATCGTATCACCAGGTCAAACGGCCCGTCTTCTTGCGACAAAAGGTGGGTGACCCGCCAAATGGCGAGCACGCTCAGCCAAAACCACGTGATATCGATTCCGTCGTTCATCACGGTAGGCGTTCCAGTGCAATCTGATTGCTGGTGATATACGGCGATGATTCAATACCGGTATTGTATCCGTTGGTGACCCGCTTGGAAGCTGTCAATCCAAAGGAATAAACGGTATAGTACTCTCCGGTTTGTATCCACCCGGCTGCCGCCGCAGGCTGCAAAGTTACCTCTATCATACCCGTATCGGAAAACTCGGCGATGGTGCCCGTGTAGCCGGGGCAGGTGTGCGGCGTATTAGCTGTTGCCTGGCCCTGTGACAGCACGGTAGCTCCCGCAGGCGTATCGGCCATGGGGGAGGCCTCCAATGCGATAGTCGGGGCCGGACAGCGACCCATCGTCAGGGCATAGGCGTCCACAAACCCATAGGGATCATTGGCACGGAAACTGAACTTCATAGGCACGTTCATCTGCGCGTCAGTCAGGCGGTACAGGCCGCAGCCGGCGTAGAGCACGCTGCTGTCGTCGAGCGTAATGCCTGTGAGGCCGAAATTGAGGCGCACATTGTGGATATACAGCGGGATCAGGTCGGTAGTTTCGCGGTTGCCGCCGGCATCATAGCCGTCTACGCGCACATAGAAAGTGCCGGGGGTATGTTCGCCGTTTTGCAGGTCGTACAAGGCCGTATTCAGCTGCATATACCGGTCCAGGTTTGAAAATTCCCAATCCACGCCGTCGGCAAAAATCTCCCTTTGGATATTAGTATAGGCCGGAACGTTTTGGGCGCTACCGCCGTCTACCTTGAGCGCTACATTAAACGGCCCTACGTCGTCGCCGGTATAATTGGGCAGGTTGCGCTTCGAAAACTTCGGGTGTTTGTAATTCTGGCTCACAAATTCCCAACGCGTCGTGCCCTGGCGGCGAATGCGGATCGTATACCATTTGATCGTGTTCTGGGCGGGCGATTTGGCAGCGTCGTACATACAACCTTTCATGTCGATCGTTCCGCCCCAGGCGGCGCAATTTACGCTAAACAAGGCCAGTGAACTGCCCACCGAAATCTTGCCGTCGGCTTCCAGTGAGTTGTTGTTGCCATAGCGACGCAGTGCCGAAGCCGAGGTAGATCCCGAGTCGTTTTGGTTGCCGCCCAGGAATACATTGCCCAGACTGCCGATCAGGTTGCCGTTGAAACAGGCCGAAGTGACTACGACTTTCGATTTCGGCAGGCACAGGTTAATGCGCTTGAGGTTGGGCACGTTGTAATACGGCGCGCTTTCGTACAGCACCTGGAAAGGAGAGGACCCCGTCACCTTTACAATGATATCTGGATATGCCACTATGTTGATATCTTCTCCCGTGGCCACATCCGTAGAATCTTCGATACCGGGGAAGGTCATATCAAAGCGGAAGCGGAAGATGTAATTGCCGAAGGCATCAGTAATCGTATCGCCCAACAGGCGGCGGTTGCCCGTGCCGGTATAGGCGCCCCCGGCCAATTCTGCAGCGGTGCGGTCGTATTCTTCAAAGGTAAGCGTGATATGCGGCGCAGGCCCCGAAATACAGATCGGGAATAACCTGTCGGCTAAGTTGGCAATTTCTATGTTGTCGACCAGGGAGGCGGTAACATTGTTAAAACGCCTGGACTGCACCGTCTTTTCCAGTTTGAAATTGCCGGCCAACAATTCGGGGACTTCTTCGGCTGCCGCCGATTTGGCGCTGCGTTTGGGAGCGGCAGCATTATCTGCTTTCGAATACAACAGCATCGTCTTAGGCTGGGTAGCTTCGCCGGTAGGGTCAAGCACGATGGGCTTAAACGGCGGCGGGTCGGGCAGGTTGTCGGGAATTACCTCGGTAACCCGCTCTGGGTAAAGCTTTTTGATAATGTCCCGGAGTTTCGGATTTTTGAGCGCTTCCACCATTGCGGGGTAAGATTCCACCACAAACGGGAAACGGCGGCAGGGATTAAAAATACACCTGCCGCTGTAGAGCGATACATTCCCGAAAAGGATAAAATCGTTAATCGTGGCGGGTGTAGAACAGGTGAGCACCAGGTCGTTAAAATCTTCGTCGTGGCCGGCGTCGTTCGACCGGATCTCAAACTCGTAATTTCCGCCGACCTTCGTCGGGAATGTGATTTTCGTGTCGGAAAGCTGGAACCCGGAGCCCGGGTTGTTCTGTACGGCAATTGACCACTGCGAACCGATCACCTGCACCGAAGTGCCCGGGGTACCGTTGTGGGGGCCGTTGCCCAATAGCGCTCCCGATACCACAAATCGCTGTGCGTAATCGGCGCTTTTTGATTTGACGGTAACTTTCCAGTTACCCTGCATGGATACAATCATGACATGACTTTTTAGATGATTGATGAAGAAGGATTTGTTACCAGTGATAATCAGAGAAAGGGAGGAAGGGGCGCCGCGAGGTCTGGTCATGCACTGTACAAGTGAATACCGGATATGGGGGGATATTACAGGGAGGAGGGAAAATAATCGGCAATTTTATATTTTTGATAAATGAAATTTAAAGAAATGATGAATCGATTTTCATGCTAACAAATCCTTATCTCAGAACGCGCCAGATCGCTCAGATTGCAACCACAGATACCTGGGACCTCCTCGTCATCGGCGGCGGCGCCAGCGGACTGGGCGTGGCACTCGACGCGGTGAGCCGAGGTTTCAAGGTACTGCTACTCGAAAGAAAAGATTTTACCCAAGGAACCTCCAGCCGCTCTACCAAGCTTATTCACGGCGGCGTGCGGTATATGGCCCAGGGCAACTTTTTTCTGGTGATGGAAGCGCTGAAGGAAAGGGGAATTTTGGCGAAAAATGCTTCGCACCTTTTTAAAAACCAGACTTTTATTATTCCCAGCTTTTCGTGGTGGGAAGGTTTTTATTACCTCACCGGCATGAAACTCTACGACCTGCTGGCAGGTAAATTGAAATTGGGCAACTCCAAAAGAATATCGAGAGACCAGGTGAGGCAACGGCTCCCATCACTGAAACCGGCAGGATTATACGGCGGCGTGACTTACCAGGACGGCCAATTTGACGACAGCCGCCTGGGAATCAACCTGATACAAACGATTATTGACTACGGAGGTTCGGCTGTGAATTATTTTCCGGTTACTGATTTTCTGAAAGACGCCGATGGAAAGATAGCCGGCGTGGTGGCGCAGGACAGCCTTTCAGGCTTTTCGTATGAAATCAAATCAAAGGTAGTCGTGAACGCTACCGGCGTTTTTGCCGATGAGATCCTCCAGATGGACCGGCCTGGCTCCGCAAGTACTATCAGGCCGAGCCAGGGCATTCACCTGGTATTGGACCGCTCTTTTTTGGATACGGACGATGCCGTGTTAATCCCAAAAACCGATGACGGGCGGGTGCTGTTTCTCGTACCCTGGCACGGTAAAGTCATCGCCGGCACCACCGATACCCCGGTGACCGACTATAGTTTTGAACCCGTAGCGCTGGAGGAAGAAATTGAATTTATATTACAAACCGTACAAAAGTACCTCGTCCGGCCCCCCTCGCGAGCCGACGTCCTGAGCGTATTTGCCGGACTGAGGCCCCTGGCGGCACAAAAAGAAGGCAGCGACAAAACCAAAGAAATTTCGAGGAGTCATAAAATACAAGTCTCCGACTCTGGGCTTTTTTCCCTGCTGGGCGGCAAATGGACTACCTTTCGCAAAATGGGACAGGATACAGTCGATGCTATTATTGCCCGTAAAATGCTACCCACAAGGCCCAGTACCTCCGAAAAAATAGCCATTCACGGGTCTGTACAGCCACATAAACGGCCTTTGAAAATTGATTACAATCCTTTGTATTTTTATGGCGCTGATTTACCCTATCTTTATGAACTGACAACCGAAAACGTGAGCTGGCTTGATTTGCTCGATGAAACCATGCCCTTCATCAAAGCCCAGGTAATCCTGGCCGTGCGAAGGGAAATGGCTTTGACGGTGGAAGACGTGCTGGCCCGGCGTTTCAGGGCTTTATTCCTCGACGCCGAGGCCGCCTGCCGTATGGCGCCCGAGGTAGCCCGGCTCATGGCCGAGGAACTTGGCGAAGATGAGGATTGGCAGGCCCGGCAGGTCCGGAAGTTTCGGGAATTGGCGAAAGGGTATTTGCCCGGCCGTCACCACCCGGGATCTTCCCCGGCCGTCACCACCTGAGTTCCTACCCGGCCGTCACCACCCGGGATCTTCCCAGGTCGTCACCACCCCAAAAACTGAGAAAAACAATGCGAGATTCATAGATTCTTGAAAATCCACAACAATGGCCCAATACATCTTAGCCATGGATCAGGGAACCACCAGTTCACGGTCCATCCTGTTCGACCGCCACGGTAATACCATCGCCATGGCGCAAAGAGAATTTACCCAGCATTACCCACAGCCGGGTTGGGTAGAACACGACCCCCTGGAAATCTGGTCGGCCCAGGCGGCCGTCACCGCTGAAGCCCTCGCCAAAGAAGAACTCACCGGGAAAAATCTTGCCGCCATCGGCATCACCAACCAGCGGGAAACCGTGGTAGTATGGGATAAAAACACCGGCAAACCCGTCTACAACGCCATCGTCTGGCAGGATAAACGCACCGAGGATTTTTGTCTGCAACTCCGCGAAGACGGCAAAGCGCCATTGATCCAGCAAAAAACGGGCCTCGTTATCGATCCTTATTTTTCCGGTACCAAAATAAAATGGATACTCGACCACGTCGCCGGCGCCCGACAAAAAGCCGAAGCCGGCGAATTGATCTGCGGCACCATCGACACCTGGCTGATTTGGAACCTCACCCGGGGCGAACTGCATATTACGGATGTGTCCAATGCATCCAGGACGCTGCTTTTTAATATACATACCCTGGATTGGGACGACGAGCTTTGTCAATTATTTTCGGTCCCCAAAAACATGTTGCCCCAGGTAAAATCCAGCAGCGAATTATACGGCGAAACCGAGCCCAATATCTTCGGCTCAAAAGTCCCGATTGCAGGCATCGCCGGCGATCAGCAGGCGGCCTTGTTCGGACAGCGCTGCATCGACAAAGGCATGGTAAAAAACACCTACGGCACGGGCTGTTTTATGCTCATGAACGTAGGCGATAAACCCGTTTTATCCAAAAATAACCTCCTGACCACCGTAGCCTGGCAGATCAACGGCAAAACCGATTATGCCCTCGAAGGCAGCATCTTCATCGGAGGCGCTGTCGTACAGTGGCTCAGAGACCAACTCGGCATCATCGTATCATCCGGTAAAATCGAAGAACTGGCCGCCAGCGTATCCGATACGGCAGGTGTCGTCTTCGTGCCCACCTTCGCCGGCCTCGGCGCGCCCTACTGGAACGCCAAAGCGAGGGGCACCCTGCTGGGACTGACCCGGGCCACCACCGCCGGCCACCTGGCCCGCGCAGCCCTGCACGCCATCGCCTACCAAACTATGGACGTACTCAAAGCTATGGAAGCCGACAGCGGCGTGCCCATCAAAGAACTCCGCGTGGACGGCGGCGCCACGGTCAACAACCTGCTTATGCAATTCCAGTCGGAGGTGCTGAATACCCGCGTAGTACGCCCCAAGGTGACCGAAACCACCGCCCTGGGCGCCGCCTACCTCGCCGGATTAGCCGTCGGCTATTGGAACAGCGCCGACGAAATCAAAGACCTCTGGCAGGTCGACCGCGTATTCACGCCCCAGGATGATTACGCCAAAGTAGAAGAAGGCATCCGGCAATGGCACAATGCCATCAAGGCCATACAGTTTTATTCCGGGTTATAATATCAATTTGCTAATGTGCTGATGTGCTAATTTGCTAATTTTACTACGTATTTTAATATCAGCACATCAGCACATCAGCACATCATGAACATCTACCTCTCCGAATTCATCGGCACCGCCATCCTCCTGTTATTAGGCACCGGCGTAGTAGCCAACGTAGTCCTTAGCGGCACCAAAGGCAACAACGGCGGCTGGATCGTCATCACCACCGGCTGGGCGCTGGGCGTATACGTGGCTGTAGTCGTAGCCGGCCCCCACAGCGGCGCGCACCTCAATCCGGCCGTAACGGTGGGATTGGCCGTAAAAGGCGATTTCGACTGGGCTTTGGTCCCCGGCTACATGGTGGCGCAGGTGGGCGGCGCCTTTTTCGGCGCCTTCCTGACCTGGCTCATGCACAAAGACCATTTCGACCGGACTGAAGACCCCGGGCTCAAGCTGGCTGTATTCTCCACAGGCCCCGCCATCCGCAACCTGCCCGCCAATTTTGCCTCCGAGTTTATCGGCACCTTTGTATTGATGTTCGTAATTTTCAGCATCACCGGCGCCGAGCTGAAAAACGGAGAAACCACCACGCCTATCGGCTTGGGATCAATAGGGGCTATCCCCGTTGCATTTCTGGTATGGGTCATCGGCCTGTCGCTGGGCGGCACCACCGGCTACGCCATCAACCCCGCCCGCGACCTGGGCCCGCGGATTTTTCACGCCATCTCCCCAATCAAAGATAAAGGTAGCAGCGACTGGGGCTATGCGGCTATACCTATCGTGGCCCCGCTACTGGGTGGGATTTTTGCGGCCTTGGTGTATAATTGGGTTAATGTTTGACGCTGGGGTAGCGTTTACCGCTACCCTTTGGTGCTGTTAACGCCCTTTGCGCAACCTTTGAATGCCTTGTCACGCGTCACCTTGTCACCATCGGAGGTGCTCCGCAGCCGTCACCTTGTATTCAAACAACGTGGCCTGGTTGTCAGAATCACGGATTCCACAGATTAAACGGATTCCACGGAAAGGAATAAACAAGAGGACAAATCCGTGTAATCCTTAAAATCCGTGTAATCCTTAAAATTCGTGTAATCCGTGATTCAAACACCCAGGCACAATAAACGATCCGCGTAATCCTTAAAATCCGTGTAATCCGTGATTCAGAAAACGTAGCCGGCATCACGTGTACAGATGCCCTCGCAGGTATGACAAGAAAAGGCTACAACACCACCACAAGCGTCTCTTTCAACGTATCCCGCAGGCGGTCCTCCTCGCCTGCCCAGATCAATTCCTGGAGGTACTGCCTGGTAGCGGGAATACAGAGCAAACTATCGCCGGGCTCGCGGTGGAGCAGCGTTTTGGCGCAATCATCCCGCAGGCGCTTGAGCTCGCGGGGTTCGAAATTGGGCGCCAGGAACAGCGATTTCTGGATGCGCTTGCAGCCGTGTCGTTCCAGCGTTTTGGCCAGGCGGTTGCGCAGGCGGTCGCTGCTGATATCGTAGCTAAGGAAGTAGCTGGTCATGGTGGCTGTTGCTAAACCAGAGTTTGGCAATATATGCAATCGTAACGCACACCATCAGCCCAAGCAGCGTCTCGCCCCAGCCGATGCGAAGTCCCCTGTTGCGGGGTGGGTCGTCGCTGCCTTCTTCATTATAAGCTGCCAGACTCATGCGTTCATTATTGTCGAGCGGCTCGGGATGATCCCAGTGATTTTCGGTAGGGTAGAGGGCCGTAGAATCTTCACTCACCTGATAAATCCAATACCGCACGCCGCCGTGGCCGCCGCAGGCGCCGCGTCCGCCCTTATCCTGGCGCACACCGTCCATACAAATACAACCCACGCGTTTGCCGGTAGGTTTGGGAGCGCCTGGGTCAAAACCGGAGGCGCCGTTGCCTTGTTGTTCCGACGTGCGGTACGATTCATCCCATCCCGCCCCGTCTATTTCGACCGTATCGTCTTCTAATTGCGCTTCCATTTGCTTGGCGGCTTCTTTGTGAAACTGCCGCAATAATTCGTCGGTCACGGCCTGCGAAAAACAAAACAGATAAGAGAAGCAGAAGACCGGGATGAGGAGAAGCTGTTTGTGTAGCGTCATAGTTGCATAGTTTTATATTATTCGAATAGAAGGTTCAAAATTTTTGATAGAAGTAGCTAATCGTATCGCGTCCAAATCGATGTGCGTGAGTCGTTTGCGCACCTGTGATTTATACTCCGTCTTGTCATTGAGAAAAGCGAGAAAAGCATCGATGACCACCCCCTTGCCGGGCGATACCAGGCGCACGCCTTCTCTTTCGGTTTCCGTGAATGAATCGGCCGGCAATTGGTTATTTACACACAATTCCATCGCGATTCGTTCGGCCCACTGGCGGTAAATTTCTATCATATCAAACACCAGCGTAGGGCGGTTGTATTCGTCGGCGTGCAAAACCCCGGTATAGGGATCCAGACCCGCCTTCATTTGCGAAAGCTCAACATAAGCGTAAAGCATACCGTACAGATAATTCAGCAGCGCATTAAACGGATCGTAAGCCGGGCGCTTGCTGCGGCCTTCAAAGCGGTAGGGTGGGGGTAGCAGGGCCGCCATTCCTTTAAAATAATACCGCGAAGCCGTGCCTTCCCAGCCCCGGAAAGCCCCGGCTATCTCATTGGCAGATTGCTTTTCGTATTGCCAGTTTTGCATCGTAAAAATGATGCCGTCGATACCCGCCACACATTTGCGCAGCAGGTTTGTCGTAGCCGTATCGGCGCCCCAACTCTCGCGCCAGGAAGCGAGTTGTGCGGCCTGCTGTTGCATTTTTTGCAATAAAACCTCCCTGATCCACAACATCCCCTGCAGGTCGGTAGCAAACAACGCTTGCTTTTTGCGAATAGTAGAAATCGAGCCGTATTGACCGCTCCATATCTGCGCCACCGGGTGGCCGATGCCGTCGAGCAGCAACACGGGAATACTATTTTCAACCGCCAGGACCATCGCATCGGAGCTCATACTCACACCCTTGGTCAAAAAAATGGCATTTACCTCGCGTACAGCAAAAGCGCGGCCATCGCTGCGTTTGGGCTTGACCCAAAACATACCGTTTTGTACCCCCAGAAAAGCGCCGTATGAATCGAGGAAGAGTTGCATAGTTTTGGTCAAAGCGGTTATATTTTGATGCTACGTATTTTTGCGGAAATTGTTACATGGCGCACAGTCGGTTGTAAGTAGTGCCGTCTCACAATCGCAAAATAGCCCACACCGGAGCGTGGTCAGAAATGCGGAGTGCCGCCTCCTGGCTGCCCAGCAAAGCCACCATATCAATCCTGCCGCTTTCGAGCATAGTAAAATTATTAGTTGGAAAAAAGACATTATCGTAAGGGTGTAAATAAGTCGATTGCCCGGGTTTAGGCGCTGCTTGCCGCAACGTAGTTGGCGTCGATTGCAGCGCGGACTTATAGCCTTTTTTCGCCAGCGGAATAAACACCGGATGCGAATCGGGCACATTAAAATCGCCGGCAAGCAGCACAGGAGCGTCGTCGAGTTGCAGCATAGACTGCACGATATGCCTGATCTCGCGCTCGGGGTAGTCATCGGGCGCCGAGGCGTGGTAGTTGAGCAGCAAAAGCCGCTTTTCACCGCATTGCAGGCACACCTGAAAGGGTTCGCGTTGCACCAGCGAGTCGAGCGCGTAAAGCAGTGCCGGGCGACCACAGCGCCGGGCCCTGGCGGTTTTCCACAGCACCGCATAACGTTCGCTTTTATACGGCGAACTGCGCGTAGGGTCGCTCAGCGCATAATCCCATTTTTGCCCCATCCGGTTAAGTTCATCCGCCAATCGGGCCACCGCCTGCGCCCCGGCGGGCCCCGTGCTGATCTCCTGCAGTGCCGCCACGTCGTAATCGGCGATAACGCCCGCGATAAACGCCATTTCCGCCGAGTCTTTCGAGGCGCCGAAGTGGCGGATGTTCCACGAAAGGACAGAAATATCGCCCTGTGCAACAGCCGCACAGCAAGGCAGCATAACAGCGATCCAGAGCCATAAACGGTATTTGCATGTTGCGCGTTGCACGGGTAGTGTGTTGTTTGGTATAAAAATTAAACTTAGCGAGCATCCTCCCGGGATATAAAATTAAATATTAAAGTGATTTTGTCACCCTGTCACCCTGTCACCACCGTTAAGAGCGCTTGGGGATCATTTTTAATTAGGATTTTGGGGATTTGGAAGGATGGGAAGGATGGTTGATGTTTGATGCCGGATGCTGGATGTTTGATTATTTTATTGAACCGACAACCGACAACTGACAACCGACAACAATTTTGTCACGCATCACCATGTCACCACCGTGGGCGCTCCGTGGCCGTCACCTCCTGAGTACTTCCCCTGCCGTCACCTTGTCACCACCGTGGGCGCTCCGTAGCCGTCACCAACGGAGTACTTCCCCGGCCGTCACCAACGGAGGCGCTCCGTGATTTACAAAAAAACTCCTATTCACTTGCACAAACAAAATAAAAACACTATCATCGCAGGAGAACTACTACATAGCACTATCCTTATCCTAGATCGTCGTATTAAGCAATAATTAACAATCGCGTAACAATTTCAACATTGTTCCGTATACTCAAATATTAATACTTTTTACCCATGAAACCCCTCCGCTTACTCTCCGTATCCTTCGACAACCAGATCGCGCCCTGGGAGTTGCCCAAATTCAGGGGCGCCATAGCGAGCAAAGTCGGCGCCGAGCACGAGTGGTTTCACAACCACAACAACGAAACCGGCGGCTACCACCAGCGCTACCCGCTCATCCAATACAAAATAGACACCCAGGGCCGCGAGATGCGCCCCATGCTGCTCTTCCTCGACGACTGCATCGAAGAAGCCCACAACCTCTTCAGTCAGGCCGACTGGAGCGTGCGCATCGGCGCCACCAAACAGGATCTGCGTATCGCCCGCCTGCACGTGGACCAGATCAATCTCAACGTGTGGGATAAGCCCCTCCACTACCGCATCCACAAATGGCGCGCCCTCAACAGCGACAAATTCCGCGAATGGCAGCAGATGCAAAGCCTCGCCGAAAAATATACCCTGCTCGAAAACCTGCTCAGCGCCCACATCCTCTCCTTCGCCCGCGGCGTCGACTGGACGCTGGAGCGCCGCTTCGAGGTGAAAATCTCGAAACTCCTCAAAGAAGAATGGGTAAGTTTCAAGGATATCAAAGTCCTGGCCTTTACTATCGAGTTTTCCGCCAATGTCTCCCTGCCGAATTATATCGGCCTGGGGAACGGGGCAGGGGAGGGGTTTGGGGTGGTGAGGAGACAGCGGGGAGGGGAGGGAGGGGGCGACTAGGCGAGGGGGAGAGGGGGGGATTTTGGGACTGTGCGACTTTACGACTTTACGACTGTACGACTTGGCGAGGGGGAGAGGGGGGGATTTTGGGACTGTGGAACTGTACGACTGTACGACTTGGTGATGAAGGGTATTTTGTTGATAAACAATATGTTATGTCTATGCCAAAATACAAAGTCATCCTGCTTGACAGGGTGTCGGTAGATACGCTCGAAGTATTTCGAATACTTGATCGGGATATTAAAACGACAAGCAAAGCTTACATTGAAGTGAAAGTATTGAACGGACAATTTTTGGAAATTGAGCGGGAATATCGATTAGCGAAAATAAGTTATGAGGAATTTTTACGGTTTAAGTCTAAAATTTGGTCCGCTTTGGGTGAGTTGATCAACTCGCTGGAGCTTGGCGACTTAAATACAAAACAAGACTTCAATATTTTGGTCGTATGCCGGAATGCAGATGATCAAATATATATGCAGCAATATATTGACGCATTGCCATTGGATGCCGAGGTAATCAGCACACAGTCGTATTATCCGCCAGAAGGTTTTGCTTTGGTCGTCTTTGATGGACATACTTTGGGAAGCATTCCTAAGGAAGAGGCCCTTGAGAAGCTCTCGGAGGATAAAAGGGCACATTTTGACTTGCTGAAGAATTATTTACAAAAAGCGCCCAAGTGGATAGTCTATTTCGGAGAATTCAACTATCTGTTGAATGACTATAGGGAAATTACACACGCTGCAAACAACAAGTTTTCGCTTTATGCGCGGATTAAGGAGATGAGGGATTATATAGCGGATTTGCGGGTGGGGGGTGAATAAGCTTATTGCTCGAGAATAGTTATTATAGCAGAGATATTTGGCAATTTAAAACATATTGATTCCTTAAAGACCATTTTTTTGTTGTATCTTGCGAGCTGTTTGCTTGTAGAAATAGGATTGCATACCATGTGCTTTTCCCCGAGCTTTCTCGGATTGTTTTTCTAAAATCCGCTCAAAGGAGTGTGTCCGACACAGGCAGGCAAAAAAAAGGCAACGGATCAAATCCGTTGCCTTTAACTATGAATTATTTCCTCTTACGAGGCTTATTTGTCCTTCTTTTTCTGTTGGGAAATACTTCCTGGGCCAACTTAATGATTTCTAGCAGCTTTTTGATGAAATCTAAAGCGATAGAAGGAGTCCTGGATACTACCACTATAGCCATCAATAACGGTATTAGCAGAGTTGGAGAAGCATCCAAAAGTTGAATCCCATGAGCGATTACCCGAGCAAAAAATCGAAGTGTTTGAATAATATCGACCGTAGTCGATACACCCCCTCCTAATGAGGTCAGGGGATACGTGAATAATAACATGATAAAGAATCATAATATGTATAAGTTTAAAATTTTCAAAAAAAAC
Source organism: Saprospiraceae bacterium (assembly GCA_013360405.1). Classification (GTDB taxonomy): domain Bacteria; phylum Bacteroidota; class Bacteroidia; order Chitinophagales; family Saprospiraceae; genus JABWBR01. Next base: position 65,387 of record JABWBR010000013.1, read on the forward strand.
CACGTTATTGTCAAACACGAATAGAGGTTAAAAAGTTGAGCTCGGATAAATTTTTTTTAACAGAATAATTTGTGAATTGAATGTTCAGAATCTATTCGTCAATGTGTGATCATAATGTAATTTGTAATAATCTGGTTTTTAGTTAATTGTTGATTTACAAAAACAAGGGAATTATAGTGAACCACAACACCAAATACATCAAATCAATACTCGCCACGCTCGGACTGGGCGGGTTCCAATCGGGTATGGACAAAGTCTTGCTCGAAAAAGCCGCCTCCTGGGCTTGCAGAGGCAGCTGGCAGTTGGCGCCCTATCAACCTGTGGCCCTACGGCCCTGCCTGGAAACTGTCAAAGACGGAAAATCAATGCATTATTTTCAGCCGCAGGTATTGGGATTGAGTAGAACACATTTTCCGCAGGCGGAAGCGCCGTCACCGCAAGCTTTGAACAACCAGGTGGCAGAATTAAATGACAAACTATCTGGTATTGCCGATGGCCAATTGCTAACAGCTCTGGAATACTACGCCTCCAACCTGGCAGCCGGCCCCGCGCAACCCGATCTGCCACTGTACGATTTTATAAAAATAACGGCAGCTATTGCCCATTGCCTAGACACCGGCAACGGCAAAATGCGACTGGCAGGCGGGAGTATATCGGGCATTCAGACCTATCTGTATGACATCATCTCCAAACGCGCCAATAAATTGCTCAAAGGGCGCTCGTTTTACCTGCATTTGCTTGCCGATAGTATGGCAAACGCGCTACTCGATCAATTCGACTTGTCTCCATCTCACGTAGTGTACGCCTCCGGCGGTGGGTTTTTTATATTGCTACCCGACAGCGAGAAGGCAGAGATCGATTTTGATAATTTTAAAAAAGACCTTACCCAAAAAATCTACGGGCAGCACAGTATAAACCTCTTTGCCGATTTAGCACTGTCAGCAGCCTTTGATGCAACTACAAATGCCGAGGAAGTATGGGATGAATTATACAAGAAACTCAACCTGTGCAAGCTCCGCCGATTGTCGGACAACGAGACGCTGAAAGTCGACCTGCCCGATTTTATCGAATACGGCGGCGATACGGAAAGAGACCGTATCACCAACGAAGAAATTTTAGATCCTTCAGTAACCCATTTGCTGGACGATGACGATCCCGAGAGCATCGTTCACACTTTTACCAACCAACAAATCGAACTCGGCAAGCAACTCCGGAATGCGGAGTATTGGATCACAGCCAGGTCGAGTTTTGACAAGGCTTTTCCAGACCGCCTCGGCTATTGGCATTTACTCGACGATAAAATACCGAAAATCAGCTTACCCAACGATGCAGTGATTCGGCAAATTAATGTAGCTAATCCTCATCAACCATTTGTCTTTTATGGAGGGAATACTTTTCCTGCTTTTGATAAAGATGAGATTATCGACGGTGTAAAATATGAAAAGGGTGATCCCAAGACTTTTGACGTGCTTGCCGGCGAAGAAAATACATTCAGACGCTTAGGTATCCTGCGTATGGATGTAGACGGGTTAGGCGCTGTATTTAGCCAGCATATCGGCAATAAACACTCTTTTGTGAGGTATGCGGCGGTGAGCCGCCACCTCGACTGGTTTTTTAAGGGCTGGCTGAATGAAATTTGCAAGCAATACAAAAACACGGTATTGATTGTCTATTCCGGCGGTGACGACCTCTTTATTGTCGGAAAATGGAACGATGTGCTGGATGTATCGCTTCAAATACAAAGCGATTTTGATAAATGGGCTTGTAGTAACCTGACCATCTCCGGCGGACTGGTTGTTCTGACCGACAAATTCCCCATTATGCAGGGCTCCAAACTGGCCGGCCGCGCAGAAGACAAAGCCAAAACTTATACCGATTCGGCTGGCGTAAACGAAAAAAATGCTTTATGCCTGTTCGACAGCGCCCTGGGCTGGAAACGGGAAATACCCGTAGTGATCGCCTTAAAAGAAAAACTCCTGGATTTGCTGATAAACCATAAGGCGCCGCGATCGCTGCTCGGAAAAATAGATATACACGCAGCGTCATTAGCCGAGCAGGAAAAACAGAAGTTGACCCCGCGATGGACCTGGAATTTGGTCTACGACTTGTCCCAGCTTGCAAATAATTTTGAAAAAAGAAACCAACAAACGGCAGACGAAATAAGAATACTAAGAGATGCCGCTTTTGCAGACGATGATTACCGCAAAAAAAGGACACGTTATCATTATCTGACGCTGCTTCAGATTGCAGCAAGATGGGCGGAGCTGGAACTGCGCTCTGCCAATACCATTGTTGAACTCGAAACTTCAAATGCCTGATATTATGTCATACAAATTGGAAAATTTCAAATCAGACTGGATTGGCGGCCAATTGCCCTTCAATGAAGATACCGTCCAGTTTGCACAAGAATTTGGGGCGCACTTGTGCGATTTGCAAAATGACCGCCCTGGACGAGAGGCTTTGACGACCTCGCAAATCCGCAACTTTTTTGGCGAGGTGCGCCGCATCCAGGCCAAAGTACAGCAAGGCGGTTTTGACAACAATAAAGTTGCCTTTCTGCTCATTCGTCCCAAACTGGCTTATGCCGAAGCCCGTGTGAAGTCGAAACAGGGCAAATCCCGAATTGAAGACTTTCGCAAAGTGATGGAAAAAGCCCACCTGGCTGTAAAAGACCAGGATAGCTTCCAGCGCTTTGTGGATTTCTTGGAAGCCACATTGGCGTTTCATAAATCTTATGGAGGCAGAGATTAAGCCTGGATTTAATTATTGATCATTTTTTAAAAAAGACAAAATGAAACTGGTAAAAAAATATATCATCTCGGGTCAGATTGAAGCAGTCACAGGCATCGCTATCGGAGGCACCAACGCAGCCATGAGCATTGGCGGCGTCGATAAAGGCGTAATTCGCAACCCGGTCACCAATGAACCTTACATCCCCGGCAGCAGCCTGAAAGGAAAAATGCGCTCCCTGCTCGAATTGCGCGACGGTACTATCGGCGATGAGCGTATGGGGATTGTGAGCAATGGACCAAGTAATAACCAGCAACACCGTTCCTCCCGGTTGTTTGGTAATGCAGCCAAGCGGCAGGACGATAAACAACGTCCTTCCAGAGCTGTGGTAAGAGATGCCTTTTTGTCTGATAATCAAGTGACAGAGCAAGGCACTGTCTCGAAAAACGATTACTTCAAAACTACCGACCTGCCCTTTACGGAGGTGAAAACCGAAGTGGTCATCGACCGCATTACCTCGCGGGCTATGCCACGCCAGTTGGAGCGCGTACCAGCAGGAGCAAGGTTTAATTTTGAAATAGTGCTCAATGTCTTTGATGAAGACAGCCAGGACGAATTGCTCAACGATCTGTTTGCCGCCATGCAACTGCTGCAAAACGACTATATCGGCGGCGCCGGCTCACGTGGATCAGGGCAAATCCGCTTTTTGAGAGATACCCTGTCGGTGAATGTGCGCAGCCAGAAATACTACCTATTCGAAGAAGAAGAAAAAGTCGTCACCCAGGAATTTAAAGACCGTTTCCCCAAATGAAACTAACGACCGTCCATTTCCGCTTTCGGCAGCCTGTGCATTTCTCTCGTGGCAAGATGAATACCTATGAGAGCAGTGATGGCGTATTGCATTCCGATACGATACAGGCGGCATTATACGTAGCTGCGATGCAGTTGTACGGCCAGTCTGTCGCCGACCAATTCAAACAAAGGGTGCGGATTTCAAGCGCTTTTCCCTATACACCGGAAGGTTATTGGCTACCCAAACCCTTGTCGTTTAATCCCGACGACTCGGCACACCGCAAAGAACTCAAGAAAATTCGGTATCTGCGGGCTGCTGATTTCGAGCAGTTGCTCAACGGCAATGTACCTGCGGCAGCTAACTTGCTTGTCCATTCTCAACCCGAAATCTGGATACCCGATACGACCCAGCGGGTCTTACTAGACAGGATCGATGCACGAGGCGTGCCCTTTTATCTGGAAAAACTCTACCCAGTGAATCGGCACAGCGACCGTGGATTATACGTAATAGTACAGGAAGACGGGGATGGATTCCCACAATTGGAAAGCCTTTTCCGCTTGTTGGCCGACAACGGGATCGGCCTGCAGCGTGGTCTGGGCAACGGGGTTTTTGACTATGTTGTTAAAAAAGAAGACCTAGACCTCAACTTACCCCAACAGGCCCATACTTGGACCAATTTGTCCCTATTTAGGCCTTCAAAAGAAGATGTCAGCCATATGAAACTGGATGACAGCTACTACCAATTGCTCAAGCGGGGCGGTTGGATAGCCAGTCCGGAAAAAAGCATTCATTCATCCTTACGTAAAAAGTCGGTGGTTATGTTTTCCGAAGGCTCCGTATTGACTTTCGACGATATGACTACTGCGACAATGACCTACAGAGGCGAAGTTGAAGACCTGCAACCGGTTTGGACTAATTTCCCCCACCCGGTCTGGAGGGATGGCAGGGGGATTTTTTTGCCGATGGCATTGTCGAAAAATTAAAAAAAATGCAAATTAAAATCACCACCATAACGCCCCTACACATCGGCTCGGGCACGGAATTGCAGGGCAATTTCGAATATTTGCATTTCCCGAAAGAGGGCAAACTGGCTGTTGTCGACCAGGAGAAAGTGCTTGCTATATTGGGCGAAGAAAACCTGTCGCAGTGGATCGCTTGCATTGACAACGACGAGCCCTTATTGCCTTTGTTGGAAAAGCGCCATCCGGGGCTAAAAGCTGCGGACGTTGCAGCCCGGATAATTGAATCAAAAAGCGGGTTTACCCGTCCGCTGCGCGAACAAATCCGCCTGTCGGTGGGTAACAAACCGATTTTGCCCGGCTCCTCGCTCAAAGGCGCATTGCGAACGGGCCTATTCTCCAAGCTGATCATAGACGATAGCGGTTTAGCCAAAGACCGCCGTAACCTAGGCAACGACTCTCGTGGCGGTTTTCGCTGGAGCGACCAACCATTGCAAAAAACCTTTTTTGGAGAAGACCCCAATCACGACATCTTCCGCTTATTGCAGGTAGGAGACGCGATATTCGAAAACGCCGTTACAGAGGCCTTGAAAATCGAATCCATCAACAAAAAATTCAACCGGTTTGAAATAAAAAACGAAATCACCCAATACGTAGAGACAATTCCTGCCGGCGCAACTGCTCAGGCGCGAGTGATATTCAACGAATTATTAAACAAACGCGCCCAAAAGACCTTCAACCGCAACGCTCCGATGCTGAGATTAGAAGAGCTTTTTCCCATCATCAACAACGAAACCCTGCGCCTGCTCGACGACGAAATAGACTACTGGGATGATACTGCTGGCAACCCCGACGCCCTCGGCGACGGTCTGGAAGAAATGGAACGCATATCCGACATAGGCAGCGCCTTTGCGCCCAACGAATGCCTGATCCGCATAGGCTGGGGTAGCGGCTTCCGTTCCATGACCGGCGACTGGCACGGCGCTATGCGTGACGATGACTACGACCAGCTCATCAAATCCCTGCGACCCAAACACCCTATTGACCTGGTATATCCCAAATCAATGCGAATGGTATCGGATGGTACGCCATTGGGGTTTGTGAAATTGACGCTTTTAAATCCTTAAAATAATAGCGATGAACTTTTTTCAATTTATTTGGAAAGAATATAAAACGCAGCTCATACTAGCCTTATTAATTTTTGGCGGTATGGTCGTATTTTCTATTTGGCGACCCGAATTGCATAAAAATATAGCCTGGTTAGAAGCTATTGCAGGATTAGGTACCTTACTTTTTGCCGCATTTTTGTGGATCAACAGCCTCAATCAAAATTGGCAAAACAACCTACCCAAGCGTATCACCGTACAATATCGCTGGGAGGGAAGAAATGTGATGGTTTGCAAAGAAGCTCTGCTTACCAGCGAGTCGGATGCGCGCACATGGGCATTGCAAATCGGCCAGCAAATGTCTGGTTGTCAGCGATTAAAATTTAGCCCATTTTTTACCTTTAAACGTTTAGGTATCAAGAAAAATTCTACGTCGGGGGGGCGTTACAACGCCTATCTGTTCATCTATTACCTCACTGAAATCCCCTTGCCCGACCAGGCTTCACAGGAGGGAAAAGATGGCTTTAAATGGAAAATAGAAAATGGTACTTTTGAGTGGATTCCAGTATATGGGGATGATGATACCGTGACTTATGAGGCTACATATAATCCGACAAAAAGTCAGATTATTCCAACAAAATAAAGGATTATTCTTTTTGAAATGTTTTTGCAGTTCTTTGACAAGCCGGTTTTTTTAATTTGTGGGTTGCAATTTTTTTCGCTTGTACATTATTGTTAAACCACTCTTCGGTGAAAGCAGAATTGCTTTGTCACAGTGTAGACTCCCGCACAAAGCCCCTTTACTAACCATCTCTAAACCTTTCTTCGGCTAAGGCAGAATTACGACACAAACGCTGGAGCAATAATAGCCAAGTAGACGTCGACTACTAAACCATTCTTCGGCTAAAGCAGAATTGCGACCCGCCGGCGGTTTGCGCCTGCTCGTCCAGCCCGATACTACTAACCCATTCTTCGGCTAAGGCAGAATTGCGACTCTTCGGCTTTGTACATTCCTGTTTCACCGTACATCTATTAAACCCTTCTTCGGCTAAGGCAGAATTACGACAGAAGTTTTACGCCGAAAAGGATGTGCTTAGTCGTCTAATAAATCAACCTTCGACTCTAAGGCAGAATAGCGATAAAGTTGGCGTAACGTTAGCCTTGACCGTAATCGTTTAATAAACCACACTTCGGCTAAGGCAGAATTGCGACGGAGGTCCGGATGTTTTTGGCTGGTCGTGGTGCCTCTAATAAACCATCCTTCGGCTAAGGCAGATCCCGACTAAGCTTCACTACGGCTCGCGTGCTCGCCTGTTCCGCTAAGTCGGGACGGCGCTGGCGCGCCGATTGCAGGCTTGGTTTTTTTTTGTATTTTGTGAGGAAAATGTTGAGATGATCTTTGAAAATGCGGGGCACACATTCACGCTTTACACACCGGCACTAACTCTATTTTAACAATTCTTCGGCTAAGGCAGAATTGCGACTCGCTGACCTGCGACATAAAGTCGCTGTAGGCCTTCTACTAAACCATCCTTCGGCTAAGGCAGAATTGCGACACCTGTACGAAGTTGTTCGTGCTTTTGTCATAGTAGCTAATTAACCACTCTTCGGCTAAGGCAGAATTGCGACTTGTTATTGAATGAGTATCCAAAACAAGCAGAGATCCTTCTAGACCACTCTTCGGCAAAGGCAGAATTGCGCCTAGCATTCCAGTTCAATCTCTTGGTTGTCCCACTCTACTAAACCATCCTTCGGCGAAGGCAGAATTGCGACCGTCAAGTGCTTCACTCTCGATTATCAGAACATATCTAATAAACCATCCTTCGGCTAAGGCAGATCCCGACTAAGCTACACTACGGCTCGCTGCGCTCGCCTGTTCCGCTAAGTCGGGACGGCTCGTGCCTCGCTGATTGCAGGCAGGGAGAGTCTTGTTAGATTGAGGAGAAAAGGAAAGAAAAAAGCATGTTAAAACGGCAAGTCCATGCTACAAAGCTCCAAAAATCCTTCAGTCATCCTTCAAAAATCCTTCTCATCCTAATTGAAAATGGCCCGTGCAAGGCCGCTAAAGTCTTGTTAGTTAGAGATGAAAAGGGAAAATATAAACTTGTTTTTTAGTATGCTCACACTATCCCGACCTCCGCTATCAGCAAGGGACTCCTTTCAACGGTGTCAGAATCACGGATCCACAGATTAAACGGATTCCACGGAAAGGAAAAACAAAAAACCATCCGTGAAATCCCAAAAATCCGCGTAATCCGTGATTCAGAAAACGTAGCAAGCGTCACGTGTACAGATACCCTGGCGGGTATGACGAAGTAAAAAACAAGAAAAAACAAAGCGCGAAACCGAAACCTGCAAAACCCGAAACTTTCCCCGGCAGTAAAATGTTATCTTTATAAGTAATTTTTAACTTTGTATTTCAATCATTTACCCATGGTGTCAGAGTCTCAAAAGCTGGAACTTATCCAGATGATATTGATGGTGCAGGATGATGAATTGCTTGCCAAATTAAAAGGCGTACTGAAAAGCTACGAGGCGGCTACAAGGTCTATTCCTCCCTCAGCAGATCATACTCGCCCCTTTGGTTTCGCGAAGGGAGCGTTTACTTATGTCTCACCCGATTTTGACACAACCCCGCCGGGTTTTGAGGAATATATGAGGCAGCCGTGATTATGAATTACCTGATTGACACGCACGCACTCATTTGGTATGCTGAAGGCGATAAGCGATTGCCTAATCGAATCAAAGATCTTATTGTTGATCTCAATAATACTGTTTATTATAGCCATGCTTCAATTTGGGAAATGGCGATTAAAATTTCGATAGATAAATTGGCCGTTCAGATTACGCTACCAGCGTGGGAGGCTTTATTGCTTGCAAACGGCTTTACCCTTCTGCCTTTGCAGTTTAAGCATTTTGAACACTTGTTGTCCCTTCCTTTTCATCACAATGATCCTTTTGATCGACTTTTACTTGCCCAAGCACTCGCTGAAGATTTTATCATTATCACTCATGACAAGCAATTTTCTAAATATCCTGTGCTAATAGAAGGTTTTTAGTTTAACTCAACTATGATAAGGTTTTTCCAAGGCCACTCCGAGCAGCCCTGAGCCGTTCGTTGAGCGGAGTCGAAACGAACATCCAAGGCAAACCCTTTCAATGCCTGCATGGATAATTCAGGAGGTGATTTCAAATCACCGCCTGAATTGAATGAGAATAACGAATACCAAGGTTTAGCAAGTTTCCATGGGTGGAATAACAAAGAAACCATCCGTGTAATCCCAAAAATCCGTGTAATCCGCGATTCAGAATACGGTGTCAGAATCACGGATTGCACAGATTAAACGGATTCCACAGAAAGGATGCCGTCGCAGTTGATTTGACTATGATTGGATTGATAGCAGCAGGATACAAACGAAGGAATTCTTCTTTTATATTAGGCTTTATGTACTTTTGAAGATTTGCATCATTCAAGGTTTCGAAAATCTCTTGATCTAATTCTTTACGCGAATATATCTCGATATTGGGGTGCAGTAATACTGTTGTCAATTGGCTTTTGTAACTGCTAATAACAAAGCTTACCCACCAATTGGTGTCAATGACTACCCGAATTACTCTTTTTTTCATACCGCTGCGACCTTATGTTTTCAATGGTTTGAGCTATTAATTCTTCGGGGATTTCCTGGTTTTTTTTTATTTGGCCTGCGCTTTCTACCAATGCCTCTTTCGCTATCCAGCGTTGCTCAGATTCATCAATGCGGAAGAAGGTTAACCCCAGCCTGGTAGCTAATTGCTCCAGCAGCCGGATGTCTTCGCTGCGCTCGACTTGTATGATTAAACTTGACATGAAGTTTGCTTTTTATACAAAAATAGACTATTTATCCAATAATGTAAAGGCCTGCCGGTATACCTGCTGTTAAAAGTCCGGCCAGGTTGGGATGCAAGGTCGGTCCAAAACCAGCGGAGCCGAGTCCCGACTGTGCGACTGTAAGACTATACGACCATACGCGGGAGACTCTCCCCTTTAGGGGCAGGGGGTTTCTCGATGAACAGCATCGGATACCGGATAACAACGCAGCGAGATTACACCTTCGCTCGTGCCTCGCGAAGATGTCACCTCTTCGTACACGCACACTCATGACGGCATAGCCGATTCTGATTTTTTTCGGCAGCTAAAGCAGCCGGTACGGTATAGCGTGTACCGTTACTCTGCGTACGCGTCTAATCTCACCCTCCCACACTCTCACCCTCCCACACTCCCTCTCTGTCACGCCAGCGCCGCCCAGCGCAAATACGCCTTATCCTGCTTGCCGCGGATGAAGGCCAGGAACTGCAACTGCCCGTCAATGCTTTTTTTGAGCTTCTCGAGCACGCTGGCGTGGAAGATGCCCCTGTGCATCATGTCGGCGGAGATGAGCTCTCTGTAGAGCTTGATGTCTTTTTTGAGGTGTTTGAGGAAGGTTTTGCTCACGTCGGGTTTGGGGGGCTTGAGGATGAGGCCTGTGATTTCGGGATGGTCGCGCTTGCGGGTGAGCTTTATTTTGCTCTCGTTGAGCATGAAGCCGTGGCGCTCTACAGCCTCGCGCACGACGCCGGTGAACAGGATGTCGGGCTCTGCGTCGAAGCTGAAGGTGAGGTCGTCGACGTAGCGGGTGTAGAGGGCGTTGTATTGGGCGGCGATGCCCTGCAATTCGGCATCGAGGGGCAGGGCGGCCAGGTTGGAGAGTACCGGCGAGGTGGGAGCGCCCATGGGCAATACGCCTTTGTAGGTGCAGAGGCCGATGAGGTGCAGGCTGAGCGCTTCGGGAAGCTCGAAGAGTTCTTTGAATATCCAGTTGAGGTGGCGGCTGGTCACGGTGTGGAAGTAGTCTTTCATGTCGAGGTTGAGTACCCACTCGCTGCCTTCGTGTACCAGGGCGTTGGTGTAGATGTTGCGCGGCCGTGGCTCGTCGGTGGGGCGGGGGATGAAGCCATAAGCGCAGGGCGGCTTGATGCCGTAGTAGGCGGCCTGCAGAAATACGTTTAGGTTTTGTTGGATGGTCTTGAGTTCGGCCTGCGGATTGTGGATGGTGCGCCTGTCGCCGCCGGGTTTGGGGATGTGAAATACCTGGTAGTGCGGCTTGGCGGCAAACTTGGCGAGTTGCGCCGCGTCGGCTTTGAGCAGTCCGGCCAGGTCGCCGGGATGCCGCAGGGCTCTGAATTTGTTAGCCTTAATGTCGAGTTGCGCCAGTGTGAGTTCCAGCGCTTGTGGGATGACGCCGTACATAATTTGTTGATTTAGTATAGTTTAAATAAAAATAATATCGTGTTCACGGGCAATGTCTTTTTTGCTCCACTTTTTGCCGGTAAAAGACAAGCGCTGATAGGCTGCTTTGTCGAGCGGCTGTATGGTCAGGCTGTCGGTTTTGGGGTCGAGTAGGGGGGACAGCTCGTTGCGGATGTCCTGTATTTTCGGAACCGGCGCGGCGCCCATAAACAGGGAGCGCTGCACGCGCGTAAGTCCCGCTTTTTTGCAGAGTTTGACGGCCAGCCGTCGCGTTTTGTCGTTGCTGATGTCGTAGGCGATGAGATAGTACATTGGGTGTAATTTTTGTGTTATATAATAGTGTTTTGGTGTATTCAAAAAAGCAAATCTTCCTTTTTGCTCAATTCCAGCAGCCTGCCTGCGATGGCTTTAATCTCGAGTTTCATAGCTTCCCGGGGACTGATGACCGCATCGGCTATTTCTATATTTTTTTTATCAAAGGCTTCGCGCAGCGCATTTGCAAGCAGGGTTTTGCCGGGGCCCGATAAGTATACGCCGCCTTTGTGCGCTTCGATGTGCTTTTGCGTAGCAAGCTTATGCGAGCACAGCATAAATACCACCGAATCGACCCAGGGGCGGTAGGCTTCCAGGATATCAAAGACCATTGCTTTTTGCTTTTTTTCGAGGCCGTGGTGGAAGCCGGCGTAGGGGTGGATGCCGGCAGCTATCAGCTGGGTTTCCACTTGCCGGTAGAGGATGCCGTAGCCGTAGTTGAGCAAGGCGTTGAAGAGGTCTTCAGCGGGGCGGCGGCTGCGGCCGTCGAACTGATATCCGGGGGGGAGGAGTTGGCTGAGCGTATTAAAGTAAAGCCGGGAGGCCGCGCCTTCGTGGCCGCGGATGGCAGCGGCGGCATTGGCTACATTGTCGACAGGTACCTGCTGTAATTGCTGGAAATAATCGGCCAATTGGTTGCGTGCGTGTTGGATCAATAGCAGTTTTTCGCCTTCCCGGCGGCCCTCCAGGCGCTCCAGGAAGGCCATCTTTCGACGGAATTTCAGTCCCATCCATTCCTTGACGAGGACCATGCTGCGCGGCGTGCCGATGAGCCTGAACTGGGCAGCCTGGATGGACAGCGACTGGCTGGGCTCGAGCGAGTTGAAGCGGCCGGTAGGATGGCCGTATTCATCGCAAAGCAGCACCTGCACATTGTTTTTGAACGCCAGATCGAGGGCGTCGGCGCTGATGGATCCGCCTTTTTTGTAAAGCAGAATAAATTCTACCTGGTGTGGAGCAAACTCAAAGGTTTTATCGACCCCCTTGCCGCTCAGGTCGGGGACGTAACATACGAAGATGTCGCCCCGCGTGCGTACACGCGTACCAAAGGACTGAACATGCAGTTCCATACGGATGCAGTTTTAAAGTGAAAAAATAGCTTTAACACTCCCTGTTCAATTGCTGAACAGGCGCTTTTATCCCATGAACTTTGAAGAGGGGTCTCCAGTGCCGACCACATTGGGCTACTTAGCGCCGATCAAGCGGCTTTTCCCATGAGCATACGTGTGGTGAAACACGGTTTTGGAGGTGTAAGGTCTGTCTTTATGGAAAATTACGCCGTAGCCTTTGGGTTTGGAGGAGCCTACTGGTACGGATAAAATACGGCGTATTTGAGATTATCGGGTTAAAGGTGCGTAAAACCAAATCTACTCATAACAAATATAGTATATTAGGCAATACCCCGCAAATGATTTTAATCCCTATTGCAAGGCGTAAAATATGGTTGTTAATGCTTTTTAAGTCAATTAAAAGACTGTTAATCAATATAATAAGCTCCCGGAGCTACTACGTTTTTAAAATGTTATGTTATGGTTTCAACCGTTTTTTTAATAAATATTTAACTAAAATGGTGCAAAAGTCCCGACAAGTTTTTACCTTGAGAGCCTTGTGAATGCTATCATATTATATGTGTTAGCTCTACTAATCCATTCTTCGGCTAAGGCAGAATTGCGACGTTGGCAAGTGTAGGTTCCTGGGGTTGATTCTTCCTACTAATCCATTCTTCGGCTAAGGCAGAATTGCGACGGTTAGATCGTTTGCAAATCTTCAAGTACCAACTCCTACTAATCCATTCTTCGGCTAAGGCAGAATTGCGACTTTCTTATTCTTTCTTTTTTTTGCTTTGTTTTTTTCTACTAATCCATTCTTCGGCTAAGGCAGAATTGCGACGAGACAGGCCCGCGGTGATAGCGATGAGCGGGCGACCTACTAATCCATTCTTCGGCTAAGGCAGAATTGCGACATAACCACCAAGGACATTTGCTTGTCCCTGCCATCTACTAATCCATTCTTCGGCTAAGGCAGAATTGCGACTTAGCTAGGCGGCTTTTTAGACTTAGCACCTCATTCTACTAATCCATTCTTCGGCTAAGGCAGAATTGCGACAATTACAATTGCGGATACAATTATTGTAGACCTTCTACTAATCCATTCTTCGGCTAAGGCAGAATTGCGACCATCCCTTCCGGCCAAATAAATACCTGACCTGCTACTAATCCATTCTTCGGCTAAGGCAGAATTGCGACTATTTCTTTCCTCCCCCTCCATAACTATTATCTCTACTAATCCATTCTTCGGCTAAGGCAGAATTGCGACGCTTTAACCCACTTCAATATTACGGTAATATCAGCTACTAATCCATTCTTCGGCTAAGGCAGAATTGCGACAAATTCTCCAGCACCTTCTTTGCTGCGTTGGTGAGTTCTACTAATCCATTCTTCGGCTAAGGCAGAATTGCGACAGCCGCGATATACGCGACCAGAGCGGCGATTTCATTCCTACTAATCCATTCTTCGGCTAAGGCAGATCCCGACTAAGCTCCACTACGGCTCGCGCGCTCGCCTGTTTCGCTAAGTCGGGATGTCGCTATCGCTCCAATTGCAGG
>JABWBR010000088.1 GCA_013360405.1 Saprospiraceae bacterium
AAAAAACGTGTGTCATAACTTCCTGGGATTGCGACGACGTTTGGAACAGGAGCTAAAAACCGTAGGATGAAAACACTGTCAAACTGAACAGCCTACTCTTTAAAGTTAATTGGCTTTTTCACTGTTATCGAAGAGAACGGTATCAGGCAACGAAAATTGATGTGATAAAATTCTAAAGCGTAGATTAGTATCCAGCCTTAAAATCAGGAGATGATTTGAAATCATCGCCTGATTTGGTACAGCCACCGGTCGGCTGGATCGCAATAAATGATCAGGGAATTCAATCCTGCTCAAATCCCTCCACAGGCGTCAACTCTTCACCAGGCAATAACTCTATACGGCTGAGACTGTCGGCTAATATCGAATCTGCCAGTATTTCGGCGGCGGACTTGATGCGGTGGGGGCAGTTCAGCGAGTCCTGGAGCGCTTCCGATAATACAGGAAAGGTAGCTTCTTCCCAAGCCGAAAAACGCGGATCGTCGAGTAATTTTCGCATGAATATGCCCCAGACGGGCAGAGCGGTCGCCGCCCCCTGCCCGTATTCAAAATGGCGGAAGCGCACCAGCGGCGAGTCGCCGCCTACCCACACGCCTGCAACGAGCATGGGAGTGAAACCCACAAACCAACCGTCGGAGTGGTTTTGCGAGGTGCCCGTTTTGCCGGCGATAGCCAGCGGATGGTGCAGGCCGTATTTCCAGCGCAGCCGGGCGGCGGTGCCGTAGGAGGCTACCGATTGCAGCATCTCGGTGATCATATCGGCGTGTTCTTCGCTGATCACGCGCTCGGGTTTGGGCTGGTCGAAGCTCACCAGTACTTTGCCGTCATAAGTTTCTATGCGGCTAATTACGGTGAGCGGCACCCGCAGGCCCCGGTTGGCAAAGATGCTGAACGCCGATACCATCTCGTAAACCGATACTTCGCCGGTACCCAGGGCAAGCGTGGGTTCGGGCGGCATTTTCTCGGAGGTGATGCCCATCTTGCGCGCCAGGTCGATCACCGCTTGATACCCCGTGCGCATGATCAGATTGACGGTGATGGTGTTGACAGAGTTGGTGAGCGCGCCTTCCATGGAATACGAGCCGCCGTAGATGCCGTCGGAGTTCTGCGGTATCCAGTCGTCTTCGTCTTTGCCCTCCGGAGAGATATGCGGCGTAGGGTCTTCCCGCCCGTATTCTTTTACGGCCCACTCCCCTTCTTCGTATTGGTGGTAAATTTTTAATTCATTGGGAATCTGCTCGCAAGGCGGGATGCCGCTGCGCAGAGCCTGGGTATACACGATCGGCTTAAATGCCGACCCCGACTGGCGCCGGGCCCGCACGTGGTCAAACTGGAAGTAGTTGAAGTCGATGCCGCCCACCCATGCCCGGATGAAACCTGAGCGGGGCTCCGCCGCCAGAAATCCTACCTGCATCAGGCAGAAATAATAGCGAATAGAGTCGAGCGGACTCATCTCCACGTCTTTGTCGCCTTCCCAGGAGAATACCGTCATGGGGATTTTTTCCTCAAAGCGCTTTTGTATTTGCTCGTCGCTTAATCCTTGCTTTTTGTATTTTTCATACCGCGACGAGGCGCGCATAAGGGTATTGATCACTTCGTCGTCAACCCAGGGTTTTTGTCCCTGCCATTGCTTGTCGAAGTTGCGCTGGAGGTAAGATATATGCTCTTGCACGGCGCTTTCGGCAATGCGCTGGATATTGGTATTGAGGGTAGTATAAATCTTTAGCCCGTCGGCGTACAGGTCGTAGGGTTGTCCGTTGGGTTTGCGGTGGTCGGCCAGGAGGCGGTCGAGTTCCATCCGCACGTATTCGCGGAAATAGGGCGCTATACCGTCGTTTTTGATCACGGGGTCGTAGCACAATTCCAACGGCAATTGCTGTAGCGAGTCGAAGGCAGACTGGGTGATATAATCGTTTTTGAGCATCTGCCTGAGCACCACGTTGCGGCGTTCGCGCACCCGGTCGGGAAATCTCGCCGGGTTGTAGTGCGTGGTAGCCCGAAGAGTACCTATCAGTGCGGCGCCTTCTTCTACCAGCAAATCGCTGGGCGCTTTGCTGAAAAACCGGCGCGCCGCCACATCAATGCCGAAAACGTTTTCGCTGAAAGGCACCGTATTGAGGTACAACGCCAGCAGTTGCGGCTTTTCGTAAGCCCGTTCCAGACGGGTAGCAATCACAATTTCCCGCGCTTTATTGATAAGCAGCGATAGGAATTTATAGTTTTTGCGCTTGAAGAGGTTTTTGGCTAATTGCTGGCTGATGGTACTGCCGCCGCCGCCCGATTCGTCTTTGCGCAGGATGGTGCGGAACAATACGCGACCCCAACTGCGGAAGTCGATGCCGCCGTGGCGGTAAAAACGCTCGTCTTCGGTGGCTACCAGGGCGTCGAAGATGTGCGCGGGCATGTCTTCGTATTTAATTACGGTGCGGTTTTCATTAAAATAACGCCCCAACAAAGCGCCGTCGGCGGAGTAGATTTCGGAAGCGTGCTGGGTCTGTACTTGCCGCAATTGCCTGACGGTGGGCACGCTCAGAAAAACGATCAACGTAAAGATCAGCAGCGCAAATGCGCCTAAAAGCGCCGCCAGCCCACCCCATTTTACTATACGGGAGCCGCGGGGGTATTTTTCGGCAAACCTTTGCCAGGTGGCTTTGCGGCGGTTAAACCATCGGCCTGTGGCCTCGCGCAGGGGCTGTAAGCGTTGAAGAATACGGGTAAAAAGGTTGTTTTGCATACGTTGAATATCCTGCCGATTGCTAGCCTTCGGCTCAGGCAAAGTTAGCGATTTGCCAATTATGCCGTCGTTATTTTTTTTGTTGAAAAAGGGAGCGACCTAACCTCTGATCTTCCAATGCCAAGGGTCTCTATTCCCATGCATAATAGCCAGAATAAAGACGTTTTTGTCCACGACTTTATAAATCACATTATACCCAAACCGCTTGACAATAGCTCTACGTTTTTCGCCATATACTTTTTGGAATATCAATGGGTTATCCTCCAATAAGCTGATTGTTTCGGAAAGATTAGCCAGCAATTCAAAGCCAAGCCCAGGCTGCTGAGACTCAAAATAGGCATAAGCTTCATCTAACTCCGCTTCAGCCTCGGGCTGTATAATAACCTGATAGAGCGGTATCAACGGGAGAGATATTTTGCAATTACATCTTTCGCGGGCTTGCCTGTAGCAACTCCGCTGTCGAGAGCTTCCTCTCTTCGATCTAATTCGGTTTTCCAGGCTTGAGAAAGCTCAAAATCGTCATCAGACAGAAGCTCAATCATAAAATGCATAAGTTCCGCTTTTTCGGCTTTGCTGAGCTTTCGTACCTCGTCTTTTATGGCTTGAATATGCATTTATTGTTATTTTATAAAGCAATTTAGCAATAAAACAGGATCAATGCAAGTAAGTACAATGTGCTTGGGAGCCCGTTTTATTACCACAGCACTCTCAGCGTTGCACATTACTGCAAACAATATGAGTAAAACGGAGTGACGCAGAGTTTTAATTCAGGACCACTGCAATTTTCGATATCCCGGAGCGCCAGGGCCACATGCAATCGGCCTTGCTGTTGAACGATGCCGAGGTTTTTATTTTTTAAATAATCAGCCAAATAAATTTGCTCCGTCTGCCCGGGCGTAGGCACAAACAAAGCCGGACGGCCCAGTGTGGCCAGGTCCATGATGGAGCTATACCCCGAGCGGCACACGATAAGCCGGGCGCCGGTCATGGCCGCGGCGATTTGTTTGCCGGCGGCAAAATCCCATACGGTAATGTGCGCAGGTACCTGAACCAGCGGTTTGGCATGGGGGGCGCCCCGTATAAGCAATACCGACGCCTCCAGATAAGTTGCCTGCTCAAGGATTTCTGCTTCGAGGTGCGAGCGCTGCGGCTCGGGGCCTGATAAAACGGCCACTACGTCGAATGAAAGGGGCGTAAGTGAGGGCGCAAGTCGCGACAAAGGCCCGATATAGCGGGTGGATGGGTGGACGGGCGGATGCGACAACGCCCCCGATAAGTTGTCGTCTCCTTCGGCATCAGGAACCCAGCATTCGTCGTATTGACCGATTATTTGTCGATGCAGGGCGTTAACCAGCCAACGGCCAAGGGGTTCTTGGGCCTGGATATGGAGTTGGTGGGTGAGATAAATATTGCGCGTAGCCGGGTGGAAAAAGCCCAGGCGATTGTCGGAAATGACGACGTCTATCGCATGTGTTTTTACGAGGCGCCTAAGTCTGATATGTTCGCCGATAGCTGCAACGACAATTCGAGGGGCATTGGCAAGCATATTGAGGTACATATTATTCCACCGGTAGCGGATGCCGTAGGCAGGGAGGATAAACAAGGGCAAATCGGGATATTCGCGGCGCCAGAGTTCGGCGGCATTACCTGAGCAGGCCAACATCACCTGGGCGCCTTGTTGTTGTAGCGCCTCAATAAGCGGCATACAGCGCGTGGCATGCCCGAGGCCCCAATCGAGGGCGGCGACCAGTACACGAGGAAAATGCCGTTGCTTTTCGGGCAATTGCGTATTTTTAACCCAAATAAAAAAATGCTATGCAAAATAAAAAGTGGTGGCCGCTTCTCTTGCTACTCGTCGTATTACTGGCCGGCGCCTGCCGGGCAATGCACTGCGATTGTCCGATGCATTAATTAGTGAGCACTCAGCACTCAGCACTCGGCAGTCGGCTAAGTGCTGACCGCTGAGTGCTAAGTGCTGTTCACAGTTCACTACCTAAAAATCTCTGCCAGTTTTTGCTCCAGGGCGGGGCCGCGCAGGCCCCTGGCGATAATCTTACCCTCTCGATCCAACAACATGGTATGCGGAATAGAATTCACGCCGTATTGTTGCGCTACTGCATTGCTCCAGCCTTTCAGGTCGCTTACGTGGTGCCAGATGAGGCCGTCGGAGGCGATAGCGCCCAGCCATTTATCGCGGTTGCTATCGAGGCTCACGCCCAGTATATCAAAACCTTTGTCTTTGTATTTATGGTACAACTGAACGACCTGAGGGTTGTCACGACGGCAGGGGCCGCACCAACTTGCCCAGAAATCGACGAGCAACACCTTGCCGCGCAGGCTGCTGAGTTTTAGCTCCACGCCGCTCGTATCGGGTTGTGCAAAATCGGGAGCCGCGCCGCCGGCCATAAACGATTTCAATTGCGCTACTTCTTGCTGCATAGCAGCTGCGGAAGCCGGATCTTTTGATGAAAAAGCTTCGATGTATGTCTCCGCAAAGGGGACATAATTGGCGTGGTTGCGCTGTTTGAGAATGCTGATCACCCCGCTGAGAGCCATTTTATGGGTGGGGCTTCCTTTCGGAATTTTCCACATGGCAGCCTCTATATACTTGCGATGCGTTTCATCGGGGAGGCCGATGCCGCTGAGCGTCATGGTATAGCTTTTAAAACTTTCATAAACCCAGGGCAGGTAGTTGTAGGCTTCATCTTTCAGATCGGCGTATTTGAAATACTCATTGGCGAAATACGCAATCTCGTCTTCGTACTCATTGCCGTAATTATTGAAACTCAGGTAAGTATTCAGGGCCAGGATGCGTGAAAACAGCGGGTTGACCTTTTTGAGTGAATCCAGCATAGCCAGTCTGCGGTCGTCCAGTTTTTTCAACTCTTCGTTGACGCTTTGAAATTTAGTGTAGTCGCCCGCTGCGCGCTGCAATTGACGCATAAAATCAGCAGTCTGCGCTTTATGGCGATCCATTTCAACCTTCAGGGCGTTGTATTCCGCGTTTACCTTAGAACCGGGCATTGTAACCCCTTTCATCATTCCGCAGTTACCTCTCAAGGTAAGTTCGGGTTCTGTGCCTGCCAACAGGGGCACTGCATTAGCCTCTACCTGGCCGACATAATAAAAGCGGGGTTCTTTGGAGGCTTCTATTTTAAAAACATACACATTGTTCTCCAATTTCGCGCGCTGCAGTTCTTTGAAGCTGCCATCAAAAACAAACAAACGCAGCATGGGGCCGCAGCCTTCTATCTCTGCGCGCAGTGTAACCTGCTGCGACCTGGCGCCGGCCCAGCCGGTCAAAAGAAACAACAAAACAAGTCCTAAACCCTTCATAAACGGCGATATTTTTAAATTCAAAAAAATGAGAACCCGGCAGAAAATAAGTCAAGCCTGATTTTCAGCGTATCAAAAATAACCCTAAAAGCAGAATCCACCAACGTTTAGTGTAGGGCAGTTGTGAAGAAAGAGCTATCGGAAGGCAATTACATTGATTCATCTACTTGATTATCAGATAAAAAAATCGAATTTGCGTATTCATGTATTTAACTTTTCATTAAGGGAAGTATTACCGCCTGCCAACTGCCGACTACTGAAGGAGAGAAAAAAAAGCGCGCAAAAATTGTCGACTTTTTGAGCTTTGGTTTACATTTGGTTTACATAAAAAAGTTGTCGTGCTTTTTTAGCACGACAACAGAACTGGATTAGTATGAAAAAAACGCCTTTGTTTACCTGAAGGTGTGAAAAGCGGGTTGCCTAAGCCCCTTTTCACACCTTTTTAATAGACAACAAACCGCACCAAGTCGTTGCATGCGCGCCGGCAAATAAAATGTTAAATTATTCTACCAGCAGTGCCGCGCCAAACACCCCTGCGCTATCGCCGAGGCGGGGAGCCGCAATAATAGTATCAAGCCGGGTATTGAACACGAATTGTCGGATGGCATCCACGCCTTCGGTATACAGTTGCGGCGTATTGCCCACACCGCCGCCCAGTACGATCACATCGGGGTCGAGAATATTGATAATATTGGCCATACCCTTGCCAAAAAAGTGGATGAGCCGTTGGAAAGTCTGTGTGGCTGCGGGGTCTGATTGTTGATTATGACGCTCCAATATTTCCGGCAGGCGAAGATGTTGGGCAGTGAGGCTTTCGTAATACCTTTCGAGGGCGGGGCCTGAAATGATCGTTTCCACGCAGCCCGTATTGCCGCAATAGCAGGGGCCGCCCGACTCATCGAGAAAAGAATGCCCCCATTCGCCGGCAATGCCCTGGCCTCCTTCGAGTACTTCGCCGTTTATCACGATGCCTCCACCTACGCCGGTGCCCATAATGACGCCGAAAACCACTTTTGCATGGGGGGCGACCTCTTGTACAATACCCATGCGGGCTTCGGCCACCGTAAAACAATTGGCGTCGTTGGCGGTCACCACCGGTATACCGAGCGCTTCTGATACATCACGCCTGAAAGGTCGGCCGTTGAGCACCAGCGTATTGCTGTTTTTCAGCAATTGCGTAGGCGGATCAATCGTACCGGGAGTGCCCATGCCCAGTCGCGTGGGGTGGGCGCCCGTTTCTTTTTTTAACAGGGCAATCACTTGCGCAATTTGGTTAATAATATGGTCGTACCCCAGATGACTTTCCGTGGGCAGGCGCAGGCGTGCCAATACGCGTTTGTTCGCATCCAGCACGGCGCCTTCAATCTTGGTACCGCCCAGATCAATACCCCAGATAAGTGTGTTTTCCATGTGATAAGATTTCTGATAGACAACTTCACGGTAGCAAAAATCATCTTGCAATCGCGATAAAATTAGTTGTTTTGATGCCAACTTTGTGGGGCGGGGCGCCTAAATTTGTTATATAGTTTTAATCCCTAATGGATACGCATCAAGAACAACCAGCAGATAAACCAACTTTAGCCGTGTCGCTTACGACACACGAAGACAGCGACCTGCCGGTTTATTTGGCCGGCAATTTTAATGGATGGAAGCTGAGCGACGACCGCTACCGGATGGACAAAAAAGGAGAAGGCAACTATTTTTTTGAATTCTCCAACAGGCACGCGCTCCCACCGCTGTTGGAATACAAATACAACAGGGGTACCTGGGAAACCGTTGAGCTCGACATGGGCGGCCAGGAGCGGCACAACAGGCTGGCGCCCGCTACCCAGCACCGCATCAAAGACATCGTACCGAAATGGAAACAAGGCATGCTGGAATACAACCCGGCTTTTTTGCCTTCTATTCAAATCATCTCAGAGGCTTTTGAGATTCCTCAATTGATCAGAACCCGCCGTATAGCGGTTTTGTTGCCGCACGACTACGCCCAGAGCGACCGGCGATATCCCGTGTTATATCTGCAAGACGGGCAAAATCTCTTTGACGATTTCGCCCCTTTCGGCAGTTGGGCGGTTGATAAAAAGCTGGCGAAGCTAGCTGAAAAGAGTCAACACGAGGTCATCATCGTTTCTATCGATCACGCCGCCGAAGACCGCATTGCTGAATTTACGCCATCCTATACTACCCGGCTGGGACGGGGCGACGGGATGTTGTACGCCGGCTTTCTCACTGAAACGCTCAAGCCATACGTTGATAGCCAATTCCGGACGTTGCCCGGCCGGCAACACACCGCCATTGGAGGAAGTTCGATGGGAGGGCTGATCAGCATCTATGCTGGGCTGATGTATCCCCACATTTACCAAAAGTGGATGATTTTTTCTCCCTCCCTTTGGGTAGATCCCGATATACTCCTGCATACCAATGGTTTTAAGCACCCCCACGATCTGCGCGTTTACCTTTATGGCGGTGGCGACGAGGGCCCTTCGATGGCGCCCGGATTGCGCAATTTTGCCCATTCGCTCAAGGCAGAAGGCAAAAAAGCGCATATCGAATTGATGCTGTCAATAGACCCCAAGGGTAGGCATAATGAAGCCCGGTGGGGCGAAGAATTTCCCCAAGCTATAAAATGGCTGTTTTTTTCTTAGCCAATGGTAGCCATTTTGTCGTGCATAACCCTAACTTAGCGCGTTAAATCCCCTAAGCGATTAAGCTAGCAGCATGACCATTTTTTTCTCACAGTCCCAGACTGCGCTCTCCAATACGGTGGTGTTACCGGTAGCATCCGGCAATGGCGCGACAGATTTTTTGTCCCTTGCCGAGAAGGTCAGTGGGTCTCCCTTATCGCTAATTCAGCAGGATTTTAAAGCTGAGCTCGGTGAAATCTGTCCCGTTTTTACGCCTGCCGGCAGGTTCTTCTTATTGGGGGTAGGAAAACAACCCGGCTTTGCCGAAATCCAAAAAGCATTTCGACTTTTTTCGCATAAAATGAAAAACAGGCTGGGTAGCAGCCTGCATATATATTGTGCCCATCTTGCCCATTCCGGCAATTTACCCCTGTGGGTAGAGGCCGCTACAAACGGTTTATTGCTGGGCGCCTATGCAATTGGGCGTTTCAAAACAGAATCGCCGGAGGCGCACCCGCTTTCCGGCGACGATTCGGTGTTGAATTTTATCACCTCAGATACCGATACTCTTCCGCTGGTGGAGGCTGCCCGGCGTGGCGAGCAGGTAGCGCTCACCCAACTGCGCATATTCGACCTGGTAAATGCACCCGGCAATAAAAAAACATCGACAGATCTGTCAGCGTGGGCCGACCACCTGGGCGCCCAATTCGGCCTGCGTGTAGAAGTACTCGATAAAGCGCAAATTGCAGCGCGGGGCCTTCACGCGCTCATTGCCGTCAATATGGGCAGTGAAGACCCGCCGGTTTTCCTCATATTGGAGCACATCCCCCCCGACAAGTTGGCTTACCCCGGGAAAATAGGTTT
Organism: Saprospiraceae bacterium; assembly: GCA_013360405.1. Classification (GTDB taxonomy): domain Bacteria; phylum Bacteroidota; class Bacteroidia; order Chitinophagales; family Saprospiraceae; genus JABWBR01. The sequence goes on from JABWBR010000088.1 coordinate 9,556, forward strand.
TGTCGGCAAAGGAGTCACTTTTGACACCGGCGGTTTGTCTATCAAGCCCTCTGCCAATATGCACTATATGAAAAGCGACATGGGAGGAGCTGCCGCTGTATTGGGGCTCTTTGAACTGGCGGCCCGGCTGCGCCTTCCTTATCACCTGGTGGGCGTCATACCGGTAACCGACAATAGCGTCGACGCCCGTTCTTTAAAACCCGGCGATGTGATCGGATCCTATAGCGGAAAAACCATCGAAGTGATCGACACCGACGCCGAAGGCAGGCTTTTACTGGCTGATGGGCTGTCGTATATCATCCGGAACTACCATCCCGATGTAGTGATTGACCTGGCTACGCTTACAGGCAGTACGGTGCGTACCCTGGGTTATGCAGCCGGAGGCCTTTTTGCCAACAATGATACGCTGGCCAATGCGCTCATAAATGCCGGCGACAGTTGTGGAGAACGCCTGTGGCGATTCCCGCTATGGGATGTCTACAAAGACGATATCAAATCGGACGTAGCCGACGTGCGCAACTTCAGCGGCAAACCCGTAGCAGGCGCCATCACTGCTGCCAAATTCCTCGAAGCTTTTATAGACGATCACCCAGCCTGGGCGCATCTCGATATCGCGGGCGTGGCTTTTAACGATTCTGAATTTGCCTCGCAAAAAAGCGCTACAGCATACGGAATTCGATTACTCCTCACTTTTCTGGAAGATTATTTGGGAAAGCCTGCCGATACTTCCACCTGAGCATGACAAAAATCAAAAGGTGGCAATGACTTTCCATATTGACCCGGTATGGCATTGGGCGTAACTTTGTATAAGTTTAGTTATGTACCAAAAGCCTATTGCTATGTATAGGGCAAGAATTCACAATCATTCATTTGACAGAATGGGCGAGCGATATGCGCGCCTGATCGATGGCGATCATTTTCTGGGGCGTAGTGCATTTGATATTCATAAGCCAAAACCACATCCGCCGGCCAACGTCAAGAAAAACGGCGCATTGTATGAGTTGGAAATGCCTGTGCCCGGTTACAGCAAAGACGAAATCGTTATTCTGGTTAAAAACGACATTCTGACGGTTAAAGGCGAAAAGTCGAGATCTACGGAAGAGACCACGATAGATTACGTACAGAAAGAATTTGAATTGGATCGGTTCGAACGCTCATTTCATCTTGAACGGGGGGTGGGCCGCGAAAAAATAACGGCCAATTTACATAACGGCATACTCAAACTAAGCTTCGTAGACGTACCGCCCGAAGAAGAAAAACCTACGCAACGCGTGGAAGTAATGTAAAAGTGTTGTATATTTGCCGCAACTTAGGACGGGAATGAAAAACAAGAGGGAACACAGCGTTCCCTCTTTTCATTATATCACTACGGAACGGAGTCAAGTGCTAGAAGAAAAAATCGAGCTGTTGCTGGAAGAACTTTTCAAATCGCCCGAATTTTCCGACTGCTTTTTGCTGGAAGTTAAATTACATGCCAATCAAAAAGTAGAGGTATTCGTCGATAGCGATACGGGAATCACTTTTGAAAAATGCCGGCTTATCAGCCGCCATCTGGAGCAACACATTGACGAAAATGGATGGTTGGGCGAGAAATACACCCTGGAAGTATCTTCTCCAGGCGTAAGCCGCCCGCTCAAATTCCCACGGCAATACCCCAAACATGTGGGGCGTACACTGGAAATCACGCTACAACAAGGCGACGTCAAACAGGGCAAACTGATTCAGGTTGATGCCCAACTCCTCACGATAGAAGAGGAAGTAAAACGCAAAGAAGGGAAAAAAAACATCCGGGAAATCGTGCAGACGATCATTCCGCTTGATGAGATTAAAAAAGCAGTCGTTAAGATCTCCTATTAAAAAATGGGATTATGAATTTAGTTGAAACCTTTTCAGAATTCAAAGGGGTAAAAAACATAGACCGCCCCACCATGGTGCGTGTGCTCGAAGACGTTTTTCGCACACTCATCCGCAAAAAATTCGGCTCGGATGAAAATTTCGACGTGATTGTCAATACCACCAAAGGCGACCTCGAACTTTGGCGTGTACGCGAAATAGTGCCCGACGGCGAGGTCACCGACGACCGCAGCCAGATCTCTATCTCCGAAGCCCTGTCTATCGATGAGGATTATGAAATCGGCGAGGAGTGCTATGAGCAACTTCACCTCGATGATTTTGGCCGCCGCGCTATTATGGCCGCCCGCCAAACGCTCATTTCGCGCATCATGGAGCTTGAAAAAGACGAAATGTACCGCAAATATACCGAGCGGGTAGGCGAACTGGTAGTGGGCGAAGTTAACCAGATCCTCAAACGCGAATTGCTCATCCTCGACGACGTTACCGGACAGGAACTGCTCATGCCGCGCACGGAGATGATTAAAGGCGACTTTTTCCGCAAAGGCGATATGGTAAGGGGGGTGATCAGAAGTGTGGAAATGCGCAATAACAACCCCGTCGTGATTGTATCGCGCACCGACAACGCTTTCCTCGAAAAATTGCTCGAGCAGGAAGTGCCCGAAATTGAAGACGGCCTGATCTCTATCCGCAAAATCGTGCGTATTCCGGGCGAACGCGCCAAAGTAGCCGTCGAATCGTACGACGACCGCATCGACCCCGTAGGCGCATGCGTGGGGATGAAAGGCTCACGCATCCATGGCATCGTACGCGAATTGCACAACGAGAATATCGATATTATCAATTTTACAAATAATCCCAGTCTGTACATCCAACGCGCACTCACTCCCGCCAAAGTGAGCAGTATAGAAATCAATGCCGAAAAAGTACAGGCCGATGTGTATCTCGACCCCGACCAGGTTTCGCTGGCTATCGGCAAAGGGGGCACCAATATCAAGCTGGCCAGCAAGTTGACCGGCTTTGAAATCGACGTGTATCGCAACACCGACGAAGTGGAAATCGACGACGTCGATCTCGATGAATTCAGAGACGAAATTGACGAGTGGGTTATCGAAGCCCTCAAGTCTATCGGCTGCGATACAGCCCGCAGCGTGTTGTCGCTGAGCAAAGAAGAATTGCTGCGCCGCACCGACCTCGAAGAAGAAACCGTGGAAGACGTAATGAAGGTGCTGGCCGCCGAATTTGAAGATTAATGATCAACCGGCAGGCATGGGAACTTTATGCCTCCACGCGGTTGTTCTGACATACATTTGGGAAGCGAAACGCCGTAATTTTTTGAAATTGGCGCTGACAAGCGAGTTTTACTCTTATCTTTGCACCAATTCGCTACAGGCGTTTCGCTTACCCGTCATTTGGTTTCACAAATAATAACGGGCGGTTTACACGCCTTTGCATTTTCCTCAATTTGTCAGGAGTGCGGCTTTAGAGCGAAGTATTAAAACATCATAATGGAGAAACGTTTAGTAAAAATTGCGAAAGAGCTCAATGTAGGGACATCCACTATTGTGGAGCATCTCATCACCCGCGGCTTTGAAATTGAAAACAAACCCACCGCCAAGGTAACTGATGAGATGTATGCCGAGTTGTTGAAGGAGTTCTCAAAATCAATTGCAATTAAAGAACAAGCCGATCAACTTATTATCGGCACAAGACCCGCACCACCCACCCCTAAAAAAGATTTGCCGCCCCCCCCAAAATTCGGCGGGCTGGGATTGTCACCCCACAAAGAAGACTCCCAGGCTAAAACACCCCCACCTGCCCCCAAACCGGAAGAAAAACCACAGGAACAAGTGGAGGAAAGAGCCCGCCCTCAACTCAAAATACTAGGCAAAATAGACCTGGGAAGCAGACTGAAAGGCGGCGCTAAAAAGGAAGAAACGCCGGAAGAGCAACCACTGAATGCCATGCCTGAAGAAACTCCCCAAGAGCCTCAAACCGAGCCAACACCCCAACCCGTTGCCAAAATAGAAGAAATAGAAACGCCCCCTGTTGCCGCAACACCGGCCATAGAAGAAGCGGAAGAGCTGCCTGCGCCAAGCGCTGAAAAGACGCCTGAACCGATACCCGAAGAAGCAGCCCCGGTTGCAGTAACTCCCCCTGCAGACGATATTATTCGCGCCGAAGCGCCCGAACTGCGCGGTTTGAAGATTTTGGGTAAAATTGATACCGACAAACTCAAAAAGACCAAAAAGAAAAGCAAAATAAAAGAAAAGGAAAAACCCAAGGCTGCACCCGCTAATCCCCAGGCAGGAGACGACCGGAAACCGGTCGATCCCAACGCCAAACCAGTAGATACGGCCGACGACAACAAGAAAAAACGCAAACGCAAACGCAAAAAGGTCACTACTTCCTTTGATTCGCCTCAAGGCCAAGGTCAAGGCCAGGGTCAAGGCCAGGGCCAGGGTTCAGGCCCCTCAAACGCAGGCGGCGCCGGCAAACGCAAACCCACTCCAGGCAGAGCGCTACCCGAAGACTACAAAGAGGTTTCTCAACGCGAAATAGACGAGAAGATAAAGGCTACCATGGCTCGCCTGTCGGGCGGCGGTAAGAAAAAACGCCAGAAAATGCGCCGCGACAACCGCGAGCGCATTCGCGAATTGCAGGAAATGCGCGACGCCGCTTCCCTATCCGATAAGCTGGAAGTTACCGAGTTTATTTCGGTATCCGAATTGGCCAGCATTATGGACGTAAGCGTAGCCGACGTGATTACCAAATGTCTCGAACTCGGCGTTATCGTATCTATCAACCAACGCCTCGATGCAGAAATCATTGAACTCGTAGCCGGAGAATTCGGCCACGAAGTACAGTTTATCAGCGTAGAAGAACAAGTAGACGAAGAGGAAGAAGAAGAGGATGATCCCGAAGATCTATTGCCCCGTGCGCCTATCGTTACCGTGATGGGCCACGTTGACCACGGTAAAACCTCTTTGCTCGACTATATCCGCAAATCTAACGTGGTTTCAGGCGAAGCAGGCGGTATTACCCAGCATATCGGCGCCTATGAGGTGATCGTTAATGAAAAGGGTATTACTTTCCTCGATACGCCCGGCCACGAAGCATTTACAGCTATGCGCGCACGCGGCGCCAAGATTACGGACATCGCCGTGATTATTATCGCCGCCGATGATAGTATCATGCCCCAAACCCGGGAAGCTATCAGCCACGCACAAGCAGCCAACGTGCCTATCGTTTTTGCTATTAATAAAATAGACCGCCCCGGCGCCAACCCCGAGAAGATTAAACAGGAGTTGGCTTCTATGAATTTACTCGTAGAAGAGTGGGGCGGCAAGTATCAATCCCAGGATATTTCGGCAAAAAGCGGCACGAATGTAGACCTGCTGCTCGAAAAGATCCTGCTGGAAGCTGAATTACTCGACCTCAAAGCGAATCCCAGCCGCACCGCTTCGGGTACTGTCATTGAAGCTTCGCTCGACAAAGGCCGCGGTTATGTGGCCAAGATGCTGGTGCAAAACGGCTCTCTTGCTATCGGCGACCCCATCTATGCCGGTGAACACGCCGGTAAGGTGAAGGCTATGTTTAACGAACGCGGCAAACGCGTAAAAAGCGTGGGCCCCTCTACCCCCGTATTGGTACTGGGCCTCAGCGGCGCACCTCAAGCCGGCGAACGCTTTAAAGAAGTGGAAAACGAACAGGAGGCCAGGCAGATCGCCTCTAAACGCGCCCAGATTATGCGCGAACAGGCTAACCGCGCTACCAAACGCATCAGCCTCGACGAAATCGGCCGCCGTCTCGCACTCGGCAACTTTAAGGAGCTTAACCTTATCGTGAAAGGCGACGTGGACGGCTCCGTGGAGGCTTTGTCAGATGCCCTGATCAAACTGTCAATCGAGTCGGTACAAGTGAATGTGATCCACCGCGCAGTAGGCCAAATCACAGAGTCAGACGTATTGCTCGCCTCCGCCTCCGACGCCGTTATTATCGGCTTCCAGGTGCGGCCCTCCGCCAGCGCGCGCAAACTAGCCGAACGCGAAGGCGTACAAATCAAGTTGTACTCGATTATCTACGAAGCTATCGAAGAAGTGAAAATGGCTATCGAAGGTATGCTCGAGCCCACCAAAGAAGAAAAGATCATCGCCCAGGTGGAAGTCCGCGAAGTGTTCAAAATTACTAAAGTGGGTACGGTGGCAGGCTGTTTTGTACAAGAAGGCAAAATTACGAGGAATACCAATATCCGACTGGTGCGCAGCGGTATCGTCGTGTACCCCACCCGGGAAGGCGTTGCCGGCGAAATTTCTTCGCTCAAGCGCTTTAAGGAGGATGTGAAAGAAGTCAAGGCAGGTATGGAATGCGGTATTTCTATCAAAAACTACAACGATATCAAAGTAGGCGATATCATTGAAGGATACGAAATCCTTGAAATTAAACGGAAGCTGGATTAAGCGCAATTTCCGCACAATTGCTTATCTTGGATGCCAAGACGCATCCCCATGAATGAGCAATTCCCAACTTCCGCCAACACCCCCGTGCAAAGCGGCATCGCCGCTGATGCGCTAGTATACGTGTTCCACTTGTTCGAAACCAGGCAAGACGCCCGCCTGGTTTTCCACAACGACAAATTTGTCACAACTACCGCTGCAGTCGCCGCCGATATAGCAGGCGCCCTGCATTTTACCGCTACCCAACAAGAAGTGGTGCAACTGGCCGCTATTTTCCTGCATACGGGTTATTGGTACGACTATCGCCGGCGCGCAGAACAAAGCGAAGTCGTGGCCCGGCAATTTCTGGATGAGAAAAATTACCCCCCCACGCTTATCACCCAGGTATTGGCATGTATACAAACCGCCGCAATGGGCTCGGCGCCGGCCACGCCCGAAGCACAGGTACTTACCGACGCCGCTCATGCCGCAACTTACCTGAGCGACACTTCCGACAGGGGCGCCCTGCTGCGCCTCGAACGCGAACTCATGCTGGGCAACAATTATTCCCGCGCCAATTGGGCAGGGCAGTATCTGCAGCAACTTGTGCAGATTAAATGGCATACGCCCTATGCCCGCTCGAAGTACGAAGCCGCCCTCCACAAAGCCCTGCTGGTGCAACGCCGCATCCAGGAAAAAGCAGCAGGCGATACCGCCGCGTTTAAACACCAGCCCGAACGGCCTTTTGAAGGGCTGGAAGAGGATTATCCCCTGCGCGCCGTACAGACTTTCTTCCGCACTAATTACCGCAATCATATTAACCTGAGCGCCATTGCCGACAACAAGGCCAACATTATGATCAGTGTCAATTCTATTCTTATCAGCGTGCTGATCACGGCTTTGTCGTACCGCAATATGGCACAAACAAACCCCGGCGTACTTCTGCCGGTCGTCATTTTCCTGGTCACAGGGCTCGCTTCATTGATTTTTGCCGTGCTTTCGGCTCGGCCCAAGGTGACTTCGCTCAACCGGCAGGTGACCGATAAGGCCGTATTGCGGCGCAATATGGTTTTCTTCGGCAATTTCGTTACCCTCGATCTGGATCAATACGAAGAATTGATGGATGATTTGTTCCGCAACGGCGAATTACTTTACGGCAATATGGTACGCGACCTTTACTATCTGGGGCAGGTGCTCGACAAAAAGTATCGCTACCTGTCCATTTCCTACAATGTATTTATGCTGGGTTTTATCGCCACGGTTGGCACTTTTTTGTTCATGCTTTTTCGATAACCCGCTATGATAGCACATTTCGCCACAGAGAGGCTTCAGGAAGTATATGCTCGCGTGAAAGCATTCCTGGAGGCAGAAGTGTTTCCGCACGAGTTGCGTTGGCTGCACATGCCTTTCAGAGAGGTAGAAAGCGAACTGCGCTTACTGCGAACAAAGGCTGCTGCTACGGGCGCCTGGAATGCCTATTTGTCGGCGCATCACGGCGGGCCAGGTTTTAGTCTGGTGGAAGTGGCGCAATTGGGCGAATTGATGGGTACTTCGCCGTTCGGCCATTTCCTGTTTAACTGCCAGGCTCCCGATGCCGGCAATATCGAATTGTTGCTCCAACATGGCACACCGGCACAAAAGGCGCAATTCCTGGAGCCGCTGCTCAACGGCGATACGCGGTCGTGTTTTTCGATGACCGAACCTGAATACGCCGGCTCTAACCCGGTTAAGATGGGCACTACGGCAGTCCGGGAAGGCGATTATTACGTTATCAACGGCCACAAATGGTTTACCTCCTCTGCCGATGGCGCTGCCTTTGCAATCGTGATGGCTATTACCAACCCCGGCGAATCCAACCCCTACCGGCGCGCCAGTATGATTTTGGCGCCCACTGATAGGCCCGGCTTCCAGTTGGTGCGAAATATACCTGTAATGGGACACACCGGCGAGGGCTGGCATAGTCACGGGGAAATACGGTATGAAAATGTACGTGTGCCGGCCGGCTTTCTGCTGGGCGCCGAGGGCGACGGCTTCCGCCTGGCACAGGAGCGCCTGGGGCCGGGCAGGATACACCACTGTATGCGCTGGATAGGCGTGAGCGAGCGGGCTTTCGACCTGATGTGCCGCCGGGCTGCCAGTCGCGAAATCAGCGACGGCGTGATGCTGGGCGAAAAACAAATGGTGCAGGATTTTATAGCAGAAAATCGCGCAGCTATTAACGCCGCCAGGCTCATGGTGCTCCACACCGCCATGCACATCCAGGAAAAAGGACAAAAATCGGCCAGCCTCGACATCTCTACGATCAAGTTTTTTGTCGCCAACGTATTACAACGGGTGATCGACTGCGCGGTGCAGGTACACGGCGCCCTGGGCGTCACCGACGATACCCTGCTGGCCTATTACTACCGCGAAGAACGCGGCGCCCGCATTTACGACGGCCCCGACGAGGCCCACAAAGCCTCCCTGGCCAGGCATATCCTGAAAAGTTATGGACTTGAGGTAAAAAACAATTAATTTGCAAAACCTTGTGTTATGCTGGATAAGGCCACCTCTATCCGCCCCGGGGAAGAATTCGATGTATCGGCGTTGACGACTTATCTGCGCGAGCATTGGCCGGGGTTTGAAGTTATCAATGACATACACCAGTTTCCCGGCGGTTATTCCAACCTTACTTATCTGTTGGTCACTAACCTGGGGGAATTCGTGTTGCGCAGGCCGCCTGTCGGCGCGAATATCCAATCGGCGCACGACATGTCGCGCGAATTTAAAGTGCTCTCGCTGCTGAATCCCGTCTATGAAAAATCGCCGAAGCCCATATTGCACTGCGAAGATACGTCGGTTATCGGCGCGCCCTATTTTATCATGGAACGCGTAAACGGTATCATTCTTCGCGGACATACGATAAGTGAAGTATCTCCTTCTGCCGACGAAATGCACGCACTTTCTATCGCTACTATTGATAATATGGTCGCTTTGCACCAATTGGATATTCGCCATAGCAGACTCCTGGAATTGGGCAAACCCGAGGGTTATGTGGCGCGTCAGATAGGCGGTTGGATAGACCGCTATTACAAATCGGCTACCGATGTGATCGAAAACATGGACCGGGTCACCCAGTGGCTGCAACTCAACGAACCCGCCGACGGCATTCCTGCATTGATACACAACGACTACAAATACGACAACCTGGTGCTGAGCCCCGACAACCTCGCCCAGATCGAAGCTGTGCTGGATTGGGAGATGGCCACCATCGGCGACCCCCTGATGGACCTGGGCACTACGCTGGCTTATTGGTGCGAACCCTACGAAGCCAAAGCGCTTCCACTGGCTGCCGCCATTCCTACCTGGCTGCCCGGCAATCTCAACCGGGAGGAACTGGTAGCCCGCTACGCCGTCCGCAGCGGCCGCGATGTGTCGAATATCCTGTTTTATTATGTGTACGGCACCTTCAAAGTAGCTGTGATTGTGCAACAAATATATGCCCGCTATAAAAAGGGACTTACCCAGGATCCCCGATTTGCCGGCTTAATTGACGCAGTACACTTTTTCGCCAACCAGGCAGTCAAAGCCATTGAGGCCAGGCGTATCAGTAATCTCTGAGAAGGCATCTGGGGCTTTGGATTCAGAGGTTTCAAAAAATAATCAATCGTTCAACATTCAACATCAAACATTCTTCCCCGCACAGTCGCCTCACAGCATTCCTTCATCCGCGAAGCTCCAATAGCTTGTGCCGCCGATAATGAGGTGGTCGAGCACGGGGAGTTCCACCATTTCGCCGGCTTTCACCAGTTTGCGGGTGAGGTCGATATCGGCCTGGCTGGGACTGAGATTGCCGGAGGGGTGGTTGTGACACAAAATGATGGCACAAGCTCTGCCTTCGATAGCTTTGCGAAAGATAATCTTGGCGTCGACTACGGTGCCGGTCATACCGCCGGAGCTGATTTGTTCTTTCCCGATTACGCGATTAGCCCTGTTTAGCAACAGAATCCAGAATTCTTCGTGGAGCAGATCCGACAGCAGGCTGCCGATGGCGTTGAAGGCATCCTGGCTGCCCCTTATTTGCGGTTTTTCGCGGATGACGGATAGTTGTCGGCGGCGACCGAGTTCCATTGCTGCGGCAATAGCGAGTGCTTTGGCTTCGCCAATGCCTTTGCACGACATTAATTTTGGAAGTGGACGATTTCCCAATTCGTTCAGGTCGTAATTAACGCTTTGCAATATTTGCCGGGCCAATTCTACAGCTGAAGTATCGGCGGTACCCGTGCGCAGCAGAATAGCCAGCAATTCTGCGTCGGTGAGGTGCTGTTTGCCTTTGCGCAGTAATTTTTCGCGCGGGCGGTCTTCTTCGGCCCAGGCTTTGATGGAGGATGCGGGAGGTAGGTAGGTGTTCATGTCGTAGTGGTCGGTGAATGGGCTGGGATAGTCAAAGTTTGAGGGTGAGAGGGTGAGAGGGCGAGAGGGAGGGAATCCAAAAAGCAGCGGGAGCTGCGTCCCGCTGCTTCGTGTAAATGCAGTTTCACCTCATTCTGTCTCTGACTTAGCCGTCTCCGCTTGTGAAGGCTGCATATTGGCTACCAAACGATCTAATGCTTCTTTGAACTGTGGCAGGTCTCTGGGAAAGACCAGAATGCGGTTGTTTTCGAATTCGTTGCTTTCTTTGTTCTTTTTGCTTTCGGTGATGGTCACGTACTGAGAGCCGTTGCTGGCAGATCTGACGTCCATGAAGTAGTGGCGGTCGCTGGCTTTGACCGTTTCGGAGAAAAGAGCATTTTTAGGCATAGCTCATTTGATTTTAGGTAATAAAATTTGTTATCTATAATATAGACGCGAGAGTGGTTGAAATTCCATAAATTTCAAGAAAAAAATTTACAGCAATTTGCCCATGCCTTCATTTCGATTTCGCAGAGAAGAAAAGCTAAAAAGCCGGAAAGTCATTGAAGGCTTGTTTAAACAGGACCGGCGCCGCAGTGTGGGGCAGTATCCGCTGCGGCTGATCTGGGCCCCGGTAGAAGAAAAACGGGGTGATTCGCCCGTACTTTTTACGGTAAGCGTACCCAAACGCCGGTACAAAACGGCGGTACTTCGCAACCGCCTGCGCAGGCAGGTGCGCGAAGCCTGGCGACTTCACAAGCACCAATTATACGAGTCGCTGCCCGCTGATACAACTCAGTATGCCTGGATGGTGCTCTATACCGGAGAGACGCCGCTGACGTATGCTGTAATTGACGGCGCCATGCAAAAACTGATACGCAAATTTCTTACCCACCTTTCTTCCACAAAAGAAGGGGATTAAAACACAAGCCATGAAAAACCGATATGCGATATGCCTGTTGGCGCTGCTGTGCTATATACCGCTTTCAGCCCAAAAAGTATTGCAAATAGAGCGCTACGGCAGGGCTAAGACGACGAAAATTCACCTTGGAGAAGAGCTCACCTACCGGCTGAAGGGGGAAGACGTATGGCATACGCGCGCAATGGAAGACCTGAACATAGAAGAAGGCCTGATCGTGATGCCCGACCGCTATGTAAAAATAGCCGATATAGAAGCGCTGCGGTATAACCGGGGTTGGCCCAGGGCCGTAGGCCGGCAGTTATTCTGGCTGGGCGCCGGCTGGGCGCTGTATGGCTTGATCGGCAATTTAGCCGACGGCGACCCCGACACCAATTACCGCCTGGGCGATGCGGCGGTGACCGGCACTGCCTGGGGATTGTCGTGGCTGGTACCCCGCGTTTTTAAATACAAAAAAATAAAAATGGGCGAACGCAGGCGCTTGCGCGCGGTAGACATCAATTTTTATCCGGTCAATTAAGCGCCGGCCTGGGCGCCACATAGTGCAGCACCGAGCAGTTTTCGGGGCGAAAAAGCCGGGCAGCCACCTGGTGCATATCTTCCGTAGTGACGTTTTGGTAAAAGCGAACCTCTTCATTGATAAGTGCGGCATCGCCAAGCAATTCGAAGGTAGCGAGGTTGATGGCTTTATTGAGGGCGCTCAGTTCAGAAAATACCAGCGAGCTTTCTACCTTGTTTTTGAGTTTCTGCAATTCCACTTCGGGCAGGGGCGTTGTCCTCAATTGCTCCAGTTCTTGCCAGATGAGCGCTTCCGCTTGTTCGAGGCTGACGCCCTCCGACGGTTTTCCCTCAATGATCAGCAGCCCGGGGTCGTGTGTAGCCGAGAGATAGCAATCGATATGGGCAAACAACTTTTGTTCTTTAAGCAGCCGCCGGAATAACCTGGCCGAAGGGCCGTTGCCCAGGGCGTCGGTAATCAGGTCGGAGGCGTAAAACTCGGGCGCCAGTCGCGGCGCCATATGAAAAGCCAGATACAAGGCATCCGAGGGTACGTCGGCGTGTAATACGCGGCGGCGTTGCTCCGTTTGCGGCGGTTCGACGGGGATATGCCGCGTCGGAATCTGACCAGTCGGTATTGATCCAAACCATTTCTCAGCCAGCCGCACGGCTTCTTCGGACTTCACATTGCCGGCAATAACCAGGATAGCATTATTGGGGCGATAATAGGCGTAATAAAACTGCTTCACATCGTCAAGCGTGGCCTGTTCGATATGGCTGGGTTCGAGGCCTATCGTAGGCCAGCGGTAAGGATGCGTTTTATACGCAAGGTCGCTGATATGGTGCCAGGCGTCGCCGTAGGGTTGGTTGAGGCAGGTTTCTTTAAACTCCTCTACGACCACTTTGCGCTGAACTCCCAGTACTTTTTTATTAAACCTGAGTTTGAGCATGCGGTCAGACTCCAGCCAGAAAGCGGTCTCAATATTTTGAGCGGGGAGTACATTGTAAAAACTGGTGAGGTCGGTATTAGTAAAGGCGTTGTTTTCGCCGCCGGCCAGTTGGATAGGGTCGTCAAAATCGGGGATATTGGCCGAGCCTCCAAACATGAGGTGTTCGAAGAGGTGGGCAAAACCGGTTTTGTCGGGGGCTTCATCCCGGGAGCCTACGTCGTACAATACATTGACGGCCACCATGGGGGTGCTGTCGTCTTCGTGTACCAGTACTTTGAGGCCGTTGTCTAATATATATCGCTGAAAGGTGATCACGCTAGCTGTATTTAGCGGGGCAAGATAAAAAATATACTTTACTCCCGAACTCGGGCTTTTTCCAAAAGCAAGCGATATAACGTAAATAACGCTACCGATTAACGACAATTTTTGAATTAAACACGGGTATATGGTCTATGTATAAAACAACAAAATACAATCCCGGAGCTACGCTAATCAATTCCAAAC
>JABWBR010000089.1 GCA_013360405.1 Saprospiraceae bacterium
CTCTGTTCTCTGTTCTCTGTTCTCTGTTCTCTGTTCTCTGTTCTCTGTTCTCTGTTCTCTGTTCTCTGTTCTCTGTTAAGTTTAATTGGCAAAGATAAGGAACGGATAACAGACAACGGACAACCGAGAACAGATAACGGACAACCGACAACGGACAACCTATTTCTTAATAAAATGTGAAAAGCGGTTTCTTGCGGGGTTATCCGCTTGAAAAGCCGTACTTTTGGCCGCTATTTTAATGATTCTTTCATCTCAAACCAAGTTATAATGAAAAAACTGTTTTCGCTTACCCTTTTGACCGCACTTGCGGCTACATTATCACACGCACAGATTAAAACGCCGCAGCCCAGCCCTGGCAGCGAGTTGAAGCAAACGGTGGGCCTTACCGACATTTCGATCGTGTATTCGCGCCCTAGCGCCAAAGACCGCGCGGTATTTGGCAAAGATGGGATTGTGATGTACGACCAGCCCTGGCGTACCGGCGCCAACAGCGCTACCAAACTTACTTTCAGCGACGACCTGAAAGTGGGCGGCCAGGAAGTGAAAAAAGGCTCTTATGCCGTAATTACCGTTCCCGGTGCTACCGAGTGGAAGGTGTCTTTGTATACCTACGAAAGCGGCAACTGGAGCAGCTACCTCGAAAAAACTGCTGCGGTAAGCTTTTCGGCGCCCGCTACCAAACTGGGCCACAAAGTGGAAACCTTCACTATCGATGTTAACAACCTGCGCAACACCTCGGCTACAATTGACCTGATGTGGGACATGACGAAGGTGAGCATCCCGGTAGAAGTAGAAGTGGACAAGAGAGTGACGGCTGATATCGACAAAGTACTCGCAGGCCCAACAGCAGGCGACTACTACGCCGCCGCTTCTTATTACCACGATGCCGGCAAAGACCTCAACAAGGCGCTGGAGTGGATACAAAAAGCAACCGCCGGCGATAGCCCCGCTTTCTGGCAGGTGCGCCGCGAAGCCCTCATCCTGGGCGACCTGGGCCGCTACGACGACGCCGTAAAAGCCGCCGAAAAATCGAAAATGCTAGCCGAAAAAGCCGGCAACGACGAATACGTTCGCATGAACAATAAGTCGATCGAAGAGTGGAAAGCCAAGAAGGCTGGGAAGAAGTAATGATTACTTTGTTTATGGGTTTATAAGTTTATGGGTTTATTTTTTTCAACATGTCGCCCACTAAACTTGTAAACCCATAAACCCATAAACCCCATAAACCGTCAATACTAAACTATTATGAGAAACCGCTCCTCCTTCATTCTGGTCGGCGCTACGCTGGCCATCGTCGCATTTATCACCACTGGATGCCCTGTTGGCATCGGCTACCCGCTGGGCACACCCGGCAAAGAAAAAATCAATAAAGACCTCATCGGCAATTGGGCGGCCGTGGTCGATTCTGCCGATATGCTAGCTGTTGCGGTCACACAAGCTGACGAGTACAGCTATCAAATTGAGGTGACTGAAACAGGCGAAAACTTCATGGCTGAGTCTACTTCATTTAAAGCATGGATCACTACAGTTGATGGACAGTCGTTTCTGTACGCTAAGGCCAGTGACGTAGAGGAAGAAAATTATTTTACCTACCACTACTACTTCAAAGACAAAAAAACGTTGGTAATAGAAGATGTCGGCTTGCTCGTGGGCGGCACTGATGCCGTGGCTTCTACGTTGAGCTACCGCAAAGAGGTGTCTGATTCTATGAAGCAGCCGGGATGTTTTTCGGCGGCGTTTGAGTATAAGAAGCAGTAAACTGTTTTGGCAGTCGGCAGTCTGCAATCGGCACTCAGCAGCTAAGACCTAAGTGCCGACTGCCGACCGCTACTTCTCATAACACCCCACATCCGGCATAACGCCGCGGGCAATGCCTACGAGGTCGATATCGATGCCGGGAATGGGTATTGCCTGGTCAATTGCTACCGATAGAGAGTCGAGGTGATAATCGTATTCGTTGGGATCGATAAATAGCTTGGTGTCGCGGTTGCCGTTGATACAGGGCAGGCATTGATTGTCGAGGAAACCCGCGTAAATGCCGCCTTGCGTAGTCAACAACTGATCGACGCGTACCACGCAGTTTTCGAATTTTATTTTAAAAAAATCGGGAACCTGCCCCCCCGAAACATCCGCCAACTCTATTGCATCGCGACGAGAGCCGAAAATGATACAATTGCGGAAATAGGCATTCAACGGATAATCGACGCGCACGTTGCAGAAAAAAGGATCGTCGTAGCAATAATAATTCGACATGCCGAGGGAGGAGGCATTGACGCCATAATTGACGATGGTGCAGTAATCCAGCCGGTAGTCGCCGCCCTGGATAAACTGTACGGAATTGGCGCCACAGTTGTAAATCAGGCAATTTTGCGCACTAATCGAACTATGAAAACCCAATAGCCCGCTACTGGCTGTGTTATAGATTTGCGCATTAGAAATCGTCAACTCCGCCGTAGAATCGACGTAGACTCCGATAATAGAGTTTTTGATGGTGGTGTATTGGATCACGTTGCCTTTGCTGCCTTTGCCCAGAAAGATGCCGTTCCACTGGCCCGATTCATCCTGGAATCCCTCTTCGAGGCGGTCGCCCTGTATCACTACAGGGGCTTCCTGGGTGCCCAGTATTTTGAGGGCGCCATTTTCAAGCGTGTATAAAATGCCGTCGTTAAAAATGCCGAAGCTGTCATTGCGGGCGATGCCGCCATGCACGTAGATGCGGGTACCGGCGGCGATTTCGAGGGTACATTCGTCGATAAACACCTCGCCGTAGATCACGTAGGGCTTGGGATCGTCCCATTTGATGGTGCCGTTATTGCAGGTCAGCTGCACCGGCACGCCTTTGCTGTAGCGGTTGGGGAAGTAATTGGCATTTTGTCCCCAGGCTTCGAGGCGTACTTCCTGGATATTGCCGTTGGTTTCGAATACTATTTTTTCTTCTATCACAAAAGGACTTACCGACAGCGGCTGGTTGGGGTCGATAGTGACTTCTACGAAGACGTAAATGCTGTCGTTGGCCCACACTTCTACTTCTTCGATATGCTCGCCGGGCCTGCCGTCCACGTTCATCCGGAACGGCGAGTTAGGCCCGCCTTCGAGTTCGACATGGGAGATGCGCACCGGCCGGTTATTGCGGTTGTACACCTTAAAAAGCCGGGTTGCCGACCCCAGTTCGGTAAAAACGGTGTCGAAGTGCAGCGTATCGAGCGAAAACTCGAGTTTTACGTTGCCATCGGTAGTGAAATCGTCGTTGCGGTCGCAGGCAAACCAGCTTGCGGCCATGGCGAGGAAGAGCAGTATGGGTGCAATTGTTTTCATCCAATATAGATTAAACCGGAAACCGGCGAAACGGCACAAAAGTAGAACGAATTGGGGGGTAAACCTACGTTTGGAGGGCGAAATTTAGGGCATATGTCGTTTGGTTGATATAGTCGGGAAGTTCATTTACATTCAAAAAATCATTTCAAAGAATGTTTTATTTTATAGATAATAACAGCTCCAAAAAACAAAATGCACGCAATCCCAAGGCCCTTAACCAGTATAGCGTTGATTTCAATAAATTTGGTTTCCTGGGTTAATAGATAAAATCCAAGTAGGACGAATAAAATTGAAAATCCGATTCCCAATAGTCCTTTTGTTTTAGTTTTGTTTTCCATATGTATTTATTAAGTTTTTTTTATGCTTGACGCAAACGTTTTTGGTCCTGGCCTAGTGGTGCTTTTAGAAGCACTAAACTGTTAACCTGCACAAATGCCCGATAGATGCATTGCATTTGACTTAGCCACTGTAACCCCGCATGACGCCAAATGTATGTTAAGGCATCGTACTTCTTCTTCATCAGTATGGTTGTCGGTGGTTTTGTCTTGTGTTGAAGCAGACACACTCTTTGCCAAGCTCATGCTTGGGTTCGTGCATTGGCTTTTGCGGCTTGGCAATGTGTGTAGCTGTGATGGGTTGGATTAATCATGTTTCAAATGCTCTTTTAATTCAACCATTTTCGCTATTGCGTTTTTAAGTTCTTCACGGTGCAGTGGATTTTCTGAATGGTGTGAAGCGGCATTCATAATTCTGTCCAAGATGTCTTTGGTCTCGGTGATAAGAAGTTCTTTTCTGTTTTTCTTTTCGTTAAACTCAATCAGGAAGTCAAACAGTCGGGTTTTAGTACTGTCAAGTGCTGCTTTCTCTTCTGGTGTTAAAGTGCTATCTGTTGAATAGTCGGTTCTGATTTTTTTAAGTTTGGCTATGTCCAGGTCGAGCAGGAAACGTTGTGTAAACTTCTGATGTCTTTGGCTTGTCAATTGGTTAAATGCCTTCTCCAATTTTGAGTTTAGGGTCTCGAAATCTCCGTTTAACTTTTTCATGTCCGGGTCGAGATACTCTGTCAGAATGGCTTCTGCTTCTTTTCTTAGCTCAGTTCCGCAAGCATCAAATTCGTCTTCTTCAAAGTTTCTGATGGCTTTTTGAAGTGGTGTTTTGTCTTCTTTTATTTTCGGGGCCGAACTGTCTTTTTCATCCTTGTTGAAATTGAAGTATACCCATTCTTCTTCATCGGTATTCCTGCGAATCAGGTTGAAAAATCCCTTATCGTGGGTAAGGATGAATTTTTGAAAGCCATCAAAGAATTTTAAATCTTCCTTTTCTTCTTTGTTCAGTATGATTCGTACCACGTCCATACGGTTAGATAAATCCAAACTGATGAGCATATCATCCAGCACCAGTATTTTGAAACGTGCAGTCGCTAAAGGCCGAGTGCGCAAGGCCCCAATGCGAATGCCAATGGCAATTCGTGTCAATTGGGCTTCGTTCAGGAATGATTGAACCCGTTCAATTGGTCTCCATTTTTCCGGGATGGCATCATCGTAAATTTCAACGCCTAATTTGATGTGCAATTGGTCGTGTCGCCGACCTTGCATGTAATCGCGCCAAATTTTGTTCTTAATCATGTCGAACTTAAACTTCTTATTAAAACTCAAAGCCACCTTAATGACATCCTTACCTTCAAAGAAATGGTCTTTCAAAAACTTGTTAGCATGGCCGGAAATTTCATTTAGCAGGGTTTGAATTTTGTCGTTAAGAGCATCCACATCATTGATATAGTTCTCTTTTCTTTTTCTTGAGGCTACAGCACCATTTGGCGTTCTCGGAACATCAAGCGTAGGCCTTTTGATAATATCATCCAACCAGTTTTGTGTGCCTTCGGACAGAAACGGAAAAATGTCCCGTTCAAAAACAGGCCAAAGGTTTACTTCTTGCTTGTGGGATGCTCTGTAAAAGTTGTGGAGTAGCTTGTAATTGATAAAATCACTGGCAAGGTTGAGTTCCTGAATAAGGGTATCGCCATCGTTGTTGGTGTTGATGACATCATGCGAAATGGTGTAGATTTCTTCCAGTTTCGTTTCGGTATCTATGGCGGTGAGCTTGATGAAGGATGCTTCATTCTCATCCATAAATACGTTTTTCAAGGTTTGGTGTGTGCCCTTGTCAGAGGCTACATAGTTCTTGAAATACTTCTGTACGCCATCATCATCTTTGATACTGCTTTGCAAAAGGGTGTATAGTGCCCAAAATAAGGAGGACTTACCAGAACCATTGTTGCCGTAAACCAAAACATGCTTTCCATGAATAGGAAAGACTTGCTCCTTTTGAAAAGCCTTAAAGTTTTGGATTTTTATTTCCTTAATCTTCTTCATTTGCTTTCCAATATGGGTTTTAAAATCTCCGGGCTGCGTACAGCAAAGAGCTTGATGCGGTTTCGGACTTCATTGTCCGGGTGGTTCCATTTGGCATAAAGGGCCTCTATAACCTGTCGCTTTTCTGCATCATTCAGTTTTTCAAACTCCCTGTCTTGCATTACTTCTGCTATATCCCGCTCCGCAAACTCCAATACATTTATGCCACGTTCTTTCATGTGGTCGGTAAAGTAGATTTCAAAGATAAGAGCATCTAAAATTGATTCTAACATCTTTGTTCTGGAATCAATCATATTCTTGTTCAAAAAGAGGCAAAATGTAACGATCTGCTCAATTAGCTTGGATTGAAATTTTTGAGGCTTCTTAAAAGGCAGATTCTTCAATTCATTTACCTTTATTTTGGGAAATAAATCATCATCTTCTGAAAAGTATGTTTTGAAGAAGAAGCCCAACATTTTACTATTAAGATAGGCTAATGTATATTTTATTTTTATATCCGAAGAGCTATAGCTGATTCCAATATATAAAGTTTGGTCAGCAAAATAATTGTCAGTATCAAGTGTACAAATTAAAGTATCTGAAATAATTTGGCGGATTAATATTTTTTCATTCGTGTAGTATTTAAGGTCTTTTGGGGACATCAACCAAGGACCCCAAGAGATATAACCTTCAGTCCATTCTTTATAATACTTATTAATATTTTTTCCTTTTAATTGAGGAACATAGGTACTATCAAGCTTCTCTCCTGAGTGATAGATTTTTAATTTAACATCATTAGCGTCTAAAGTGAGGCCTTTCCGGTTTTGACCGTATCCTACTTGGTATGGCTTAAATCCATTCGAAATATCCAAGACATCACTTAACTTAAACTCTGCATCTAAAATTAATTTCCAAATTTCTGCGATGAATGGGTTCTCGGAAAAACCAATTACTAGATGTTCTTGATTTAACCATATAGTTTTATCATAATTGAAATGAGTTGATGGGTCAACATCACTTCCAAGTAAAATTTTGTCTGATGGTTCATTTTTTAATATTAGGAAAATGCATGCTTCAACACCTGCACTCTCAAAAACGAATTTTTTATTTAGGTTGATTAGAATATTTAAATCAAAGTTATGTAGAATAAAGGTCCTAAGACCTCTTGCATATTTATTGGAAAGCCATGCGTTGGGCGTTATGTACGAAAGTATTCCAAAATTTTTCAAAAATGTTAAGCCCTTTTCTGTGAAAAGATAGTATGCTTCGGAATGACCGACTATAACATTAAATGATTTTCGGAATGAATCTATTTCTGTTTTATTGAATGATATTCCATAAGGTGGGTTTCCAATCACCAAATCAAAACCATCTTTTATATCGAACATCCATTCAGGGTCAAAGAATGAAGATGATGCGTTTTGGTCATAAGGGTTCCAGTCTGCAAGTTTTTGAGCTGTATCGCTTTTCCAGCCGCTTTTCTCCAACTCTTCGGCAATCTTGTTTCGCAGTACTTTGTCTTCTTCCCGGTATTTGAGTTTGGTTTCCTTGCTTTTGGCACTGAAAAGTTTACTGCGTACTTTTTTTAGTTTGCTTTCCAGTGTTTTCAAGCCTTCCGTACTATACAAGTTTAACTGGTCGCCCAATTTTGGCTTTTCAATCCCAGTCAGCGTATTAGCAGCCACAAACTTGGTTTCTAGGTTGGGTAGCGGTCGTATGCTAAAATTGTTTTCAGGCTTGTTGCCGGGTTTCTGTTCTACAACAAGCGAAATAAAAAACCTAAGTTTAGAAATCTGTACGGCAATAGGTTGGAAATCCACGCCATAAATGCAGTTTTCAATTAAAAACAGCTTACGGGCATAGTCAGGGTCATTGATACTTTGGTCAAAGGCTTCGTTGATTTCCAATAGGCGTTCTTCACGGGCTAGTTTGTCTTCAATTTCAAATGCGGCTTCGCTTTCCTTGCGGGCTTTTTCCAGTTGTACTTCTTTCCAAATTGTATTTTCAGAATCGAGTTTTTGGAGGATATGCACCATTTTTTGCAAAATCCCCATAGGGAAAGCTCCCGAACCACAAGCCGGGTCAAGAATGGTGCAGGTGCTTAGAGCAGTAATGATTTCCCTTTGTATTTCTGGATTGTCGGCAAAAGGCACTTTGTTGTCAAAAGAAGTCAATACATGAAGTTCCTTATCCAACGTTTCATCATCCAATCCTCCCCAGTCTTTGAAGGCATTTTTGAGGTAAGCAATCAAGCTTTCATCTACCATGTAGTTTACAATCTCTCGTGGGGTGTAAAATGAGCCGGTTTGCTTACGTGCGGTGGTTTTGGTTTCGGGTATGTAGCTTGCCAAAAGGTTTTCAAATACCTTACCCAAAAGTTCAGGGTCAAGAGCTACATCTTCTTCAATGGGGGTATTTTCCGTGATGGTAAATTTGTAGGACTTGAGAATATTAATCAGTCCTTTCACGGCAGCCTGTTTATATTTTTTATCGTTGATGCCTACAATATCACTCAGGTCGGTTTCTTCTTCCACACCAAAAAAGAGGTAATCGGGCACAATGAGTTGTTCGCCCTTGATCATTTGGTCGGAGAAGCCATCAATATAGATATTATTGAACTTATCGTCTAAGCACTCAAAGAGTCCGCCGTTTAGGAATGGGACAGTTTGGTTCAGCTTTTCTAAAAATGTATCTGGATTTTTGAAGTACTGTTTGTACCGCATCAGGTAATCAATGCCCCTGTGTGTGCCATAGCCATCGCCGCGGAAACCCCGTGTGCGTTTGTCCAAACTATCGCTTTCAATAGGACAGTTGAGCGTAGCAAAAAACAAGTTCTGCAAGATGGCTTTATAGTAAACACTTTCCTTGTTTCGCTCTTTGAACATTCCCCTTTCGTGATAAGGAGAAATTTCATTCAGAATATCTTTTTGTAAAGCATCTAGTTCAAAAAGCTCTTCGGGAATCAATTTTTTTTCCTTGATAAACCACACAAAAAGCAGTCGGGTAAGCATACGAATTACGTTGGTAGCCCTATGTTCTTGCAACAGGTCTTCCAGTTTGGCTTTTTTATTGTGGGCATCTGCAATAGTCGGTTCCCCCGGGAAGGTTATATGCTGCGTTGCCCAGAAATACCAGTTGGAAAGTTCCTGATAGAATTTCTTGTTGAGTAGGCTTACACTGAATACCTCCTGCCAGTAGGCATAAAGTTTGGCGAATGAATCCACCTTTTTAGTTCCGGTGGTAGGTATTTGCAACTCGGCTAAAATGCGTTCATGACCTGAATGCGGTTTTTTAATATGAATGTCACGCAACAAACTCACCTTTCCAGCCTTTTCGCCTTCCCGCCATTCCTGCTTGTATTTTAATCGCTCTGTATTGGCAAATGCTAAGTAGTAGCCGTATTTGAACACCACTACCACAGGGGTGTAGTAAAACTCACGGTTGAATGCCCTTGAAATTTCTGCCAACTGCGAACGGGTGGGTAATAAGCTATTAGGTCTGTTTTTGAGTGTTACCCCAAAAATCAAGATTCCATCATAGTCGGATTTTATTTTTTCTGCGTCTAATGATTTATTGCCTTCAAAGGCCGCATCATCTACCATCCCCACGAAATAGACATCATCCATGAGTTGAAAGCTATCGTTTTCTTTGTAGGTGTCTTTGAGGATTTCCCTGGCTGTGGTGGGTTCATCGGCCACATAGTTCATAGGCACTTTTAAGTCTTTGAAAAGCACTTTGAGGGCCGGGAGGAAATTGAGTTGAGAAAATATTTGTAAATTCATTTATTTCAGTTTTTTCAAGGTCGCATTATTGACCAAAGAGGTCATTTGAGCAATTGCAATTTGGTTGAGTTGAATCAAGCGTTCCGATTGGCTCAATCCTTGTCGTATCAGCACGGCATTGATGCTTTCGAGGTTGGAGAGCACCACGAGCTGTTCAAGCGTAGCATCATCCCGCATATTCCCTTTGGCATCGGAATTTTCAGCCCGCCATTCGGCAGCAGTTTTACCGAAAAGTGCCATATTTAGCAAATCTGCTTCGGAAGCATAGACCAAAGAGGTTTGTTTGGCAGTAAGTTTCTCCGGAATCAATCTTTCTTTGATGGCATCGGTATGGATAGTGTAATTGACTTTGGCAAGGGTGCGTTGCAGGTTCCAGTCGAGTTTTTGGCGGTTGTTTTCTTCTTCTTTTAGGCGTTGAAATTCTTTGATGATGTACAGTTTGAATTCAATAGAAATCCATGAAGCAAACTCAAAAGCGATATCTTTGTGAGCAAAAGTACCTCCATATCGACCTGATTTAGAAACAATACCTATGGCGTTAGTGGTTTCAATCCAGCGTTTGGGTGTTAGAACAAAGCTGTTTAGTCCGGCTTGTTTTCTAAACCCCTCGAATTCGAGGGGTTTAAAATCCGGATTATACATCTGCTCCCAAAAACCAAGCAATTCAATAGTATTCCGGTTACGAAGCCAATTTTGAATAATTGTGTCCATGTTGGCAGCATCCTTATACCGAGCAATGTCAGTAAGTGAGATATAATCATCACTTATACCTTTAAAGATGGTAATTTCAGTACCGTTTACTTCAATTTTTTTACTCTTTGCCATATTGCATACTTTTAATTCTACCAAATTCTTAGTAGTTAAAGCGAAACCAAAAACCAAGTGATTAAATCAAAATTATCCAATTGGAATTTCTCCTTGACTGTCTTGTTTTCTTTGATTCGCTCGATGCTTTGTTTGTCTCCTTTCCGCAATTTTGACAAAAGGTCTTTTGCTTCTGTCCCCATTACTTTTTTGGTGGTGCCATCTTCCTGCACTTGTTCTTCTGCAGCCTGACTATCAAGCCATGCTTTAATTGCCTTTACCAATTCCTGTATAGCAACCTCATCACCATTATCTACAGCATCAGGTACAAGACGGTCCTTTTCTTTGTGGTGGGTCAAAGCATCAAGCACATCTTTCTGGTTAAGCAATACCAGTTTACCGTTCTTGTTGATATAAATGAGGTCAAAAACTTTGTACTCGT
The DNA here is from genome assembly GCA_013360405.1 of Saprospiraceae bacterium. GTDB lineage: Bacteria > Bacteroidota > Bacteroidia > Chitinophagales > Saprospiraceae > JABWBR01. The sequence continues at coordinate 10,695 of JABWBR010000089.1, forward strand.
GGTGTGGTGCTTGTGCCGGTTGTGCGGGATAACCAAGAAGTGCTATCAAGCCGTTTTCAGCACAAACAGAAGTATCTGCTTTAAACCCGGTGTAAACCCCTTTTGGCATTCGCAGGTATTTGGTTTTGTCATTATTGAATTCTTCCAGTAAATCTTGTCTGTAACGCTCTAAGGAAAGATCATCAAAGCCGAAAGTTTCGTTACCGTCTAAATCATCAAAAGTAACCTGCATTTGTTCCATCATGCGGTTTTTCATGCGTTGGTCAAGCGACTCGTCATGAATCATTTCTTGAAAAGTTTCGGAGAATTTTTCATCCACTTCAGCTCCTGCCAGTTTCATGGCTGCCATTCGCTGTTCAATTCTTCCTTGCAGATTCAGATAGGAGTTAATATTGTTGGATGGCCAGAAATTAATGCCAAAAATTTTCTTATTCGGGCTTCCTAAGCGGTCAATACGCCCCAAACGCTGAATGATTCTTACCGGATTCCAATGGATGTCGTAATTGATGACCATGTCGGCATCTTGTAGATTTTGGCCTTCGCTTAAAGCATCTGTTGCAATAAGGATATCAATTGGTTGTTGAACTTTGGCGTAGGTTTTCGGATGGTTTTGTGCTACCCATGCAATCCAATCATGGTAAGCTTCAATTCCTTTTTTATTTGTATGAAAGTCCCATTCCTTTTCCATAAAAAGTTTAGTGTAAGGAGCGAAGCGTTCCAAAATAGGTTCAAAATTCTTGGTTTCTTCTTCAGAATCGCTTGTTTGTGAGCCTGAACCGGAAACCATAGCCAACTTATCAAAACCACGACTTTTTAGTTGGTTGAAAAGATATTGAGCAGTATCACGATAAACGGTGAAGATTACAACTTTTGTATTTCCACTGTTTTCACTTGAAGCTCTCTTTTTGTTTATTTCAGCTATAAGAGTTTGAAGTTTGTCGTCTGCTGAATTTAAGTTACCGGGACGAATAATTTCCTTTTCAATTTTGTTTTCAAATTTTTGGAGATTGATGAAAAGATTATCAAAAGCATCTAAATCTTTCTTCAAATCCTTTTTGAAGTTTTCAAGGTTTCCGGCTACATCAATATCCGAAAGGTTGGTTTTTCGTTTTTTACCTAATGTGAGTTCTTCATAATCATCTTGTAGGTCATCTTCTGCAAATAGGTCTTCGTCTTTATTATCATTTAATTTTCCATTCGCTTTGCCTTCCTGATACGCTTTGATTTTATCCAAAGCATTTTGGTGATGGTCTTTGATTTTCTCAACCGTAGAATAAAAAGAATACCAAGAAGATTCCAAGCGTTTTACCATCAAGATGTACATCATCTTTACCAAGAAGCGGTCTCTTTGTCTTTCGTCATGTAGCACATCCTTATCTTCTTCATTTTCTTCTTCCAAGTAAAATGAAGGTTGATATCCCGAAAGCATTGGTGGGAAATGGTCGAACAATTCTTCGAAAGACTCAAAATTTCCTAGCTGACTTGGGGTAACAAAAAGGTTTACAGGTTTTGTTTTTACCGGAAAGGTTAGCCCTGTTTGCTGCCCTTCAATCATTTTTCGGGTTCGGGCAACGATTAATGAATCTGTGAGGGTGAAGAAGTTTGCAGGAAGCTTTTTGATGAAATCACTGATTCTTGGGCTTGGTTCTTCTCGCCATTCATTGAATACCTTTTGTGCAGTACGGAAGGTGTAATCCAAATTTCGGATGCCCAAAGTTTCTTCATAGCCACCAGCATCACCTTGCACCATCAATTTAAATTGATTTCGTATGTCGTTGAGCGAATTGTTTATAGGTGTTGCTGAGAGAAGCAGAACTTTAACATCTTCATTTTCTTTGAGAATCTGCTCGAGTAAAAATTTATAGCGATTTGATTTGCCATTTCTTAGGTTGTGGCTTTCGTCAATGACAATCAATTTCGGTTTATCATTAGTGAAGTACTTGTCGGCACGGTCAACGTATTTTTCAACCCGGTCTTCGTGCATGTCCGTGTGAAATCGGACAAAGAAGTCAAACTGGTCTTTTTCAAATCGAGAATCCTGATGTTTTAAATATCTTCTCCAGTTATGCTCAAGTTTCTTAGGGCAAAGTAATAATACTTCTCGACCTTGAAGCTGAAAGAATTTAATTACGGCAAGGGCACTCCAGGTTTTTCCCAAACCAACCGCATCAGCCAAAATTGCTCCGTTGTATTTTTGAAGCATTCGGATTAAACTGAGCACGCCTTTTTTCTGGAATTCATATAGCGTATTATAAACAACGGAATTTTCTAAGCGACCAATTTGTCTGTTAAAATTAGGGTCGTTCTCAGTTTCTAATAATTGATTTCCGAATAATTCAAATAATACCTTGTAGTAAAGTTCTCTAGGGGTGTACTTGATAAAAATCCGTTCAATTTCATTTATCAAATATTGCTTGAAATCTATTTTTGATTTAGTTCCGTCAGGAGCTACCAAAGTCTTTTCCATGTGAGCTTGTGGTCTTACCCACAAAGCATCAAACCATTCAATTAGTTCTTTGTATTGGTTGTTGTTGCCTGTTTCAGCTATATTTAATTCAATATTGTTCGTATGCTTTAGACCAATTCCTGCTTCTGTAAGATTTGAACTTCCGGAAATGAAATATTTATCTCGATCATCTTTGTTTTCAGGATTGAACAAATAGCTTTTTGCATGGCAAAAATTAGGCTCTAATATTTTTGCAATAACCTTGTCTTGCTTCAAGAAATTAACAGATTCCTTTGATAGGCTGCTCAATTTGAGAGAAGCTTCAATGCTAATATTTTCATTTAGCAAGTCTAGTGGTCGGTTGTCTATTGATTCAATATTCACGATGTCGCCAAGTACAAGCCTAAAGTCCGAAATTTTATCGTTAACATTTTTTGAAAGCCAAGCAAGTGCACCAATAGTAAAGTAGCCGGTTACAATGTCCAACTTCCCCTGTTCGGTGTAGGATGCAATCCATTCATGGACTTTTAAATTTTCATTTTCGTTATCTAATATCATTTGGCAGGCTTCTCAGTTTTAATTAATTCTTTTGGGTCGACTTCAAGAATCTTGGCAATTTCAAAAAGCACTTCAAGTCTAGGCTGCTGTCTGTTTTGTACATAGCCGTTGACCATGTTGTAACTTTTTCCAAGTCTTCCAGCCAGCCAAGTCTGCTTGATTCCCTTTTCTTCCAGTACTTCTTTTATTCTATTCATGTCGACAATAAGTCAGGCAGCTAAAATAGCTTTTATATTTTAATTATATCGTTTTTCAAGATAAAAAGTGTTTGAAAATATGCCTTTTGTGCAGTAGGTTTTTATTCGTTTAAGTCCTTGTCATACCGCATACCGTCAGGTTATCTTGACTTGTTGGTACGGGACAAGTTGTGCATATACCGCACGTCGTCAAGCCAAGGGCATGACTTTTCCGACTAAGCGGTATAGTCCTTCGCGACCTATCCCTGGTTGGAGTTTAATTAGTGTCTGTCCATTTAGTCGAGTGGCTGCTCTTTAGCGTTCGAGCGCAAGGCACGTGAAGCCTCCAAAAATAGGAGTTTACTCACGTAAATGACCGATTTTGGGGGCGAGTGTAACGCAGTTATCGGACTCTATAGATGGGCGCTGATTAAAGCGGTGCGAAGGATAACTTTTCCGGCTTCGCGGTATTCAAGGTCGCGCCTGAGCATGGGTAATGCCCAAAACTTGGCGGCGCGAAGTATAATATACAAAGAGAATGTTTCATACGTCCAGGTCATCAAAATGGCTTTTGATCTTCTGCATTTATTCAGCCGGCTCCTATTGCCCATTTTTTACCGGTCATAAGCCCGCATCAACTCCAACTGGTGGTTGAGATATGCGTCATCGGGGCATAAGGCCTGGGCGCGTTCAAGAAGGATACGCGCCGTGCGGTAGTCTTTCCAGCGGAAATAATAGTTGGAAGAGGCGGCATAAGCCGTGGTGATCCAGTTGACTGCGCGGGGGGCGCCGCCAAATTGGGCCAGGGCGCTTTCAAAGTCGGCCAGGGCTTGTTTGGCCTCCGTTTCTCTGTTGGCGTCAAAAAGGGATTTGATCTGCTCTGCCCGGTAGTATAATTCCTGGTCTTTTAGCAAGGGGTGCTTGCCCAAAAACGGGTATTTGGCCATATAGCGCTCCAGTTGCGCCAGCCCGTCTTCGCGGTTGCGTTCCTGGCGCAGCGACTGTACCAGCAGTCCCGCCAGGGCTTCCCGGATGGCGTTGTCGTTGGGGCGGTGGCAATACAGGCTGTCGAGGCTGGGCAGGAGTTCCTGGGTTAATCCGTTGCGGGCGTAGAATTTCGACATTTGCATGAAATACATTTCGCGCAGCGCATCGGCCAGCGGGGCGCCGGGGGCGAGTTTGGCGCGCATGGACTGGTAATGCTTGGTAAGCTGGTCGGCCTGGCATTGTTCAAACAGCGACTGACCGGCTACGGCGAGGAATTGCTTGAGTACGGCGTCGCGCACCTGCTGCACGGGGTGCAACTCGTATAATTGAAACAGGTAGTCGAGCCGCCTGACTTCGTCGCCAGGTTGTTCTTTGGCCAGTTGAAACAGGCAGGCGTAGCGAATGACTTCGTTGCGCGGTACGTTGTAAAGCGCCTGCGCCTGTTCGATTTGCCCGATGGCATCGAGGTATTGGCGATTTTTATACAACACCAGCGCCTGCTGATAGTGCAGTATGCCGGCGAGTTGGAGGAGGCTGACGGTCTCTTTTTCAGGACCGAAATAGCGGTAAAACAAGACTTTGTCCGACTTATCGTCGCGACCGGCTTCTTCCGTCAGTCCGATTTCTGTGATGAGTTTGAGATAAAACGACATAAACTGGTCGTCGTTTTTGGCCTCTGAAGGCGCATCGGCATATATGGCCGTGGGGTGTTCGTTGGGCCATAGCACGAGGTATACGCGGGTAGGTTCTACTCTGATAATATAAGGCAATTGCAATTGCTCCAGGATGAGCGCATAGAGTGCCGTAGCCGTGGCGCTATTGTAAGCGCCCGATTTAAACAGCTGCTCAAAGTTGGCGTAATTGTCGTATTTCTTCAGGTTGGCGACCGCTATGCGCTCGTGGAATATCTCGGCGGCTTTGCGGTTCTCTTTATCGTCGATGCCGCTTTTTTTGAGGTCCCGGGCCATCCGGCCAACCTCGTTTTCAATATACTGGGCCGCATTGTCGCTTTTGTTGCTGCTGCTGCCCAATAAGCGGTATACGTGCGACATATAGGCACTCGAAACTTCAGTCTCATTGGCGGTAAGCACCTGGCTACCCCGTGTGGTGAAGGTTTCTCCTGCCCGAAATTGTTGCGCAAATACGTGGTTGCCCACCAGCGCAAGGATAAAGATAGGAACGATTATTCTCATAAAAATTGAACAAACCGGGGTTGTTGAAATTTGAACGTGTGAATATATTAAAATAAAACGATTCCGTTACGTGAACTGTTTGCCGGCACGCGAAAGAAACGACTCTATGGTCATGAAAATTGCTAAAAGACCGTATTCTACTCCTAGAGCCCACCAGTTTTCCTGCGGGGGCGAATAAGTGTAATGTATATACGATAAAAATATTAACACCGACCACACAATTGGAAACTTTCGGGTCGTAAATAAGCTAAGTACGATGAGCATAGTGAGATACCAGGGGTGTACGATGGTAGCAAAAAACAAATATACCGCGCCGGCCAGCAGCCATTGATCGGGTAGGTCTTCCCAGCGACGAGAGTTATCCCATAAGGCGGTAAGTAGAATATACAGTGTGGTGCACAAGGCCAGGGTGGGGCCTATCGCGTCGATCTGGTTGTAGCCGGTGCTTTCGAAAGCGATCCAACGGGCAATGTAGTATATGCCGGCATTAAACTCGAACTGCTGAAAGTAAAGGTTTAGGCTGTTGCCAAAATGGGCGATGACTTCACTGCTGCCAACCAGGGGTAGGAATAGAAGGGCGAGTAATCCGCCCATTAAGCCGAAAAATCGCGCGTTTTCTTTTAGGGTCAGGCGATGCAATAAAAAAGGCAACAAAAAGAGCGGCAGCAATTTGGTGGCTATAGATAGCGCCATGGCCGTGGCCGCCGTGTAGTGTTTACCGGCCTGGAGCGATTGAAGCGACCAGAGCAGGAAAAAGACCATCAGCCCTTCGAAATGCAGGTTGCCGGTGAGCTCCAGGATGATAAGCGGGTTGAGCGCGTACCACACCGTGCGCTGAGCAGGGAAACCAAACCGGGGCAACATGACGGGCAACAGGCGCAAGACGCCGTATTCGGCGGCTATCAGAAAAAGCCGCATAAGCACCGTTGGCGCCCAGTCGCCGCTGGAAAAAGGCAGGCACGACAGCCAGAAAACCGCCTGCGCAACCGGTGGATAAATAGTAAAATTTGTTCCCGAATTGAGTTTGGCAAAAAGCGTCCAGTCGAGCCCTTGCGCCGATTGGCCGCTTTCCAGCCATTGCAAAGGTGTGTAAAGCAACGGGTTAACCCCCTGCAGGAGCAGCCGCCCGTCCCAGATGAACCGGTACACGTCATTGGAGAGCGCAGGTACGGAAAAAAGCAAAACGAGCCGCAAGATAAGCCCCAACTGCCGGTAAAAACGCCAGTCGGCCTCGTCGGCCCAATAGCAGGCCAGGGCGTATAGCGCCGCAAAAAAGCCGTATAGAATAATGAGCTGTGCAAATTGCTCGCGAGGCGTGAAATAGCCGAGTGCGATAGTGAGGGCGACAAGCGCCGCAGCGAGTAATCCGTGCCGTAAAGAGGGAAAGAGATGCAAGTGTGGGTGAAAAATTATGGTGAACGGACATACCAACCGCTCAACTTCCTACCCTTGCTGCGTTTCCACCCTGGGGGAGTTCGGAAGGAGCTGGCTGTACGCCGCTCACCGGGGGGCAAAATTAGTATATTTTTTTAAAACCCGTACTTCTTAACGGTCTTTATCTTGTTTTCCAAAAAGATAACCGAAAGAAAACAGGAAGCGCGCGGGCTTGTCGTCAAAGTTGTAGTCGTTGCCGAAGAAAGTGATATGGTCGCCGTATTTGGTAAAGTTGCCTTCGTAGCGCAGATCGAGCATGAATTTCCACAGGTCGAGGCCCAGGCCACCCTGCCACCCGAAGGTAAAAGATTCGTAGCGGTCTTTGAACCCGTCTACGTCAGCCAGGTCAGACACGCTGCTGATAAAAACGTGGCCTACGGGGCCTGCCTGCAGGCGCAGCGGCCCAAGTTTTACGCCCAGCAACAGCGGGATATCCAGATTCTGGTATTTTTCCGTACGGATACCGCTATTGGACGGGTTCTGCAAGTCGTCAAACTGGTATTCGGCACTCGAAGAGTTGAAATTGACTTCGGGCTGAAGCACAAATTTGTTTTTTTGCCACCTGAGGACCACACCGCCATGGATGCCGTATTTAGCCTCTTCGAGGGCCAGCCGGAAACGCTGCGCGCCGCCGGGTTCCAGGATGCTGAGGTCTTCGCCTTGTATGTCAGTGGTACTGAGCCCTATCTTGAGGCCCACACGAAGCTGTGCTTGCACCGCCAGGGCGCTCATTAACAGGATAAGGCAAATGAAGAGTCGATTTTTCATGTCAGTTTTTATTTTTTAAAAGAACGAAATCACACCCAATATCTATTATAACAGTTACCCAAACAAAATTACAAAATCCTATATTGCGGTTCAATAGCGACAGTAGCAGGTATGAATATCAAGTCGGCCACATATATGGGCAGTTTTCCGCGGGAGGCGATTTGTCCGAAAGATGGTAAACCGGAATACGCGTTTATCGGGCGCTCCAATGTGGGAAAGTCTTCGCTCATCAACATGTTGTGCAACCGCAAAGAACTGGCCAGGGTGTCGAATAAACCAGGCAAAACCCAGGCACTCAATTTTTACCTGATCAACGAAGCCTGGTACCTGGTTGACCTGCCCGGCTACGGCTTTGCCAAGGTGTCCAAGAAAACCCGCGATAGCTGGGGGAAAATGATAGAACAATATTTGTTGGAACGAAAAACTTTGCAATGCGCGTTTGTGTTAATAGATGCCAACATTCCCCCGCAAAAAATCGACCTTGAATTTATAAACTGGCTGGGGCAAAAAGGGGTGCCGTTTGTTTTATTATTTACCAAAACCGACCGGATGTCAAAATTGCAATGCCAGCGCCAGATAGAACTTTTTCAGAAGGCCTTGCTCCAGCACTGGGAAACGCTGCCGCAGCATTTTGTTACTTCCGCCCTTACTAATTTGGGGCGGGAAGACATTCTCGGTTATATCGCCAACATAAACAAGGCCAATGAGTGAGGGCACAAAAATATATCCGCACGTAATCCCCGATATCGAGGATTGGCCGATATACAAACTGCACGATGACCGCAGGCGGTTTGTACAGGAGATCGACGAATTTACCCTGCGCCGCCTGCTGCACCAGCCCACGGCACAGGTGAGCGACCTGATTGCCAAGACGATCTTCATGGAGCGCATCCGCATCAAAGAAGAACCCTGGAAGGTAGACCCTCCCAATGAGCGGCAATTCTGGCGGCGCATCAGCAAAAAGCTGGTATCCACTTCGCTCGACCGCAGTGAGATGGAAGCGGCCAAAAGCAACGAAGAAATACTACGCCAGATTATTCACCGCTATTCGGAAGAGATCGTGGGCACTTTCGGCATTAAGACCTTTCTCTTTGCCAGGCGTTTTCTCACTTTTTTCTTTACCCGGCTGCTCAATACCGTCGGCGCAAAAAATATTAAGGGTCTGTTGGGAGGGCGTCGCCGCCTGGCCGACCACATGATCGTGAGGGGGCAGGTTGATCAGGTGCGGGAACTGATGAAAAAAGGCACGGTGATCATCGTGCCTACGCATTCCAGCAATCTCGATTCTATCCTGATCGGCTATGCGCTGGATATGTTTGTGGGGCTGCCTTCTTTTTCATACGGCGCAGGCCTCAACTTATACAATACCGGTTATACCGCTTATTTTATGAACCGCCTTGGCGCCTACCGGGTAGACCGGCGCAAGAAAAACGCCATATATCTCGAAACCCTCAAGGCGATGTCCAATCTGTCGATACAGCGGGGCGCCAATAGCCTGTTTTTTCCGGGCGGCACCCGCTCGCGTTCGGGCATGCTCGAAAACAAACTCAAATTGGGTTTGCTGGGTTCGGTGATGGAAGCCCAGCGTTCGCTGTTTGAGTCGGGCAAAGACACCAAAATATTCATCGTGCCCTTGGTGCTGGGATATCACTGCGTGTTGGAAGGCCAATTCCTGATCGAGCAGCAACTGCAGCAGATGGGCAAAGAGCGCTATCTCAAAGCAAAAGAAGAGCACTACAGCTTTTGGAACGTCGTCAAGTTCACCTGGTTGTTTTTCTCGGAGGGCAACGAAGTCACTTTGTCATTCGGCAGGCCGATGGATGTGCTGGGCAATCCCGTGGATGACCAGGGTAACAGTTATGATATGTACGGCAACGCCATTGACGTGAAGTCGTATTTTATTACCAATAACAAGATTACCGAAGACCTCCAGCGCGAGTCGGAATACACCAAAATGCTGGCTGAAAAAATTGTACAGCGCTACTACAAAGACAACGTGGTATTGAGCAGCCATCTCACCGCTTTTGCCGCTTTCGAACTGCTCAAGCGCCAAAATCTCAAACTCGACTTATACGGCCTGTTGCGCCTGCCCGAAGAGGAATATATCTTCCCTATGGAACAACTGGAAGACACTATTGCGCAACTGCTCGACGTGTTGGTTCAAATGGAAAAACAGGGCGACATCCAATTGTCGGAACGCCTCAGGTTGCCCGTTGCCGATATTATAAAAGACGGCGTAGATCGCCTGGGCACTTACCACATTGCCAAACCCCTGCGGTTTAATAAAAAAGGACATTTGGTGAGCGACAGTTTCAATTTGTTATACTTTTACCACAACCGGCTGGAGAATTACGATTTTCACAAAAAGATCAGCTGGAAAAAAGTAACCGACATGGAAGTGTTGGAGGAAGGAATCGTTTAATGACGGGTACTTATGAATTTTATTATTTACGATTTAGAAGCTACGTGCTGGGAGGGCCGGCCCCCTACGATGGTCCAGGAGATCATCGAAATAGGGGCGATTAAACTCAACCGCTACGGCGAAGTGGAAGGCACTTTTTCGAAGTTTATCAAACCGATTATTCACCCGCAATTATCGCTGTTCTGCCAGCAGCTCACCTCTATCAAGCAATCCGACGTAGAACGCGCCGCTACCTTTCCGTCCGTAATTGAAGCCTTTCAGGATTGGGCCGAGGTGTTTGACGAGGAATACCTGCTTTGCTCCTGGGGTAGTTTTGATAAAAAAATGCTCATCCAGGATTGCCGCCTGCATGATATGGAGGAAGACTGGGCCGAAAATCATATCAACCTCAAACAGCAATACCACGATATCAAGCGCCTGCGCACCCGTCGCGGCCTCAAGGCGGCCCTCACAGCCGAGGGATACGAATTTACCGGCACCCCCCATCGCGGCATCGACGACGCCCGCAACCTGGCCAAGATTTTTGTAAAACACCTGGATGTTTGGCGGTGGTGATCTCTGATCTCTGTTCTCTGTTCTCTGTTCTCTGTTCTCTGTTCTCTGTTCTCTGTTCTCTGTTCTCTGTTCTCTGTTCGGTTAGGTAGAGACAAATCATGATTTGTCTCTACTGGCAAAGGTAAGGAACGGATAACAGGCAACCGACAACAGAGAACGGACAACCGACAACGGAATTACCGCTTCTCCAACGCAATCACCACGCCCACCGCATTTTTATCCTTGGCATTAGCCTCGAAAGCGATTGTTTTGCCGGCCTGGAATTTCACATCGGTGATGCGTTGATTGGCCAGCGCCTCGCGGAGTTTCCCGGCGTAAGTGCGCTGGGTACTCATATTGAGGGCTTTATTAAACTGTTTGAAATCGATAGCCGTTTTGGAGACCACCACGGCCATATAATCGGTAGAGCCGAGTTCGTCGGCTTTCATAGAGTAATCTTTGGGAAACAGTCGCGTGCCCGTAATGCCGCAATAAGGCGAATGCTTGTCGGTATAGGGAAACAACACATAGCTCGAACCGTCGGTCTCCTGTCCGAAAACGTAAATATAGCACTCGATCGAGTTGGCCACCAGTACCTTAAATTTGTCGCCCTTGCGGATAGGTTTGACCGTCTGAAAAACGATATCTTCCTTTTGCTGTAGTGCGATTGTGTTTTGGGTGTTAATATCGAGCAGACCGAATTCTACAGCCATTTTTGCAGGGTCGAATTGCTGGCTGCTGCCCATGGGGTAAAGGCCGTAGGCTTCCTTCACAAAGCGCTCGAAATCGGGGTAGCGCACCCAGGCAAACCCGCGGTCGCCCCATTCTTCTCCCCAACTGTTCATTAATTGAAAAGCGCCGCCCTGCATATTATCGTCATAACCGATCACGCACATGGCGTGGCCGCTATAACCCGACATCGCGTAATCGCGCTGCGTGGGGGTCCACATTTTCTGGTTGCGCATATTGCTCATAAACGAACCGCCCACCATCATGCCTATCACCACCGGCGCACCCTGGGCCAGGTTTTGTTTGATAGCCATAATATCGGGCGTATAATTATCGTGGTTGAGCGTAAGGCGGTTGTAGCCTTTGATGGTAAACTGGCGGCCTACGTCTACTGCGCGGTCGCTGGGGTAATTATCACAGGTGCTGTCGTCGTAGCCGAATTGTTTGAGGGGCAGGGCGCCCCGGTCTTTCATCGTTTTCATGGCCTCGAGCATATACGCGCCTTGGCAGCCTTCGAGGGCTATCTGGTTGTAGAGGTAAGCCGGACTAAAAGCGATGCTGTTGGGGTCGTTGCCGGTAGCGCGGGCCTGCAGGATGGTGCGGGCGGCATAAGCGCTGGCCCAACCCACGCAGGAACCCTGGCGCCCCTGGTGCAGGGGTTTGGGACAGTATTTGCGCAAGGAGGCGGCTTCGGGCAGGCTGTTGCCGCTGTGACCGTAGGCCAGGGGCTCAAAAACTTCCGCTTTATCGAAGCGCTCCTGGTCGAGCGTGGCGCCCAGGCTAAAAGTGTCTTCAGCGGGCATGCCGCCGCCGCCGAACATTTCTTTGCCCCCCAGGAAAAAATACCACACTGCCGCAATAATCAATAGCGGTATCAGCAGTTTTGGTTTTTTAAAAATAAATAATAGAAGAAATGGCAGCAGCTTCAGCAATGGATTTTGCCCTGAGCCGCCTTGCCCGTCCTGTGGGCGTTTTTCTCCCCCGCTTTCCTGAGCAGGGTCTTTTTCCATTCTTATTGGCATGGTATCTCTGTTTTCTGTTCTCTGTTCTCTGTTCTCTGTTCTCTGTTCTCTGTTCTCTGTTCTCTGTTCTCTGTTCTCTGTTCTCTGTTCTCTGTTCTCTGTT
>JABWBR010000137.1 GCA_013360405.1 Saprospiraceae bacterium
AAAGCCATATTCCAGGTACTTCCGTTGGTCGACCACGAGCCCATGACCTGCGTGCCGCTGCGCGTCAACTTGAGCCATTGATGCCCCGAAGCCATATAAGACGCCTGGGCCGTTATGCCGTCGGTAGTCAGGCGGATTTGCCGGAATACCTGGCTGCCCTTTTGCGTCATGATCGCGCCTTTGCGGGCGCCCGCAGCGCTGCTCTCGCGCACAAACAAGCCGGCATACCCCGAGTTGGTAATGCCTGCCACCTTGGCGATGATCTCGCCGTTGCCGCACAACTCGTGGTAAACGATGTGTTGGTTGTCGGACGTAGCGCCAGGCCCCGTCACCGCATTGGTGGAAATAGCCACCGTATCCGGCCCGCATTCGCCATAATCGGCACTGCCCGTACCAGAGCCCAATGCCAGGTCTTGCCAGGCCGCGCAGGCTACATTGGATGTACCGCTGGTCATAGGCATGATAGGTTTAATTGATGGGGGGGGGTCAATCCAAGTAATTGATTATCAAATTATTGCCAAGTGAAGCCACCGCAATAACACCAACTGAAACGACAAATAAGATGAGGTTTTTCATGATACCAACTATTTATATGATAAATAATATCACGCCCCGGCTCTTTCGAACCGCGGCGCCATTCTAATATTTTCTGTAAAACAAATATGAAAACAGGCCGGACACCAACAGGCCTTTATACAACCACCTTCCAACTTAATTACGGCAAGATAGCTGAAATAATGGAAAAAAACAACAGTGAAATGGGCTATCGGCTGTCGGTTGTCGGTTATAAATAAACCTCCCGACTCCCCTTTGGTCAGTACTGGACTTCTTTCAGTCGCATAAACGTATAAACCCATAAACAAACCGAGAACGGACAACCGACAACGGAGAACCGAAAAAACCAGGCATTCATCCATGATTAGCGCCTCTTTATATAAATAATTCGCACCTCTATGGCGGCTTCCATAGTATTGTGTGAATAAATCACGTGCCATGTTTCATAAAATTACCCTGACTGCATGTTTGGTCATCGCCTCTGTTGGTCTGACCCTCGCGCAAGAGTCGTGGTCGCTGGAAAGATGCGTTACTTACGCCACACAGAACAGCCTATCCGTCAAACAAGCGCAAAACGGCGTTAGAAATGCCGAATTATCGCTCAAGCAAGGTCAATTCAACCGGCTGCCCAACCTCAACAGCAGCATCAGCGGCGGCTACCAGTTTGGCCGTACGATTGACCCTACGACCAACGAGTTTAAGACCGAAAGCATCGGCTTTAACAGCTATTCGATCAGCGCCGGCGCACTGGTGTATGGCGGCAATCAGATCAATAATACGATCAAACAAAGCAAGATCGACCTGGAAGCTGCCCAACTCGACGCCCGCGCCGCCGCCAATAATGTGGCGCTGAGCGTGGCCAGCTCTTATCTGAGCATTCTGCTCGCAGAAGAACAACTCGAAAATGCCAACAAACAACGCGAGCAAACCCAGCGCCAGTTGGAGCAAACCGACAAGCTCATCCAGGCAGGCCAGTTGCCCGAAAACGACCGCCTCGATATCCTGGCCCAACTCGCCCTCAACGAACAAAGCATTATCGACGCGCAAAACCTGGTGAATATCAACTATCTCGTGCTCAAACAACTGATGGTAGTAGACCCCGCCGTTGATTTTCGCATCGATCGCCCGCAAGTGGCCATCCCCGCCGACGCCAACCCCGATGGTTTTTCATTGGAGTCTGTATTTAGTACGGCCCTGACTACCCAACCCCAGGTAAAGGCTACCGACCTGCGCATCCAAAGCGCCAACCTGAGTATCCAACTCGCCAGGGCGAATATGCTGCCTTCGCTTACTGTTTTTGGTAGTATTAATTCCAATTATTCTACCCTCGGGCAATCCATAACCGGCTTCAGTACGATTCGCATTCCGCAAACGGTGTATATTAATGATGTGCCCACTACTTTCGAATTCGATAGCCAGGTGCCCGTGCTGGAAAAAACGGGTTTCGGCAAGCAGTTTAAAGACAACTTCGGCCAGTCGTTGGGCGTCAGCTTAAGTATTCCCATTTACAACAACCACCGCAATAGCATAGGTATGGAACGCATGCGCATCGCCGCCCTCAACGCAGAGTTGACCGACAAGCAGGTGCGCCAGCAACTCAAATCCGACGTGCAACGCGCTATCGCCGACTCTCGCTCAGCAAAACTGTCGTACGAAGCCGCCCAACGTTCGGTGAATGCCGCCCAGGTAGCCTACGATAATGCCCAAAAACGCTTTACGCTGGGCGCTATCAATACCCTGCAACTCACTACTGCCGGCAATAACCTCGACCAGGCAAAGGTAAACCTCATCCGCTCCAAATACCAGTATTTGTTCAACATCAAAGTGGTCGACTTTTATATGGGGCGGGAGCTCAAACTTTGACCATCAATAGGGTTGTAGGTTGTAAGTCACCTTGTCACCTTGTCACCTTGTCACCTTGTCACTTAAAAAGATTTAAACCTGAAATAAAATGGCAAAACGAATCAACAATACACGCCTGTATATTATCCTGCTGATCATCGTAGGCGCGCTGGTAGCCCTGGCTATCTGGAAAAACCAGTCAAAACCCAAAGGCGAAAAAGCGATCGTCGAAAAAGTGATCAAAAGGGATATCTCCGAGACGGTTTCCGCAAGCGGCAAAGTATTCCCGCAAACGGAAGTCAAAATCAGCTCCGACGTATCGGGGGAAGTCGTGGAACTGCACGTTGAAGAAGGCGATTCGGTCGTAGCCGGCCAACTGCTCGCACGTATCGACCCCGACGCCTACCAGTCGCAGGTAGAACGAGGCGTAGCCGGCGTCAACAGCGCCAAAGCGCAAATGGCCAATGCCCTGGCACAGATCGAAAATATTAAAGCGCAAAAAGAACAAATCACCGAGCAACTGCGCAACGCCCGCGAAATCCACAAACGCAACGAGAAACTGCGCAAAGACGGCGTCATTTCCGAGGCCGACTTCGACGCTTCGCTGACCAACCTGCGCTCGCTGGAGGCCAACCTGCGCGCCGCCGATGCCAATATCCGCTCTTCAGAGCAAAGTTCTCGCGCCGCCCAATTTGCCGTGCAAAGCTCCGAAGCCACACTCAAGGAATTGAATACCAGCCTGCGCCGTACAACCATCTACGCTCCCGTAAGCGGTATCGTGTCTAAACTCAACGTGGAAAAAGGCGAACGCGTGGTAGGTACGATCCAAATGGCCGGTACCGAAATGATGCGCATCGCCAACCTCAACGCCATGGAAGTGCGCGTGGAGGTGAGCGAAAACGATATTCCCCGCGTGACGATGGGCGATATGGCTGAAATTGAAGTGGACGCTTATTTGGGTCGTAAATTCAAAGGCCGCGTCACGCAAATCGCGAACTCTTCCACAAGTACGGGCCTGACCAACGCACTGACTACCGACCAGGTGACCAATTTCGAGGTGCGCATCAATATCGACCCCGCCTCGTATACCGACCTGATCTCCAACGGCAAACAACACCCCTTCCGCCCCGGTATGTCGGCTTCTGTCGATATCCAAACCGAAACGGTAAATGACGTGATCAGTATCCCCATCCAGGCAGTGGCAACCCGCGATAAAGATGCAGATAAAAAGGTGGCAAAACCGGCAAGCGCCAAAACTACGGAAGGCGAAAAGGAGAAAAGCGCCGCCGACCTGCTCGAAGTAGTGTTTGTTTGTTCCGCCGATACCGTGAAGATGGTAGAAGTCACTACCGGTATCCAGGATGATACCTATATTCAAGTGCTGAAAGGCCTGAACGAAAATGACGAGATCGTCACCGGCCCCTATTCTCTGTTGACACGCAAACTAAAACAAGGCATGAAGGTGCAGAAAATGGACGAAAAGACGTTCTACGGCGCCAACAACAAAAACAAAGACAGCGAAGAAGAGTCGGATAATTGATGACTGAAGCCAATAATGCGCTGCTGATCTTCGTCCGCAATCCCCAAAAAGGCAGGGTAAAAACCCGCCTGGCCCGCACGCTTGGCGAAGAGGCTGCTTACAATATTTATCTTCAACTGCTGGCACATACCCGACAGGTAGCGCTGGCAGTTGAAGCAAAACGGCTGGTTTTTTACAGCCATTTTATCGACACTAATGACCAGTGGACTTTTCCCGATTTTGAAAAATACCTCCAGGCGGGCGACCCCGATTTGGGCGCCCGCATGGAGGCCGCTTTTCAACTGGCACTTACTCATTACGACAAGGCCGTCATTATCGGCAGCGATTGCATCCAACTCTCGCCGGCCATCCTCGAATCGGCCTTTAAGGCCCTCGATTCCTTCCCCTACGTACTCGGCCCCGCTTTCGACGGCGGCTATTACCTGCTGGGGATGCGCAAGCCCACTCCCTCTCTTTTTAGCGATATCACCTGGAGCACGCCAACCGTAGCTGCCGAAACACTGCGCCGCATCGATGCGCTCGGCGCTTCCACATTTGTACTACCAACTCTGGCTGACATCGACGAAGCGGAGGATTGGGAGAAATATGGGCATTTTTTGTAGAGAGGTTATACCGCACGACATCAAATTATGCCCAACTTGTCCCGTACCAACAGGTAGGGATAACTTGACGGCGTGCGATATATATTAAGAAGCAGGATAAGTCGCGTACAAGATTTGACAGAGTACAGTATACCGGTTTAAATAATATCAAAAATACCCCTGGTAAGGTATTGACTTTATGGTTAGACTACAGTAATTTTGTAGTGTGTTTTGTTAAAAGACAAAACAAGCACATGATTTGTAATTTTCAATATTAAAATTTAAAAACAACAAATAGACACATCAATTATTC
>JABWBR010000090.1 GCA_013360405.1 Saprospiraceae bacterium
CCTGGGAAAAGCCGTGGTGGTAACGTCCTGGGAAAAGCCGTGGTGGTGACGTCCTGGGAAAAGCCGTGGTGGTAACGTCCTGGGAAAAGCCGTGGTGGTGACGTCCCGGGCCGTCACCCTCATAGGTGGTTCCAAGCCGTCACCCCCTGAGCCATTTCCATGCCGTCACCCTCATAGGTGGTTCCAAGCCGTCACCCCCTGAGCCATTTCCATGCCGTCACCCTCATAGGTGGTCCCAGGATGTCACCTCACAACCATCTTCGCCGTCTCCGCTTTTCCTCCTGCACTCAGCCTTACCAGGTACATACCGGGCGCCAGCCCCTGCGGCAGTGCCAGCGCATGCGGCCCCGATTGCAGGCGTTCGCGCACAGGCGGCGCAGCGGCCCGGCCGGTGAGGTCAAAAACCTGAACTTCTGTCCAGTCGCTCTCGGGCAACGTGAATTGGATCTGCGCATTTCCCATGCTTGGGTTGGGGGCGATTTGCACGCTGAAGAAATTCGTCACCGGCTCATAATCCGCCGTGATATACCCGCCCGGCGGCGCCGACAAGCGCGTGGTGGTGTACAGACGGTATTCGCCCGGCGCCAGGGGTAACGGCGCCGTGGGATCGGCAACGAACAAGCTATCTCCCGTAAAATATTCGTACCACCAACCACCTTGCAAAAACGGATTGCTTGCGTTGCCGGTCACTACATTGGTATTGCCGAGCACGACTACATCCATTTCGGTACCATACAAATGAATGGTTTTTACCATATTCGATACGCTCAAAATAAAAGAAGACGTGCTGAAAACATCGTGCGCTTTTTTCAATTCGATCAGCGAGCGCTTCACATTGTAAATGCGGCGGCGGTTGGGGCTCTCGTTGTAATCCCAGCGGATAGGCTTTGGACTGGTACGGCATCCGTTGTCAATATTGCCATCGGGGCAGTAGTTGATCGGGAAGTCGTAGCCCAACTCCCCAAATTGCCACAGCATCTTCGGGCCGGGGATGGGGTAGAAGAGGGCGCTGGCCAATTCCACTCTTTTCATGGCCGTCAGGATGTCGCGTACGTTGTAATTACCCGAAGAATTGCCAAAATTCAGATTTTTATACATCATGCGCTCTTCGTCGTGGCTTTCCATGTAGGCCACCACGTTGGGTTGCGTCCAACCGCGCGACTTATAGGATGCGCCGATTAAGTTGGAAGGAAAACCCAACGACGCTTCCAGAAATTGATCATGGAGGCCGGCGCCGGTCCAGAACATCATGCCGTTGCCGTAGTTGTTGAGTTCGGTTTCTTCGGTGGCGGCGGCAAAGTGCTCGAGGATGACGTAAGCGCTGGGATTGGCCGCCCACACTACATCTGCATAATGCTTGAGGATGGCAATGCGCGATGCGTCGTAAGCGCTCATGCCGGCGTCGTTGCTGGAAAAATTCTGGGTAAATCCTTTCGACAAGTCAAAGCGGAAGCCGTCTACCCGGAATTCGGTGAGCCAGTAATTGATGACTTTGTCGATGTATTTGCGGGTAGCGGCGCTTTCGTGGTTGATGTCGTAGCCCACATTGTAGGGGTGGCGCGCATCGCGGTTAATCCAGGGATTGTCGAGCGTCGGCTTTGATGCCGCGGGGTCCCAGTACAATTGCGCCAGCGGACTTTGGCTGAAGAGGTGGTTGTACACCACGTCGAGGATGACGGCGATACCGCGCTCATGGCAGGCGTCGACAAAACGCTTGAACTCGTTGATAGGGCCGTAGTATTTGTCGAGCGCCATGTGGAAGGAGGGGTTGTAGCCCCAACTGATGTTGCCCTCAAATTCGTTGACGGGCATGAGCTCAATGGCCGACACGCCCAAATTGGCCAGGTAGTCGAGGGTGTCTATAAGCGTCGTGTAGTCGTGGCGGTGCAGAAAATCGCGCAATAGCAATTCGTATACTACCAGTTTGGTTTTGGGCGGCGCCGCAAAATCATCGGTCTGCCAGTTGTATGCCTGCGCGCCGGGCTGTATCAGACTGGCGATGCCCGTAGTTTTGCCGTAAGGATAGGTGGGGAGATTGGGATAAGTTTCTTCCGGAATAAAAGGATCGTGCTGCGGGTCGAGTACCACGGTGCTATACGGATCGGCAATCCGGATGGCGCCGTCTACCAGGTATTGGAAGGCGTAGGTTTGGCCGGGTGTTAAACCCGTGATTTCCAGCCAGTAAGTCGCCCCGTCGAGGGCCTTGTTCATCTGGTAGGCCGTGCCGGGCAGCCAGTTGTTGAAATCGCCGATCACAAACACGATTTGCTTGTTGGGGGCATACAACTGCAGGAAAACGCCGTTATCTCCAAGCATCGTGATGCCGTCGGCGTATACCGCCGGCGGGTCTTGTAGCACCACATTGCCGGGGATGACGTATACAAAACGGGTGGTATCGGTATAAGCCCCGTAAGCCGCGGCCACCATAACTTCGTGGGTGCCGCTGGAATTGACGGTTATCTGGTGGCTCAGTGTGGCGCTGTTGGGCGTTTGGGCCACTTGTACGCCATTGTCGAATATTTTGATATTGGAAGCGATATGCGCGTTGGCATTGACTTGTATGTTTTGACCCATTGAAGTCAGCACCACCGGGTTAGTTGGCGAGGTCAAATCGACCTGGTAGCGGCTGGTATACGAAAAGCTGCTGGTATCGCTCTGCTGCCCGCTTTGGGCAATGACTTGTACCTGGTGTACGCCTTCGTCGAGTACCTGAAAACTGTAATCCAGATCGGAAAGCCCGGTAGCCGATTGGTGGATCAGTTGGTTGTTATTATAAACAAAAAACTGGCTGGGCTGCGAAGCGGCAGCCGCCACCTCAATATTTTCGCCCAGTGCAATGTCAAAATTGCCCGCCGATGGGCTGGTGAGGTTGATAGTCAGCTCCAGGTTTTCGGGGTAAACATCGTAAAAAATATCCGTACCGCCGGGGCCCTTGCCTTCCAGCGAACCGCTGGCATTGCGGAACACGAAGGCCAGTTTTAATATAGTTTCATTTTGCGGCACGCCGTAATATTGGCGTATCGACGGCCCGATCACATAGCTGTACACGTTGGGCTGGCCAGGCACCGGCGTCATCTGCCAAGCGGCGTTAGCCTGGCCCCAGGTGGTGACCACGTACTTCCAATCCGAAGGCCCCGTACTGGCCGAGGTGATCACGCCCGTGTGCAGGTACACATTGCAATTGCAGTTGGCCAGCCCGCCGGTGCCTTCCGTGGCGTCGAAGTATATCGTCACCTGTTCATTGGCGGTGGGGAAAGGCGGTTCTGCCACCAGGAGCTGCGCGCCGAGCCGGTTGGCGCAAGCCAATACAGCCACAAAGAGAGCTAAACGTATGATTTTTAGCATAACACTGAATTTTATGATCAATTTGAATTGTAGTTTTGAGGTGACAAGGTGACAGGGTGACAGGGTGATAGGTTTTTGATGAAATTAAGCTGCTACCTTGTCACCTTGTCACCCTAACAAAGATAACACCCACCATGACGAATCACCCACAACTAATACACTTTTTGCCAAAAATCCGACGCTTTAGCGTATTCGTCAAATTCGGTCGATATTGCTTCAGGTTAGCTTGTACTTCCCGATCCATCACACTTATTGAATAAAAATACTTTGTACTTTCGCACGGGCTATATCATCAGCCGAATGCCTTCATGAAACTGCGTATTCGCCCGTATCAACTATTAATAGCTGGAGCGATATTAGTCAGCTTGGCCTTCCATCGCCAGTGGTTCCATTCGGAAATCAAGGGTGGACATTCCTGGCGGCAGATGCAGACCATGCTGAATATCCGCAATTTTTACCGCCACGACGCCA
The DNA here is from genome assembly GCA_013360405.1 of Saprospiraceae bacterium. GTDB lineage: Bacteria > Bacteroidota > Bacteroidia > Chitinophagales > Saprospiraceae > JABWBR01. Next base: position 3,817 of record JABWBR010000090.1, read on the forward strand.
ATATCCTCAATCCGAGGCTCAACCATTTTAATACCGGCGCCGACAATATCTTTCGTGCGGAATTTCCCCTGATGCAGTGGGGTGTCGCCATGATCATGAAGGTAACTGGCGAGCATTTGTTAGTAGTTCGTCTGTGTTTTTGGCTCGTATGTTTGTGGGGGGTTTGGGGTTTTTTCAAATTGCTTAAACTACTCGAGTTTGAAGACTGGCCGGCGGGCGTAGGGGCTGTATTGTTATTGTTTGCGCCTGTTGTACACAATTACCTGCTGGCGCCCATTCCCGATTTAATGGCGTTATCAGCCGCAATTTGGTATCTCGTTTATATACTCCGCTTTGAGCGTCATCGCGATAAGTCAAGCTTGCTGTTGGCAGCATTGTTTTTGCTGATGGCTACTTTGGTGAAGTTGCAATACCTCATGTTTTCTGTGGTAAGCATTGGGGTGTTTCTGAGAGCCTTGCGAAAAGAAAATAGTATTACGTTGCCCAATTTTTTGGCCGCTTTCACGCAGTTGGTGATAGTGGCGCCTGCATTGGTCTGGTATGCCTGGGTAATGCCTACGTGGCAAGGCAACCCCATACTCAGCGGTATATTTGGCACGGATATGACCTGGCAGCATTTACTGGGGATTTTATGGGTGTACGTTTACAAAAACTTCCCCCTGATTTTGTTGAGCCCTGTCCTTGTACCTCCGTTTATTATCGGGTTTTCAAATATCCGCACACTGCCGGGAGGTCGATGGTGGATTGATGCTTTGATCGTGATTACGCTGCTATACTTGCTATTGCAACTCAATGCCATCAGGTCGTACCACGATTATTATTTACTGCCTTTTTTACCGTGGATGTATGTAGTGACTGCCTGTGGCGTTCGGCGCCTGTTGGAACGGGCCGGCGAGCGCCGCCATTGGGGGACTGGTTTGATCCTTATTTTCGCGCTGGCCGGCGCCGTTATTATGGTGACGCCCCAATGGAAGGTGAAAAAATCGGGTCATAACCCCAATTTGCTATATTATCAGCAGGCCCTGAAGCAAGCCGTACCTGGCAATGAACGCTGCATTATGCTAAATGATAAGTCAAATGTACAGTGGCCGTACATGCTTGATAAACAGGGGTATGTTTTCTGGGGTGACGGTTTGCCCGCACTTTGGATTGAGGATATGATCAATAATAAGGGCGTCCGTTATATGTATTCCGACTCCAGGCTGGTGGATGAACGCGAGGATGTACAGCCTTTCCTGGATACCCTGTTGCTGGAAGCGGGAAATATAAGGGTGTTTAAACTAACCGCCCCCAAGTAATTTGTTATGCCAGACCGACCATCCATATTCCGACGCTTTAGCGTATTCGTTGCACTGGCCATTCCAATTTTGGCGCAAGCCCAACAAGACACCCTGTTGCAGCAGGAACTCCAAAGCGTGACCGTCACCGCCGCTCGGCTCGAGGCCGGCGACCTGGCGCTACCGTTGCCGCTCACTGTCATTGGAAAATCACGCCTGCAGGACGGCCAACAGCAACTCGTACTCAGCGAGGCGCTGGGTGGCATACCCGGCTTGTTTGCCCTCAATACCGAAAACTTCGCCCAGGATGTGCGCATTTCTATTCGCGGTTTTGGGGCCAGGTCAGCCTTCGGCATTCGCGGGGTGCGGCTCAGCGTCGACGACCTGCCCGAGTCGACCCCCGACGGACAGGCCCAGGTGGACAACCTCGATATGGGCATCATCGATCGTGCAGAGCTGATCCGCGGGGCTTCGTCGGGCCTCTATGGCAACGCCGCCGGCGGCGCCCTGAGCCTCTATACCGAAGAACCACCCGAATCGGGCGCCCTGCTCGAAGGCCGCATCAGTGCGGGTTCTTTTGGTATGCAAAAAATCCAGCTCAAAGCCGCCCAGCGCTACAAACGATTGGGCTATGTACTCTACGGCGCCTACACCAACTACAACGGCTATCGCGAGCATAGCCGCAGCCGGCAATTGCTGCTCAACGGCAAAGTGCATTATTATTTTAATAAAAATACCCACCTCAGCCTCTTAGCCAACCACGCCGACAGCCCCGAAGCCGACGACCCCGGCGCTACGACTGAGCGCCGTTTGCCTGACAGAACCTCCGCCCGCCTGGCCGCGGCTTCCAACCGGCAATACGACGCAGGTGAAGCCCTCGATCAGCAGCGCATCGGACTCGTGTTGCGCAGCCAATTGCATCCCAAACACCATTTGTTGGTGCGCGCCTACACCCTTTGGCGCGATTTTGAAAACAAACTACCTTTTAGCAATAGCGGCATCGTCTACTTCCAGCGCCGGGTGCTGGGCGCCGGCGCGGCCTATACATTTGCATCTGCTATCGCCGGGCGGCCCTACCGCCTCCAACTCGGCCTCGACCTCGACGACCAATCGGACGAACGCTCCCGCTTCAATAACTTCGACGGCACGCGTGGCGACCTGCGTCTCCACCAGCTTGAAACCTTCACCAATACCGGCGCCTACCTGCTCCAGGAATGGGAGCCCCTGCGCCGCCTCTCCCTGCGCCTGAGCCTGCGCTACGACCGCGCGCGCGTAGCTGCCGCCGACCGCTTCCTCTCCGACGGCGACGACTCGGGCAACAGCGATTACAACAGCTGTAGTCCCATGGCCGGCCTATCCTACGCCCTCGCTGAAAGCCAGCACCTCTATGCCAACGTAGGCCGCAGCTTTGAAACCCCTGCCCTCAGCGAACTCTCAGCCAACCCCCTCGGCGGCGGCTTCAATGCGGAACTGCGCCCCCAGCAAGCCTACAGCTACGAACTGGGTTGGAAAGGCGCCGCGTTATCTGCCGTAAAATGGGAATTGTGCGCGTTTTACATCAACTCCAACAACGAACTGGCCCCCTATCAACTGGATGCCTTCCCCGGCCGCACCTTCTACCGCAACACCGGCAGCACCGGGCGCAGCGGGGTAGAGACTTCCTTCACCTGGCTGGCCGCGCCGGGCTTGTCCCTGTCCGCCACATACACCTGGTCGCTTTTCCGCTATGCCAACTACAGCACCCCTGCCGACGTCTTCGACGGCAACACCCTGCCCGGCGTCCCGCAGCACCACGCCAACCTGTCGGCACAGTATTTTCGCAAAAACTGGCTGTTGGGCCTGCAAGGCCGCTACGTCGGCGCCCTCTACGCCAACGACGCCAACACCGCCGCAGACAAACCCTACCTGCTGGTCAACCTCCGCGCCGGCTACCGCCATGAGGGCAAAAAGTGGACGCTGGCGCCTTTTCTCGGCTTCAACAACCTGCTTAACCAATATTACAATGCCAATATCCGCATCAATGCGGCGAACCGGCAGTATTACGAGCCGGGACCGGGAGTGGCAGGGTATGGCGGGGTGGTTATTTCGTGGGCAACAACCAAAAACCATGGCAAAATTTAAAAATAAATACAGAATAGAATCAAACCGGTGGCGGTATTGGGATTATTCCGCCCCCGCAAATTATTTTATTACCATTTGTATTAATAATCGGGAATGCATTCTGGGCAACGTGGTGAACGGCAAAATGGAATTATCGGAATATGGCAAAATCGTTGAAACCGAAATATTGAAAATTCCTGAATATCATTTACGAATCCTATTGGACGAATGGGTGATAATGCCTAATCACATTCATTTAATCATTCATGTAGGCGATTATGATTTTGATAATCATGTCGCCGTTAATGGGAATGCCGATGACGCCCGTGCCCCCGATGGCAATGACACCCCCGATGGCAATGACACCCCCGATGGCAATGACACCCCCGATGGCAATGACGTAGATAAAATTCATGAATTTTATCTACCACCCCCGTCACCCCCGTCACCCCCGTCACCCCCGTCCCAATGGTGGCACAATCCCGAATATAAACCAACCACAGATGAAATAAAACAATACCGTAAAATGCGGCGCAATATGATCATTCCCAAAATATTGGGAAAATTTCAGATGTTGACCTCCAGGCAAATTAACATCATGCGGAATACCCCTGGCAAAAAAAATTGGCAGCACGATTATCACGACCACGTCATTCGCCATGAGGAATCACTCCGGCGAATAAGAAATTACATAGTCGAAAACCCATCCAACTGGAAGGTCGATATCTTTAATGATTCAAAAAGTTAGGGATTGACGAAATCAGTTGCTCGACCCACGCCATAATTTGTTAACTTTCGGACAAAGTATGTGATGAATAATTTATTAAAAACAACAACCGAAATAACCACCGTATTTAATACCACATTAGAGCGGGCATTCAAAAGCCCTATGCTTTGTGATATTACAAAAGTGCATTCCGGATACGGCATCACGCCCAGGGTAACACATTGCACCGAAGATGAATCCTGGGGAAAAGCAGGCGGCAGCCGAAAAGTATTTATGGCAAAAACGCTCACCTTCAAAGGCGGCGAATCTTCACTGGATACCGTTTTGGAAAGAAAAGAAAACGAATACTGGAAAATCGAAATTTCCGACTTTAAAACATGGTCGATGGGATTTGTGAAATTTCAGGGGGAGTGGTTTACTACGCGGTTGGAGGAAGGCAAAGTGCTGGTGAGGTACAGATACACTATGTTTTCGAATAGTAGGCTATTCTACCCCTTTCATTGGCTCTTTACTAAAATTGTATGGCGGAATTATATGAAACACGTACTGGAGAATATCAGGCAATTGATTATTCAAGAGACGCCTTATCTGCATGAATAATCGGCTTACTCCTACCCACATTCCCCGTATAAAGGAAGTAGACGCCAATCTACCGGCTGAGTATATACCCACTAATTAACATAAATTGTTACATTTGCCCAATAAATCAATAGATCATGTCAAAGAGAATTTTTGTAGGCAATTTGCCTTTTTCTGCAACCGAAGATGATCTCAGGGAATTGTTCGCAGAATACGGCACAGTGGAAAACGTCCAATTGATTTCAGACAGAGAAACGGGACGACCCAGAGGATTTGGTTTTGTAGAGATGTCAGATGGCGCAGATGAAGCTATTAAGGCCTTACACGGGCGTGATTTTGGTGGCAGAAATCTAAATGTGAACGAAGCAGAAGACAAGCCCCGCCCGCCAAGACGCAACTGGTAATGCTAGTCGGTGTTTCAAAAAATCGGCAATTCACTTGCTTTCGCGTACGGCAATTTGACCAAAAAAGAAGGCCCGTAATAACTGTCCAACCCCGCTACCACGGCACTTTGCGCCTGGTCGAGCGCGAGGTTGCCATCGGCGCCGACTAATGCTGCGTGGAACAACAAATGCTCGATTTTTCCGATGATCAGGCGCGTGCCGTTGAGCTCGATAGGGATCTCCTGCACAAAACGCATGCCTAGTAATACGGGCGACTCGGCTACAAAAGGCGCCTCGAACCCTTCCAGATAATAAGGGCTGAGCCTGCAAGCTTCGAATTCAGAGGCGTCGCGCGCGAGGCGCGCCGAGGTATAATGCGCCTGTTCGACCAGTTTAGCCGGCACGTGGTTGATGGTATACACCCCCGTCTCCATAATATTGCGATAGGTATGGCTGTGGTCGCCCAGTGGTCGCTGGATGTAGCCAATCAGCGCCGGGTCGGAGCCCAGGTGCACCACAGAGCTGAATATGGCCACGTTTTCCTGTCCGTCTTTGCTTTTTGTGCCGATGAGGTTGGCCGATTTGAAGCCGCTGGAGGAATTGATCAGGTTGGCGCGAAAGCGCCGCTCCAACTGCTCGATGGCCTGGGCGTCGTAATGCTTCATGTGATATTAATGATAGGCAGCAAAGCTGTGTTTAGCGTTTACTGATTTTATTATTGGAAATTATATTTTGCCGGCTACACTTGAAGCGCTTGATCTCCGCGCTGCGCCTGGCCCGGTGTTTTTGGCTCACACCGCTGTGCACGCGTGCCCGCCAAAGGTTAAAACTGCTGCGTTTCAGGTTTTTGCGCATCAGCGCCACAACTTCCGCCTCCCGAAGGCCGAATTGCGCTTCAATGGCCTCGAAGGGCGTGCGGTCTTCCCACGCCATTTCGATGATGCGATCTATGTCTTCAAGCTGTAGCATAATTGATCGCGCTCAAACTCTCAGTGCAGACATTCCTCCGTCCACATGAATCACCTGCCCCGTCATCCAGGCACTTTCATCTCCCAATAAAAACCCGGCCATATGGGCTATGTCCTGCGCGCGGCCGATTTTTTTCAGGGGGTGTCGCTGTGCGTTGGCCTCCCTTTTTTCTTCGGTAGACAGCAGTCCGGCAGCCAGGGGCGTATCGGTGAGCGAAGGGGCGATGCAGTTCACCCTGACCTTAGGAGCCAGCTCGGCGGCCAGCGACCTGGCCAGGCCTTCGATGGCGCCTTTGGAAGCGGCTACCTGCGTGTGGAAGTTGAATCCCGTTTGCACCGCCACCGTGGAGAAAAGCACGATAGAAGCCTGCTCCGACTTTTTCAGGTTGGGCAACAACGCCTGTATCACTTTGATAGCGCCGATCACCTGCAATTGGTAATCGGCCATGAAAGCCTCTGGCGAAATGCGGGCAAACGGCTTCAGGCTGATGCTGCCGGGGCAGTATGCCAGTGCGTCAACCTGCTCGGGAGCAAACCCCAAATCCAGCGATTCTTGCAACACGTCGAGCGGAAACATGGTAACCTGGCCGGCCGGTCGCCGGTCGGTGGTTTGGTGGTAGGTGCCGATTACCCGGTGGCCCGCCTGTGCCAACTGGGAGGCCAATTCAAGCCCGATGCCGGAAGAGGCGCCGATGATGACGATGTTTTTCATGCCAGATAAACCGGAAAAAGAGCGGAGTGTTCACGGCTTAAAAAAATCTTAATATGCATGCGTTTTATGCTAAATATTATTTAAAACCTCTTGCGCGTATCTACATGCGTTGGTTAGCCTGCGTTGTACAGTCATCAAACACGACAAAAACAAAGACCATGAAACGACTGCTTATTGCGCTTCCTATCCTGCTCGCCGCTACTTTTGTACAAGCCCAGCACCACGACCTGAAATTCAACGCCGCCGGCATGCTGGTCAAAACACCGGGTTTCTTTTACGAATATAGCCCCAATGCCAATAACGGCTTCGGCGCCGGCATCAACCACTCGTGGCTCAACCTGACCATCGACGGAGAGCGTTATTCTTTCCGCAATACCTCGTTCATTGCCGATTACCGGCGCTATTTCAGGCCCCGCCGCGATGCCGACGGTTTTTTTGCAGGCGCTTACCTCAAAGGCGGCAATGCACTGATTAAATTGCAGGAAACGGGCGACCAGGGTAAGGTAGGCAAATTCGCCGTGGGCGCCACGGCGGGGTGGAAACTGGTCACCGAAGGCGGCTTTGTATTGGAAACATACGGCGGCCTGGGCAAAAATTTTCTCACCGGCGCCGCCGTCAACGATACCAACCTCAACAAAGCCGTTAATTGGATAGGCTTTATGGATTTTCGCCTGGGCGTGACGGTGGGGTATCGGTTGTGGTAATCACCACACAACCAGTATCCCCTCAGTTTGGTACAGCTTTACGTACTGATCATTACTTATAAATGGGAAGTTTTCTGATTTGGCGATCCAAAGCAACATTTTATCAAAAGGATCTTTGTGGTATGATGCGTTAAATTGATGATAGGATGCACATACTTCAGCTGAAAGCGGTAAGAATTCTATACCCATTTGTCTGCTTGCATGAAAAATATCCTGAGGAGTTATTCCTGATAATATCAGTTTTCCTTTGGCATATTTCATTGAAATTTCCCAAAAAGAAACCGCGCTGACAACTATTTGAATATACGGTGAGTCAAGAATATCTCTGACCCTTTGAGATAGCCTTTTGGGTTCTGTTAAAGCCCATATTAGTGTATGAGTGTCTAATAGATACTTCATTCGCCTAAAAATTCTTCTTCCGTCATTTTAAAATCATCTTTAAAAATTACAGTGCCTTTTCCTTCCAGTAGCCCAAGTGGCCGCTTTTCGCCGGTTTGTGTATAGCGTGGTACCAGAAAAGCCACTATTTCCTTTTTTTTACCATATGCAATGGCAATTTTTTCACCCTCCAATACTTTATCGAGAATGGTTGAAAAATGCGTTTTAAATTCCCCTACAGTGTAAGTGAGCATCCTAAGATTTTTTACAAATATAAACTTTATTTGACAAGTTGTCAAGTATGCTTATTGGCTATTTTTACTGCAGCGCAAACTTCACCTTCACAGTCGCTTTGACGGGGACCATATATTGATTCTGGCTCGGATCTACATAGCTTTGCGCGGCATCATGCGTGGGATATTGCGGATTATAAATAACCGGTGTGTAATACATTTCAGCGCTGAGTTCCATCATCTCCAATACAGGGCCGATATGCTGGTTGAACGTACGCGCCATTTTGACAGCCTTGTCCCTGGCTTTTTTGAGGGCAACAGCAGTTAATACTTCGTACATCGCCTCCTGCTTCGAACTCTGTATATTAGCTATGCGACCCGTATACATTTCGTTGCCTTGCAGTAATTTGATCAGTTTTTCCAGCTGTTGTTTATTGGTAAAGCGAATATTGTAGGGTCGATACATGGCCGTATTGGGGTCGTCGAGCGAATAGGAGTCGATAACCAATTGTTTGTCGCTGATACCGGCCTGCTTGAAATACTCCTGCAGTTGATTTTGAGCCTGTTGTCTTTTCAACTGCATTTGGGTTTCTCTTTCCTGTTGCAAATTTTCGGCATAGTAATCTTCCTGGTTATAGCCGTATAACGCATTGGGATTGAGCAGAATGCTGTACAATATCTGATCGGGTTCGAGTAGGGTGTCGGCCGATGCCATTACTTCCACAAAAGGCGGCATTACTTGCTGCGCATGGGCGAGTGGAAAGCAGCACAATAAGGTCAATGTAGTGTATAGTATTTTGGTAAAACGAAACAGCCTGTTGCACATACTTGATTAGTTATGGTTATTTTGCGAAAAATAGAGAAGATTATTTACTTTTGCATAACGCATTCCCCCCGCTTTTATTTATCCAGCAATCCTATTGCCTTTCCAAATACAATAACACACCCTCGAATCCAGTCATTGGAGGGAAAAAACTACCATATTGCGCAGCAGATTGCAGGAAATGTCTCATAAGCTGATCGTGCAGGCGATGGCCGCCTCCGACCCGGCGCCCGAACCCCCCGGCCGACCCTGGCAAAGTGCCGTAGTATTGGCATTGGGCGCCGTACACGCTGATCCTTCCTTACTACCGGGATACTGTCACAAATTGCTGGAGGAAATCCCCGTCGCGTATAATCCCGATTCGATTATCCTGCCCCTCCATGGCGGCATGCTCATGCGGGTGTATAGTCTGGCAAAATCGAAAAAGGCGCTGCTTCCGTTTTTGCACCAAGCCTATGAACGTTTGCTGGCTTACCATCGAAATTTATACGAGGCTTGCGACCCCCTCGAGACCTTTTTAATAGATAACAATCACCCCCGGCAATTGGGCTGGCCCTATAGCGAGTTGTGGCAATCGCAGCCCGATCAGTCCGGCCGGCAACGTATTGACCCAATCTACAATACCCTGTTGATATGGTCGAACGAAGCCCTCATCAAGTTGGGGCATCTGCTCAAGCAAGACCTTACTGAATTGATCCAATGGCACGAGTTGGCCATTTATGCCATGAATGAATACCTGTGGAATGCCGATAGCGGCTTATACCGACCCTACGACTTGCGCCGCGCTGCGCAGACGCCGTTGACCTACCTTGGCGGACTGCTGCCCATGTTGGGCGAAATACCCACCCAGGAACAGGCCGAACGCCTCCTGACATACCTGGAAACGGGCCCCTGGCGCGACGAAACCTTCCAGGCCGCCGTTGTGCCCGGCGCCGAAAGTCCTACCGGGTTTACCGCCATCGATTTGTTCAGCAACTGGATGCTCTACCAGGGACTGCTGCGCTACGATATGTTTGAAGCCGCCGCCCGCATCAAAAAAGATACACTTGCGCTTGCTGCCGATCAGGGTATTTATGAGTGTTATCATCCCATCTCCGGCGAAGGCCTGCGCGGCTATTGCTCGCCTTTTGCAGCTGCTTTGCTCAGTGATCTGTTGCTTCGGTGATCAGCAATCAGCAATTAGCAATCAGGTCTTAGCAGTTAGCGCTAAGACCTGACTGCTAAGCCTGAGCGCTAAGCCCTAATTGCCAAAAATTCCTATCTTTGCCCCCGTAGCCGGTTAACCACAATGACCGGCCCTCGAAGATCATGATTCAACAACTTACACCGGCCCTTATTCTCGGCATTATTGCCGTCTATTTCGCATTTCTCATCGCCGTTTCCTGGTTTACAGGCAAAGACTCGAGCAATGCCAACTTCTTTTTGGCCGGCCGCAAGTCGCCTTGGTTTGTCGTCGCTTTCGGCATGATCGGCGCGTCGCTTTCGGGGGTTACCTTCATTTCTATTCCCGGCGCAGTGGGCGCCGGCGGTGAAAACCAGGATTTTGCCTACTTCCAGATCGTTCTCGGCTACCTGGTAGGGTATGCTGTAATCGCCCTGGTTTTATTGCCTATTTACTATCGCCTCAACCTCACTTCCATATACGGCTACCTGGAGCAACGCCTGGGCCGGCATGCCTATAAAACCGGCGCCGCGTTTTTTATCCTGTCGCGCGCCATCGGCTCGTCATTCCGACTATTCCTGGTGGCTATGGTTTTGCAGAAATTCGTCATGGACTACTACGGCATCCCCTTTTGGGCTACAGTGGTCATTACCCTGTTACTTATTTGGGTGTATACCTATCGGGGAGGTATCAAAACCATCGTATGGACCGATACCTTGCAAACCGTGTGTATGATCGGATCGGTGGTACTTACCATTATGATCATCGGGCAAGCTTTGGAAACGGACTTTGGAGGTTTGGTGAATATGATCTATCACAGCGAGTACTCCCAGATGTTTTTCTTCGAGGGAGGCTGGAACGACCCCAATAATTTCTTCAAGCAATTTATCAGCGGCGCCTTGATCACAATAGTAATGACGGGGATAGACCAGGACATGATGCAGAAGAACCTATCCTGCCGTTCGCTTCGCGATGCGCAAAAAAATATGTTCACTTTTAGTGCTATGTTAGCCGTAGTCAATTTGCTTTTCCTTGCGCTGGGCGCATTGTTATATCTGTATGCGGCCAATGTAGGCCTGGAAAAACCGGCGCAATCCGATCAGCTTTTTCCCACCATAGCCATACAACATCTGCCGCCGGCAGCGGGCATTATATTTGTGCTGGGCATCATCGCGGCGGCCTATTCCAGTGCTGATTCTACGCTTACGGCACTGACTACTTCTTTTTGTGTAGACTTCCTGAATTTTGAAAAAAACGGCCACCCCGATGCCGCTCAAAAGCGCGTGCGCACCAGGGTACACATCGGCATGTCGTTTTTATTGCTGGCCATCGTAATCTTTTTCGGCTCGCTCAACAACAGTGCCGTCATCAACCAATTGTTTAAGGCGGCAGGATATACTTACGGCCCTTTGTTGGGCTTGTTTGCTTTTGGCATACTCACCAAACGCAATATCAGAGAGGGTATGGGCAAATGGGTAGTGGTCATATGTATACTATCGCCTGCCATTAGCTATGTCCTCGATAAAAATTCGGCACAATGGTTTCATGGCTTCACCTTCGGGTTTCTCATATTAGCCATGAACGCTTTGATTACTTTTGCAGGGTTGTGGTTCGTATCACAGCCTGCACCCCCTGCCGTTGCCGAAGCTATTGAGCCGGAATAAAGGGGAAAATGAGCACGGTAGGCCGCTATAATCGCAATTTTTTACACCATTAAACCAACAACCCGGCCAGACAAGCGTTAAAGTCAGCTATTTTTTATACCTTGCGCCGGTTTTTTACAAAAAAGGCTTTTATGTCCAAAATTTATGCAGCTATCACGGGCGTTCAGGGTTACGTGCCAGATTATGTGATGACCAACAAGGAAATGGAAACCCTTGTGGATACCAACGACGAATGGATCACTGAACGCACCGGCATCAAGGAACGCAGGATTTTGAAAGGAGAAGGCCAGGGCACCTCCGTCATGGGTATTGAAGCGGTAAAGGGTTTGCTCAAAAAAACAAATACCGATCCTGCCGAAATAGACCTGGTGATCTGCGCTACGGTTACACCCGATATGCCTTTTCCCGATACGGCCAATATTATTGCCGATGCGGTAGGTATAAAAAATGCCTTCTGCTTTGATATCAGCGCAGCTTGCTCCGGTTTCTTATACGCCCTGACTACCGGCGCTAAATTTATTGAGTCGGGCAATCACAAAAAAGTGATTATCATCGGGGGTGACAAAATGTCGTCCATTATCGATTATAGCGACCGCACCACTTGCGTGATCTTTGGCGATGGCGCAGGCGCCGTTATGCTTGAACCCAATACGGAAGGATACGGTGTGATTGACTACATTCATCACAGCGACGGATCAGGCCAGGCATACCTCTACCAGAAAGCCGGCGGATCTCGTTTTCCGGCCACACCCGATACCATTCTTGCCCGTGAGCATTTCGTATACCAAAACGGTAAACCTGTCTTCCGGGCAGCAGTGGAAGGTATGTCGGACGTAGTGCTGCGCATCATGAAACGCAACCACCTCAATGCCGACAACGTAGCCTGGCTGGTACCCCACCAGGCCAACAAACGCATCATCGAAACCGTATCGCGAATGACCGATTTCCCTTCTGAAAAGGTGATGGTCAATATTCAAAAATACGGCAATACGACCGCCGGCACACTCCCTCTGTGCTTGTGGGATTACGAAAGCCAACTGAAAAAAGGAGATAATATCATCCTGACCGCTTTCGGAGGCGGCTTTACATGGGGCGCCATCTATATAAAATGGGCCTATTAATTTCCGTAAGTTTGCAACTCATTATTTTTATCGTTTAAAAAAAGCATTATTTCAATGGCAACGACTTCAGATATCCGCAGAGGCATGTGCATCGAAATGAACAATGACACATACGCCATTGTGGAATTTCAACACGTGAAGCCGGGTAAAGGCGCCGCATTTGTGTATGTGAAACTGAAAAGTCTCACAAACGGCAGAGTAATAGAACAAAATATACCGGCAGGCCACAAAGTAGACGATGTGCGGATAGAACGCAGAAACTACCAATATCTCTACAACGACGAAGCAGGTTACCACTTCATGGACAACGATACCTACGACCAGGTCACCCTGCAGGAAGATATGCTCGAACGCCCCAATCTCCTCAAAGAAGGAACCCAGGTGGAAGTGGTTTTTCATGCAGTAAAAGAAATTCCCCTTACGGTAAATATGCCGCAATATGTTATCTTGGAGGTTACTTATTCAGAACCAGGCCTCAGGGGGGATACCGCCACCAATACACTCAAACCGGCTAAAGTGGAGACGGGAGCAGACGTGCGCGTGCCTTTGTTTGTAGAAGCCGGCGATCTGATCAAAATCGATACCGAGACAGGTGCTTATATGGAACGCGTAAAACAGTAAGTCTATGACTTTCAAGGATATCCAAGAGCTCATTCGTATGGTTAACAAATCTGACCTCGCTGAGGTAAAGATTAAAGACGGCGAATTCGAGCTTTCTATTCGCACCAGGCATTACAGTCTGGGCAAATCGCATGGCAGTTTTATGATGCCGCCTCCCGCACCGGAAATGCCGGCGTCTTTTGCCCCGCCACCCGCTGCTTCACCGGCATCGCCACCCGCTGCTTCCAAACCCGCTTCGCAGCCTGCCCCCGCGGGTAGCGTCGAAGCGCCTGTGCAGCCGTCAGGCGGCGACGGAGATTATCTGGCGGTCAAGTCACCCATGGTGGGCACTTTCTATCGCTCGTCTTCGCCCGACAAACCAGCTTATGTGAAAGTGGGCGACCTTATCGAGGCCGGGCAGGTAGTGTGCATCGTAGAAGCCATGAAGCTTTTTAACGAAATCGAATCAGAGATCAGTGGCCGAGTCGTGAAGGTGATGGTAGAAGATGCCCAGCCGGTAGAATACGACCAGGTACTTTTCCTGATCGATCCCAAAGGATAAAAACCGCTAATTGTCATCGCCAGGCTAACTCCATCGGCGCAATGCTGCCGATGGAGCGTCAAAGCTGTATGCTAATCAATTGAATAATGGGTATGTTTGAAAAAATACTGATTGCCAACCGGGGCGAAATTGCCCTGCGCATCATCCGTACCTGCCGCGAGATGGGTATCAAAACGGTGGCGGTTTATTCTACTGCCGACCGCGATAGCCTGCACGTTCGTTTTGCCGACGAAGCCGTTTGTATCGGCCCCCCTGCTTCTTCTGAGTCGTATCTCAGCATCCCCCGGCTTATGGCCGCCGTGGAAATTACCAACGCCGACGCCCTGCATCCCGGCTATGGCTTCCTGGCCGAAAATGCCGACTTCGCCGAGGTGTGCGCCGAATATGGCATCAAGTTTATCGGCCCCACCCCCGAGCAGATTCGCAAAATGGGCGATAAAATTACCGCCAAAGAAACAATGATCAAAGCCGGCGTGCCCTGTATCCCCGGCTCCGACGGCCTGCTCAAAGACGTCAAACAAGGCATCAAACTTGCCAAAGATATAGGCTATCCCGTGATTCTCAAAGCTACCGCCGGCGGCGGCGGCAAAGGGATGCGCGTGGTGTGGGAGGAAAAAGATTTCGAACCCAACTGGAGTATGGCCCGCCAGGAAGCCAAAGCAGCCTTCGGCAACGACGGGATCTATATGGAGAAATTTATCGAAGAACCCCGCCATATCGAATTCCAGGTGGTGGGCGATCAATACGGCAAGGTGATCCACCTCTCCGAACGAGACTGCTCTATCCAACGCCGACACCAAAAACTGGTGGAAGAATCCCCCTCGCCCTTTATGACCGACGAACTTCGCCAAAAAATGGGCGACGCCGCCGTGAAAGCAGGTGAGGCAATCAGTTACGAAGGCGTGGGTACGATCGAATTCCTCGTGGATAAATACCGCAATTTCTATTTTATGGAAATGAATACCCGTATCCAGGTAGAACACCCCGTTACGGAAGAAGTGATCGACTACGACCTTATCAAAGAACAAATCAAAATAGCCATGGGCGAACCCCTGTCGGGACAAAACTACTTTCCCGAAATGTTTGCCATCGAATGCCGTATTAACGCCGAAGACCCCTTTAATAATTTCAGGCCCAGCCCCGGTCGCATCTCGTCACTCCATACGCCTAAAGGCCACGGCGTGCGTGTAGATACGCACGTGTACGCAGGTTATACGATTCCGCCCTATTACGATTCTATGATCGCTAAGCTGATCTGCCGCACCCGCACCCGCGAAGAATGTATCAAAAAAATGGAACGCGCTCTCGACGAGTTTATCATCGAAGGCGTAAAAACTACGGTGCCCTTCCATCAGCGCCTCATGAGAGACGAAAATTTTCGCGCCGGCAATTTCCATACGGGCTTCCTCAATACTTTTGACCTGGAAGGTGAATAAGTAGTTGTGGGTTGTGAGTTAACAGATATTAATTATTTTTTATATCTTTGTAACTTATTCTCATAGTATGTTTTGGCGCTGCACCTGGCCCCCCGGTGCGCGCTTTGAATCCTGCCGGGGCAACTGCATAAGCTAATTTGTCGTTTGCTGGTTTATTTCCAAAAAAGCATTAATTTTCTAACCGCAAATCACTTATGCTCCCTCATTATGTCTACGACAAACTCGCTTTGGTACAAAGACGCTATCTGCTACGCACTGCACATCCGTTCTTTCTTCGACAGCGACGGCAACGGCATCGGCGATATCAACGGACTCATCCGCAAACTCGACTATCTGGAAGACCTGGGCGTTACTTGCTTGTCTTTGCTGCCTTTTTATCCCTCTCCCCTGCGTGACGACGGCTACGATATCTCTGATTATTACGGCATCCATACCGATTATGGCACGATGGAGCATTTTCGAAAACTGCTCGACGAAGCGCATAAGCGAAATATGCATGTAGTGATCGACCTCATTGTGAACCATACCTCTGTAAAACATCCCTGGTTTGAACGCGCGCGCCAGGCGCCCCCCTTTTCACCCGAACGCGATTATTACATCTGGAGCGATACGCCGGAGCGATATGCCGACGCGGGTATCCTGTTTAATGATTACGAATCCTCCAACTGGGAATGGGATAATACCGCCAAAGCCTACTATTGGCACCGGTTTTACAGCCACCAGGCCGATCTCAATTACGCTAATCCCCTCGTGCGCGAAGAAATGCGCAAGATCATCGACTTCTGGCTCGAGTTAGGGGTAGACGGATTGCGCCTTTCTTCGGTAGCCTTCATTTTTCAACGCGAAGGCGCCAACTGCGAAAACCTGCCCGAAGTGCACGAGTATGTCAAATCGCTGCGCCGGTATGTGGATGAATGGTACCCGGGCCGAATATTGCTGGCCGACACCAACTTGTGGCCCGAAGAAGCCGCGCAGTATTTTGGCGCCGGCGACGAATGCCATGTCAACTTCCACTTCCCGCTTACGCCCCGCCTCTATATGGCGTTGCAAACCGAAGACCGCTATCCCATTATTGATATCGTGGAACAAACTCCCCTTATTCCCGATAGCTGCCAGTGGGCTTTGTTCCTGCGCAACCACGACGACCTCATGCTCTCAATGGTTACGGAAGAAGAACGCGACTTCCTTTACCGCGTTTTTGCCCAGGAACACGGCGCCAGAATCAATAAAGGCATCCGCCGTCGCCTGGCGCCGCTGCTGGGCAACGACCACCGCAAAATTGAATTGCTCAACAGTTTGCTGTTCTCCCTGCCAGGTATGCCGGTAATATACTACGGCGATGAGATTGGTATGGGCGACAATATTTTCCTCGGCGATCGCAACGGCGTAAGAACCCCCATGCAGTGGAATTCTGACCAAAATGCAGGTTTTTCTACCGCTAACCCGCAGAAACTCTGCCTGCCCGTTATCCGCGACCCCATGTACCGATACGAAACCACCAACGTGGAGCTCCAAAACCAAAATCCAAATTCCCTGCTGTGGTGGATGAAAAATGTAATCGCCATGCGCAAGCGCCTCAAAGCGTTTAATTTTGGCGCCACTACTTTCCTCGATGCAGGCAATAGCAAAATATTGGCCTTTTTGCGGAGTTACGAAGGTGAAAGTATACTGGTCGTAACCAATTTGTCGAAATTCTCCCAGGCAGCCAATATCAACCTGAGTAGCTTCAAAGGCATACAACCCGTTGAAATTTTTAGCCAAAATAAGTTTTTTGAAATAGGAGAGGAGAGCTACAACTTTACGATAGGCCCCTTCGGCTATTATTGGCTGCTGCTCGAAAAAGCGGAGGAAAATGCAGAAACCCCCAAAGAAAGAGCAGTCCCGGAATTGGAAGTAGAAGTGAATTGGACTTCCTTTTTTACCGACTATTCCGCCAAACGCCTGCTCGAAAAACGCGTGCTGCCCGGCTATATGAAGTCCTGCCGTTGGTTTGGCGGCAAATCAAAAAGCATGGTGTCTATCGACGTTTGCCGCTATCCTGCTATTCAAGCCGGCGAAACAACGGCGTACCTCATGAATATCGAAGTGCGCTATACCGACGGATTGCCCGAAACGTACTTCCTGCCTGTCACGTTTATCGATCAGGCCGAGCGTATCGTGTTTTTCCTCAAAAACGAACCCCAAAGCGTGATTTGCTATCTCAAAACGGCGCAAAAAGAGGGCATACTCATCGATGCGATTTACGAAGATACCTTCCGCAACGAGTTGTTCCGCCTGATAAAATCTGACGAAGTAGTCAACCTGCACGAAGGATGCCTGCGCTTCGAGTCGGGCAAGGTATTGGCCGAATTCAATATGGAAACCGAAGAAGTGCGTTCTGAAGTACTGAAGGCCGAACAAAGCAATACTTCCGTCATATATAATGGCGCGTACTTTTTTAAAATTTACAGGAAACTGGATACCGATATCAATCCCGACCTTGAACTCGTGAGGTTCCTTTCCGAAAAAACATCTTTTGAAAACTCTCCCCGCTACGGCGGCGGTATCCAGTATGAAAACCTGAGCGACAATTCCTATACTATCCTGGGCCTGCTTCAAAATAAAATACCCAACCAGGGAGAAGCCTGGTCCGCTATGCTCGAAGTACTGGGCCGGTACTACGATAAAATACTCACCAAAACCGAACGCCAGGAGGCTCCTCCCGAGTTGCTGCGCCAGGACAGGCTATACTTCGACCAGTTGCCCGAAAAAATGCAGCAACTTATCGGCCACGTGACTTTTGAACGCGTGAAACTACTGGGCCAACGCACCGCTGAAATGCACATTGCACTGGCAAGCGATTATTCCGACCCCGATTTCCGACCGGAGCCGTTTACACAGCATTACCAACGTGCGATATATGCCGTACATCGCAAGCTGGTGAGCGATAAACTGGGCGCCCTGGCCGGCCGTGTCGAAACCCTGCCACCCCATATAGCCGCTGAAGCCCAACAAATCTTGGACTTGCGCGACGATATCCTGCATTGCTTTGAAGAAATCTACAGTCGCCGCATTCATACGGTCAAAACCCGAATACACGGCGATTATCACCTTGGGCAGGTACTGTTTAACGGGCGCGACTTTTTCATTATCGATTTTGAAGGCGAACCTATGTTGAGTATCAGCGAACGCCGCCTCAAACGCACGCCTTTTAAAGATGTAGCCGGAATGATCCGCTCTTTCCACTACGCCGCCTATGGCCAGCTGTTGCTCAATCCCAATTATCGCAAAGAGGATATGCCCCTGCTCGAACAATGGGCGCGGCAATGGTTCCACTACGTGAGCCGGTTCTATCTCACCGCTTATCTCGATCGCGCCGCCGGCCAGCCTTTTGTGCCCGAAGACGAAGCCGAAATGCGACTGTTGCTACGCAATTATACCCTCGAAAAAGCAATTTATGAAGTGGGCTACGAAATGAACGCCCGACCCGACTGGCTGCGCATCCCCGTAAAAGGCGTGCTGTATGAAATGGAAACGTACTTGAATAAAGAAAAAGGGTGAGAGTGTGGGAGAGTGAGAGGGTGGGATCAAAGGTCTGGAATCTCACACTCTCACACTCTCACACTCTCACACTCTCACACTCTCACACTCTCACACTCTCACACTCTCACACTCTCACACTCTCACACTCTCACACTCT
>JABWBR010000014.1 GCA_013360405.1 Saprospiraceae bacterium
GTGTGGCTAATAAGCACAGGGATGTAATTTTTTTGCACACAACCATTATTTTTTATGTTAACTAATATGATGTAACAGTATCTATCGCGTAATAAAAAAATAAGCCTGAGGCAGATGTTATCTATGTAAAGATTCTATAAAGGTCTAAATTTACAAAATTAAGATGCACATTATCAAGTCCTTTGCATAATTTTTCAGGATTATCCACACAGTTATTGGCGGTATTTGTGCGCGGGCTTTGAGCATGACCAAAATTTGGCCGCGATCCATTAAGATTACCCCACTATGACTTCCCACAGGTCATCGGGTTGTAAATAACGGTTGGCTAATTCCTGCAATTGTTGTGCGGAGATGGTCTCTACCGTAGCCACTAAGTCTTCGAAAAAGTGAAAAGGCGCATCTTCGGCTACCATGGTGCGCACCACTTCCCCCACATTAAAGGGGCCGTCGAGCATGGTGAGCAGGCTGCCCATGAGGTAACTGCGCACCATCTCCATTTCTTCAACATCGGCCGGCTGGGTTCGCAGCAGCTCGATTTCTTTGTAGATCTGTTGCACGGTATCTTTTACAAATTCGTTGCCCACTTCGGTGCCGATATAGAAGCAGCCGTCGTAGCGCATGGTGTCGAGTGTCGAGTAGATATTGTAGGTGTAGCCTTTTTCTTCGCGGATATTGGCCATCAGGCGAGAACCGAAATAGCCGCCCAGCATGGTGCTCAGTACAAACATGCCGCAATAATCGGGATGGCGCCGGTCAAATAAACGCCGCCCTATCCGGATAGCCGATTGTACCCCGTTGGGCTTGGTTAGCCATTGCTTTTCGGGGCGGGTATGGATAGGAGGAGGCACAAAAGGAGTTACTTTACCTCTGCGATTCCAGGCGCCGATGGTGCGATTCAGCAGGGCGATAATCTCCGGGGTTATTTTTCCGCTGATAAAAATTTCGCAATTGTCGCAGGTATACAGCGTGTTGAAATGATGTACCAGGTCGTCGCGGTGCAACTGCGCGTATGTCTCCGGCCAGCTATTATAACCATAGGGGTGCGTGGGGCCGAAAATGAGTTCGGTAATTTGCCGGTAGGCGACGACATCGGGTTTTGACAAGTCTTCGGCGAGTAATTTCAGGTTGCGCTGGATGAATGCATCGAGTTCTTCTGCCGGAAAAGCGGGAGTTTCCAGCATAGCTACCAACAGGGGGAGCACTTTGTCGAGTTGGTGGCTAAGGGCATACAGCACCAGGTTGGCCGAATCCATGTTAAACGGGGTGCTCAGCGAACTGCCGTAGTAATCGAGTATCTCGGCAATTTCGGCGGCGCTATAGGGGCCAGCGCCTTCGCGTAACAATCCCAAGGTGGATCTCGACACTAAATGTTTGTGTTCCTGTGGTCTGCCGGCGTAAAAAACAATTTCCAAACGCACCACATCCTGGGTGCCCATGCTGGTTTCGTATACCGTCACGCCATTATCAAGGGTATGGATCACCGGCCTTGGAAGGCGCAGGTTTGTGATGGCATGGATAGGCGGAGCTAGTTTTCTGTTCATTAAAATGGGTTTTCCACAAGATGTGAAATAATAAGCGTGCAAAAATGTAACGCAAAATGTACTTTTGTAGCATAAAAACATATTTTCCTACCCTATAAAAGAACAAATAGCTATGAAATTCAGCGTTTCTTCTTCCGAGCTGCTCAAGCAGTTGCAATTAGCAGTGGGCGCCATCGGCAATAACCCCGTCCTGCCCATTATGGAAGATTTTTTATTTGCTATTAGCAACAACCGGCTTACGATTACCGCGTCCGACCTTGAAACGTCGATAGTTACGGAAATGGAGGTGATGGCCGATAGTGACGGCGCAGTAGCTGTGCCGGCCAAAATTTTGCTCGAAACACTCAAAGCGCTGCCCCAGCAACCGATAACGTTTGTGGTGAATGAGGAGAATTTCGGCATCGAGATCACCTCGGCGTATGGAAAGTATAAGCTTGCAGGCGAAAACGGACAGGATTTTCCGCATATCCCCGAACCCGATAATGTGGATGCAGTGAGCCTGCCTTCTGGATTGCTCAGCCAGGGCATCAACAAAACGCTATTCGCCACGAGTTCCGACGAACTCCGTCCGGCCATGACCGGCGTGTATTTCCAGATCGACTTTTCCAAGATTATCCTGGTGGCCACCGATGCGCATAAGTTGGTGAAATACACGTTTTCTGATATCGCCAGCGAAGTCTCTACCACATTTATCGTACCCAAAAAGGCGCTCAACCTGCTCAAAGGCGCGCTGCCATCAGGAGAAGAAGTGAAGATGTCTTTCAACAAAGCCAATGCTTTTTTCTCTTTTGGCAATACGAAGTTGGTGTGCCGACTGATAGACTCGAGATATCCCGACTACAACGCGGTAATACCGGTAGACAACGCGAATGTGATGACTGTATCGCGCACCGATTTTCAGAATTCGCTGAAGCGCATAGCCATTTATGCCAACAAAACGACCAACCAGGTTAGCCTGAATATCAGCGAAGGAAGCCTGACGATTTCGGCGCAGGATCTCGATTTCTCCAACGAGGCTACCGAGCAAATGCCCTGCGTGTATGACGGAAAAGCAGTAACGATCGGCTTTAATGCCAAATTCCTGATAGAAATGCTGAGCGTACTCGAAACAGACGAGGTGAAACTCGAGTTGTCGGGCCCCACCCGTGCAGGTATTCTGCTTCCTGTAGAAGAAACGCCGGGCCAGGAGATTCTTATGCTGGTGATGCCGGTTATGTTGGGAAGCTGATAGTTACAGTGATTTTTTATATTGCTGGAACCTGCCCGGTGTTGTTGTTACTTTTTTCATCGCCAAAAAAGTAACCAAAAAGGCTAGGCAAATTAATTCGCTCCGCGTAATTTGCCGGCCCTCCCGCACCTGGATTTATGATGGTGATTTAATATTTTTGAACAGCCCCAGGGTCGATATGGTAAAAATACACGCGGTTTTGTTGTTGGTTATGCTGTTGGCCGCTTGTCGCAATGAACAGCCTTCGCAAGAGCAGGCGGATGAAAAGCTGCTTACGCCGGAGGAAGTCGTGCGCCAGTTTCAGGCGTATTACGATAACAACCAGTTTGAAGAAGCCAAGGCACTCAGCACGCCGCGCCACCAGGCTATCCTGGCAGGCATGGCCGATCTGATCGCCTCCGAACCCCAGGATTCTACGCTCCTCCACACGGAATTCCTGCAACTGACTTGCCGGGAAGTGAGCGATACCGCTTATTGCTTGTGCATGCTTAAAGACGAATTCGAAGAATACGAAACTGAATTTGTATTGATCAAAATGGGCGGCAAGTGGTTGATCGACGCACCCGATGAGGATCCGATAGAAGAAGAATGGATGGAAGAACTGCCCGATTCTCTCCTCGAACAATAGCGCTATGAGCGGAAAAATCGGCCTGTTTTTCGGCTCTTTCAACCCTGTACATGTGGGGCATATGATTATTGCAAATTATATGGCCACGCAAACCGATTTGTCGGAGGTGTGGCTAGTGGTGTCGCCCCACAACCCGCTCAAACCCAAGCAAACCCTGGCGCGCGACCACGACCGCCTGCACCTGATGAGGCTCGCCATCGGTGACAACCCCGCCCTGCGGGCCTCAGATATCGAATTTCATCTGCCCAAACCTTCCTATACGGTTGACACCCTGGCCTATTTGCGCGAAAAACATCCCAACAAGCAGTTTGTACTCATCATGGGCGGCGACAACCTGGCCACGCTGCACAAGTGGAAAAACTACGAAGTGCTGCTGCGCGATTATGAGATTTATGTGTACGAGCGAGCCGGGGTGGAAACCGGTCCCTTGGTCGATCATCCCAACGTCAAGGTATTCGATGTTCCTGTTATGTATATTTCGGCCAGTTATATCCGCGAGTGCCTGCTCAAAGGCAAATCGGTGCAGTATTTGGTGCCGGATGCGGTGTATCAGTATCTACAGCAGGGTAATTTATATCGGAAGTGAGACTCGCAACCCGCTAATCGGACTGTGAACGCATATATAGCTCGCACCGCCAAGTTTTGGACATGACTCAAGCTCGGGGGCGAGCTATAATACCGCAAGGCCGGAAAAGTTATGCCCATAACTTGACGGCGTGCGGTATGACCAACCTACAATCAACCCCCTTGACAATTTCCCGCAAATATCTTATCTTGCCTTTCATCTTGTAATACCCTTTAAACGCCATATCATGAACCACTTCTACCGGATTCCCCCCCCCCCATTTGGTGATTGCAATGTTATTCGTTTTTACTTATAACGCCCTGGCACAATCTCCGGTGAACAAGGTCTGGCATACCTCCTTTGGCGAACCGCTTGCTTCCTTTGACTGGACGGCCTCCGCTGTTGATGCTGCGGGAAATGTCTACACCACCGGCAATACCCGGCTTTCCAACGACAAAATCGCGGCCTATACCACCAAACACGATTCATTAGGCAACCTGGTTTGGGATCAGGAATTTGAAGCAACCGGCATCGACGCTTCTTACGGCGTCGCGATTCAACTCGACGGGAGCGGAAATGTTTATATCGCAGGGGCGGCCTATTCAGCCTCCAGTCTGCACTTCGATTTTTTGGTTATCAAATACGAAAACGACGGCGACCAGGTGTGGTATGCCACGCGCAACGGTACCGGCAACGGCGACGACAACGCCTCGGCGCTTATCGTGGACGGCGCGCAGAATGTCTACGTGACCGACCCCAGCAAGGGAGTGGGTACGCAGATGGACTTCATGACCCTCAAGCTATTCGCCAACGGCACAGCACATTGGGCCAAGCGCTACGACTACGCCCAACTCGACGAAGCCCCTGTCGCCATTCGTTTTCTCAATACCACCACCATCGAAGTCAGCGGGGGTAGCGCCTCCAGCGATACGACCTGGGACATCGCCGCGGTGCGCTACAAGCTACCCACCGGTCTGAGCGGCCCCAACTACCGCCGCGAAGCCTTCGACATCGACTTTGAGCGCCCGCTGGGATTAGCCAGGGACGAACAGGGCGATTTTTATGTGTGCGGCAGCGCACCCTCTGATAGTACCGGTTATGACATGGTTTTTGCCCGATTGGATACCGCACTTAATGTGGTATGGGATTTGACGTTTGACGGCGGCGGCTTTGACGATGCAGCGCTGAACATCAGCTTGGACGACAACGGCGATGTACTGGCTACGGGGTATGTTGGACTCGACAGCAGCGGACAGCAAACGGCGCTGGCCACGCTGAAACTTGCGGGAGACGACGGTAGCCTGTTGTGGCAAAAAAACTACGGCAGCTTAGCGGCCACGGGAAGGCGTTTCGCCGGGCGGCGCGTGGTGAGCGACGAGGCCGGCAACGTGATCGTGGCCGGGGAGGTGACCGAAGGAAGCCTGAGCCATTTTCTGACCCTGAAATACGACAGCCAGGGCCGGTACGAGTGGGAACGCAGCTATGCGGGTAACTCCAGCGGGCTGAACCGCCCCACTGCCGTGCTGGTAACGGGCGAGGGAGAAACCCTGGTCGGCGGCCTGAGCGCCGAGGGCGGCACGCCGACTTATGTGTGGATCAAATACGAAGAATTCAAACGCGATGAAGAATATGTGCCAGGGCCTGACAGTCTGCCGGCTTATGCGCTCAACGAAGTTATCGTTCGCTTTTCTCCTCACGTAGTTAATACCGCGTTTGTAGACAATCTCAGTCTGAACTGGGGCCGGGTGGAGCAAATCATCACCGATACCGCGCTTATTGCCCTGATGGACAGCACCCTGGGGGCAGGAGGGTTATTGGGGCGGTGGAAACTCATCAGGATATTCCATAAACTAAAAAGCACCACGACGCATTTGACGGGCCGCACTGGGGAGAGCGTACAGATACCCCGGGTATGGTCGGCATTTATTCTGAATATCGGAGAGGCCGAGGTAAAACACCCCGTATCGGTGAGCATGGCGCTGGATTCGCTGCCGTACCGATACATCCGCTATGCACATCCCAACTACGTCCTGCGGTTTCCAACCGCTTCGCTCCTTAGCGGGGCAAATGATCCGCTTTATGACGACCAGCATTCGTTGTGGGATACTCCCAATACAGCTTTTGACGATGCGCATATCAATATAGAACCGGCCTGGGATATTGTAGACAACGCGGAGAGTTGGTCTAGCCGGGAGGTAAAAATAGCCCAGTTCGACACGGGGGTACAGTTTACCCACGAAGACCTGGGGTGCGAGGGTTGCCCGGGATTGAGCGGCTCGGTTGTCACAAGGGCGTTGTGGTTTAACAATGACACGATTATAGATCTGGCAAATTACCCGGTGGAAGAATTAGACGTATCGCCATTGGCCCCAGATACAAGTGGTCACGGTACCCGAGCAGCCGGTATTATGGCGGCAGTGCGAAACAATGAAAAAGGTATAGCAGGCATTGCTGGAGGTAATGCGGAAGAAGGACAAGCAGGGGCTTTGTTGAACAGCTACCGAATAATTGCCGAATCTGGCTATTCGACAATAACATATTTGACGGATGCTATACTATACGAATTGATGCTTCCACAGGGCGGAGGTGATATTTTTTGTATAGAGGCTCAACTTGTAGTACCGGGCGAATCCACTGGTGGCGCTTCTCTGCCACAAGCCAAGTTGCTGCGCGAACAAATTGAAATGGCCTATGATCTGGAAGTCATTCAAACCACGGCCAGGGGGAATAATGGTAATGTCAATGACAATACAGAAATCATCTACCCGGCCATGTACAAAGACAATTGGCTGATCAGTGTGGGGGCTAGTGGAGTAAATGGTGAACATTTAGATGCAACAGCACCACCAGAAATTAATAATGGCTCTTTAGGAGAATCATTTAGAACCTCTTATGGCGCCGACGTAGATATCATTGCTCCGGGTACTAGCAATATTATTTATTCAACAGTTAGAAACGACAGCAGTAATACTTCATATACTTTTTTCAATGGTACTTCGGCGGCATTACCCCATATGACGGGTACATCAGCTTTGTTATTGTACCATTCACGGGATGAATTATCTCAAGAAGATGTTGAACATTTACTCGAATATTCTGCATTCGATATTGAAAATAACAATCCTCTCATCAATTATCCATCCGGCTATGACATCTACAACGGCTGGGGGCGCCTCGACGCCGGGCGGGCGCTGGAAATGATAGACCCCGAACACGACAACCTGCGGGTAGTGCATTTTGAATTTGAAGGTGATTACGACCACGAGGATATGGTGTGCAGCGGCCAACCCGAGTGTCCCTTTATGCTCACCAACGGCTTTCGCGATCTTTGCACAGAAGAAGCCATCGACAACGGCTCCTCCGCTATATTGCGAAAAGTGTATGTGCCCTTTAATATCCCCATCGCTTCTGAATACGGCATAGAGCCCGTTGATCT
Organism: Saprospiraceae bacterium; assembly: GCA_013360405.1. Lineage (GTDB taxonomy): Bacteria > Bacteroidota > Bacteroidia > Chitinophagales > Saprospiraceae > JABWBR01. The sequence goes on from JABWBR010000014.1 coordinate 7,399, forward strand.
GGACGACCCGGATAAACCGGCCTGGTGGGTGCGCAGCAGCAACGCCGGCCTGTGGAATAAACCTGTGTACGATAGTCAAACCGGGCAATATATCGTTACACCCGGCAACCAGCTATTTTTTGACCAGGAACCTGAATATGAAAATGGCTATCTGACAGGAAAAATTGCCGGCTATCAGATTCTTGTGGACCCCAATGATCTGGGCTGTGCATTAGATACCATTTTTCCTGAAGAGATATTGACATTCCCAACCCACTTCACCGGGCCGCCGAAGTTAAAATTCAGCCTGCTGGCCAGTGCGCCTTCCGACTTTGTGGGGCCGGTAGTTATCAGTTCCCAACGGGAACCGAAAAAAAAGCAACTGCCAGTAATAGCTTACCCTAATCCGGCAAAACACGAAGTTCAAATCAAGTATGAATTAGAGCAGTCCGCCCAAGTATCGCTCGCCATTTTCAATACCGGCGGACAGTTTGTCCACGGCATTGATTATGCGATACAGCCTCCCGGTCAATACGCACAAACGATCGGGCTTAATGATCTTGCTCCTGGCATGTATTTCTGCACATTTGTATCTGATCGTTTTTATCACACCATTAAATTGATCAAGCTATGAAACAGCTATACTATACTATGTTGTGTATTTTTATAGGTGCGTTGTCCCTCGTTTCTTGCAGGTGGGAATCCCAAGAAACTTTTATCGACCCATGCAATTCAACAATCACTTGGACGTCGGCGCCACAGGATACTTGTTTTGATTTACCGATAAATGGGTTGGGGATGATAGAAGCAACCTTACATTGGCCCGTTATTATTTATCCCCATTATTGTCCTCATGATGCCAATAGGTTTGTTTTAATAACTGCTGATTTTATTGGCGGAGACGTTTTCATATATTCTGTGAATCTTTGTAGCGGCGAAAAACAAATAGTTACATCTGCAAATAATATTAAGTATGCTAGATGGGGTGCGGCAGATTGGATACTTTTTAATGCCGGAACCGGGCCATTATACAGAGTAAAAAGTAATGGGGACAGTCTTACTCTATTAAACAACTTGAATAGAATGTCGGGCTACTTTTGGATTAATGATGGCCAAAATATCTTTACGAAATGGCAAAATAATTCACTACAATATAACCTATTATTAAATATAAATGGCGAAATATTAGATACGGTAGCAACTCCGATTACTGGCGGAGCATATAGAAACTCTTTAATTGCAACAGTAAGCAATTATCAAGGTAATCCCTATTTAGGTGTTCTTAGTCTAGCAGATTTTCAATTTACGCCACTAGCTGTATATGAACTAAATAGTGGTTTACCTTCGATTGATTGGCTAAATGATAATAGTATCATTTGGAGTAATTATAAAGGAATTCATATACTAGACATCTCAACGACCCAAATAACAACTATTAAAGCAACTCCATGTCATAATTTGCGCTATGCTTCTATTTCAGCTGCGCAGGATAATAGCAGCAAAATACTAACTACTCGGATTGAATATATCTATGTAAGACCTGATTCCTTGGTGGAATACCAACGAATCTCCCTACTCGATACTAATACCGGCCAGGAGAGGATATTGGGGCTGGAGTAGGGACTAACAAAAACTCCCCCTCATCCAAACACACACAAACGGTCGGGCTTCACGATCTTGCTCCCGGCGTGTATTTCTGCACGTTAGCCTCTGATCGTTTTTACCACAGGGCAAAATTGACCATGTAGCAGATGTACATTACTATCCCTCAAATTGAAATCAGAAGACTAACATTCCGGCACAATAATCGGAATATGCACCGCCAATCCGCCCTGCGAGGTTTCCTTGTATTTGGTGTGCATATCCTGTGCCGTTTCCCACATCGTTTTGATCACGGCGTCGAGGGTGACGCGGGCCTTTTCGGGGTCGCTTTCGAGGGCGATATTGGCGGCGGTGATAGCCTTCATGGCGCCCATAGAGTTGCGTTCGATGCATGGCACCTGTACAAGTCCGCCGATGGGGTCGCAGGTGAGGCCCAGGTGGTGTTCCATGGCGATCTCGGCGGCCATCAGGGCCTGGCCTACGCTGCCGCCGAGCCGCTCGGTGAGGGCGGCGGCGGCCATTGCAGACGAGACTCCGATTTCGGCCTGGCAGCCGCCCATAGCCGCTGAAATGGTCGATCCTTTTTTAAAAATACTGCCTATCTCGCCGGCGATCATGAGGAACTTGACGATGTCGTCCTCTCCTTTACAGTGTCCTGAAAAGCAGATATAATACATCAACACCGCCGGAATGACGCCCGCCGAGCCGTTGGTGGGGGCCGTGACGATGCGCCCGAAATTGGCGTTTACTTCGTTGACGGCCATGGCAAAACAGCTTATCCATTTGCCGGTGCCCGAAAAATCGTAGTCCTTTGATTTGATACAGGCGATCCATTCGTCGGCATCGCGGTAGGTGGTAGTACCGAGCAGGCGGCTATTAATCGAAGCGGCCCGCCGGCTCACATGCAATCCGCCGGGGAGTTCGCCGTGGGTGTGGCAGCCCTCGTACATACATTGCTTCATCACTTCCCAGATGCGCAGCAAGTCGGCTTTTACCTGGGCGGGATTGCGCCAGGTTTTTTCGTTTTCGAGTACGATTTCCCAGATTGTGGCGCCTTCCGTGAGGCAATGCTGCGACAATTCAGCTGCCGAATTGACGGGGAAGGGAAGCTTCACGCCATCGGATTGGCCTGTTTCGCCCTCTTTGACCACAAACCCTCCACCGATAGAATAAAAGGTGGCTTCGTGAATAAGCATGTTGTCGGCACTGTAAGCCTGAAAGACCAGCCCATTGGCATGAAAAGGCAGGCATTCTGAAAAGTGAAAAAAGATAGAAGTAGCGGGGTCGAAAGATACAGGCCGCCGGCCGCCCAAAAAGAGTTGTTTGTCCAGGGCAACTTCATGCGGCAAGCTTTGCACCTTTTGGGGGGGGATAGTTTCGGGGTCTTCGCCGGCTAATCCCAGCAAAACGGCTATATCGGTGCCGTGGCCCCTGCCGGTGAGCGCCAGCGAGCCGTATAGGTGTACGCTCACATGGGTGGTGTGGTCAAATTGAGCGAGGGTTTCCAGTTCTTTTACAAAACGCTGGGCGGCGCGCCAGGGGCCCAGTGTATGAGAGCTGGACGGCCCCACGCCGATTTTGAGCATATCGAATACGCTGATGGGTTCCATATTATTGACGTTTGGTAGAGGCTCAATGCATTGAGCCTCTACCGGCCTAAATATCGCAAATTTCGATGGCTTGGCGCAATGCGCCGATTTTGTCGTCGCGGGTTGGGATAAATTCCTGAGCCACGTAGCCTTTAAAGCCGGTATCGGCGATAGCGCGCATAATAGCGGGGTAATTGAGCTCTTGAGACTCGTTGATTTCGTGGCGGCCTGGTACGCCGGCCGTGTGATAATGCGAAAAATAGGGATGATAATCGCGAATCGTTCGAATGATATCCCCTTCGTTGATCTGCATGTGGTAGATATCGTAAAGCAATTTAAACCGCTCTGAGCCCAGTTGCTTTGCCAGTTCAATACCCCAGACGCTTTTATCGCACATATAATCTTTGTGGTCTATTTTGCTGTTAAACAGCTCCATAACCACAGTTACCTTGTATTTTTCGGCAAGAGGCATGAGTTTTTGAAGGCCGGTCACGCAGTTTTTTAGGCCGGTTTCGTCGTCCATACCCTTGCGGTTGCCGCTAAAGCAAATAACCTGGCTATAGCCGTTTTTTGCGACAAGCGGAATAATCTCGCTGTAATTTTTGAGTAATGTGTCGTGGTATTGCGGGTTGTTCCAGCCCTCCGTGAGGCTAATCTCGGCGCCGTTGCACATCGAAGAATACAGGCCGTACTTTTGCAGCACGTGCCATTCTTTGGGACCGATGAGGTCGATAGCCGGGATGCCCAGGTCTTTTACAGCCTGGCAGAATTGTTCCAGTGGAATATCGTTGTAGCACCAGCGGCAAACGGAGTGATTGATACGGCCTTTCCACATAGCGGGTAAAGTTGAAGAAGAGGATTGGGCTATCAGGTTGGGACTATTAATAGCCAGCGCGGTAGCGCCGAGCGCCAGTGTTTTGAGGGCATGCCTTCTGTTAGTTGGTGTTGCCATTGCGGTTGTTTTTGGGGTAAAATAAGAAAAAAAATGGGGTTATGTAAATTGAAATGATTTACATAACCCCATGTTTATTGTTTTCCTGGTATGTTCAATTTTCCCTGTTATTGCTCATTGCTGTTGTCTTCTGTGGATGGCTTTTGTTTTTTCGCCGACTTCTTTTTAGATTTTTCAGCTTCTTTCGCGGCTTTCTTCTCCACTTTCACCTCTTGCTTGTTCATCTTATTCCCTGACTTGGCTGCTTTTTTCTTGTGGGCTTCTTCCGCGCGATTTTGGCCAAACTCCTTGCCCTTCATATCGCCTTTGTTTTTGCCGTAGGTCTTGCCTTTATTCGATTTTTGTTTGGCGTTCGCAGATTTTTCTTTGCCGGGCGCTTTGTCTACTTCCTTGCCCGATTTATCCTTCATGGGCTTGTCCACTTTCGTTTTTGCCTTTGTATCGGTAGTTTCCTTTTTTTCTTTTGCAGGCGCCGTGTCTTGTTGGGCAGAAGCCAGACCGGTAAACAAGATAGCGATGGCTAAAGTCAGCACAAATTTCAATTTCATCTCAAATCGTTTTAGTTGATAGAAAAGATTGCTATTATGACGGGGCATAGTTAGCAAAGTAACAAGAACAAATATAAAAAAAATGTTAATAAACGCAAGGCGATACCCTGACAGAGTACCGCCTCACGGTTTTGCAGCAAAGGCTGCATTATTGGGACTATGCGTAATTAATTGACCGGGTTAGCCAGGATTTGGTCGGGCGAAATAGGTTCTTCGGCCAATGCTTTAATGATATCAAACGTAGTGATAATACCCACCAACTCCTCCTGATCGTCAACGACAGGAATGGCATGGAAGCGGTTAACTTTAAAGATTTCCAGCGCCACATTGATGCGGTCGTCGGGAGATAGTTTGGCCAGACCAGTAGTCATGATATCTTCGGCGGTATAAGCGCGCAGGCGGGCTTCGTTCACCAGGCGGTCTTCTTCGTTTCGCGAGAAACCCCTTACGAAATACAAAAAGTCGGTTTTGCTAATCAGCCCCACCATCTCCTTATAGCGTACTACCGGAATATGGTGAATGTTGTGCGCGTTGAATATCTCCTGTACCGTGGTGAGTTTGTCTTGAGGAGCCACGGTAAGCAAGTGGGTAGACATCAGTGTTTTAATAGGCGCTAGGACGTTCATATTCAGCTATTTTTAGTGCAACCATTAATCTGAGAATTCTATGGACAAGATAGGCCGTAGCGTTCGAATCGCTAATGACTAATCTCAATAGGCAGAATGATTTTCATTAATTTAACAATACACCACAATTAGAACGCAACCTATGAAAAATATAGTGTCGGCAGATCAAAAATGAGCTGTATTTTTGGAAATTCGTATAAAAAAAATTTGTCATAGCCCAAAGTGTGCCCACTCATGAATGCGACACCCGCCGAACACCTGACATTGATCATTTTCATTGCATTATATCTTCTTGCCACCTTGTTAATCGGCTGGTGGGCTGCTCAAAAAGTAAAAACGACGCAGGATTTTGTAATTGCAGGCCGGCGCCTGCCCATGTTTATTGCGGCCTGCGCCTTGTTTGCCACCTGGTTTGGGTCGGAAACGGTAATGGGCGCTTCTTCCGAATTTATTGCCGACGAAGAAGGCGCTCCGATTGGATTGCTTCGGGTAATAGAAGACCCTTTCGGGGCAGCGCTATGCCTGGTATTAGTGGGGGCTTTTTTTGCCAAACCGCTTTACAAGCTGAATATTCTCACCTTTAGCGACTTTTTCAAACTGCGCTATGGCCGCACTACCGAGTTATTCTCCGCCATTTTTATGGTGCCTTCGTTTTTCGGATGGGTAGCTGCGCAGTTGGTAGCGATGGCCATTATATTACAGGTATTGGGAGGTATTGATCTGCATATTGGCATTGCGGTGTGTACGATTATAGTGGTGATTTATACCTATATCGGTGGTATGTGGGCGGTATCGGTTACTGATTTCGTACAAACCATCATGATTGTAGCCGGGCTATTATTGCTGGCTTTCCAACTGGGCAATCAAGCGGGCGGAGTGTCGGAGGTATTATCGCAGCAGCCTGAAGGCTTTTTCAATATGATGCCCGAGTTTAAACCCATTCCCTTTCTCGAATACATTGCGGCATGGATAACCATTGGGTTGGGGTCGATACCGGGGCAGGACGTATTCCAGCGGGTGATGTCGGCCAAAAGCGCCCGTACCTCAGTCATTTCGTCCTATGTGGCCGGTGCGATGTATCTCAGTATCGGGTTGATTCCTTTATTTATTGCGTTGTGTGGCAAGGCGCTTTATCCTGATCTCAGGGAATTGGGGGGCGTGGAAAACGAGCAATTGATGTTGCCGGTAATGGTATTAAAGCACGGCACCATACTCATACAGATCATGTTTTTCGGCGCTTTGTTGTCGGCAATACTGAGCACAGCCTCGGGTGCTGTTTTGGCCCCGGCCACCATTATCGGTGAAAACCTGGTGCGTCCCTATCTCCGTAATGCAAGCGACAAGCGCCTGTTGCAGATCATGCGATTTTCAGTGATAGCTGTGGCGGGCTGCTCGGCATTGATGGCAAGCGTAAATACCAATATCTACGAATTGGTAGGGCAGTCGTCTTCGCTCAGTCTGGTATCGCTTTTCATACCGCTTACGATGGGAATCTACTGGAAAAAGGCATCTAATGCGGGAGCTTTATCCGCTATTATCGCAGGCATGGCCACCTGGCTTTTTTGCGAGTGGCAGGGCACGGAAGTCCCCTCAATAATAATAGGAGGGCTGGTAAGCCTGGTAGCTATGATTGGCGGCAGTTATATCCGGCCCGATCACAGCTACCAGGCGTTCAAGTTGGGAACGAATCAAAGCGAGGCCTGATCCTTATTTGTTGTCTTGTTTGGCGAATACCTTGCGGAGCAGGTCGGTTGTGCGGGCTGCTGCATTGCGGCGGATATTGATTTCTTCTTTTTCCACCATAGAAAACAGGCCTTTTAATGCTTCTTTGGTCACATAGTCGCCGAGGTCGGGATTGGCTTTTTCCACCAGCGGGATTTTGTTGTAAGTATTGACGGCATCCGACCAGTATTTGCGGGCTTCGAATTTATCGAGCGATTGGGCGATGACGGGGTTGAATTCCTGGTAGAGTTGATTATAGGTAGTGCGCTCCAGATAGCGGGTGGCGGCGTCCGTATTACCCATCAGAATGCCCATTGCATCCTGGAAGCTCATGCTTTTAATAGCCGTGACAAAAATGGGTTTGGCTTTTTGGGCTGCGTCTTCGGCGCCGCGGTTTATTTTTTCCAAAATAATATTCTCTACGTTGGAAAAGCCGGGCACGTTTTTGAGCCTGTCTGTTACTTTGCGGGCTTCAGCCGGAAGCAAAATTTTGTAAGAGCTTTTGAAATAGCCGTCTTTTTGCGACAAAAGATCAGCCCCTTTGCCGATGCCGATATTGAGGGCTTCTTTTAAGCCGCCCCCTACCTCGGCGTCGGTAAGCGGAGTATCGCCTAATACATTATCGAGGGTTTGTTGAATTTGGGCAGTTGTGCATGCACTCAGGCCGGCTACAAATATCAGAAGGGTTGCGAAAAGTTTGTACATGTTGCGTTGTTTTGATGAATAATCAGCTTTACAACGCAGGAAGGGGGGATTTTTCTGTTAGCAAAAAGTTATTTTTCGATTTTGGATTTCGGATTTCGGGTTTCGGATTTTTCCTTGATCAATCCGCATTCCGCAATCCAAAATCCGCAATCGAAATGGTTTTCATAGCTTCCGGACCGGTTTCTGGGGTTCACCGTTTAGTATGATTCCCCAAAATTACGACACATGTGCAGGCCATGCCAGCCAACTATCGTGGATATGTCAGGAAGCCGGTATTAAATCTGTTTGGTTTCGATAGCCGGTTTGGGTACGTTTTTCTTAAAAAGTTTGTCAGATGTCTGGTTGTAATTGTCTAGCAGGGCGCCCGATTCATTGTTGAAGCGATCCACGGCTTTGTTGTAGGCGTCTACGTCTTCCTGTGTCATTTCTTTTTTGCGTAGGGCGGCTACTACTTTTGCGAAGTCGTTTTCGGCCATATCCTTGTAGAAAGAAGCAATATTCACTACGGCATCTCGGAACTCCGTATCGCCGTTAAAGGCGGGCATCAGTTGCAGTGATTTGAGTTCCTGTTTAGATTCTTCGAGCAGCAATACGCGTTCTTTTTCCATGAGTTTGACGTCTTGTTTGCTCATCGCGTCGAGTACGGCGGCGTTGCGCTTCGATAGCCGGAAATAGCGCAGGAAAACGGCCCGGTGGTAATTGTTAAGCCGGTTGATCTGATTGATTTCGCTATTGCGGTCGCTTTCAACCAGAAGGATATTATTTTTCTTTGCAAATTCTTTTTGCGCCTGCAGAAAGCGGTCGGCGGCGGCTGCCAGTTTCTTCTCAACGGCGTCCTGTGCGTCGAGGTATTTTTGCATCGCCTCAAAAGAGTTGTCGCTTTCCATTTTCAGTTGTAGCAAGGTGCTAAACTCGTTGCGGAAGGCTTCTTTGTAGGCGTTTAGTACGCTGAGCATATCGGCTTTTAGCTGTGCTGTGGCTTTGTCGCTGGGGCGATTGTTTACGTTTGTGGTAGCCAGGCCGATCTGATTGATCAGTTCAACCCGCTTGCGCTCTACACCTGCCATATCGTCGCTGTGCACCGAGTGTTGCACATATTCGAGGCTTTTTGACACGATAGCTACGTGCTCGTTGTTGAGAAATTCAAAATATTTGACGGGGTCAACGGTTTGGGCCGAAGCCGCAGTGCCTGCATACAGGATAACCAGGGCGGTCAGGATTGCATTTTTCATTGGCTGATTGTTTTTGTTTTTTATAAAAATATAAATCTCGTAGAGACGCAAAATTTTGCGTCTCTATCTGTGATTTTGCATGGAAGACGCAAAATTTTGCGTCTCTACCACGGTTTTGACGTGCGATACACCGTTCCCTTGAATATGGCGATGCGGTGGTTGTGTTGATTAACCACCTCCACCCGGTAAATGGCAATTTTGTGCCCCAGGTGTTCCTCAGTAGCGGTAGCCGTAATGACGTCGCCCGCATGGAGGGGCGCGGTATGCGAAATGGACGTTTCTACCGAAACGGCTTGCATACCGCGGGAATTGGAAGCAAAAGCCAGCGCGCTGTCGGCAAAAGAATAGGCAATGCCGCCGTGGGAAATGCGAAAACCGTTGAGCATTTCCTCCCTTACGGTCATGCGGAGCACACAACTACCCGGTTGCACCTCAATCCGTTCAATGCCCAGCCATTGGCTGAACGCATCATTTTGGTACATATTATCGACAATCCATTGGGCCTTGTCTTCGTCAGCTATTGTACTCATCGGTAGATTCGTTTTTTCTGGTTAATGTCTAAGATAGCGGCACAATTGCAAGAAAAAGTATAATTTGGGAAATATTTTCTGCATTGGGCAGCGATTGGGTCGTTTTGCGCCTCATGAGAGAGACAGCCCAGGCAGAAAAAAGAGAGGGGATGTACTTCCAGGTCAACATATCTACGTTCAGATCGTTATAAAATAGTAGCCAATTAACGCCATATCTGTGACGGAAAGCGAAATGATCAAGGGCTGTATGCGAGAAGACCGGCTTTGCCAGCAAGAGGTCTTTCATCGCTATGCGAGCAAAATGTTCGCTATATGCCTGCGTTATGCGCGTCACCGAATGGAAGCGGAAGACATATTGCAGGATGCCTTTATAAAGGTATACGACAATATCAACCAGTTTGAGGCCAAAGGATCTTTCGAAGGATGGATCCGCCGGATTGTGGTAAATACTGCTTTGAAGAACTATAGCCGGAAGAGTTTCGCCAGCGAGCAAATTGGAATGGAAAACCTGCCCGATCCCGCTATCGAACCGACTATTTACGACCATCTCAACGAGGAAGAGCTACTTGCGCTGATCGCATCGCTGCCTCATGGCTATCGCGTGGTGTTTAATCTCTACGCCATCGAAGGATACAGCCATAAGGAAATAGCCGACATGCTGGAAATCCAGGAGAGTACCTCCCGGTCACAGCTGGTCAAAGCGCGAAAGATGCTCCAGACATTAATTGAGGAAACACAAAAAATTGCCGTATGAAACGTCGCCACGAGGTAGACGATATATTTAAGCATAAGTTGGAGCACCATGCAGTGCCCGCTCCCCCTGATATGTGGGATCGCATCGTGCAGGCGCGCGAAAAGCGTGCTTATCCCCTTATGTTACCCGGTCGTTTTATCATTGCCGGCAGTGCCGCTATTGTGGTACTCTCTCTGGCAGCAGCCTGGTGGTTGTATCAAGGGCATGCATCTGCACCTGAAGTGGGTAATTTTTATTTATCACCCATTTCAACTGAAATCCCCGCCTCCGCTTCCGTTTCTGCGGATACGGATGTGCCTGAAATTGCGCAAACTACCGTTTCTACCGTATCGCCGGGCATAGCAATTGTGCGACCGGTGGATAAGCTGGAAACGGAAACCATAATAGCGCCGCCCAGCATAGCGGCGACTGTTATTGCCGATCCGCAAGTGGCGGAAATAACGGCAGATAACCAAACAATAGCTGAATCCACAGACAATACGCAGGTCTCTTTAGCCCGCAATGACTGGTCGCCCTTGTCACACTTGCCCACCCTGTCGCTTACTTCGCCGCCGATGCCCCTGCCCCAATATATCAAGTGCGCCCGATTTGGCGGCAGCACCTGGCGACTGCATCTGGAAGCGCTGGCAGCGCCCGAATTACCTATGCGCGAATTGCGCCCCAGACAGACAGAGGCACAGACGTATGCTCGTTTGCGCCAGCAGACCGAACAGTCTGATTATGCCCTGAGCGCTGCGCTGCGACTGGCATTGGTTTCTGAAAGCGGCTGGGTACTCAAAACCGGCCTGCACTACGGCCAGGTGAATGAAAATTTCAGCTTTTTCAATCCCAACGAACAGCGCATCATTATTACAGATATTTACGGCTCCGACGGCCATCTGATCCGCACCGATACGATTGTGGTAAACGGCGCGGAATACAAAGCCGACAACCGCTACCAATGGCTCGATTTACCTGTGCTTGCTGGTTATGAAATGGATTTTGGCAAAGTAACATTTGCCCTCAATGCCGGAGCGCATATTAATTTCCTTCTTAGCGCCAACGGACAGTTTCTTGCTCCTGAAGACCTACAACGCCCCGTTAGCTTTGATGGGGAGGATAATCCCGGCAATCGGGTATTTCGACCGCGTATCGGTGTGGGCTGGTATGCCAGCATGGGCATATTGTACAACGTAAAACCCGGCTGGCAACTGATGTTCGAACCCGGCTTCCGGATCTATCCCCGCTCGCTTACCCGCAGCCACTTTGATGTGGATCAGCGTTATTTTATTTCCGGAATTAATATAGGAGTTCGCCGAGCTTTGTAAATTTACCGATCAATTCCTGCCTAATCATCATTTTAAAGGGTTTATGAGGGTTGATAAGAGTTTATGAAGGTTTATGAGGGTGTTATATTATCGACCCTCATAAGCCCTCATAATCTTTCATAAACCCTCATACGCATTCATAGATTTTCATCAATAAAACATCCGGACTATGGCAAAATGGTTTACACTGCTATTCTTTGTAGCTGCCCTGCCCTTGTGGTGCCAGGAAAAAGTGGACGAAGAAATCAACAAATTGATACGCAAACACGGCCTAGAGCAAACCCAGGTAATGGAAACGGCGGCTTTGATTACTGATGTATACGGCCCGAGACTAACGGCATCTCCTATGTTGGACAAAGCAACGGGCTGGGCTGTTGAGACCCTTAAAGGCTGGGGTATGGAAAACGTGCACACCGAAACCTGGGGGCCTTTTGGTCGCGGCTGGGAGCTCAAGCACTTTGAAATGCACGCTACGGCGCCCAATTATTTTCCCGTACTGGCATATCCCAAGGCCTGGTCGCCCTCTACAAAGGGGCTTGTAAAGGGAGAGATTGTCTATCTGGAAGCAGAGACAGAAGAAGATCTCGAAAAATACAAAGGCAAGCTGGGCGGCAAGTTTGTATTTTTTGATACCCTTCGCGTGGTTAAAGAATGGTTTGACGCGCCGGCTACCCGCTATGAAGCTGACGAATTGCTCAATTTGGCCAACGCGCCCACGCCGGTACCACGTCCTTTCCGCAACTGGGGAGGCGACCGCAGAGGATTCAACGAGAAACTGTGGCAGCTTCTGGGCGAAGAAAAACCCCTGGCTATCATTGATCGTAGCTATAAGGGCGACCTCGGCACCGTATTCCTGTCGGGCGCCCGCGCTACCGACGGGCGTGCCTGGGAAGACAAAGCAGAGGTTATTCCGCAAGTGACAATGAGTGTGGAGCACTACAACCGCTTGTTCCGCCTGCTCAAAAGAGGCATCCCCGTATCGCTCAGCATGCAGATCGAATCGGCATATTCAAATCCCGACGACGGCATGGAGCGCAATATTATAGCCGAGATACCCGGCACTGATCTCAAGGAGGAAGTCGTTATGTTTGGCGCGCACTTCGACTCCTGGCATACGGCCACCGGTGCTACAGATAATGCTGCGGGTTCGGCAGTGATGATAGAAGTAGCCCGCATATTGATGGAAACGATCAAAGAAAGCGGCGTAAAACCCCGCCGCACCTTGCGCCTGGCTTTGTGGACGGGCGAAGAGCAGGGCCTTTACGGCTCTCGCGGGTATGTAAAGCAGCACTTTGCCGAGACGGATAACATGGGTAATGCCCAATCCATCAAACCGGAACAGGAGAAAATTTCTGCCTATTACAACCTCGACAACGGCACGGGTAAAGTCAGGGGCGTTTACCAGCAGGGCAACCACGCCGTAGCACCTATTTTCAGGGCCTGGCTCGACGCCTTCAAAGACCTCGGCGCTACGACGCTTACGTTGTCAAATACGGGCGGCACCGACCACCTTCCGTTTGACGCAGCGGGTATCCCGGGTTTCCAGTTTATCCAGGATGAGATGGCCTATTCTACCCGCACCCATCACTCCAATATGGACAATCTGGACCACTTGTCGGAGGAAGACCTCAAGCAGGCCGCTACCGTTATCGCTTCTTTTGTATGGCATACCTCGCAACGCGATGCGAAGTTGCCGCGCAAAGAATTGAATTTGAAGGCGGGGACGGAATAGGAGGGAGAGAGGGAGAGAGGGAGAGAGGGAGAGATTGTGGGGTGAACGGGCTACCGTTCACCCTGCTGTTTTTTCAGCGTATAGGAATATTCAGGAGAATTGGTTTCTATACAAAATGTAGGGAAAAAGGCTATTTTTGCCTTTAACAACGCGGGATTGTTTTCTCGTGCACAAGGAAGACGATACAAATATGGGACTTATCATTTCATTGCTGAACCATAAAGGTGGCGTAGGAAAAACCACCTGTGCCGTTAACATAGGCGCCGGACTGGTAGAATTGGGAAAAAAAGTATTGTTGATCGATTTAGACCCCCAGGCCAACCTGAGCCTTTCGCTGGGGCTACCCCGATTGCAGGTTACCATGTACGAAGCGATGCGCGGTGAAGGCGAATTGGCGCCTTACGCTGCCAAACCAGGACTCGACGTAGTAGGCTCGGTGCTCGACCTGTCGGGTATAGAGATGGAATTGCTCAACGAGGCAGGCCGGGAATACATCCTCAAAGAGCTGCTGGAACCTTTTAGGGAGCAATACGACTATATCTTCATCGATTGTCCGCCGTCGCTGGGCTTGCTCACCCTGAATGCCCTTACGGCAAGCGACACCATATACATCCCCTTGCAAACCCAGTTTTTGGCCATGCAGGGATTGGCCAAGATCAAGCAGGTCATCCAAAAGGTGAAGTTGCGCCTCAATAAAAAGCTGGATATCGGCGGGGTAATAGCCACCATGTACGACAGCCGCAAAGTACTTAACCGCGACGTGGTGGAGACCATTCGCAAGTTTTTCGGTGAATTGCTTTTCAATACCTTTATTCGCGATAACGTCACCCTGGCCGAAGCGCCCTCACATCGCAAAGACATTTTTGCATACGATCGCAATAGCGCCGGAGCCGATGATTACCTGGCCTTGTGTAAAGAGATCATCAAACGTACTGAAGAGGCATAGCGCGACGTTATTTGCAAAAACATTGTTGAAACTGGCATTTTTGTGCTAATTTCTGTAGATTTGAATAAAACCGCTTTGCATTGAGCAAAAAGAGATTCACTGCGGGCTTAGAAAGTCTGTTTGGCGACGCCACAGACCCCTTTTCCGACAAGGAGCAAGGCGCCTTGCCGGCCGAGGTGGAATTGGCTCAGGGCAAGCAGGGCGATGCGGCGGCAAAAAAGCCTGGCACCAAGGATTTTTCTTCAGCGCTGGCTTCTTTTCTGCATACGGCTTTTGAAGATGCTTTTGAAGAACAAATCGAAGCCCGCAAATCGGCGCCATCAGCCGCCAGCGATACGCCTATGCAGCCTCCCAAGCCGGCTAGCGGCCTCGACCTTTTGATTCGAAGCACGATTACGCCCAGCGGTGTGGAGATTCACCCCTTTGCCACCCGCCGCATTACGCTGGTTTTTGAAAATGATATGATCGGAAAGCTCAAAACCATCGCCAAGATTGAAAAATCACATTTGAAAGATATTGTAAACGATATTGTTGCCACGTATATCAGCGATTACGAACGCAAATACGGGCAGCTACCCTTTTGAGAAATAACGCTACATGAGTTCTTGCTTTAACCACAAAACAATCTAGACATGTCAAGAGTAGATTATCTCACCATCGGCATCGTGGGTGTTTGTCTGGCCGCCCTGGGATTCCTGGTTTTCAAAACCGTCAAGCTGATGAGCAATGATGCCCCACCGGAAGAAACCCTAATAGAAACGCCATACGAGGATACGACCGGCATCGGCGCATACAGCGACTATGGCGATACCTCGCTCAGTTCGTATACCAAAGAAGAGGACCTCGACGATGATCAGTTGGCTGCAACCGATTATGAGGAGGAACCTACAAAAGAAACAACCAAATCTGCTAAGCCGGCAACCAAAGAGACTAAAACCGCGACAAAGTCTGCTACAACTACTAAGTCGGAGCCGAAACCAGCCGCCAGTCAGCGCGATGAAGGCAACGAAGAACCTGCTGCGAGCCGCAGTACTTCTTCCAGCGAGGGCAATTACCTCGTGATTGCAGGGTCTTTTAAGAGTAAAACCAATGCGGAAAATCAGGTAAAGCGCCTTCACAAATTGGGGTATAATGATGCCAGTGTCGAATCTTTCAACAATGGGGCATTAGCTGTAGCCCTCGTAGACCGCTTTTCTTCGCAGTTGGATGCCCAGGCGCTGAAACAAGAGTTGGAAGCGAAAGGTGTAGAGGCTATTGTGAAGAAGAAGCAGTGATTGGTATAGAAGGGAACTGGGAATGAGGATTTGAGGATTTGAGGATTTGGTTATTTGAGCTCAAATCCTCATTCCTCAAATCCTCATATTACATAGCTACCCCCCAACGCCTCCTGCCAGTCGAGCATGCCGCCTAAGAGGTTGCGCACGTTTTGGTAGCCAGCCTGTTGCATAAGCTGCTTGGCTGTGTCGCTACGCCTGCCGGAGCGGCAATACACCACGATTTCTTCGGCTTTGTGTTCCGACATCTCTTCGATGGCGCGCATTACGTCGCCCAGCGGGCACAATAGACCGCCAATATTAAATTCTTCGTGTTCATAAGGCTCTCGCACATCGATCAGGTGGATGGCTTCGCCTTTGTCCATTCTTTCTTTTAATTCCTGAACGGTAATGTCCATGTGGGTGTTTTTTGTTAATGCACAATTACAAGTTTGCGATGCTGTACCTGTTGGGTATCCAAATGGCGTACGGCCATCCAGTACACGCCGTTGGGTAGGCCGGCCGTGGGCAATTCAGGGGCAAGGGCGCCCTGTTGTACAAGCTGGCCATTACTATTAAACAAGCGGAAATCAAATTGTTCATACACACCGCTGGGCAGGCTCACCGATACGACGTCGGAGGCCGGATTGGGGTAAATAGCCCACTCAAACCCTGTTTCTGATACCGGTTCTTCTACCGGCGTGGCAACCGGTGTAATTCCTCCCACAACAGGTCTGATCATAAGCGCTCCGCCGGGGGTGAACTCTGAAAGCGGTTCCCACCCCTGACCGCTATTGCGGAAAATAAATTCCTTGGCGTTGGGGCGATTTTTGTCGTAGCCGATAGGCACACAACGTGTGAACTCGCAGGAGGTGACCTGTTGCCAACCCACGTAAAAATCGCCGGCGGGAATAAACAAGGGCGCGTTATTGCCATCGACGTCCACCAGCGGGTAGGTAGTAAAGCCCTGCAACGTATCAAAAAACGAATCTGTGTAATAAGGGAGTAAGGGCAACGAATAATCGGGTGAATTATCGAGCTGGCCGATCCACACGCGCAGGCGGAAGGTCTGATCGCTTACATCGGCGGAAGTATGCGGGATATGGATTCGCACTGCACGCAGCGAGTCGGCAACGCCGGCAGTAAATTTCATGGCTACTTGGGTACCTTCGGAAGTCACCAGGCCTGCCTCGGCGGTACCGTCGTCGTAGGCAAAATAGTTGTCGAAGACAGTGGTTTGGGTCACCTGGTCGTTGCGCTGCACGGCTTCGAAGCCTGGCTGATTAATCTGGGAAGTGTTATTGAGGGTATATTTTAATTGAAAATCGAGGCGGTCGGAGTCGTCAAAAGTAGGACCCTCCATCGTGAGCAAGTAATTGGGCCACACATCGGGAAAGCCAGTGGGATCGTCGAGAAGTTGATAGGTGCGGCTTACCGGCATACCGTTTGGTATATTGGCTTCGAGTCCGTTGAAAAGTGTGACCGCCGAGCCGAACACATTAAATCCAGAATTTTGTTCCGTCAGGCTTATGGAAGAGGGGCTTGCATTAAGGGGTTGATTGGTGTGGTTGTATACCCCGGCAGAGATCGTTTCGTCGAGCTCTATAGCTTCGCGGCCTTCAAAGTGGCGCCAGGGCATGCTGGTATAATTTTTTAAAATAAAATTGGGCTGTTGTGTAAAGGCTACGTCGCTGAAAACCGAATCTACATTGATAGCGTCGAGTCGCACGTAGTCGAGATGCCAATTATCATTCATACCCAATCGATCGGCGTAATTCCGGAAGCGGAATTGAAAGCCTTTATAGCGAAAATCCTGGGGTACTGGTACGGCATAAAAGTGAAATGGCTCCGGGGTGTTATTCGTTTGGCTGCCTGGGATGCCTTTAAGTGCAAGCGCGATTTGCCAGATACCGAAGGTGTTTTTGTATTCCAGTACCAATGAATCTTGTAATTCAGGGCGGTCTACCAAGCCGCGGCGTTGAGCCCAAAAAGTGAGCGTAAGGTCGCCGCCGGCGCCTTGCAGGTTGAGGTATCTGCTGGTAAGATAATCTGAGGGGCCGTATTGGCCGTCGTAAGCGCTTCCCCTGCCGTCAATACCGTCAAAAGTAGCCACGCCGATAGAAGGGGGCAATTCACCCATCGTAGTATTGATAAAAGGATCTATATCGAGCCAGAGGTCTGCAGAAGGCCAAGGGCCGGCATATGAAAAATCGTCCATAAAGGGCAACCCGACGGTATCACTGCTGATGCGCATGGCATAATGAAACGTATCGCAAACGGCGTATTCGTCGCATAAAGCCAGGCATATCGAATCGGTGCCCGCATAACGCGAAGCTTCGTACACAAAGCGGTAGTCGGGGGCGGAATAGTCGGTAAACCAGTATCGCTGTGCGCGGCCCTGGTAGTTGTCGGCACAATCCACGAAAGTATTACAGGTGAGTTCGCCCGGTAGCAAGTCTTTATTAGCTTCAAGGGTAATCAATTCTTCCTGGTCGAGGTTAACCCGTGGGGGGAAATAATTGCGGCCGGCGCGTTTGGCCACAAAATAATAGGTAATAGAGTCGTAGCAGACCGAAGCGTCGGGTTTACACAATTTGACTTCCAGGGTGTCTCTGCCGAATATTACATCGTTGTGTGCGGTATAATAGAGAGAGTCTTTGACAATAACAGCGGCGCCAAATTGCAAGTTGTCGCATCCTTCGCAAAGCAGAACGGCAGTAGTGTCGTTGGTAGGATCCACAAAAACACGTTGGTCGGTTCGACGGCCGGCTTCTGCGTAGGTTACACCTGTCTCCACTATCGGGCAGGCATTTTTTTCAATAGCTGCAGCGGGGTTATATTGCCATTCTGCGGGCTGCGCTTGCGTGTTTTGTATATAATGCTGCTTCAGCACGGGATTTTCCGTAAGCGGCGTCAATTGCTGCGCACTTGCCACCGAACACATCCACAAAGTCCACAGCGCGACGTACAATTTTTTCATTATCATAGTTGCTTTTGATACTTTCTCAAAACGACGATTGCCGGGAATTGTTGTTTTTTCACATACCCTGTGACGTGCCCTGACGGACATCTGACTAATTCCAGCGTGTCAAATTGTTATTCCTGTTCTTGTTCCTGTTGTTGTTCCTCTATAATAGGTTCTTCTTCGGGGCAGCCTTGTGGTTTGGTATTGGTGAGATAAATGTTAATTTGTTCACCAATCCGGATCATTTGTCCATCCACATACTCCGGTTCTTGCTTCCACACATAGGCATCATCGAGCACTTCGCCATACACGGCGCCTATGCTAAGATTCATGCTGGTAATGAGGAAGTGAGCTGCTTTATATTGCTGGCAGACCAGATTGGGTACGGCCACCATGCCGGTATGTCGCTGGGTTACAACAAATTCAAGGGTGCTACCCTGTGGTACGCTTACGCCTTTGCGCAGGTCGTTGTCGGTGATTTTCCTGTCGCCGTAGAAGAAATATTGAATCGTATTTTCCTCCTGCACGCTGTCAAAAACCCTTTCTTTCACTACCGCCTTCAGCTTGAGCACGCGAAGTTTTTTAGCATATTGTTCGAGGTCGTAACTACCCACCAGCGTAGGCAATTCAATTTCGGGAGGTGTTTTACTATAAATAGAAAAATAGATCGTGCGATTTTGCTTCACACGCGAGGAAGGTTTGGGATCTTGTTGGAAAACAGTACCTGGTATTTTTTCGGGCTCGAAGATAGAATCAAGCACCATCACGGAGAAACTGCGGTTGCGGGCTTTTCGCTGCGCTTCGTCAATTTGCATGCCCTCAAAATTGGGTACGGTAAGCGACTCGCCGTGGCGGGTATACCAGTGCAATCCGAGTGAAAAGAGTGTGATGAAAACGAATAAAAATCCGAGTAGTACGCCCAAATTGCGCAAAAAATAAGGTGAAGTAAAAAACTCGCGCGTGCGCGACACCCACTGTTGGAAGGGCGTAGGGGGTTTTTCAAGGCCGAAATAGGGTTCTTTCTTTGGGTTTTCGCCGGCACTATCTGTGTCTCCCATCATTGCTTTGGCTTGTTCGGCGGCTGCTTGCACTTGCTGGTAACCCGCAATGGCGTCAACCGGGGCGAGTTCATCAGGTACCAGGCTGGTAAATGCTGTTTCTTCCACCTGCGATTGGGCCGGCGCCGAGCCCCCGCCCAGCCGGGCTCTGCGGGCAAAAGCAAAGCTCAGTATTTTGTCAATAAAATCGTAGGGTTTATAGCCGTTGATCGCTGCCTGGTGAAAAATACAAGTCGCGGGGGTCATGCCCGGCAGTGAATTCACTTCGATCACCAGCGTTTCGGCGCGTTGGTTGTCAAAGATGCGCACAAAAGCGTCGATACGGGCATAACCTTGTACATCGAGGATGCGGGCGGCTCTTTCGAGATCGGATTTGACCTGGTCGGCAATTTTTTGATAAACCGATTTATTCGGGCTAAACCTGGCGGGCGTAATATTTTGGCCTTCTCCTGCCAGGAATTTCTCCTCGAGCGAAAGCACCTCGCCGGTGGCAAGAGTTTCAGAGGGTTCGAATATCTCGTAGCGCAGCGTGCCGTCGATATTGTAATGGGTGAGCAGGCCTCCCGTAATTTCGAGGAAATGGCCCGCGCCGTTTCTGGAAATGAGATTTTCGAATAAGATCTCGTCTTTTCGCGGAAACTCTTCTTTGGCTTTCAGGTTTAGTGTTTTTCGCTGCTGCGGGCCTTCGTCGCCAAGGGGGCGGAACATCAGTTGTACGAATGCCTCCAATTCGGGCCTTGTGCGAACCACTTTTACTGCTGAGCTACATCCGTCATCGACGGGTTTGGCCACCAATGGATAACCAAATTGCGTTTCAATATGGTCGAAGCATTTTGCTGAATCGACCGTAAATTCTTCTTTTTTGATGATCAACTGGTCGGCCACCTGAAACCCGTTTTTTTTCAGGGTTTGCAGGGTTCTGTGTTTGTCTATCGTGATTTTCGACGAGGTTACTCCCGAGCCGTTGTAAGGGATGTGCATGGCGTCGAGGTACATTTGGACTTGTCCGTCTTCGCCGGGGCGGCCGTGAAGGGCGATAAAAACGCCGTCGACCAGGCTTGGCAATTCTTCGAGTGAGATTTTCCGGGGGGCAAAAACGACGTCGTTAGAAGCGTATTTCCGGGTGATATCGGCGCACTGAAGTTTGATTTGGTCAATAACGGGATGCTCTTTCCAGCCCAGTATTTTATCGCGAATATCGTCGGCGTTGTCTTTAAGCAATAAGTTAATAGGCAGCTGATACAGGTCGAAATGGTTGGCATCGCCCGTCAGGAAAATGGGAATTGGTTCGTATTTATCCGAGCTGGATAGTTTTTCAAAAATATTCCTTCCGCTTTCTACCGAAATATGTCTTTCAAAAGAATACCCGCCCAGGATCACCCCGATGCGTTTGCGGGTCGACTGCGTTACTTTCAGTGATTGAATAGATTCGTCGAGGATGCGGATATATCCTTTCCATGCGGTTTCTTCAGGTTGTTCGGCAAAACGTTCCTGTAAAGAAATCCGAATGATATACGTCAGGTATTGAGAAGGGTTGAGCCCTATTTCCGCTGCCTGGTGGAAGAAGAAAGAAGAGGGCAACATGCCCGATGTGGTATTGGGGTCGTTGAGGAAAATCTGGTCGCCCTGCGTAATAAAGCCGTCGATGCGGGCATAAGTAGCAAAGCCCAGTTCGAGGAACAGTCGCTCGCATTCTCCGCGAATGGCGTTGATTTGGGGCGAGGGCAGGTTAATAGGGGTTACTTTTCGGGATAGGCCCGGCATATATTTCGAGCGATAGTCGAATACTTCTTTGCCTTTTACGATTTCAGTGGGGGGCAGTGCGACTGTGCTGCCGTCTTCTTTGCGTATGACGATACAGGAGAATTCCTTGCCGTGGATAAACGACTCGATGATCACCTCGCGTTCATCCTGGAAGCTTTCCAAAATAAAAAAGCCATTGTCAATTTGAGCCGATTGGTCATCGAGGTAGCTCAGTAGTACTTCGGGGTGATAGACGGTATGTTTTTGTTCGTGAAAAGTAACGGAAAGGGGAAATCCCAGTCCGTCGCGAATATCGCTGAGAAGCCGGATGTACTCTACGCGTTCGAAATGATCGCGGTCCATCCATTCGTTTACGGGGATAATTTCGCGGAAGAATGCGCGGTTGATAGCTTGTTCAAAACCCTCCACGCCGAGTTTTTCATCGGCGATAGACACGCCGATAGACGATCCCTGGTTGGCTGGTCGTATCACCATGGGAAATCCCACCTTATCGACAGATTGGTAATATAGAGCCTCGATATCGGCGGCGAGCCAGTCTTCGCGTTTGAGCGTCATCACGGTGGGCTCGGAAAAGCCTTTTTCGGCCATCATGCGTTTTTGAAGGGCTTTGTCCATGCCGATTTCGCTGGCGCGAATGCCGCTGCCGGTGTAGGGGATGTGCAGACTTTCCAGCTCGCGCTGAATTTGGCCGTCTTCGCCATAAAGACCGTGAAGGGCCAAAAAGGCCACGTGCATCAGGGTAGGTAATTCGCTGGGTTCTACCCGGCGGCCTACTTCGGCTATCATCCGGTCTTGTTCCGCCTTGCTCAAGTTGCCCAGACTTTCCGAATAGATCTGGAATTCATTGGGAGAGGGGGGTAACTGGTCGATAGGCGGGTAGAAATCGCGTATAGTACCTTTGTAGATATACTGCCAGTCGAGTAAAATGAAATTCTTCTGGCTATCTACAAAAATGGGCACCGGCTCGAAGAGCGATTTGTTCAAATTATCGTATACGGTGCGACCTCCAGCAAAGGAAATTTCGCGTTCGCGGGAAGGCCCCCCAAAGAAAATGCCGACTCGTAGCTTCATATAGTTTAGCAGGTAGCTTAAATAACCTGCAAATTTAGTAAAAACATGAGGCATCCCGAATTTTTTCGAGATGCCTCATTCACTTTAAGAAAAACGGTGTGAAATATCCCGGCTATACCGGGTGAATTCCGACATTATTCGATAATAACCTTCCTGGTTACCTGCGAAGCGCCGTCCATGAGTTGAATCATGTAAGCGCCTGCGGGGAACTGACGGGAATCTATTTCCACGGCGCCGTTCAGTGATTGCCCCATATAGCGGTCGTACACCAGGGCGCCCTGAGCGTTGTAGATGCGAATGTTGAATTGTTGAACCGTCTCCGAGAAATCGTAGCGGATATTCAAAACATCATTAGCGGGGTTCGGGAAAATCTTCACGCCGTTGCGCAGGGTAACTTCATCGGCATCGACTACGTTACAAGCTACGCAATATGCAAAGCAAACAACCGGGAGAGTTACATCTGTTGTGGTGGTATTGTAAAAACGGTCGCCGAAGCCGCCGGTAGTACAGTTTACGCCGCCAACCGTAGTATTCACGGTTTCCCATCCGTCGGTACCATTTTTAAATTTATAGGTAACCGTCGTATTTTCCGGAATAGCTACCGTAGCAGTATAGACGCCATCGCCATTACCATCGCTCATCGGGAGGTTTTGGAAATCGCTGAATGAACCGGCAAGGAATACGCCGCTCGGGTCAACCGTAGTAAGCGCCATATCCACCTGGAAGGTAACGTCAACCGACAGCGGATTGAAGATAAGTTCCCACAGGAAAGCATCTTCCGAGAAGCGGTCGTTCCACTCAATGAGGTAGGTAGTACCTGCGGTAACGGGCACGTCAACTACTTGAGAGGGGCCGGCAGTGCCGGCGCAGTCGTCATCGCTTTCAGCTACTACCGTGAGGCTATTGAGCGAACCGCAGTTGCCGGTATAAACCCAGAGGCGGGTATCGCTACCTGCGCCGTTGCAGGAAGTGATCGTCATCGTACCGTTTGAAGTGGGGGTAAACGAGAACCATTCCGACTGAGCGTACGGTGTTTCTGACAAGGTGCTGGTGCCGATCGTGGGGCCTGCTACGGAAGCGTCGCCGGTAAATTCTTCGACGGAATATTCGCCAGGTGTAACAGCTACTGCGGTTTGGCAGAAGTCGCCTTCTGCGGGAGCATCGGTAGAGAAGGCCAGTTCAAAATCAAAGCCGGTAGTTTCCCAGGCATTGTCCCACATGATATAGTAGGTTACGCCTGCCTGTACGATAGCTTCGCGATAGGAGGCATAAGCGTCGCCACCGGCTGCCAGTTCGCACATATCATCGTTTACGCCCATTACTTCGAGGCCATGGCATTCGCCTTGGAAGATCCAACCGCGCGTATCGCCGCCGCCGCCGCAAGAGGAAATAGAAAGTACGCCGTCTTGCGTAGGTGTATATGTAAACCAGTAGCCTTTTTCTGCGCCGTCGCCGCCGCCGAGGTCATAACCGCCGCCGAAGCAGGAAAGTTCGGGCACGCTATGGACGCCGGGTTGTATATCTACTGCGGTGTAGCAGTATTGACCGACGCCTGCATCGGGAATTTGCCAATAATCGATATTATCGATATAATACTCGTCGTTGGCGTCGCGCGGATAGAAGTCGATAGAGTTAAGTTGGTTGAGCGGAGAAGCAGCGCCGCCGTTGGTAACACCATCGCTGAATTTCCAGGCAGCCACGGTAGTTTCGTCAACGATTAAGCGGGCTTCGTCATTGTCGAGGTCGACAAAGAGATATACTTCAAACCAGGTATCGTTGGGATAAGAGAAACGCGGGGTTTCAGCGGCTACGTTATCGGGATAGATAGTAAGATACCCCGTGCCGTCACCTTCGTCGCCGAGGAAAGCGTCCATTGCCCAGAAGCCGGCAGAAGCGGTAGGAGCCTGGTGTTGAACGTTGAAATAGGCGCGTTTTCCGGTAGCGATGTACATGTCCCAGCGCGCTACGTAGTGGTCTTGCGTTTTATCGCCAAACAGCAGCAATGCGTCCTGACCGGTAATGGTACTGGAGACTTTGAATGAATTGGCGCCGCTAGCGGCTTGCTCGCTGGTAACATCGAAACCTGCGCCGCCGGGCCAAACGCCGAAGTGATCAGCGCCGGGTTGGCCGATAACGGGGCCTGCGGTATAGCCTTCGGCGTCGTCAGCAATGATAATGAATGGATCGGCGCAATCGTCTACCACGAAAATGCAATCGCCGCAGCTGCTAAAGCATACGGAGGGTAAGTTCGTACCTGCAGGGTCGAAAACGATAAACGGACGGAAGTTGAAGCCGAATATAGAAGGCACGCCGCAGTCGTTGGGCACACTTTCCTGGTTGCCGGCAGTAACCAAGCCATTAACGAAGACGTAGCCAACCGTATCCAGCAGAGTAATATTCGCAGAGCCTGAATACACGCCGTCGGCATCGGGGTCGGCGAGGATTATCTCGGTAAGCGTCGGGTTACTGGATGTGCCATATGCTACTCTGACGCCGTCGGGGCTCACCGTTTCCAGTGCCATGTCCACATTGAAAGTAACGAGAGCCTCGGGCAGGGTCGTGTTTTCAGAAAGCGTAAATTCGAAGCCGTTGTGGTCCCAGCGGTCGTCCCAGTAGATAAAGTACTGCTGGCCGGCTACGGCGAGGAAGCTCACTTCGGAGGCAAAATCACCATTGTCGGGATCGCAATCGTCATTGAGATTTACGAGTGTAAGGCTGGCGCAGTCGGCGCCTGAGATAACCGCCACGCGCGAGTCAACCGGTTGGCCGCAAGAGCTTACCGTAGCGATGTTATTCACAGTAGGCGTGTAAGAATACCATTTTGCGTTGGAGTTATTGTCCAATACGCCGCTGATAAATACAGCGCCGAAGCCGGCGTTGATTTCGTCAACCGTGTGCGTGCCGGGGCCGATAGGGATAGCCGTAGCGCATACCTCTCCACCACCGGGAGGAATGGGGTCGGGAGAGAAAGAGACATTTACGGGGCCGTTAGCTAATTCAGCTTTGATAACCTCGCAAGCGGCATAAGACAGCATCACCACGGGGATGTTGATCGTTTCGGTAGGGGTACCTCCCATCACGATGGCCTTGTGCGGAAAATCGGGAGTGTTATTGCAAACAATGACGGCGATAGCGCCTGCTTGTTGGGCAATAACGGCTTTTATGGCAAAACCACAAACGCCCCTATCCATCATAGCGACCGAACCGGTCAGGCTATTCACGGGGGCAGTACAGCCGTTGGCGGGATCGGCATAAACAACGTCTCCTGTGGTTCCGGTTAGGGCCGGTGAGAAAGCGGCCTGGAGGGCCTGGTAGTCGCCTGCAATTCCAGCCGGGTCATTAACAGTAATTTTAACGATCTGGGCATTGGTCGTTGCGGTCCATGCCAATAAAGCTATCGCTAAAGCCCACAGCTTAGACAAGTAGCAGTTCTTCATACTAGCGGGTTTTGAATGATGAAATGATGAATGTTAAAGATAGAAATTTATTGAATAAATTTTTAGCAATGTGAATGACAAATACTAGACAAAAGTGCGGATTAGAAGTCTGTCCATTTTTGTGT
Source organism: Saprospiraceae bacterium (assembly GCA_013360405.1). Lineage (GTDB taxonomy): Bacteria > Bacteroidota > Bacteroidia > Chitinophagales > Saprospiraceae > JABWBR01. The sequence goes on from JABWBR010000014.1 coordinate 33,296, forward strand.
ATCGGCGCTTGATTGCACTACTTTTTGGATAAACAACATGCCCCTCACACCGTCATCCACCGATGGAAAATCCCTATATATGGGGTCGGGTTGTTTTCCTTCCAGATGCGCGCGCAGGCAGAAGGCGAAATTGCGGTAGATATTGGCAAAGGCTTCGAGATACCCTTCGGGGTGACCTGCCGGAATACGGGTATGCGCGTGCGCTTGCCTGCTTAAGGCGCCTACTCCGGTGCGCAGGATCTGCGTGGGTTGATCCAGCCATTTTACCAGCAGGGTATTGGGTTCCATTTGCCGCCATTCGAGGCCTCCTTTTTCGCCGTACACGCGAATATTGAGGTTGTTTTCTTCACCTGCCGATATTTGGCTGGCGTGGAGGATACCTTTGGCGCCGTTTTCAAAATGGAGGAGCACGTTGCCGTCGTCGTCGAGTAAGCGGCCAGGAACAAAGATGCTCAGATCGGCGCAAAGCCGGGTTATTTTAAGCCCGGTGATGTATTCTGCCAGGTTTTCGGCGTGGGTACCAATGTCACCCATTGCTCCGGCGATACCGGAGCGTTGGGGGTCGGTGCGCCAGGCCGCCTGCTTGGAGGGGGTATCTTCCACTTTTGTAGATAACCAACCTTGTGGGTATTCTACCACAATTTTGCGCAAAGCGCCCAATTGGCCTTCTTTAATCATTTGGCGGGCGTGTTTCACCATAGGGTAACCCGTATAATTGTGGGTAAGGGCAAACAACAAATCCGTTTTTTTTACCAGCGCCTGCAATTCGTAAGCTTCTTCCATGGTAAAGCACAGTGGTTTGTCGCAAACCACGTGAAACCCATTTTCCAGCGCCATCTTGGCCGGGGCGAAATGCATGTGATTGGGCGTAACGATAGAAACGAACTGCATGCGCACATCAGCCGGCAGCTTTTTTTCTTGTTCTATCATTTCCTGGAAGGAGCCATACACGCGATCAGATGGCAGATACAGTGCTTCTCCAGATGCTTTTGATTTGACCGGGTCGCTGCTAAAAGCGCCGCAAACCAATTCAATTTCGCCGTCGAGGTTGGCAGCCATGCGGTGCACGCCGCCGATGAACGCGCCGATACCGCCGCCCACCATGCCCATGCGCAATTTTTCAGGCATACGATCAGATTAACTTCTTGGTGATCAATTATTCATGTCTACTTTTTCAACCGTACGCATCATACGGCTTTTTTCAGCTGTAAAGCCGATAAGATGGCTTTCCATGGCTGCATCTAAAGTAGAGGTAAGCAGGGAAGGGTCTCTGCGTGATACGGCCTGCACCCAGTCGCGAGCCAGCCCCCAGTCGCCACCGCCGTGGCCTGATTTTATCTGGACGTTTTCGTCGACATTCCATTTCGTCACCTCACCGGTTTGGAAATTGGCCAGGTAGATATCTGTTTCATCGCCTACTATATCGCCCATGCTGCCCATAATTCTGGTGCGGCGGCCGGCGTAATTGGTAAAGGCTTCCATATTGAAATTAACGGTAATACCGCCTTCGAATTCCATCGCTACGATTTGATGGTCGAGCACGTCGTTGTCGCATTGGTATACGCAACGTCCATAGGGGCCTTCTTTGAGGTTTTTCATAATAGCTTCGGGCCACAGCGTTTTGTCTTCGGGCAAATCGAAGTGGTGGAGCCAGCTTTGATTGCGATGATAGATGCGCAGGGCGGAATAGGGGCAGGTGGCTTCAACGGCGCAACCATCGGAGCAGCGCTTGGTGCTGCCTGCCGGCGCATTTTCTTTGCGGAACCATTTGAGCGAGCCGAAAGAACTCACATGCGTGCAGCTTTTGCCCAGCCACCACCTGATGACGTCGAGATCGTGGCACGATTTAGCCAGCAGGATAGGGTTGGTTTCGGATGCTTTGCGCCAGTTGCCACGCACGTAGGAGTGCGACATGTGGATATGCTGAATGGGCTCCATGTGTTGCAGGCTAATAATGGCGCCCAATACGCCCGAATCGATGATCTCTTTGACTTTGCGGTAATACGGCGAATAACGCAGTACGTGGCAAACGCCAACGATGCGGTTGTGCTTTTTGGCTTGATCGAGGATGTCTTTGCATTCTTGCCAGCTTTGCGCAATGGGTTTTTCGAGCAATAAATCGTAACCCATTTCCAGGGCTTTCATAGCGGGGCCGTAGTGCAAATGATCGGGAGTGGTAATGATCACGGCATCGGCAAATTTGGGTCTGTCAAAGACGTGCTCCCAGGTTACAAACCGGTTTTTATCGGCGATCTTGTGTTTTTTTGCGTAGCGTTCGTTGCGCAGGGCGATAGGCTCGGCAACACCGACGATGTCGAGCTCTTCAGGAAATTCCAAGGCAAAATTACCATACACATTGCCCCGGTTGCCGGCGCCTAACACAATGGCCGTCATGGGCTTGTCCAATGCAGGATAAGCGGGCCAGGGCATTTCGTAGGTATATTCCGATATATTGCTGAGGGCGTCGACAGGCAACATGGCGCCGGCGGAAAAAAGGCCAAGGGCTTTCAGCCAATCGCGGCGAGTCCATTCTTTTTGCATGGTGTGTAGATTTTTGCCGCCGCTATATTAATAAAATATCCTGTCGTTGCCAAAAAATATCGCGATTCAATCGCTTGCTTATTTATCAGCAACTACAAATTTTCCCTGCCATTGATTTCCCGGATCATGCCAAACGGTCAGATAATATAGCCCGGAAGGCAAGTTGCGCACATCAATTTCTTTTGACTCATCCCATGTCCATTTCCGGATAATTGACCCAGCGGAATTGCAGATGGATAACCGGGAGATTTTCTCCATTTCGAGGCCTTCGATGATAAGCTGTCCCGAGGTCGGATTAGGATAGAGCGACAGAGACGGGGACGGTGAAGGCGAATTGGGGATGTCAGTGATCAAGCTGTTTCGCAGGATAACGCCGTTATTGCCCACTACAAATGCTGCACGGTTGTCTACGCCCGCTATGGCATTTAAAGGCGTATTTGCCAGGTGGTCGGGTTCCCAGCTGGCACCTCCATCGGCGGTAACGTAGAGGGCGCCGTTTTCGCCTGCAGCATAACCTCTTACTTCGTCTTCGAAAAATGCGTCATTGATAAGTGCAGGTACATTGGGGTTGACAATTTCGGCGTTAAACCGCCAACTGTTTACGCCATCTGAATTGTCGTAATAATAACCCGATGTTTTTACCAGTTGATTGACAGGACCCGGCAAAAAGCCCAGGTATTGGTTCATGAAAAAGTAACCGGTATCGGCATTTACGAAGTAGGCGGCGGTATAAGCGCCAGCATTGGGGAAATCAAAAGTAAACAATGGCTGCCAGCTCAACCCGCTATCGGCGCTTCGATAACTGTAGTTGGAGTAAGTAGCAAATCCGCTTATATTGGCAAAAACATAGCCCGTTTGGGGTGTAGGGAAATGCAATTGATCGGGGAGCGTAGTTCCCCCAAGGAGTATATTGGTGGGGTCCCAGCTAGCGCCGCCATTATCGCTGTAGGCCACGTATTGACTGCTGAGCGCAAAGGCGCGCGAGCCGCCAAGCGCCAGCGCAGCGCCGTTGGCGACTTCTTCCCATTGCCCACCACCATCGATTGTGAGGTAAATTTTTCCAAAATAAAAATCGTCTTCGGCAACCAGGATGGTATCAATTCCCAATACGAGTACAGACCTGAGATCGGTCAGCGTGACATTCCCAATATTCGTCCAATTGTTGCCATTATCGGCGGTAAGCAATACGGTTCCGTTTCGGCCCACGGCGGCGCCGTAATCAGTGTTTAACATATGGATGCCCGTAAGCGTTTGCGTTGTGCCGGAATTAAGCGGTATCCACTGCGCATTAAGGGCAGGTAAATTTACGGCAATCAGACTACATGCCAGAATGAGGCGAATTGTGATTTTCATAGAACGGGTGATTTTATATGAAGACATAGACGTAACTGTGAGAAAACAGGTTGGGGTGATTTGTATCTATTTTATAAAATAATTTTCCGGCAGGCAGCAATTTATCCGTATTATCGCATCTAATCAGCATTACTCTAAAAGGACAGAATTTATTATTTCCCGAAAACACATAAGCCCATGCGTATTGTTACTGCTTGTTTATTTGTCTGTACTTTTTTTTATCAATTGCAGGTTGCCGCACAAAATCCGCCGTTGATGGTCATCACGGGGCCCACGGCTGTTTGTGCAGGAAGTTGCGCTACTTACACGGTGGCCATAACAGGTGGGGGCAGCCCTTCAAACGTGCACGTGATTTGGTTTTTGAGTAATGGCGAGCAATATATTACGCAGGGATTTTCTCAGGAAATATGCTTTGAAGAGCCCGGCGCCTATACGATCAATGCTATTATAGAAACAATAGATTTGACCTATCAGGCTTCATTAACCGTATATGTTTCAGATGAGGCGCCGGTCCCCGAATTGTTATTTTCCGATGCGCCTGCCTGCGCGCATACCGATCCGCCTGATTCTCTTGGGTGTGACAGGCTTTGCGCGCAGACGACGGTGACTTATACCCTGTCTTACCCGTTGTTGTCTCCGCCTTTTCCAGGTATCAACTTTCTATACGCTGATTTTTCCAATGTGGCAGATGTGCAGTATGTAGGCGACCAGGTGCGGATTACCTGGGCAAACCCCGGTATTGGAGAACTGGTAGCGGCTTATACTTTTGAAAATGCCGGTGGTACTACGCCCCAGTGTACCAGCTTTTTTTACTTATGCGCAGAAGTACTGGCGCCCCCCCTAGCCGGATTCACAACTAGCCCAGCAGCTTCTAATGACACCATTCGCATTTGTAAAGGCGAGGATATTCAATTTACCAATACGACCACCAATGCCGATACCTATTTGTGGGATTTTGGCGACTTCAGTACTTCCAATGTGGCTAGTCCACTTCATGCTTATAACCAGGCCGGCACATACAATGTGGTGATGATTGCCGGCAGCGATTGTAATTGTGTGGATACAGCCTATGCGGTAGTGGTGGTAGAGGATACCGACCAACCGCCCATCACCTGCAACGGCGCCGTATGTCCCGGCGCTACCGTAACGTATACTACTTCAGCTGTTTGCGCCAGTTATGATTGGATGGTGAGCCCTAATGGCGCCGTCATTGATGGCGGCGGTACAACTAATGAATACATCACAATTACCTGGAATAGCGGGTATGTTGGAGAGGTAGAACTAACCGTCACCAATTGCGTAGGAGGAGGACCCTGCTTGCGTCCTACCACCATTGAAGTACCTATTTTGTCTGATGATGTGTTGATTGCCGGCCCTGTAAAAGCCTGTCCCGGTTCGGATGTGTTGTATAGCGTCCCGGCATATGACGGTGCGGATATTGTGTGGAGTGTCTCAGCTTATGGGACAATAATTGCCGGGCAGAGTACCAACGAAGTATTGGTCAATTGGGCAGACAATACGCCATTTGACGAACCCCAGTGGATAGCTGTAGAAATTGACCATTGCTATTTGGGTTGTGGAGGCGCCGATACGCTTGAAGTAAATGTAAAACCCGCTTTCAGGGTCACCGGCGCAGTAGAAGCCTGCCCGGGAAGTACAAGTAACCACAATGCGAGGAGTTTTTTGAATAACGACCCGGTAGTGTCATCGTGGGAGGTACAGGATGCCTCCGGCACTATAGTCTGGGCTTCCGGCGCCTCGGCTGCTACGGCCACCGTGCCCTGGAATGTAGCGGCGGGGCAATACCTCGTGGTAGCTTTTCCGGATACGCCCGGCGACTATTGCATTGATTCGGCGTTTGTTCGCGTGGCTGTGCCTGATGCGCCCCCCCCTATCGATTCTATTGTGGGGCCGGTTCAAATTTGCACAAACCAACCCTACGCTTATGAAGTGGCCACTTCATTTCTTACCAATAACTTCACCTGGCAGGTAGTGAACGGCGGGGTGACGAGTACCCGAACCGGCCGGCGGATTAGCGTGACCTGGACTTCTCCCAGCAATAACAGTTTATCAGTGGTGCAAACCAGTGCTCAAGGTTGTGTTTCAACACCCGTTTTATTGAATATCCAGCAAGTGCAGGCGCCACTCGTATCAGGCGACAACGACGTGTGCCTCGAAAGTACCGGCCAATATAGCGCTCAGGCTTTGCCCCAATTGCAATATGAATGGAGGATCACGCCAACTGACGCCGGCACGATTATCACTGATCCAACTGCTACGCAAGTAGACGTGTTGTGGCACAAGACGGGCGCTGCCACAGTGATTTTGGAGGTATGCAACCAAACCACTACCTACAATGTCAACGTGAGAGCCCTGCCCACCCCATCCATCGTCCACCCGGCTTCGCTTTGCGATAATGTGAGTGCACAGGTACAGACCAGCGCAGCTTTTTCTGCGTATGTATGGCGAGATGAAGCCGGCAGTGTGGTTAGTAATGCTACGATGCCATCATTTGGCCCGGGCTACTATCAGGTGATTGTGACCGATGCTTTTGGTTGTGTAGGCGAAGAAACTTTTCAAATCGGCAACTTACCCGCCCCGGCGGTGCGCATTAGTACGCCTGGGGTGCGATGTTTAAATTTTGGACCGGCCACGCTTTATACTATCGGAAATCAGACAAGTAGTTCGTATGAGTGGTTCCGTGACGGCATGGCATTGGGTGTAAATACAGGTACATATGTGGCATCAATAGCGGGTATTTACACCGTTGAAGTCACAGATGTAAATGGTTGCGTGTCTACTTCAAACGCGTTGGAAGTATACGGGAACTGTGGCGCCGGCGGAGGCGGAGGCGGCATTCCAGGTGGAGGAAATGCCTGTGATCCTGCGATAATTACCCCGTTTGATATCATTCCCGGCTCCCCGTGTAACGACCGGAGCTATCAGATAACCAGCCCTTTGTTTGTTTCAGGATCGGCATTTTGGAATTTCGACGACCCGGAGAGTGGCGCCAACAATTCGTCCATGCTGGATAATCCCAACCACCTATATGCTACTGCCGGATTTCATGAAGTTATATTATACGCCAATTACAATATTGGAGGCACGATAGTTAGTTGTGGTTCGCTTCGGATAGATACCGTAGCATTGGCAGCTGATTTCAGCGTATACCCGGCATGCCCGGGAGAGGCTGCCCAGTTTAACGACCGATCCAGTTATTTGCCGTTGGTATCTATAGCTGCATGGCAATGGGATTTTGGTGATCCGGCCAGTGGTGGCGCCAATTTTTCGAGCCAGACCAATCCCACCCATATATACAATACCGCCGGTACTTACAACGTGGTATTGACGGTAACCAGCACTTCCGGATGCCAGGCGACGATTGCAAAAACGGTAGAGGTCTTTAGCCCGCCCGTAATCAGCTTTGTACCTCCGGTAGAAAATTGCGAGGGCACACCACTTGAATTCCAGGCCAATGTGCCGGCCGACATAGCCTCGATAACCTGGGATTTTGGCGATCCTTTCAGCGGAGACGCCAATACTTCCACGCTGGTAAATACCTATCACGCGTACGAAAGCTCTTTTATCTATACCGTTCAACTCAGTGCAGAAGATATTCAGGGATGCACAGCTGTCATCGACCAGCCTGTGACGGTAACGGCAAATAACTTGTCGGGCAATATCGGCATTATGCCAGGTAGCGTATTCTGTGAAGGCGATACGGTGACGCTTACGGCGCCTGCCGGCGGGGTGAACTGGTCATGGACCGGTGGCGCGTCGACTGCTGTGCTGCTGGCCGATTCTCCTGGCGCCTACCGGGTTACAGTCACCGATTCGCAGGGTTGCGAATACAGTCCTAATCCTGTAAATCTGCAGGTAATACCCGCGCCTTATTCAGATATCAGGGCATACGAACTCGATGAACTCGGCCAGCCGGTGGCCTATTTCTACGACACCCTGGAGGTCTGCTATGGCGAACCGGTGTACCTGGAAGCGATCAGCGCAGGAATAGGGTATGCTTACCAGTGGTCTACCGGTCAAAGCGGCCAGGTGGCGGAATATTCAGAAGATCGCGGCAATTTGCTGGCAGAAGGACAACACGACATTTCATTAACAGTTACTAACCAGATAAACGGTTGTGGTATAACCATCGGGCCGTTTGTAATTAACGTGCACCCCAATCCTGCCGTCGTGCAAATTAGTACTCAGCCGACCGGACTTTTGTGCGAAAGCACCCCCATTACTTTTTCAGTGGATACCCCGGAAGCAGGAGTCAATTATTTTTGGAATACCGGGCAATCCGGGCCGAGTATTGTCAACACTATCGCCGGCGATTATTTTGCGATAGCTGTTAATGCGTTTGGATGCCGCGCGGAAAGTAATACGATTAACGTGCTGGAAGGGCCCAACGTTAGACAAATACCTTCGGGTTGTCATACCCGCTGTTTGCCCGATACGATTTGCGTGCCGCCGATTACAGGTGCTGTGAGCTATCAATGGTATCTGGATGGCAACGCCATTCCCGGTCCGGAGGGAACGATGCTCAACCTCGCGCCCATGCAAAGCGGCAATTATACCCTCGAAGTAACAGATGTGATAGGCTGCAAGCTTACTTCAGCCGACTTGAACCTGGATCTCTTTACCGGTTACGGCACCATCAGCGGTTCGATATATGTGGATGTGAACGATAACGGCGTTATCGATCCGAGCGATACGCTTTACAATGGTGGCGGCATCTTTATCACGGATGCTTCCGCGCAAATTGATACGATCATCATGGCCGATGGAGGCGCCTATATTTGGGTTAATGCGCCGGCCAATGATTATACCCTTGTTTTCGATACCTTGTCTTTGCCGGCAGGTTATCAGGCCGTATATGTGCAGGTTGATTCCTCGTTGGTAGGTTGTGCCGACAGTATGCAGGTAGATTGGCTCCTCAAGCTGTGCCCAACGCTAATCAGCACTACTGACCTGAGTTTTTGCCAAGGTGAAACCATTGACTATGGGGGGCAGACCTACTCCACGGATACTACCTTTGCCATTCTTCATCAGGCTCTGTCGGGCTGCGATTCGATCGAGAATGTGACAATTTCTATGTTGCCTACACAAACGCTTATCATAGATATGACGACTTGCCCCGGCGTGCCCGTGATGTATGACGGCATGACGCTAAACGCAGGCGACCAACAGGATTTTATTTATACCAACCAATACGGTTGCGATTCCATCATATCAGTGGGCGTTTTAGCCTTGCCTACCGATGCTTTGAATTTATCCCTGCAAACCTGTCAGGGAGAGCCGATTACTTACAACGGTTCGACCTTAAACGCAGGTGACCAAATGGATTTTACGTTTACCAATTCATTCGGCTGCGATTCGGTAGTGACGGTGACCGTCTCCGCTTTGCCCACCAGCACGGGTAGCACACAGTTGCAGGCCTGCACCGGATCTGTAGCCACATATAACGGGGTAGATTTATTGCCTGGTAGCCAGACCGATTTTGTGCTGGCCAACAGTGTGGGTTGCGATTCGATAGTAACAGTTTCCGTATTGGAAATTTTTCCGGATACCTCCGATCTGCAGCTTACAACGTGCCCAGGCGAGCCTGTTACATACGAGGGTACATCCCTTCAGGCCGGCGATACGGCCGAATTTGTATTTAGCAACCAGACCGGCTGCGATTCCATTGTAAGGGTAAGCGTAAGTGCCGTGATCACAGATACTACTCAGGTGTCTCTTCAAGCCTGCCAGGGTACCGCTATCGATTTTAATGGGATTACCATCAGTGCAGGCGATACGCAGGAGCTTATTCTTACTGATCAGCAGGGTTGTGATTCGGTGATATTGGTGAGTGTATTAGCGTGGCCGGCGCCGACTTTCAGCCTATCGGGTACGGCTAGCTGCCCCAACAACGGCACGGGTACCATTCGGGTAGCCAATGTGGCAGGCAACGGCCCCTTTGAATATTCAATTGATGGGAATACCTTCCAGGCGGGCGCCGATTTTGCCGGTGTAGAGGTTGGTGATTACCTGGTAGTTGTGCAAGACGCCAACGGCTGCACTGCTGAAAATACCATCGAAGTGCCTACCCTGGAATCGCTTACACTAAGCGCAGAGGAATTTATCTTGCCCTGTAATGAATTGCAAATAGACATCGGCGTCAATATTTTATCGGGGCTGGTGGGGCAAATCGACTATCTCTGGGATAACGGCGATACTACGGCCACGCGGCGTGTAACCGCAGCGGGCACATATGCGCTTGAAGTAAGCAACGACTGCGAGACCGTCAGCCAAAATGTGGAAGTCGTACCGGAGGTCAGGGGCAAGCTCGGCATTTTCTATATTCCCAACGTCTTTTCGCCCAATAGCGACGGCATCAACGACTTGTTCCAGGTGTTTACCGGAGAGGGCGTACAGGTAGAGCAATTCCAGCTCAACGTATTCGACCGCTGGGGCAATATGTTGTATAGTTCTGAAGATTATACCGCGGGCTGGGACGGCGATTACAGGAGCAAGGCTATGAATCCCGGCGTGTACGTGTGGCATTTAAAAGCCGTAGTATTCCGCTGCGGGCAGTTGGTCGGCTTTGAGGACAAGGGGGATGTGACGATTGTGAGGTAATATACCGCACACCGTCAAGTTATCCCGACCTGTCGGTACGGGACAAGTTAGTCATAACTTTTCCGGCTTAGCGCCCCGCTATGGGCGGGGTTCGCGCCCGAGCTTTGGTTATGCGCAAAACTTGGCGGCGCGAAGTATAAATACGCGTTTATCGTTAAAGGAGGGTTAGTAAATAACCGATTAATGAGCCTCCTAAAACGATAAACGCGCTATTTATTTTTTTATATCCAAATGCAATAATTACGCTTAAAGCGGCAATCAAAATGGTGCGCCAATCGGTGATAGTATCTTTTCCCATTGCGAAGCAAACCGAAATAATAATGGCAACAGAAGCGACATTGACGGCGTCGAGGAAGGCAGAAAACAAGGTGGAACTTCTCATCCGCTTAACGAGCGGATTAAGCAAGGCGACAAATACAAATGAAGGAAGAAAAATTCCGAGGGTAGAAAGGACTGCACCTGACAGGCCGTTGAGCTGATAACCGATAAACGTGACGGAAGAAAAAACAGGGCCGGGGGTAAATTGTCCCACGGCAATAGCATCGATTAATACCTGTCTTGATAATAATCCGGTTGAAACAAGTTCCGTATCAAGGAAGGCAAATAATACATAACCGCTGCCATAAAGAATGGCCCCGATTTTTAGAAAAATCAAAAACAGATGAATATTGGTAGCCGAAAAAATATTTGTATTTGTTATTTGAAGTAGCACAAAAGGAAAAAAGCTGTTTGTATTATTGAGTTTATTGTTTCTGATCGTTGCCAATATCAGGGCGAAAAAACCTGCACCAAACATCAGGTAGATTTCATTAAAACTAAGCAGAGAGAAAATTAATACAATAAAACCAACTATCGCCAGCTCAATTGACTTAAATGATTTTTTCGCCAACGGAAAAATTGCGCCCAGAATGACGGCAATAATGGCGGGTTTAATTCCATAAACAAAAGGCTGTATTTCGGGTAGTTGGCCGTAATGTTTGTACAGCCAGGCAAAAATACCGGTTATGATCACTGCCGGGAGGATGAAACAAAGCCCGGCTAATATCAAGCCTTTCCAGCCGGCTTTTTCGTGCCCGATATGGATGGCCATTTCGGTACTGTTTGGACCGGGTATCAGATTAGTAGCACCGATGAGGTCAAGAAAATGTTGTTCTGTTAGCCATTTTCTTTTATTGACCACCTCTTCCTGCATCATGGCAATATGAGCTGCGGGGCCGCCGAAACCAATTATGCCAAGTTTAAGAAAGAGTTTGGCTATTGCTAATAAATCGGGCTTGTCGCTCATGTTTAATGTGCCATATTGCGCTGTGCTTGTAAAATATGCTGCTCAATATGATAAGCAGAAAGTCTTACTGGCCCACCTTCGCGCCTTCTCCCCTTCTCCAAAGAACCACCAGCCCCGTTATGCCGATAACAAACAACAATACCGCGATAATCTCGGCCTGGGTAGCCTCCCATCCACCTATGTGATAAGGTATATTCACCCTTATTTTTTCAATCCAGAATCGCTCAAAGCCGTTTAAGACGAGGTAAGCAAAAAACAGCATGCCGGGCACTTTGAGGCGCTTGCGCAAACTCCACAGTATGCCCGCAATGGTAAAGGCAAAGAAAGACTCGTATAGTGGCGTAGGATATACAGGTTCGGCCAGATAGTGGCAATATTCAAAGGCGCAGTTGGCCAGCAGGGGGCCTTCATTGATGATGTTGTGGGGATAGTCGTAAGCCCACAGCCAATCGGGCAGAAACCACCAGGAGGGCTGTGCTGCGGCCACGATGCCCCAGTCGCCGTCGCCGGCAAAATGGCAGCCCAGCCGCCCCACGCCGTAGCCCACGATAAGTGCGGGCGCTACCGCGTCGAGCACGTGGATGAAGGGTATTTTGTGTCGGCGCAAATACCACCACACGCCGAAAAAACCGCCGATGAGGCCGCCGTAAATAGTGAGACCGCTGCCGGAAAACAAGCTTTTCCACAATTCGATCATGGTAGCTGGAGGATCTTCGAGGATGGAGAAGATTTTTGCGCCTACTACGCCCGACAAGGCTGCGATGAGCGTGATATCGCCGATGCGGTCGTGTGGATAGAGGTTCACGGTTTCGGTCACCTGCGGTTGGCCCGCCAGTTTCCTGGCTTCCCAGTATCGGTAGCCGGCCAGGGCCAGGGCGCCCAAAATCCCGGCCCACCATTCGCCTTTAGCCGACAATAATACCCCGCTCGCGTCGGCCTGCAATTCGCTGAAGTGGCCGATAGCATATACGCCTTTAAAGCCGATGAAAAACCCCATGAGGGCATTGGAGAGGTAATCGCCCCAGCCAGGCAACTGATTCGATACCCGCTTGACCGGCGTGGGCTGGAAAATGCCCTCGGCGGCCTTGCGCTTGAGTTCGATAAACAAAAAACGCGAGCTTGCCAGAATAGCCAAAACGAGCAGTAGCCCGAACGTTTTGAATATAGATGTCCAGTTGTCGGGCGCGGCGCCGAACAAATCGTGGAAGATATAGGAAAAGTCGGGGTACATGGCTTATACTTTCTTGAGCGCCAGGTACAACTCGTCGAGTTGTGCGGGGGCTATGGGTGATGGCGCGTCGATCATCATATCGCGGCCCATATTGTTTTTGGGGAACGCGATAAAGTCGCGTATCGACGACTGGCCGTTCATCACGGCGCAGAGCCTGTCGAAGCCGAACGCGATGCCGCCGTGGGGCGGTGCGCCGTATTCGAAAGCGCCGAGCAGGAAGCCGAATTGCGCCTCTGCTTCTTCGGGTGTAAAGCCCAGCAATTTGAAGTTTTTCTCCTGCAGTTCGCGGTTGTGGATACGTATCGAGCCGCCACCGATTTCCGAGCCGTTGATCACGAGGTCGTAGGCGTCGGCGCGCAGGTCTTTCATCGTTTGGTGGTCGCCGTTGAGCATGCGGGCCACGTCGTCTTTTTTTGGCGACGTAAAGGGGTGGTGCATGGCGTAGAAGCGCTGGGTATCTTCATCCCATTCCAGCAGGGGGAAGTCTACCACCCACAGCGGCTTGAAATCGCCGGGTTTCATGAGGCCCAGTTGGCGGCCCATTTCGAGGCGCAGTTCGTTGAGTTGCTTGCGTGTTTTTTCCTCTTCGCCGGCCAGGATGAGCAGCAGGTCGCCGGGTTGGGCGCCGGCTTTTTGCAACCAGGTTTTGAGCTGGTCGGTGGTGTAGAACTTGTCGATCGAGGACTTGATGCTGCCGTCGGCTTCGTAGCGCACATAAACCAGGCCTTTGGCGCCGATTTGCGGGCGCTTCACGTATTCCGTGAGTTCGTCTATATGCTTACGCGAATAAGAAGCTGCTCCTGTGGCACAAATTCCCACCACAAGTTCGGCGCTGTCAAATACCACGAAGTTGTGGCCCTTAGCCAGGTCATTGAGTTCCACGAATTCCATGCCGAAGCGCAGGTCGGGTTTGTCGGAGCCGTAGCGGCGCAGGGCTTCGTCGTACGACATGCGGGGGAAGTCGGGCAGTTGAATGCCGAGCGTATTATTAAAAATATGCTTAGTAAGGCCCTCGAAGGTATTCAGGATTTCCTCCTGGGTTACGAAGGCCATCTCGCAGTCGATCTGGGTAAATTCCGGCTGGCGGTCGGCGCGCAGGTCTTCATCGCGGAAGCACTTCACGATCTGGAAGTACTTATCGAGGCCGGCCACCATCAGGATTTGCTTGAAGGTCTGGGGCGACTGGGGCAGGGCGTAAAACTGGTTGGGGTTGAGGCGGCTGGGCACTACGAAGTCGCGCGCGCCTTCCGGCGTACTCTTGATGAGGAAGGGCGTTTCGATTTCAACAAAATTCTGCCCGGTCAGGTACTTGCGCACTTCGAGTGCGAGCTTGCTGCGGAAGATGATATTATTTTGCACGGGGCTGCGGCGCAGGTCGAGATAGCGATACTTCATGCGCAGGTCGTCGCCGCCGTCGGTGTCGTCGTCAATAGTAAAGGGCGGCACCTTTGAGGCGTTGAGTATATCGAAGCTACTTACTAATATTTCGATATCGCCGGTAGCGCGGTTGGGATTTTTGTTGCTGCGTTCGCGAACTACGCCGGTAGCGCTGATCACGAACTCCCGGCCCAGTTTGCGGGCGCGTTCGCACAACTCGGCATCGTCGAGGGCGTTAAAGACGAGTTGGGTAATGCCATAGCGGTCGCGCAGGTCGACGAAAGTAAGCGATCCGAAATCGCGGCCGGCCTGAACCCAGCCGCTCAGAGTCACGGTATTGCCTACGTGCGCCATGCGCAATTCTCCACAATTATGTGTGCGGTACATGTTGTTTGATTGGTTATTTTAAAACAGGCCACAAAAATACGGTATCCCGGCGGTTTGCAGGTGATTGGAAAGGAAAAAGTTTGAGTGTGGGAGGGTGAGAGGGTGAGAGTGTGGGAATTTTATGCGTTTGTATAGTGTATCTGTGTGCCTAACTCGACCGTATCATGGACCAGGGCCTCAAAATCTTCCTTCCTGCTGCGGTGGTTCACATTCGCCATTCGGATCACGTATTGACCATCGATCAAAGAATACGAAGGGGCTGCCAGTCCGCGCTCGTGGAGCAACATCAGGATTTCTTTATTGAGGGCGTTGAGCTGTTCGTTTGTCATGTCGCCTGGATTATAGCGATAGCAAACAATATTCATAGACACAGGGGTCATCAATTCTAGTTTGGGTTCTTTTACGATCAAATCGGCCAGGTAATATGCCTGGGCGATATTCTGCCGAACAAGGCGGGCAAATTTGTCGACACCGTGTTCTTTCAACGACATCCATACTTTGAGCGCCTTGAAACCCCGCGACAGCTCCATGCCATAGTTGCCGAAAGGATCGGGACCGGCGGCCAACCCGCGCTCGTGGCTGAGCAGGTAGTTGGGCTGTGAAGCAAAAGCGGCGCGGTGCAAGGCTGCATCTTTTACCAATACACACCCCACTTCATAGGGCATGCAGATCCACTTGTGCAAATCGAAAGCCACGCTATCGGCCTGCTCGATGGGGGCCAGCCGATCCTGGTATTCAGGTACGAGCTTTGCCAACGCGCCGAAGGCGCCGTCGACATGGAACCACAGCTTTTCTTCGCGGCAGAGGGAGAGAATATCGGCCAGTGGGTCGATAGCGCCGGTGTTGACGGTGCCGGCGTTGCCCACTACGCAGAAGGGCGCCATGCCGGCGGCGCGGTCGGCGGCGATCATTTGCTTCAAATGCTCCACATCCATCTCGAAAGCTGCATTGACTTGCACCTGCCTCACCGCTTCGCGACCCAGGCCGATTACTTCGGCGGCCTTTTGCATACATACATGCGCTTCCGTAGAGGCGTACAACACGAGTTGGGTGGGCAAAGCACGCAGCCCTTTTTCCCGGATCCGGCTATCAAAAGCATTGCGCGCTACGATAAGCGCGGTAAAATTGGCCAGCGTGCCGCCGCTTACCAGAATACCACTTGCCGAGTCAGGGTATTGCAGCATTTCCTTACACCAGTCCAATACCTGTTGCTCTACGTACATCGCGGCGTGGTCGCCGATAGCCACGTTGGGGTTCATGCCGGCGGCCAGCAACTCCGCCAGCATCGCAAACGGCGTACCGCCGCCCTGCACCCATGACCAAAAGCGGGGGTGGATATTGCCTTTGGGATAGGGCAGAATATGGGTTTTAAACTCGCCATATACCTCATCGGGCTTTTCCGGGCCGATCGGGAGGGGGCTTCTGAGCATCTCTTTGGTCGATTCCGGCGTAGGCTGCCATATCGGTCTTTCGCCAATATGCTGCAGATAATCCATCATATCGTCGATCATCTGGTGGCCCAGTTGGCGCAGATCGTCCCAGTTGGCGGGGTCGAGGTTTTCTTCGTGCTGGAGGAGAAGGTGGTAGTCGAGCATGGGTTGTAATGCAAGTTTGTTGCAAAGATAAACTTCGTGCCCGAACTTGGGAGATGCGCTTAAATCTGGTGGTCTTACCAAATCCGCCAATCATTGGATATATTTTCTAATCGCATTGTCGGGCGTTGGTGATTATCTGTGAGTTTAGGCACTTCGACAGACAGATATTGTTCGAGTTCAGAAATCATTACCTGTCCGTTTTTGTCCAGATCGGCTATCTTTTCGCTTAAACCGCGCAACAGACAATAGGTAAATACCCCATTTTTCCATTTGGCGCCTTCCATAGCAAATTCCGTGCCGCCGGCGCTTGAAATGATAGTAGCACCAGTGCCCCGGCGGAGGTCGACAAACAACTCTTTCATCAATTCAAAGGAATTTTCAAGGCCCAGATGGGGTGAGACCAACGTTGTATTAACAGACCGGAATTTTACCGTTCCTTCCTGAACTTGTTTGTTGCGAATCAAAGCCACCGATTCTTTGTCAATTTCACCAGAATGGCAGGCATCAATCAGGATTAATTTTTGCCTGGCAGGGATGCCATCCATGAGCATTTCCAGTGACTCAACCGGAATTCCGCCTTTTTGGGGATTGTTAAAATCAGTAGAGTACCCCGCCAGGTAATAGTCCAAATCCTGGTCTATCAATCCATGACCCGAATAAAAAACAATAACCTGATCATCAACCTGAGAAGCCCGCAATAACGTTTTCAGATTATTGATATTGTCTGGTGTAATTTCCCGGCTTGTAAGGTGTTTATTCACTATTGCTTTGTATACTGATTTTTTACCCGCAATCAGGTTTTGAAAATCACGGGCATCCTTAGCCGGGTAGGTCAGATTGTATTCGGCGTTCTGATAAGCGGAGGCTTCCATTGTGATCAGATATAAAGCAGGAAGTTCACGAGGGCCGTCATAAGTAACGTTAAAAGTTTCCCGGAGGGATTCTGCGCCGTATTGATTAATCGCAAAAACCTGAATTTTATTTTGACCCTGAGATAATACGACATCAACAGGTTGGACAATGTTTTTTGTGGCTTTATACTTGAGGTCCAATCCCTGCAACCCATAAATAGATACATCGTTTACAAAAACCTGGATACGGTCGAGATTGGCCTTTTTATCCAAAGCCCGTACTTCAAAATGCAAACGATGGTTGGATGTGATTGTCGGCAAAGAAGCGGTTACTAACTTCACCTCCGGAATATGGTTTGCTTCTGCCAGCATCGATTCGGAAAATCCCATTTTTTTTAGTCGCTTGTAGTAGGCGTTGCGATAAGCCTGTACCAATTCAGGAGAGGCCGTCCCCAAGTGTTCGAGCACAAGATCAGGGCGGTTGTATTTAAGATCGAACTGCTCGAATGGAAATGCATTTCCTCCTAATTTGAATCCAAACCCTTGTTTTATCGCGCCGGGGGTGGCCATATAATAGTTTTCAGGAATAGTAATAATAAAATCATTTTTTCCTTTGCCGAAGAAATTGAAAAGGATTTTCTGCTGTTTTATATCATACATAGTAATACCACCTTCATTATTAGTTAAAGCCAAAAACCTGGAATCAGGGCTAAAAGCCAACGGTTGAAAAGATGACATCAAACTTTGGTTCAATACGGGCAGATTGCCTAATTTTTTTGTCTTTTTGAGCTGAAAATCATATGACAGATAACCGACGCCGTCGAAGATAATAGCATAACTACCGTCAGGGCTTATGAGCGTTCTGGTGAACAGGCCATTGACGTCGATTTTTTCTATCTCTTTCTTTTTATCCATATCATAAAGAAAAAGGCCCATTAATTTTTTAACGATGGCCATTTTTCCATTGGAGGCTATCTTTACTTCCGTAGCAGATGGTATAAAATCTAATCGGGTTTTTGAATTTATATCTAAAATTGCTACGCCATCCTCACCTTTAACAGAAATAATATTTTTTTTCCCATCCGGGCTTATATCGTAAAATTCAAGATTATTCCCAAATGTTTCAACCAACTGTCCGTTTGTGGTTCTAAATATCTTAGTCGTTACTATTTTTCGATCCTGCGTAATGGTTTCAACTGCCAAATGTTTATTGTCGGACGTAAAATATAAATCTATAACCTCGCCGGCTACATTAACCTTTTGAACTACCCCGGTATTTAATTCCTTGATTTTGATTTGAGCCGCTGAATTCTCTTGCGCAGCATTTATAGCAAGTACAGATGCGAAGTATTTATTATTGGGAGAAAAAACCCTTCTAGAGCCATACTCCAGCGCCTGGGATTTTGTTATCTTGAGATTTTTCCAGTCCCACAGAAATAATTCACCATAGGCGCCCAAAATCAATTGGCTGCCATCAGCTGAAAAGAATCCTATATCGGCGATATAATACTGCTTTGTTGGCTTGAATAATGTAGTGCTTTCTTCACTTGCCAACCTGGCTTCTGTCGATTCTTGTTTGTTAATTTTTCTAAATACCAATTCCATATTTGCATTGTTATGTACCAAATAGCGGCCATCGGGGCTATATCCAATAGCATTGCCACCTTCGAACTGCTGTACTATTTTTCCCGTTGCCAGATCTACGATGTTAATATTCATTGTCGTGGAAAACGTATTATTGTCTGGGTATGATGTGTACAAAAAATATTTGCTATCTGGGCTAAATCCCCGTGTGTTAATTATTTCTTTCACTGTTTCGGAGGCTTTAAACACCATTTCTTTTTTTCGAAGATCCCAAATTTTCACTTCCCCATTTAATGATATATCAGTCTTTCGGAACATTAAATAATTTCCATTTGGAGAAAATAGCATACTCACAGACGCGTTTTTATCCTCCTGAAGGGACAATTTCGTAATGCCGGAAGATTTTTCCTTAATAATAATCATGCCGGATTCCATGTTGTATGTGGCCACATAGTTTTTTGTGCTCGCCACATTAAATGAATTTGCACTTGTTAATGCCTTGTCAGTATACTCGGATAAATAATTTTCATTTTTATTAATAATTTCAGTTGTTCTAATATCGCTTTTAAGTAATTTTTTATCAATTGAATACGATTGAAGATTGATTTTCAATAAAAATAATTTTGCTAATTCCGAATCAAAAGAAGCCTTGATCAAGTGAGCATTCAGATAAAATCCTGACTCATCAATATAAATCGAATCAATCCATTCGTTTTTTTGAATAGCATATATTATTTTTGAAGAATTCGTTTTAAGATCGTGGAGCCAAATATTCTTGTCTGGTTTAATTCCACCAAAATTAAAAATATCTGTTTCCGGTACTTCTCCTTCTTGAGACAGCACTATAGCAGCGTCTGTTGCAATTTCTCCTGCCTTGTTGTTTGGAATAATATCGGGTATATTGACAGCGTTTGAGATACTCCTCAATATATCACCTGCTGTTTTTTTGTTTTTCTTTTTATCTTCCTTCTCCGTATTATTGTTGTTGTGTGTTTCGGTCATTTTTTCTAAATCGGATTGCATATCTTGCAATTGTTTGTAAAAATCATCAAAAGCATTAAGTCCTACAGTTAAATAATAAGCATTGGAATAAAATATTTTGGAACTATCTTTACTGAATACAAATTCAGCGACAGCGTTTTTATGAGAGCGTACTATGCGTTCACCTGTTGTAATATTCCAGACGCCATAATTATCGCCGTTTTCTAAAATGTAATGATTGTTATAAATAAACGAGCAGTTTTTTTGTAAACTTTCTTTTATTACGCTTACCAGGCTGTAGGAGGACAGGTCTAATACAGATGACTCCAATAAACCAGTCGCGCACAAATATTTGCCGTCGGGGCTGAAGAAAAGACTAGACACGTCGCCTTTGATGCCGCTTTGTATTTGTAATTCGGGTTTGGTTTGAGCGCAAAGCATACTCCCTAAAAGGAAAAACGCAGAAAAAAGGATATGATTTTTCATAATTTATATTTTTGAGAAGTCATATACAGTATATGCTTCAAATAGAAAAAAATTACGGAAAATCTTACAAGGGAGAGCTAATTACAATATATTAACGCAGCGGTATAATGGCCATCCTGTTATATCGCACGTTGATAAATCAAGTTCAATTCATGGACACGCAAGCTATCACTTCAATACTATGGTTTCCTTCTATAACCGAGCAATGACAAACAATAATGATGAGCATTGATTTTTATCATTGCTTTTTTGGCAATTAGTTGTATAACTTGACCTACTACGCGTTTTATCTTCCGTAAAAAAGAGGGGGTGTTTTTATTTTTAACCCTGTCTGTACTTATGGAAAAGGCCAATGAAAATCAACCCTCTGCCGGAAAATTCAGTTTTTCCAGTACCTCCAATACCCCCTCCCCGGATAAAGGCTCAGATTCAATTGCCCTTCAAATCCCGCAAATCTCCCTGCCTAAAGGCGGCGGCGCCATCAAAGGCATCGACGAAAAATTTGAGGTGAATGCGGCCAATGGCACGGCTTCGCTGAGCCTGCCGTTGCCGTTTTCGGCGGGGCGGGGTGGGTTTATGCCGGCGATTGCGCTGGGGTATAATTCGGGGGTGGGGAACGGGGTGTTTGGGCTTGGCTGGGATTTGGGGTATCCTTCTATTCAGCGGAAGACGGATAAACGATTGCCGCAGTACCGGGACAGGGAAGAGAGCGATACGTTTATGTTCTCTGGCGTTGAAGATTTGGTGCCGGCGCTGTTGGAGAATGGCCAAAATGAGGAATTCACTTCCGACGCTTACCATATCCGACGCTACTGTCCTCGCATCGAGGGCAGTTTCTCCAGGATCGAAAAAATAACGCATCGCAAATACGGCGTTTGGTGGAAAGTGACCACCCGCGACAATGTGGTGACCTTTTTAGGCAAAAGCCCCGAATACCGCATCGCCGACCCGGCAAACCCCAAACGCATTTTCCAATGGCTGCCGGAGCTGAGCTTCGACGATAAAGGCAATTGTGTGCTGTATGAATTCAAAGCGGAAGACGGGTTCGGTTATGGCCAGGCTTTGCACGATAAAAACCGCTTCACACCCGAGGGCGGGCTGCGCTTTACCAACCGCTACCTGAAGCGGGTATTTTACACTCCCCGGCGGCCGTTTTTACCCGATTTTGAGCAGACAGAGAACATATATTGCACTCCGAATCCTGACCCCGCTGATTTCCTGATGGAGCTGCTGTTCGACTACGGCGAGCACGGCGACATACCTGATGGAGCAAGCGGTCATGCAACGGTATCCTATTCCGAACAAAACCCCTGGCCCACCCGCTCCGACGCTTTTTCCTCCTACCGCGCCGGCTTCGAGATCCGCACAGCCCGCCTGTGCCGGCGGGTGCTGATGTACCACCATTTTACCGAACTCGGCCACGAACCTTGCCTCGTGCGTTCGCTCGATCTGCAATACCGTGACTGGTCTTTGCTTGCGGGGCCGGAGCAGGGCAAAAAACTCGAAGTCACCTATTTAGTCGCCGCTACCCAACGCAGTTATGTCCGGGAAAACGCCGGCCAATACCGCTTCCGCGGCCTGCCGCCGGTGGAATTCGGCTACCAGGAATTGCAGTGGAACACCCGGGTGGAAAGCGTCGCTCCGGAAGACGTAGCCAATGCCCCTGCCGGGCTCAGTTCCGGCTACCAGTGGGTGGACCTCTACAACGAGGGCATCGCGGGCATCCTCACCGAACAGGGCGAGGGCTGGTTTTACAAGGAAAACCTCGGCAACGGGCGCTTCACGCCGGCCAAACCGGTAATCCCCAAACCCTCGTTTTTGGGTGTTTCGACTGGCGTGTTGCAGTTGCAAGACCTCGAAGCCGACGGCCACAAGCAGGTGGTGGTGAACAGTCCCGGCCTGGACGGCTACTTCGAACTGACGGAAGACAACGGCTGGGAGCCTTTCCGCGCTTTCACCCAAATCCCCAACGTGGACCTGCGCGACCCGAACACTCGTCTGCTCGACCTGAACGGCGACGGGCAGCCGGAGATTGTCATCACCGAAGACCGGGCGTTTACCTGGTACCCGGCCGCGGGCGTGAAAGGTTACGACGCGCCCGAACTCGCCCCCAAGACCTTCGACGAGGAACAAGGCCCGGCCATCGTTTTTGCCGACAGCACGCAAAGCATCTTCTTAGCCGACATAAGCGGCGACGGCCTTACCGACATCGTACGCATCCGCAACGGCGAAGTGTGCTACTGGCCCAACCTCGGCTACGGCCGTTTCGGCAGGAAAGTGACCATGAACGGCAGCCCCTGGTTTGACGCGTCCGAATTGTTCAACCCCGCCTACCTGCAACTCGCCGACATCAGCGGCACCGGGGCCACCGACCTGCTCTACCTCGGCAAAAACCGCTTCCGCGCCTGGCTCAATCTGAGCGGCAACGCCTGGAGCGCCCCCTGCGATATCGATCCTTTCCCGGCCACCGCCCAGCCCAACGCCGTCACGGTGACCGACCTGCTGGGCACCGGTACCGCCTGCATTGTGTGGTCTTCGCCGCTGCCGTCCAATGCGCAGGCGCCTCTGCGCTATATCGACCTGATGGGCGGGCAAAAGCCACACGTGCTGAATTTTTACAAAAATAACCTGGGTAAGGAGACGCGCTGGACCTACAAGAGTTCCACCTTTTTTTACCTGGCGGACAAGGCCGCCGGCAAACCCTGGATCACCAAACTGCCCTTCCCGGTGCAGGTAGTGAGCCAAGTCACGGTGACCGACCGGTGGCGGCAATCCACCTTTTCCAATACCTACACGTACCACCACGGCTACTACGACCACCCCGAACGCGAGTTTCGCGGCTTCGGGCGGGTGGAGCAGACCGACGTGGAGGACTTCGGGGCCTTTGCCCATGGCAATGCAGCCAGTCCGTACATTACCAACGACCTGACCCTGTACCAGCCGCCGGTACGGACCATCACCTGGTACCACACCGGAGCCTTTCTGAGCCGGGAGCGCATCCTGAACCAGTTTGCGGAGGAATACTTCCAGCCCAGCGCCGGCGATTTCCAGGAAAACGAGCTGCCGGAACCCGACCTGCAAGCCCAAAATCTGAGCGCCGACGAATGGCGCGAGGCCTTGCGCGCCTGCAAGGGCATGCCCCTGCGCACGGAAATCTATGAACTGGAAGTGGACGATGAGCAGAAGGTCACCGACCGGCGGGTGAAACTCTTCTCCACAGCTTTTCACAACTGCCATATTCAGCGCCTGCAGCCGAGGGAAAATAACCCGTATAGCGTTTTTTTGGTGACGGAAAGCGAGGCGATTACCTATCATTACGAGCTCGATCTAACTCCCCCTCCGCCGGGAGGGGGTTGGGGGGAGGTTGATCCACGCATTGCGCACACCCTGAATTTGCGCTTTGATGAATTGGGCAATGTGCTGGAATCTGTTGCTATCGGCTATCCGCGCAGGCCAGGAGTACTTATAGACGACCTATTGCTGACGAATGAGACAAGGGAGCTCATCCGATCCGTCCAGGAGGAAGAATTGCATATTGCCTACACTGAAAATTCTTTCACCAATGATGTTATGGGCGATGCCGCCTACCGCCTGCGCATGCCCTGCGAAGTCAGGACGTATGAACTGACAGGCTTAACCCCGGCATCGGGCTTTTACTTCAGCCTGGATGAATTGCGCGAAGCCCGCATTGCCGAAAACGTCGATGAAATACCTTACCACTTTTTGCCGAATGGCAACACCCCGCAAAAACGCCTCGTGGAGCGGGTACGCATTTTGTATTTTGATGAAAACCTGCACGATCCGCTGCATTTCGGAGAACTGAACCGCCTGGGGCTGCCCTACGAAACTTATAAGATTGCCCTGACTCAAGACCTGCTTGCCGCGGTTTTAGGAAACAAACTGCCGGCGCTGCAGGAAAACGGAGAAACCTACAACGACATGCTTGCCCGCGTGTGCATGGAAGGCGGCTACCATCAATTCCCGGACGAACCCGGGCGCTGGTGGATCCGCTCCGGCATCGCCGGCTTTGCGGAGGATGCCGCGGAACATTTTTACCTGCCGGAGCGGTACACCGATCCTTTCGGTAATGAGACCACGCTGCATTTCGATGGCTATGATTTGTATTTGGATAGCAGCACCGATCCTCTTAAGAATACGGTTCGTGTACTTCGGTTTGATTTTCGCGTACTGGCGCCGCTGGAAATGGAGGACATCAACGGCAACCTGAGCGAGGTTGTGTTCGATATACTGGGTATGCCGGCGGCCGTGGCCGTGAAAGGCAAAGGCACCGAAGGTGATAATCTGGACGACGTACTGGTGGAATTGGACGAACAAGCCCTTGTCAACTTTTTCACCGGCGATTACGACGAAGACGTTGCTCGCGGGTTCCTTGGCCACGCTACCGCCCGTCACCTGTATTACTTGGGCGGTGAAACCTACTCCGCCTGCGCGTGCGGGATTGTGCGGGAGCAGCATGTGGCGGAAGGCGTTTATAACAGCCCGATCCTGGTCGCCTTCGACTACTCGGACGGCATGGGTACGATTCTGGTGAAAAAAGCACAAGCTGAGCCGGAAACTCCCAACGGTCCGCTCCGCTGGATCGCCTCCGGCAAAACCGTATTGAACAACAAAGGCAAACCCGTCAAACAATACGAACCGTATTTCAGTCTTGCCGGCCACCGCTTTGAAGAACCGCAGGAGGTAGGCGTGACCCCCATCCTCTATTACGACGCCGCGGGCCGGCAGGTACGCACCGAACTGCCTGACGGTACCTTCAGCCGGGTGGAGTTTTCGCCCTGGTTCACGCGGACGTACGATGCCAACGATACCGTGCTGGAAAGCCAATGGTTTGCCGGCAGGGGCGGCGATCCCAACTGGAACGAACTCGGAGAGGCCCCCGCCGACCCCGACCGTCGTGCCGCATTTTTAGCCAAAATACACGCCAATACGCCCGCTGAAACGCATTTGGACAGCCTGGGCCGCGAAGTAATAGCCATAGCCCACAACCGCTTCCGCTGGAAAGACGGCAACGACTTTCGCCTTTCGGATGAAAAATACGTCACTTACACCAAACTCGACGCCGAAGGCAAACCGCTCTGGATACGAGATGCGCGCGGCAACCGGGTGATGGAATACATCAACCACCCCGGCGCGGATGAAGACTTTTCACCCGCCTACGACCTCGCCGGCAACCTGCTTTTCCAACACAGCATGGACGCGGGGGATCGGTGGATGCTGCCGGACAGCACCGGCAAACCCCTGTACGCCTGGGATGAAAACGACCGGGTAACGGACGGCGGCGACCGGGTGCTCGAACAACGGCTGTTCCACACCACCTACGACCCGCTGCGCCGACCGCTGGAGCAGCACCTGAGCATCGACGGCGGACCCCGTTTGATGATCGAGCGTTTTATTTATGGCGAAAACCAGCCGGAAGACAACGCCCACAACCTGCGCGGGCAAGTATACCAACACTACGACGCCTCCGGATTGGCAACCAACCCCGACTACGACTTTAAAGGCAACCTGCTGGCCGCTGTACGCCAATTAGCCAGTGAATACACCGAAGCAGTGATAGACTGGACGGAAGGCTCCCCGACATTCGGGCTGGCGCCGGAAATCTTTACCCAAAACACCGAATACGACGCCCTCAACCGCATGACGCGCCATTACAACTGGCATCGCGGCCCGGACAGTCGGGTGGCGGTGTACGAGCCGGTGTACAATGCCCGCGGCCTGCTGGAAAGTGAAGACCTGATCGTAGGCGCCAGAAAAACGGATACCGGATATGCCGGCGGTACCCGCACGCAAGGGGCCATCCACGGCATGACCTACGATGCCAAAGGGCAGCGACAGCGCATCCGCTACGCCAACGGCACGATTACCCGCTATTTTTACGATAAAAAAACCTTCCGTGTGCTGCAGATACGCACTACGCGGCCTGATTACGAGCCGCCTTTCCCCGCGTACTGGTCGGACCTGAAAGACGACAAGGTACTCCAGCAACTATATTACACCTACGACCCGGTGGGTAATATTACCGAGATACACGACGACGCCTACGAACCGGTATTTTTCCAAAACCAAAAGGTGGCGCCCCGCAGTCAATACGAGTACGATGCGTTGTACCGGTTGATTTCTGCTAATGGGCGGGAAAACTACCACGCTGCGGGAGCGCCCGGGCAGTTTGAACCGCCTCCGGTTTCAACAGATTTTCCTGTTACAGACCAGGCCCTGCGCAATTACCGGCAATACTACACCTACGACCCTGTCGGCAATATCGAACAAATGCGGCACGTGGCCAACGGCGGCAGTTGGACCCGCACGTACCGCTATGCGACGGACAGCAACCGCCTGCTGCGCACCTGGGAGAGCGGTGACGAGGTAAACGCCGTGCGCTACCAATACGACTTGCACGGCTCCATGCTCAATTTCGCCAATGTGCCGGATGCCCTCTTTACCCGCTGGGACTATCGCGATATGATCCAATCCATTGACCTTGGCGGCGGCGGCATGGCGTATTACCAGTACGATGCCGGCAAACAGCGCAGCCGAAAAGTGATCGAAAGGTTGGACGGTACCCGGGAGGAGCGCTGGTATCTCGGTGGCCTGGAATGGTATCGTCGCTTCCAGGGAGATGAGGTAGTGGAGGAAATCGAAACCCTGCACCTCTTTGATGGTGACCGGCGGGTGCTGCTGGTGGAGGATGTGCGGGTGACCGGCGACGATCTTCCCGTTCAGACCTTGTTCCGATACCAATACAGCAATCACCTGGGTTCGGTGGGGTTTGAATTAGATGGAAGCGGGGAGATTATCTCTTATGAGGAGTATCACCCTTATGGTACCACGGCTTACCACGCCAAGAGTGCAGGCATTCGAGCTGCAGCCAAGCGGTACCGGTATACGGGGATGGAGCGGGATGAGGAGAGTGGGTTGGCGTATCATACGGCGCGGTACTATTTGGCTTGGTTGGGGAGGTGGGGGAGTTGTGATCCGGTTTTCGAGAGTTCTTTGAATCTTTATAGCTATGTTGAAGGTCAACCAGTAGTTATGATAGATACTAACGGTAGGGATGGAAGAATTAGTTGGTCTGTACTTGGTGATGCAACTTTAGAAGTCGGCAGAAGAGCATTAAGACGAGCCGCAGGATTTTTGCCTATTATTCTTGCGGTTCCATTAGGTGCACCAGCTCAAGTGGCCGTCTACGCATATACTATGGCACCAGAAATGGCCCGGGCCTACGCTGAAGAAGGGGGTGGTTTTACCGGCGCTTTAATGGCTGCGGATCGCCTCAATCCATATGCAAATGCAATTAGAGGAGTCACGGAACCTATTACAAGGGGAAGACAAGCAGCAAGACAGGGTGATTGGCCTAGAGTTGCAGGGGAAGGATATGATGCGGCGATGGGTGCAGGTGATGCTGGACTTTTATTAGCTTCAACTTTTGCTCCGGTATTTGAAGGTGGAAGGGTGCCACCAGCGGGTACTAGAATAACAGGTCGGGTAGCACCCCGTACTGCTCGGGCACCTGCACCAGAGGCAGTTCCACCTCCAATACCAGAGACTACTCCCAGGGGGGCAGGGGCACCCCATCGCCGATGGAGAGTTGGTGATCCGGTAGATATCGCTGATCTCGTACAGCAGGGAAGACCACTAACGGCCTTGGAAACCCGGGCTATGGAAACACGCGTTCTGGTTGAGAGGCAGACAGGATTAGCCACTGAGGGGGGAACGGCAGCTCACCACGTCCTTCGCGCGCGCGGAAGAGGACAACGAGGAGTGGATTTCGAACGTCCCGGCGTTCAGATAGAAGTCAAAACCCATAGAGGTTATATGTTTCAAGAACAGATTGATGATGCCTCAAGACAGAGTTTTGATTACAGTCGGGATTACGCGCGACGGAACAACGGCTTATTTGCGATACGTATCGTTAAACACCTTTACGAGTTTAACAGCAAGTTCATTAAATTTACTACTCATTGACAATAGATTTACAAGTACTTGATTTTTAAATAATACGACACCCTGGAATTTGGAAATCACAATAGACTACGAAGCAATCAAGCGACCACCATTTCCACCTAACCTGCGAAAACATATAGTCACATGGCAACGCAACCCACCACCTATACCCTCAGCGGCCGCCTGCACAGCCCTCAAAACCAGCCGTTGGAAGGGCAATGAAGGCAGGATTATAGCAAGGGCGACAAGGATAAGGTGGTGGATGGGAAGAGTGATATGCGCTAAGAATCGCAGCACCTTCAAGTGCCTGACTTATAAAGCAATACGATACAACAAAAACCGAAGACAAACAGCAATCATATACCAAATCTTAGCCATCGTTTTTTTTAATTGTCTTAAACAAACTGTCACATGGCAACGCAAACCAACAGCCAATCCCCAAATCTCATCTCCGGAAAGCTAACCGATAAGTTCAATCGTGTTTTGGGGAATCTCCTGGTTCAGGTATACGATCGGGATATGCGCAGCGAAGAACTGTTGGGAGAGACCACTACCGACCAGGCAGGGAAATATAAAATCACCTGGCTACAGAGTCAACTCAGCGGTAGGGGTAAAGAAACTGCAGATATTGTCATCAAGGTATTTACCCGGGAGAAGAAGACCCTGCTTTTTGCCACTGATATAGATAGTGTGCGGTTCAATGCCTCTGAAAAAGAGGAGATTAATATCATTATTGAACAGCCTATCCAACCGGAGACAGTGGAGTACGATACTATTTTGAAACAGGTGCGCTTTCTGGCAGGCAGCGTTGCCATTACAGACTTGCAGGAAAACGAGCAGCACCGCGATATTGCTTTCCTGTCCAAAGAAGCGAGAATCGCCTCCGAAAAAATCGAGCACCTGGTGGTGGCGCATCGCCTGGAGGCCGCATCCCAAATAGAGGCGCCTTTCTTTTATGCTTTGCTGCGCAAAAATACCTTGCTCAGGAAGAATTTTAGTAATTCCTTCCAGGTTCGCTTGATGATAGACATTAATACCGAAATCCTGCCCGTACTATATGACGCTGCAATGACAGAACCTAAATCCATGCAACGCGATGTAGCGGCAGCGGTGAAAGAAATGATTGTCTCGAATAAAGTAGCTAAAGAAACTAAAAAACATATTGAAGGACTACAACAATACAAACAAAAAGCCGAAAACTATTATCAAAATGAACATCCCAGAAAGGCGTTGAATATCATCAGCCGTTTTGTATCGGAAGATAAAATAGGTGAAATAGGCAAACTCTTCGAAGAAAATAAAAATGACCTCAATGGTTTTCTGAAAAAGATCACTGATAATTCTTTTTTTAAGACAGACGAAGAAGCGAAGGATGCCAAAACAATAGTTGCTTTGGTAGAATTGCTGGGCTTTGATGAAACAATAGTAGCACAGGTAAAGGAATCGAAAAATATTAAAAACCCGGAGGATGTGCGGCGATTGGCTGCCCTGAACAAAGCCGAATGGAAAGAGGTGCTGACAAAATCAGCGGACAACATTAATTTGTTCGGAGAAAAAATAGATAAAAAACGCATTGACCTGCACGCTTCATCCTTAGCCCGTAAATTAGAAAAGGAGTTTCCAACAGTGGCCTTTGCCGCTCAATTGGGAAGGGAGAAAAAGGCTGTCCTGAAAAATCAAAAAGCAATTAAAGCATTTTTTGCCAAATATGAAGATTTCGATTTGCAGCATACCAACATAGATCTTTTCCTGAAAGAGCAGGAAATGGATACGGAGCAAAGCCATGCCATGCGGGAAGAGTTGAAATTGGTACAGCGGGTATTTAAGTTGGCCCCTCATTACGGTAAAACGAATGCACTTTTAGAACAGAAAATTCATTCTTCCCAGAGTATAACTGCAGTTGGCGAAACCCGCTTCATCAATGAAATTGCGTCCAAAGCGGGAATCAATCGGAAAGAAGCCAAACTGATCTATAAGAAAGCAGAACGCAAAAGCCTGGCGGCAACGATCCTCCTGGGGGAATTGCAGGAATACCAGCGGGCCAGAGATATCCATGCTATTGAAAACGCGGGCATGGCAAGGGATCTTGAAGCCGTCAATAAAAAATTCCCCAATCTGCAATCCTTGTTTCAACTCACCGACGTATGCGCCTGTGACCATTGTCGTTCCGTATATGGCCCTGCAGCGTATTTGGTGGAGATTTTGCAGTTTCTGGAAAATCGGAGCGTGATAAACACTATAACAGGCTCAACAGGACAGCTTGCCAAAAATGTCCTGTTTGAGCGCAGGCCTGATCTGGGCGAAATTGACCTGGGGTGTGAAAACGCCAATACCCCGGTGCCCTATATTGATCTGGTTTGCGAATTACTGGAAGAGGCCGTGGCGCCCGATCCGGGAATAGCGTATACGGGCGCACTTTCCATTGGCCCTGATCCATTGACAGGGAAGATTTCAAATGATTTGTTAACAGAACTACAGCGACCGTCCGCTAGTATTCCTGTTAGTGATCAGGCTCAAATTTATCGCACAGAAGATGAAACAACTATTAATGGCCCCGAGGTAGCGCCATACAAACCGCATTATTTAAGGGACAAAAAAGCAGTTTGCAAGATTATTCACAATGGCGGTAGCGACTATTCCATATTTCGGTTGCGCCAAACCTTATCTTCAGCAGAAGAATTGGCAGCAGCGCCAGAATATGTGAATACGTATGCCTACAATGAACTTAGAAGCCAATCATATGCATTTCAACTGCCTTTCGATTTAAATCATGTTGAGGCAAAAGCATACTTTAACCGGTTTGGTATTTCCAGGACGTCATTGATGAAGACTTTTCAGACACCTGCTCTTTCAGATGAATCCATTGCAGCCGAGCGCCTGGGATTGACTGATGCAGAAAGAATCCTGATAGTCACACCTGATGCTCCGAATCAACAGTATTATTGGAATACACTAAGCGCAACTGCATCCGATGAAATGAGAGTGGTGGATACTTTTTTGACCAAAACAGGATTGACTTATAAGGAACTAGAAATTCTGCTTTCTTTAAAATTTATTACCAACGATGATAATCTCTTTATAGCGCATCATTATGATGAACCCCTTGTGGAAAATCCCACTATCTCCTGCGACGCCGCTAATAAAGAAATCGCCAACCTCAATGAAGATGCTTTAGATCGTATCCATCGCTTCCTGCGTCTCCAAAAGAAAACGGGCTGGAAATTTGAGACAATAAATGAAATCATTTCCCAAAGCGGCTTAGGAAACGGGCAATTGGATAATAATTGCCTGGTTCTTGCAGCAGATTTACTGACTCTATCGGAGGAAACAGGTCTGAGTCTCGACGAACTCCTTGGATTTTATGGTGAGATACCATATAAAAGTATCCAGAGTGATGTACAAAAACCTCTTTACCATCGGGTATTTTTGAACAAAGCCAGAAATGGTTTTATTGATGAGGATTTATTGCCTGAAAAAATTGACGAAACCCACGGAACCCAATTACTCGCTACTAATAAAACATCATTGGCGGTTTGTTTGCAGGTTTCAGAACAAGATTTCGATAATATAAATGAAAAAATTGGTTTGACGACTTTTGGAAAGTTACTTCCCGAGGTTGCGACTCCCATCCCATTCTACAATCTCAGTTTCTTATATGCAGCATCAAAACTGATGCGTAAACTTAAACTCAAAGCAGATGATTTTATCATTTTAACAAAGCTCACCGGAATTAACATTCAGGGTTCTCCATCTGCGACTTTAGCCTTCGTACAAGCAGCCAGGGCATTACAAAAACTCTCGCTAAAATTCGCTGATGTTCAATTTATGCTGCATCACGAAGCGACGAATCTGACCGATCTGGAAATTAAAGATGATAAAATAAAACAAATTTTAGAAAAGTTGCAAGTTGATTATCAAAAAGTATATACCGCTACTAAATCGCCTTTTGATTCCAACTTAACGGCTGATGAGCAAAAGGAAACGTTGCAGGCCATGCTTTCTAAATTGATTGCGGTTGGCGAGACAGAGGTTAAAAAGATTATAGACTTTGTTGACCGGAATTGGAGGACTTCAGTCAATGATGCCAAGATATTTGTAGATGAAATATTTAGCAACTTGTTTGATACTTCTGACATTAAAAGTAGTCTGGACGCATTGGACATAGTCCCTCCAGAAAATGATTTTAGCAATGAAAGTAAAAATGTAATCGCAGCATGGATGACTGCTATATCCAGTTATAACTTCGCGAATGAAAAGAAGGACCTGTTAGTACAAAACCTCCTTACTACGTTCAAGACCAATGCCGATGTTGCAAATTTGGTACTTAAATACGCCAGGCTGAAACAACCTGCTCCCGGCACGGTTTTTATAAATGATATATTGTTAGCCGATGCTTTGATTGATACTGTAAACCCAGCCATAAACTTACCTGAAATCAGTGAAATTAATTTCCCTGATCAGTATAATGCTTTGCGTTTGCTGCACAAGCTATTCCCACTGATTCATTCCTTTGAACTGGGAAACCCGGAGCTTGAATGGTATTTCCAGCACAATTCCGATTTAGATTGGTTTTTATGGGATGAAATTCCGTATGAACCGGGGCAAAACCCGGTAGATTATCATCGGTTTGTTGCATTTATGGAAATACTTTCTTTAGCCCGGCAACTAACCCCGATCTCCGATCCCACTGATGTTGAAAACCCTGTTGACTTCTTTTCTGTAGCCGAAATGCTACTACCGGGCAGTACGACTACAAGATCAGAATTCATAGAAAAGCTAGCGCTACTTATCGGCTATTTTAAAGACCATGTAGACGCGATGGAAGCTTTTCTATTTCCTGTATGGAGTCTCGACAATTTCCGCAACCCGGGAAAATGGAGGGCATTAGAAAATGGTTTGGATTATTTAAGAAAATTGGGATGTACCATTGACCAGATTCAGGAATTTATCAAGCCTGTTTTAACGGACATGGATACTAAAACACTGCGGATTGCTCTAAAAGCCAGATACGATGAGGACACCTGGTTGGGCACCTTGAAAGAGATCATGGATGCCATTCGTCCGCAGAAAAGGGATGCATTAGTGGCTTATTTATTAGCGGCCAACCCGGAAATGAAGGATGAAAATGATTTATTCGATTACTTTTTAGTGGATGTTGAAATGGAGGCCTGTATGCCTTCGTCCCGAATTGTACAGGCACATGGAACTGTTCAGTTATTTGTACAACGATGCTTAATGGGCTTAGAACCTACAGCGGCAGCTGATCTGAACAATGATAAAAGTTGGGAGCAATGGAAATGGATGAAGAACTACCGGGTATGGGAGGCTAATCGCAAAGTATTTCTTTATCCTGAAAACTGGATAGAGGCAGAATTGAGAGATGATAAGTCTTTCCTGTTTACAGAACTGGAAAATGAATTGTCACAGAACGAGCTTACTGATTTTACTGCCGAAGAGGCTTTTATTAAGTATCTGGAAAAATTAGACAATATTGCTTTTCTGGAAGTAGTGGCCACCTGGTATCAATCGGATATCAAGACCATGCACGTTTTTGCCCGTACTAAAGGGGGCGACCCGGCGATATACTATTACCGGAGATTTGAGCAAGAGAGTTACTGGACTCCATGGGAAAAAGTCGAATTGGATATCACGGGTGACCATTTGTTGGCATTTGTCCGGAACAACCGGCTGCATTTAGCCTGGCCGGTATTTAGTGAAGAGGCAGACCCGGAACAAAAGTCAAAAGTGCCTTCTGATTCAGATCAAGAAAATCCAGAGGGAGTAGATATAGCCAAGCCGAAACGTAAACTAAAAATCCAATTGGCCATCAGCGAGATGGCAAACAAAAAATGGCAGCCGAAAAAGATTTCAATTGAGGCCATAAGAACGCCTAAGGATTTCACAGACACCCATATTTCAAGGAAGGGTATTAATATGGTTTATAATGAGTTTGGGCAACAGGTACTTTTCCTTCGACAAATTTCAAAGAAGGTTGATGTCTATGATTCCGAGGAATTTATTCAAAGGATTATAGGAGCATTCAATATATCTGGATGCAAAGGTTATCCTGAGGGCGCTCGTTTTCTGGCAATGTACCACCTCAATTTTATTCCAAAATTTGATTACACAAAAATGGTTACACAACGATATAAGGAAAATGATAAGGAACTAAATATTCTTTCAGTTTTGAATGTCCATTCCATATTGACTAGTAATCATTCGGATCAAATTCTGGGTTCTTCTCCAGATACTTTCAGAATAACTTACCCTCATCAATTTACTAAGATTGATTTTGTAGCTTTTATTTTGGAATTACTCCATTTATTTAATTCCGGAAATGCAAGAAATCCTGAATCCCTAAAATGGCCTATGGGTACCCTACTTCCATATTTCATGGAGGATAGTAAACATGCCTACGTAATTATACCC
This sequence comes from Saprospiraceae bacterium, assembly GCA_013360405.1. Classification (GTDB taxonomy): domain Bacteria; phylum Bacteroidota; class Bacteroidia; order Chitinophagales; family Saprospiraceae; genus JABWBR01. Next base: position 67,979 of record JABWBR010000014.1, read on the forward strand.
GGATTTTATAAAAAACCAGCAGGCCCGCCAACACCGGAAATGAGGACGGGATCCAATGTATTGCAATTAATTGAAGACGCTGAAGCCCTTTTAAAAGCTTTGGTTGATTATCAGGCCAATCCTAGTGATGATAAACAGATGCAATTACTCGAAGATTTCCAAGAGGTCATCAAAGAATTAATAACATATACTTCTTTAGGCTATGGCGAACAGTTTAGGAACATGTACCATCCACTTGTTTGCGCACTTAAAAAAATCCTGTACAAAGAAGGTATTCCAGCGTTGATGAAAAGAGAGACGCAATTCCCAAGCACTACTTTTAGCTTCGAATCGCATTATGGTCCAAACCCGAATATTGTTCCCAAAACATACCTCTTGAGAGAAGGTGCAGCAGTGGGCCGTTGGCCCGAGGAAGATTTGGATTTTACCATAGACGGAAGTTACAGTGGTTATAACTGGGAGTTGTTTTTCCATATACCATTTTTACTGGCGAGCAGGCTTACCAAGAACCACCGCTTTAAAGAAGCGATGACCTGGTTTCATTACATGTTTAATCCAACCGGGGCATTAGAAGGTACTTCGCCGCAAAAATATTGGGTCACGAAACCATTTTATATTAGGCAGGAATACCTCAGCCAACGAATTGATACACTTCTTTTCAGAATAGCTGACCCTGATACGCCAGAAAGAAAAGAACTTGAGGATGCAATAAAACAATGGCGAAACAAACCATTCAAACCGCATGTAATAGCCAGGTCCCGGCCTGTGGCTTATCAAAAAGCGATATTAATGAGGTATATTGACAACCTTACGGAATGGGGCGATCATCTGTTCCGACAAGATACCCAAGAGTCAATCGTGCAGGCTACCCAATTATACATACTGGCGGATAAATTATTGGGACCTAAACCAAGGATTATTCCTCCCGCAATTAAACCTCCTTATGAAACGTACAACCAGATATCCGCTAAATTGGATGCCTTCGGAAATGCCTTGATAGACCTGGAAAATATTCTTCCAGACCTTTCGGACTTGCCGGAAGGCGGTGCAGAATTGCCGCCGGCCCCGATTACCTTATCCATGCTTTATTTTTGCATTCCACCAAATGATAAGATGCTGGAGTATTGGGATCGCATAGCCGACCGGTTGTTCAAGATCCGTCATTGCCAAAATATTGATGGGGTGGAACGTAGCCTGGCTTTGTTCGCGCCACCCATTGACCCCGGCATGCTGGTGCGCGCCACTGCCGCAGGTTTGGATATTTCCTCCGTTCTGGCGGGCGTCAATGCCCCAACGCCTTATTATCGCTTCAATGTTCTGTCGCAAAAGGCGACCGAACTGGCAAATGAAGTGCGTGGATTGGGTTCGTCTTTATTGCAGGCTTTGGAGAAAAAAGATGCGGAAGCGATGGCCTTGTTGCGCAGTGAACTGGAAATCAAAATATTAAATGCCGTTAGTGACATGAAAAAACTGCAAACCGCAGAGGCTTCCGAGCAGATCAACATCCTAAATCAGACAAAAAAAGTGACGGAGGAGAGGCAGCTTTATTATGCGAACATCGAAAAGATAACTTCAAAAGAACAATTGAATTTGGATAAACTGCAGGAGTCTCACGAATGGCAATTGGCAGCGCAAATCAGTTATACATTGGGCGGCGTATTTTCATTGATACCAGAGTCTATTATTGGTGCTGCCGGTTTTGGCGGCACGCCTACTGTCAAAGTAAAATGGGGGGGGGTTAATCTGGCAAATGCTACAAAAGCGGCTGGCGATGTACTCAACATATTGAGCAGTGTTGCATCGTATGCAGCAAGCCAAGCCTCTATTCTTGGCGGTTACCAACGCCGTTTCGACGACTGGAAACTCCAGGAACGTTTAGCAACACTGGAGATTAAATCCATCGACAAACAAATCACTGCTGCAGAAATTCGCAAAAAAATCGCTGAGACAGACCTTAAAAACCACATACTCCAAATCGAAAATGCCAGGAAGACCGACGAATTTATGCGTTCCAAATACACCAGTCAAGAATTATACGATTGGATGATCGGGCAAGTTAGTTCTGTGTATTTCAGCGCTTATAAATTGGCGCATGATTTTGCTAAAAAAGCGGAGCGTTGTTACCAGTTTGAATTGGGCAACGACGACACCTTTATTTCCTACGGTTATTGGGACAGCAGAAAAAAAGGCCTTCAAAGCGCCGACCTCCTGCTGCATGACATCAAACGAATGGAGGCAAGCTATATGGAGAAAAACAGGCGGGAGTATGAAATAACCAAACACATTTCTCTTGCTCAGTTAGACCCATTAGCTTTGGTTAGTCTCCGGGCTACCGGGGCTTGCTACTTTGAAGTGCCCGAAGTCCTATTCGATTTGGATCACGCCGGGCATTACTTCCGAAGAGTTAAATCGGTAAGCATTAGTCTGCCCTGTGTGGTTGGACCCTATACATCGGTGAGCGCTAAACTTTCCCTTGTAACAAATAAGTACCGAAAAAATGCCAATTTGCTTCCGAATGAGCCTGAATATGCGGAAATAACACAAAATGATGAACGCTTTGTTTACAATATTGGAGCTATTCAGTCCATTGCAACCAGCCAATCACAAAACGACAGTGGGGTATTTGAGTTGAATTTCCGCGACGAACGTTACCTGCCGTTTGAAGGTACCGGCGCCATTGGCAGTTGGCGGCTGGAATTGCCGCCAAAGGACTTGAGCCAGTTTAATTATGAAACCATCTCGGACGTTATTTTACATTTCAAATACACTGCACGCGAAGGGGGCTCTTCCCTGCGCAGAAGTTGCCGAGAGGCGTTGAAGGCTCAGTTAGCTAATATCAGGCAGGAACTTGATCAAACCGGATTGCATGTGGCCATTAATCTCAGACACGATATGCCGAACGAATGGTATCAGTTAAAGCAAAACGCGTTTGTCGACTTGATAATTGACAAAAGCCGCTTGCCATACCTGGCGCAAATGTCGAATGCCACGATTGACAGTGTGATGTTTGTTTCCAAATCTCAAAGCAACCCGGATTCTATTACTTTAAAAATTGGGGAAGGGGAAGACTCCATAACTCTCGGCCAAATTACCGATTGGCAATTGTGTAGCGGGCAAACCCATGCTATCGCGTTGGATACGCTTTTTAGGCTGTCCATTACTTCAGCACCGCAGTTGGCTGATTTGGAACAATTGATGATGGTGGTCAAGTTTAGTTTTTAAGTTCTTGAGAGATAAAAGATGTCAAAATTTTCAAAGAGAGGAATAACAATTTTCAGATAGATTAATTATTGTGATTCTATGTGCCTGAGAAACCGAATTACATAAATGTGTATGTACACTAAATTCAAACACAATGAAACGGAAATGCACCTTCCCGCCCCTCTTAATCGCTCTCGCCCTCCTGTTCGCCACCATCCCTGCCTACCCCCAAATTGTCGGCATCGGCATACGCAAATCGGACCATAAATTCTTCTATTGGTACGACCATGGAACGGTGGTCTTAAGGCCAAATTTTCGTTTAAATGACACCCCGTCTTCTACTACTGAATTCCGTTTGCCTGCCGGCAAAACGGCTAGCGATATTGTAGGCATAAGCTTTTCCTCCGTAGATAAGGTATTATGCCTGGTATTCCGATGGTACCCGAAGTGCCGGCCCAAGCTACGTTGATTTGGGTTCCAGTCAATCTCTTTCTAATTTTAGCCTTCCTCCGGGGAAATCGACCAGCGATATTGTAGGTATAGCCATTAACTCCGATGATAAGGTATTTGCCTGGTATTCCGATTATACGGTATCCGCCGGTACAAGCAGAGATTTGAATTCGGTTCTGGAAACTACGCGTTATAGCCTTCCCGCCGGAAAGTTACCTTCTAATATCATTGAAATGGAATTCGACTTGAACAATCACCTGATCACCTGGTTTTTGGACGGCACTGTGCTAAGCGGCGCCTACCAGAACCTTGGGTATTATACTCAACTCGCTGCGCTGGAGACTTCCAACCAGGTTGCCGATCCTGCCGGAAACCGCTATGACAAGATTCGGTTGGCCAATCTGACTTGGACCAAACAAAACATGAATTATACCACGCCTTCGGGTAGTTGGTGTTACGACGACAACCCGGCCAATTGCCAGGTTTACGGCCGGCTTTATACCTGGGATGCTGCCCGCCTTGCTTGTGAATCGCTGGGTGAAGGCTGGCGCCTGCCCACGCATAACGATTGGCATGCGCTTTTGGAAGTATGGAGTACTCGCCATTTAGCTTACAAGGCGCTAATACTGGGTGGAAGCTCCGGTTTCGATGCGCGCCTGGGTGGATTACAGTTCCCTAATCAGGCAGGTAGGGAGATGGGCTTATACGGCCATTACTGGAGCGGCACAGAAAATAATGTTGGGGATGCCTGGCTATATGTATTCGACGGCCCAAGAGAAGTAATCGCCAGTTCTAATTTTTTTAAATATACCAGAGGAGCATGCCGATGCGTCCATGAGTAATTGAAAACTTAATTGCCACCGGATGTAAATGTGTAGGTTCACACTTGAGGGCTTGCTGTAATCTCAGCATTTGCAAGCACCAATTCAATTCAATCGTTTGTCCTTGTATGGCAGAGGGTTCTATTTGAATATACGTAGAGCTACCGCTGGGGTTGGGGTAAAGGCTGAAAAGTCTGGGTTTAGTTTGGATATCCTCTACGCCTACACTTCCCAATAAGTTTTCGTACCAGGCTATTTTGCCATCGTAGGCCGAAGCTGACATCACATCCAAATCGCCGTCATTGTCCAGGTCGGCGGCATAAACTGCTTGTACGTTTCTCACCTCGGGCTCAATGATCACCTGTTGAGACCCGAAAGTGGTTTGGGCGACTATCACGGAGATCTTTACCGAGCCGGCGAATAATAAAAGCGGGAGAAATACGATTAGCTTTTTCATGACTTTTCGTGTTGTTACCATGCTCGTGTGGCCTTTGGGCTAAGCATGGTTAATTTCTAAGGCGAATTGACCATTTTTCATATTTTGAAGTCTTCGCAATTTCCATTTTTAAACATGGATATACGCAAGCTTAATTTATCACAAAAGATTGGTTTTTTTAATGATAAAAGTCATTACGCCCCTTTCAAAAGAATGCACCCCTGAATTCATGACATCATCTGTATCCTTCGCGCCCGAGCCTGGATCATGCCCAATTAGACTATACGACTCGTACGATCCTTACTGGTCGTTGAGCGGAGTCGAAACGCGACTGTGCGACTGGCTGGGTGAGGTGGGAGAATAACATCCGCAAATCTTCAGCCGGTGGCTTATAACTTGACGGCGTGCGGTATATTTTTGGTTATGCTTGTTATCGTGGTTTTCTGGTGGAGTTTTCCGCATTTATACGATCAGTGATATTACCTCCCCCCTTTCAACAACCCGCCCAAAGCCTGAAAAAACTGGTGAACCACGTCAACATCATCAATGGGGAGTTTGACGTAGGTGCGGCCGGTTTTTTCGTCTTTTTCGGTGATGCTTTCCACCAATTGTTCCGTGGCTTTGCGGTCGCTGAGGGTTTGGGCGAGACGACCGAGGAAGCGCAAGCCGTCCTGGACGAGTTCCTGCGGTGCGGGCTGCCCTGAGGTGGAGGCGACTGCCTGAGCCGGCTCGGCAACCAGATTACCCGGCATTTCGTCTTCTTCAGCTTCGATCAGTTCTTCGGGTTGCAGGGGCGGTTCGGGCAATGCCGCAGCGTCGGGCGCTTCGTCGGCGTCGGTTGTTTCGGCGGGTATATGCTCCAAGTCGGGTTCTTGCGGCCCGCGGGTGATCACCTCTACCGATTCCATGAACTTGCGGAACTTGTCGTCGCCCAGGAAGATGCTGTCGTCGCCGGCATCGAGTACGCCGGAGGCCAGACTTTTTTTGAATTGCAATACGCCGAGCAGACTGTGTTCAATGGATTCCTGGGCGATGAGGTTGATGATATTCACCGGTTTGGTCTGGCCCATGCGGTGGATGCGTCCGATGCGTTGTTCGAGCACCCCGGGGTTCCAGGGTATATCGATATTGATAAGCCAGGCGGCGGCTTGCAGGTTGAGGCCCACGCCGCCGGCGTCGGTACTCAGGAAGACGCGCACCTCGGGGTCGTTGTTAAAATCGTAGTAGAGATCGCCGCGTTGTTTGGCGGGTACGTCGCCGTGGAGGTAGCGATAATCGACGTCCAATTCCCGTAGCATGTCGGCTACCAGGTTATTCATGCGCGCCCATTGGCTAAATATGACTACTTTTTCGCCTTCAATTTCGAGAATATCGCCCACGAGGTAGCGGAGTTCGTCAATTTTGGTTTGGTGATTGGTGGTTTGATCGATGATATAAGTGCTGTCGCACACCATGCGCATCATATTGAGGAAGCGCAGGAGGAGGTTGCGGTCCTGCTCGTCCAGAAAACCTAAGCGCCGCCATTTGGCGACTAATTTGGCTACCCCGTCGCCGTATTCGCTATGTAATATTTTTTGCTCGCGGGTCATGGGTACCACGAGGTTTTTATCGGTGCGGGAGGGAAGTTGGCTGAGCACTTCTTTTTTGGTGCGTCTGATCAGGCAGTGGCTGAGGAGTTGGCGAATTTCGCTCAAATTGCGATAGCCGATCACCCTGCCGGTGTCGTCGGCTTGTTGGTAGCGCATAAAAAAGCGATGGCGGGGGCCCATGGCGAAGGGGTCGACAAACTGGGCCAGCCCGTACAATTCTTCCAGGTTGTTTTCAATAGGCGTGCCGGTAAGCACGATAGCATACCGGCTGGGGATTCGCCGCACGGCCTGGGCTATTTTGGTGCGCCAGTTTTTGATGCGCTGGGCTTCGTCGAGGATGACCAGGTCGTAGCCCCCTTCTGACATGAATTGCCAGTCGTACAAAGCGGCATGGTAGCTGGCGATGGAATAAAACGGTTCTTCCTGGTGATAGCAACGCCGGCGGCTGAGGGCGTTGCCTTCTATGACGAGGGCGTCGGTTTGTCCGGTGAATTTTTCGATTTCTGTTTTCCACTGGTATTTGAGCGAGGTAGGCGCCAGGATGAGTACTTTGTTAATGCCGTGTTCGCGGCGCAGTAGTTCGGCGCCGGCAATAGCCTGCACGGTTTTACCCAGGCCCATTTCGTCGCCGATGATTACCCGGCCATATTGGTAGGTAAACAAAACGCCTTCTTCCTGGTAGCGAAAAAGCGGTGTCTGCACGAGTCCGTCCAAAAACCGGCGACGCGCAGCAACTTTCATTTTAGCCAATTTGGCGCTGCGGCGTTGTTGCTCGCGCAATTCGAGGATGCGTTCCAGCGCGTCGTCGTAGCAACGGCAAGAGGGGGCTATTTGGCGGGCCTTATACCAGAATAATTCAAAATTGGCCAGTCCTTCGGGAGTGAGGCGTTTGTCGGCATCGAAATACGAGGAGGCCAATTCACGCAATTCCGCCTCTGCTTCTGTGCCAATGCGCAGTCGGACGGCCCTGTTGTCGAGATAGTCAACGTAAATTGATGCATAATCGCGAGAGACGGGAGTTTTCAGGTGTCGTTTTTTATGGCGTTTAGCCACATCCAGCAGTACGGCTTCAATATGCTTGCAGGTGCCTAATTGGTTGATTTTAAAATCAAAACAGCTACAGAAATTGTGGCCGGGACCGGCGCTGCGCAGGGCTACTTTGTAGGCATTGCTGTTTTCGGGGTTGGTCACCAGGTAGTCGGCAAACACGACTTCTCCGGTCATTTTTTTTACTTCAAATTTGTTGTTGGCGGCAAATTGCCGGCGCAGGGCGATCTGCCAGTTGTCTGCATCCATATCGCCGGGTTGCCGATGGTATTGCACTTCGGCTTTCTTTTTTGTCTTTTTGGCTTTGATTCTCGTTTTGGTAACGTCTTCCGATTTTTTTTCTTTTTTTGCCATGATGCAGAGGAGGGAAGGTGATGGAAATGGCGTGAAGATAGGGAAAAAAGAAATGATAGTGAAAGAGAAGCTACTATACAAAAAAGGCCACCAATCGGTGGCCTGTGGTGGGCGCAGAAGGATTCGAACCTCCGACCCTCTGCTTGTAAGGCAGATGCTCTAAACCAGCTGAGCTATGCGCCCTGTAAATGTGTTCGATTTTTTATGCTGGATTCGAACCTGCGACCCTCCCGACCTGTGGGTCGGGATGCT
>JABWBR010000015.1 GCA_013360405.1 Saprospiraceae bacterium
TCAGCAAATCAGCACATCAGCACATCAGCACATCAGCACATCAGCACATCAGCACATCAGCACATCAGCACATCAGCAAATCAGCAAATCAGCACATCATTCACAGTCCACCCGACCAAATTTCTTCGAGAACTGGGCCTTATCAGCATCCTTGAAGACCAGTTCGGCCTGGCCGGGCGTTTTTTCCATCAGTTCGCCTTCTTTTTGCAGTAATTGGTTGCCGGAGAGCTTGAAGGCTACTTCTTCTGATTGCTCGCTGCCTTCAATGGTATAGCGGTAAATGCCGGTGATAATATCGCCTTTTTTCTCTCCTTCGATAACGCCGTAGGCGCCGTCTTTCTCGTAGGGCATCCAATCCATAGTTCCGGCCACCTTATTGTCCAGCAGGATAGACAACGTAATGCGGGTCGTATCCTGGTTGTTGTCGCCTTCGGTCATCACGAAGCACATCACTTCTGAATTGGGCTTCACGGCAGAAGTATCGGCAGCCGCGTCGCCGGCAGCATTTGCCTCTTTGTTGCCAGGCTGGCAGGCAGCCAGTAATAACAGGAAACCTGCAGAAAAAATAAATCGGTGCATATAGTTTTTTTTTGATGTTGAATGTTGATGTTGAACAGTTAGTAGTTAGCGCGGAGAGCTAGGCCCTAACTCAAAGTCTTTCCAGCAACAACCGATCTTGCCCGGACAGCTCCAGGCGGTCGCCATCGATGGTGTAGGCCGTCATAAACTGGAGCGAGCGGGCAATCTGGGTCGCCAGGTCGCTATCGCAGCAGGCTTTGGTACAGGCGAGCGGACTGATATTGATCTTGCCTGCTTCGGGCAGGGCGTAACCGCTGAAACAGTTGTTGATGTCGAGTTTGATGTTCAGCGTAGCATCCGATTTGAAAGCCAGTACGTACTCTTTGGTAGGCAATAAAGAGGAGGTTTGTCCGCCAGGGTGTAATTCGATGACTTTCCATTGTGAACCGCTCAGGCTGGGTGTGGCGGTTTTGCATTGCCAGCAGGCAGCGACAATTGTGATTACTATAATGTATGATAGGCGCATGGCATAAGGATTTGATTGCTATGTAAAGAAACGAAATTTTTTAATAGCAGTCAGGGCTTAGCAGTCAGGGCTCAGTAACTTAGACCTAGCTGCTGAGCCCTGAGCCCTGACTGCTGATAGCTGAAATCAAATTTTTTTCACCGGTAATGAACAAATGTATATACATTAATGTTTAAACATTATTATTCATCAAAAAATAGAAAAACCATGTCAACAGCAACAGCAACACAGACGGCCACCTGGGCCATTGATAATGCACATTCGGAGATCAGCTTCAAGGTAAAACACCTGATGATCACCAACGTAACGGGGTATTTCCGCGAATTCGGCGGCCATATCACACCCTCTGAGCAGGGTTGGGAAGGCGCTTCGGCAGAATTTGTTGCCATGACGGCCAGCGTAGATACCAACCAGAAAGACCGCGACGCGCACCTGCAAAGCGACGATTTCTTTAATGCAGCTCAGTACCCCGAACTGCGCTTCGTGTCTACGTCATTTGAAAAAGCCGGCGGCAACCAGTACAAGATGACCGGCAATCTGACGATCCGCGATATCACGAAAACGGTGACGCTGAACGTAGAATCACTTGGCGAGGTACAAGATCCCTATGGCAATACGAAGTCAGGCTTTGAAATTTCCGGCACGATCAACCGCCAGGATTTCGGTCTGCGCTGGAGCGCCGTTACGGAAGCCGGCGGCATCGTAGTAAGCGACGAAGTACGCCTGCAATTGAATGTGCAGGTGGTGAGGGGGTAGTTCTCTGTTCTCTGTTCTCTGTTCTCTGTTAAGTTTAACTTACAAAGTTAAGGTACGGATAACGGACAACAGAGAACGGAGAACCGACAACCCCCTTACGCCTCCGTCTTCACCGGCTGCCTAAACACCACCACCTCGTCAAACACATCGAGTACGATACGGCTGTTGGGCACAATCTCGCCTAGCAGCATTTGCTTGGAAAGCTGGTTGAGTACGCGTTTTTGGATCACGCGTTTCAGTGGGCGGGCGCCGAATTCGGGGTGATAGCCCTCCTCGGCGAGCCAGTCCATGGCTTGGGGCGTGATGGTGAGTTTGATATCCTGTTTTGCCAGCATCTTGCGCAGGTCGTTGAGTTGGAGTTCCACGATACCCCGGATATCCGATTTGGAGAGCGGGCGGAACATGATTACCTCGTCGATGCGGTTGAGGAATTCGGGGCGCACGCTTTGCTTCAGGATTTCGAACACCAGATTTTTCGTCTTTTCAATCACCTCGTCTTTATCTTCCTCTTTCATACGCTCGAAATTCTCGCGGATAATATCGGAGCCGATATTCGAGGTCATGATGATGATCGTATTCTTGAAATTGGCCACCCGGCCTTTATTGTCGGTCAGGCGGCCGTCTTCCAGCACTTGCAGCAGGATATTCCATACATCGGGGTGCGCTTTTTCTATCTCGTCGAGCAGTACTACAGAGTATGGTTTGCGGCGCACGGCCTCGGTGAGTTGTCCGCCTTCGTCGTAGCCTACATAACCCGGAGGCGCGCCTACCAGTCGGGATACCGTGTGACGTTCCTGGTATTCGCTCATATCGATGCGGGTCATCAGATTTTCGTCGTTGAAGAGGTATTCTGCCAGCGCTTTGGCCAACTCGGTTTTGCCCACGCCGGTGGTACCCAGGAAGAGGAACGAGCCTATGGGGCGGCGTTCGTTGGAGAGGCCGGTGCGGCTGCGGCGGATGGCGTCGGCCACGGCTTCTACGGCTTCTTCCTGGCCGATTACGCGTTTGTGCAGTTCTTCTTCGAGGTGCAGCAGCTTATCGCGTTCGCTTTGCAGCATGCGGGTCACGGGGATGCCGGTCCACTTGCTCACGATTTCGGCGATATCTTCGGCGTCCACGTCTTCTTTCACCAGCAATTTGCTGCGGCCTTGCATATCCTTGATCTTGGCCGTATATTCTTCAAATCGTTTTTGCACTTCGGGAACGCGGCCATAGCGGATTTCGGCTACCAGGCTGAAATTGCCTTCGCGTTCGGCGCGGTTGGCATCCTGGCGCAGTTGTTCGATTTCCTCCTTTGATTTTTGCAGGCCGAGCACCAGTTCGCGTTCGGTTTCCCATTGCGCGCGCAGGGCGTTGCGGCGGTCTTCGAGGTTGGCCAGGTCTTCGTTGATCTTGTTGATCTTCTGGGTATCGTTTTCGCGTTTCATCGCCTCGCGTTCGATCTCGAGCTGGCGGATCTTGCGTTCCACTTCGTCGAGTTCTTCGGGCATCGAATTCATTTCGAGGCGCAGGCGGGCGGCGGCCTCGTCGATGAGGTCGATAGCCTTGTCGGGCAGGAAGCGGTCGGTGATATAGCGGGTAGAGAGTTGCACGGCGGCCACCACTGCCTCGTCGAGGATATTGATTTTGTGGTGGGTTTCGTAGCGTTCTTTGAGACCGCGCAGGATAGAGATAGCGTCTTCTTCGCTGGGTTCGTCCACCATCACCACCTGGAAGCGGCGTTCGAGGGCTTTATCGCTTTCAAAATATTTCTGGTATTCGTTGAGCGTAGTGGCGCCGATAGCGCGCAGTTCACCGCGGGCCAGTGCCGGTTTGAGGATATTGGCGGCGTCCATGGCGCCCTGGGTTTTGCCGGCGCCTATGAGGGTGTGGATCTCGTCGATAAAGAGAAAGATATTGCCGCCCGCGCTCACCACTTCGTTGACCACCGCTTTGAGGCGTTCTTCGAATTCGCCCTGGTATTTAGCGCCTGCAATAAGCGCGCCCATGTCGAGGGCGTAGATATCTTTGTCGAGCAGGTCTTCGGGCACGTCGCCGTTCACGATGCGGTGGGCGAGGCCTTCTACGATAGCCGTTTTACCCACCCCGGGTTCGCCGATGAGCACCGGGTTGTTTTTGGTACGGCGGGCCAGGATGTGCAATACGCGGCGGATTTCCTCTTCGCGGCCGATTACGGGGTCGAGTTTGCCGTTGCGGGCGCGTTCGTTGAGGTTGACGGCGTATTTGTTGAGGGCGTTGTACGACTGCTCGGCGCTGGCGCTGGTCACCCGGCCGCCTTTGCGCAGTTCTTTGATGGCGGCTTTGAGGTTGTTTTCGTTGAGGCCGGCGTCTTTGAGCATCTGCGACACGCTGTCTTTTACGGCCAGCAAGGCGAGCAGCAGGTGTTCTAGGCTCACATATTCGTCGCCGAATTCTTTGAGATACGAGTTGGCGCGCTGGAGTACTTCATTGGTGCTGCGGGCCAGGTATTGGCTGCCGCTGCCTCCGCTCACACGTGGGTACGACATCACAATACTTTCGGTGGCCTGTTTGACGGTCTGGTGATTGGCGCCTACTTTTTTGAATACAAAAGGCGCCACGTTTTCATCGACTTCCAGGATACCTTTGAGCAGGTGCGCCGGCTCAATAGATTGGTGTTCGCGCTCCAATGCGATTTGCTGGGCGCGCTGCACGGCCTCCTGGGCTTTCAGGGTGAAATTGTTGAGGTTCATAAGTTCAGTTTGTAGTTGTCAATAGCTTTATTAAATGGGGCAATTCTTGTGCCAGGGGGGAGAATGGGGGGGCGGGGCTGACAATTTGGCTTGCCGTGCGATTTTTATGGGACAGGATGGCAGGGGGTATTTTACCGCAGAGTTAAACGGAGTAAAACGGAGTGGCGCAGAGTGTGATGTTGACTCTGTGCCATTCCGTTTTAGCTCTGAGAAAAATACGTATTGCACACGCTGTTTGAGGCGCCGGTGCTCAACGCAAAATTCTTCCGTCTTTTTGAAATTCCTTCCGAATTCCCTCAAGGAGGTCTTGAAAAAGCAGTTGTTTGTCGTTGCGATCCAGTGCGCGCAGACAGGCAAATTGTATGATATTGATGATCTCGGCGCCGGTGAGTTCGTATTTCTGCGCGATAGCGGGCAAGTTGATATCGCTGCCGAGTTGCACTTTGGGAGGAAAAGACTTTTGCCAAAGTTTGAGGCGTTCTTCGACGCCGGGGGCGGGGAAATAGATGATCGACTGGAAGCGCCGGCTGAAGGCGTCGTCGATATTGCTTTTGAAATTGGTAGCCAGGATGACCAACCCATCGTAGTATTCTACTCGTTGGAGGAGGTAGGACACCTCCTGGTTGGCGTATTTGTCATGGGCGTCGCGCACGTTGGTGCGCTTGCCGAATAGGGCGTCGGCTTCGTCAAAAAAGAGGATCCAGTCTTTGTTTTCCGCTTTCGCAAAAAGGTTGGCCAGGTTTTTCTCTGTTTCGCCGATATACTTGGAGACGACCATAGAGAGGTCGATGCGGTAGACGTCTTTGCCGGTGTATTTGCCGAGCAGGGAGGCGGTGAGGGTTTTGCCGGTGCCGGGCGGGCCGTGAAACAAGGCGCGATAGCCGGGTTTGAGTTTGCGGCGCATACCCCAATCATCCATCAGCGTTTCTCCGTATTTGACCCAGGTTTCGAGTTCTTTGATCTGCTGTACGGTGTCGGGGTGCAACACCAGATCGTCCCAATCCAGCTCGGTTTCGATGCGCTGTGCGGGGAAAGTCATGCTGAAGCGCGGCGCCGCCGTCCTGCCGGTTGTAAACAAATCGACGTATTCTTGCGACAGGATGATACGGCCGCTCAGACGCGGTTCGCCTTCGGGCACTTCTTCCAGCCAGAGTATGCGTTTTTTGGCAAACGTGTGGTCTTCGCTAAAAAAGTGGAGCACTTCCAGCCGCTTTTCCGCCTCCTCGCCGGCGAGGAGGAAAAGCGCCGTTTCGCCGGTAGGCAGGAAGCCTCGGAAGTTTTTGCCGCGGGCGCCGCCCAGTTGCGGGAAGTCGCCGGCCTGCGGCAACGCGTCCGCTATGACGCGGTCGTAGAAGTCGGCCTGGAGATGGGGGGCCAAAGCCAGCAGGAAGAGGGTTTGGGCCTGCGCCGACAGGTTGTGATGGCGAAAGAAATGGCTAAGCGGGGTGTCTTCGGCTTCTTCGAAATGTACCGGCAGGCCATTGCCGTTAAAGTGGCCGTTAGGGCTGAAATGGGTTTTGATTCGCTCGGTGATGAGGGCGGCGAGGTAGGCGAGCGGAGAAATTATGGAAGAAGCAGTTGACATAGTTAGTTACCCGATTTTCAAAGACATTGTTGTCATCCTCAACAAGGCGCCAGGAATGACGAGGTTTCTTCCGGTGTCGCAACACGTAGTTCCCCGGAAACAACGCCGCTACTATCAACCGTAACCGTGAAAGAGCCTATTTTATACCATGTACCGCGCGGACTTCTTACAAAGTCCACGTCTTCAGAAAATCTCCCGCTGGAAGCTCCCGCCGCTATGGTATAGCAACCTCCTGCATCTGACCAAACAGTAACAGGAGCATGGTAATTATTAATGACTCTACCGTTGATTGGCCAAGGCATCGAAAATTTTTGTACTTTCTTTTCCTTTCCTGCCCCCTGCTGCACCACATGCGTCAACTCATGCGCCAGCAAGTGCTTCCCACCACTATCATCCGGATTATATTTCCCGGAGTTAAAATACACATCCTTTCCATGCGTAAACGCCTGTGCGCCCAATTCTTTATTCATCTGGACAGCCTCGGTATCGGTATGAATGTTTACGCTACTAAAGTCAACGCCAAAGGAATGTTCCATTTCGGCGCGGGTTTTGGCAGGCATGGGCTTTCCATTGCCGGCGGTATTTTGAATGCGGCTACTCAGGTGATTACTCGCACCGGCTGCTCCAGCATCCGATTTCATTTGGACGGGTTCCTCTTCTTCCTCCTTCATCTGCACGGGCTCCTCTTCTTCTGGTATAGTCGCTTTTTGGATCGGTTCTTCTTCTTCCATTGCTGCCATTTGCACGGGTTCATCCTCTTGCGGCGTAGCCAGCGTAGCGCGTTGGATGGCGCTGATTTCCTGGCGCTGAACTATCGGGGTTTGCCCCTGGCCGCTGATCACCCGGTCGGCTACGGCGTCGGCTTCGCGCTCATAGGCGTCGCCGGGTTGGCCGATGCTCAGCTTGGTTTGTACGGGCAGGCCCTTAGCGGCGCTGAAAAAAGGTTGTTTTGCCGTCTCATTCGATTTGGAGAAAAACGGTTTTTCCCGCTGCTGGTCGTCGTTTTGATGCGGATTGCGATGTCGCCGCGACCGGAATATGTTTTTCATTTGCTGCCGATTTTAGATAAAAACTCCGCCGCCAGCGCCCGGTAGTCTTTGGCGCCGTTGGCATTTTTATCAAAAGAAAAAATATCTGTGCCGGCTCGCTGGGCTTTTGCCAGCGCAATACTCGTGCGGATGCAGGTAGTAAACACCTTGTCCCGACCGTAGTCCTGTAGCAATTGCGCTTCCACTTCGCGGGTCATCGTTTTGCGGGCGTCGTAGCGGGTCAGCACCAAACCGAGCAGGTCAATGCGCGCATTTAGCCGCCTGACGAGCTCCAAATGCCGCAAAAAGCTTTTCGCGCCTCTCAAAGATAAAAATTCCGGCGTTAAGGGCATCAAGATTGCGTCGCTGGCTACCAGCGCGTTTACGGTGAGCATGCCGATAGAGGGCGGGCAGTCGAGTAGCGCAAAATCGTAGCGGCGCTCCAGCCGTTGTAGTACCTGCGCCAGAATATGTTCGCGACCATACACGCTCACTAATTCCAGTTCGGCGCTTGCCAGTTCCAGAGAAGCCGGTATGAGGTCCAGCCCGCTTTTTTCGATGATAGCGTCTTCGGGCGGACCTGGAATACCGGCAGCCTCCCGTTTCAGCAGGTGATAGGTATTGGGGAAGGGTTCATCGTGAATGCCCAGCGATTGCGAGAGGCCGGCTTGCGGGTCGAGGTCGACGAGCAGGCAGGTTTTGCCGGCCTCGCGCAGGGCTGCCGCCAGGTTGAGCGTGGTGGTGGTTTTGCCGGCGCCGCCTTTTTGAATCGCAATCGAAATGATTTTCATAACCGGCAGGTTTATCCGAGTTTACCCTCAAAATACAAGAGCACCTTTTCTACTACGCAATCCGCTACTTTTTTACCCAATTCCCTGCCGCGCAGGTCGCCTTCTTCAAAGTGGATGCCGCCGTAGCGCCGCGACCAGCCTGCCTGGTCTGCCGCTTCGTGCAGGGTGCGCCAACTGAGCGTGATTTCCTCGCAGGGAGTGCATTTCGGCTCGATGACCGAGCTATTGGCCGGGAATGTGATACAATCGCCGTATTCGTTGGTGCCGCATAGCCTGGTGATAACCTCTGCAATAGCCCGGCTGAATGTACTGTGCCCTGATGGATACTCGGCAAAGGGAGGGGTTGTGAGCAGGTAGGGGCACCAATTTTCGCCCTGCATATTCACGGCGCCTTCGCATGGCCCCCCCCAGGCATCAAAACAATAGTTATCATAAAGTTCGTGTATTGTGGAATCCGGCCGCGCGAAGTCGTAGTAAACCTTAGCATCCCAGGCTGCTATCGAGGCGTCGAGCAGGGCATTACTTACTGCAAACAGGAGCTTGATGACCGAGGTGTTTTTGAATTCGTTTTTTACGGCGATAAAATCAGCTATGCGGCAGCACTGCGCCGGCGGCACGGTCCAATAGCCATACCCAGGTACGGTACTCGAGTTCTCGAATTTATCTTCGTGCATGCCGGCCCAGTACTCGGCGATCAACTTTTGCTCGTCGGTGAGGCAAGCACTGATCTGGATGAGATCTTCTACTTGTTTATGGAATTTGGCAGAGCCGCAACCCGATGGCGCGGGTGGACGGAATTGACCGCCCCAGGTCAAGGCGAAGGGTTTTACCAATCCCCAATGTGGCGTTGTAAAAACCTGCGGCTCTTTTTTGTCGTTCCGCTGGGGTTGCCATTTTTCCGGATCTTCCAGCGGTCGTTTGGGGGGAGGCGCATTCACCGGGCAATATCCCGTATAATCCGCATACTTCTCATCCTGGTTAGAGCCGTCGCCGCGGCGACAATCGATAACGAGTTCGGCGCTCAGGTTGCCGATGCCCTCGGGCGTGGTTGGATCCATCGAAGAGTTGCCTGCCTTGCAGCGGGCTTCTTTCATCAAGGTGGCCAACACATCCTTGCGGTCTTCCAGAAAATCATCGCCGAATAGCGCCTTCAGTACCCTGTAGGCGGCGTAGCTAAAGGCCGTCTCCCGGTTTTGACGCGTACATTCTTCGTCGGGGCGTTTGAGGCGGGCGCCGGTGGTGGTGCTCACCTCGCAGCCCCCGCTATACGCCGTCCAGGCGTCGTACATAGCGGTATGAACCATGGCCAGCGCACGGGCGGCGATGGTAGGGGGCATTTTGGCAAAGTAGATGGCGTCGCAGACAAGGCGACTCCAACGGAGCGCCAGGGGTGGTTGGTGTGACATGGTGGTTGTATTTTTTGTTGTTGGAATGGCGGGGGGAGTGGGCAATACCTGCTGATCGTTACAGCGTCGTGATTTTGACGCTGTACTAAGCCTTACTCTCCAAAGCGGCCATGGCTTGTTCCAAGTTTAAAGGATCGCGTACGATGGGTAAACTTGTTTTGATTTGAGAAGAAACAAAGTAAGACACGATCCAAGCAACCGGAATCTTTTTATATCCATCAGGTAATATTGCCGTATAGGACGTTTCCGGGTAGTCTTCGGATCCTTTTTGTATAAGGATTTGATGAAAATCTTCGGGTTTAAAAATATCATTCAACAGCATCTGATATGCATTGGGATAACTTTCCCGGGTGTTCAGATCGAAGGGAATTACGAATACGCTATAAAGATTAGAGGGCTGCCAGTCTATGATATAATTTGATATAATAATTACGGCTTTCGTAAATGTGCGGGTTTTGAAGGAAGGTGCCTTTTGGTACTGCTCCCAGGTAGCTTTTATTTTAGAAATGGTTTCAGATTTGAATCGAGTACTGAAAGACGATTGGTTTAACAGGGAGGCAAAGCGATCAATAGTAGAATGAAGGCCGAGCGCTTTCATCGCCGGAATGGCCATACCCAAACGATACGATTGATATTTATCATCTGGGTTATTTTCGAAACTCAATAATAACAGGTAGGACCAACTTTGT
Source organism: Saprospiraceae bacterium (assembly GCA_013360405.1). Lineage (GTDB taxonomy): Bacteria > Bacteroidota > Bacteroidia > Chitinophagales > Saprospiraceae > JABWBR01. The sequence continues at coordinate 10,012 of JABWBR010000015.1, forward strand.
ATGTTGATTTTATCAAATTGAGGATGCAGCATCCCCACTGGCATCAACCTGGAAGCATACATTAACAAATCAAGTCGATCCAGTTCAAACGAAGCTTTGTCAGATGACAGATAGGCCTCCATGCGTTTTTCCCATAATTGCCACCAGTTCTTGGTGAGTCCATCGACTTCCGTTTTGGGAAGCGGAACGGCGCTTTTTTTATACTGCGTATCCACATTCTTCTTCCATTTATCCAGCGATACTTTCTCCAAATGATAATCATCGGGCTGAAAATCTTTCAGGCCTGCGACATATTTTTCATATTGGTCGGCTGGTATGCTGAACATCCGGATCGTATCCATACCGTTTGCCAGTGTTACTCCTGGTTGTTCATTGGCTATGCTGCCCAGTTCAGCGGCCATAAGAATGGATTTAGCAATAACGGGACTGGCTTCAGTCAAGATCCGCAAGTAGTCAGACAGGGCAATTCGGTCAGAATCTAACTGATCATAACGTTCTCTGTTTTTGTGATAGCGCTTGAGCCTGTCAAGACTGGTTATCACATCGAACCAACCCGGCGTAGTTCTAATTATGCCATAATTATAGGCCAGTAATTCCAGATTAATAGTATGATCGCTTAATTCCTCCAGATAATCGTTTAAGGGATGAAAAAGCGCCTCGCAGTTTTTGATCAGTTCTTCCAGATCGGGCGGGACTTCCTCCCTTAATTTACGCCCATAGCTGTCAAACCGCCAACGATAGCGATTATCACCTAACGGCTCCAGGAGTTCGAGGTCATTTTGAACACCAATGATGTCAGATATAGATCCGATGACGCCTTCCCGTGCCCTTTCCGAAATTTCAACAGGCCGGGTGTATCTCAGATCCATGATAAACTCATGGTGCTTTTGCACAATGGCCTGTTGAATTTGATGCCGCACGTCAGCGTTTTGAATATTGGCCTGTTCCTGGATGGTTCCATTAATTTTCAAGTCATCAAATACTTGTTCGGGGTCGATGAATATCTTGCTGATGAGTTTTAGCAATTGATCGTGGAGAAAATCGAGATCGGATTGACTAATAAATTGCTTTAGTTTCGGGGTACTATCTGCTTGGTCGAGGTGATGGTCCTGGTTATCTTGGGGGGTATTAGCCTGATGCAGTTGGTGGTTAAATAATGTTCTGGTGTTTAGATATTTTTCCAGGCTTTCTTTGCGGGCATCCAGTTCGGGTTCGCCTTTTTCCCAGCAGCGCGAGGGGTAATACAGCGTATCGTAGGCCAACTGCCCGAAATGGGGTTCCTGATCCAATCTCGCTTTTAGTTCGCCTTGATTTAACAACCATTCGATAGTTACCTGTATGAGAATGTGAAAACGATAGCCCAGGTATGTTCGCAAGCCATTCGGCAGTTGAATCAGATCATCTTGAGTGATTAAATTAGACAACAATTGGCGCAGGTCAAAGGCGTGCATGCGCGCTTTATGTAGCAATAAATAGCTGAGTAATTGAATTTCGGTGTCGTCCAGTATGGGGTTTTGCAGGGTACCCGACAAGCCTGTGCCGGAGTCTAAAACTGCTGTTGCCCCTGTGGGATCGGTCATTAATAGTTGATCATTATAAAAATTATGAAGGTCAGCCGGCCGGTGCAATACAAACAGCCGGTGGGTAAAATAGGTATGTTCTTTGGGGTAGGGTTTTTGACGGGACAGGTCGTTCAAATAATCAAAATAGTTGCGGTCGGTGAGGAAACAAAAAAAGGAACGTTCGGCAATAAAAAACTTTAAGTATGCAACCAGATTCCCGAATTGCTCATAAGGATAAGCAATAACCTTATCCAGTTCGTCGACGACAAAGACGGGGATATATCCGGCCTCCCGGAGTCTGTTTACCAGTACAGGAAGTTGCCGGTCGAGGGTACTAACCGAGCGGTCGGGAATAAATTTCAATGTTCGGTCCTCTTTTTTTTCCTTTGATCGGGAAGAAGTGTACTGTAGACCAAAGATCGTCAACAGAGTGGCGCCCATCCCCACCGCAGCTGCCAGCAGGCCTTTAAAATCGGTATTAAACAAGACCGTGGCGCCTGCTGCGGCGCCGGTAAAAAGGCCTATTAAGGCATCGGCAAAACTTTTCAGGGCATTATCTCTGCTATCGTTATTGCTTTCAACGGACAGCGACTGCTTAGCTTCTGCTGTTTGTTTGCGCTCGATGGTCTCTTCGATTTGCCCGGAAACCATTTGGTAAGCTTGCGCGGCACTGGTCAGCGCGATCAATTCCTTAAAACCTCTGTCGTCCAGCCGCCCGGCTTTTGCCCAGAATTGCCGGAATACATCGGGAGGGGAAGCGTTGTCCAATTCCAGTTTGAGTTGGGCGGTTAATTCGGCATCTCCGGTACGCCGTTCAAACTCGAAAGCAATTTCTTTTGACAGGCTGCGGTATAGGGCAATAGTAATTTGTTTTAAAGTTTGTTGTATTACAGCCAACTGCGCAGCATCGGCAGGCGGATTATCGGCGGAGTCAGTAGACGGAGTTAGCGGCGTTGAGAGCAGGTTGGGTCCATGCAAATCGACCACCAACAGGGTTTTATCTTTTTGCAGGTCGCGCAATTTTTTTCGTTGTTCCTGGATGGCGCTGTGCACCAGGGTCGTTTTTCCCGACCCCCGATGGCCGGATATTAGGATTGATCGCCCTCCCGTATCGCCCATACGGTATCGCTCCAATTCACGCGAAAGGATATAGTAGGCTTGTGATTTTGCCAGTATAATGGGTTCGGTTTCCGCGTTGGGAGAAAGCGGCTCTGCACTTTTTCTGAATTTCAGTAGCATTTCCTGCTCGATTTATTGGTTGGCAGCGCTATCGGGCGGCGGCTTAACTGTTTTCAACTTTGTCGTATCTTTAGCCGGAGTAGACTTATCTTTTGCGGGCGGTGCCTGCTCCTTCTTTTGCTGCTCACAGCGGCTGTTGTTCTTATTTGGGTTATTGTATGCATTGACGGCAAAAATGGTCGTAAAAAAGCCAAATGACAGGGTCAAAACAAACAGCATCAAAACTCTGGATACGCGCCACCCGCCCATATTTCCGCCCAATCCGGAAGTGCGCTCAAAAGCGGGCGAAGTATCCTCCTTCACCGCTTCCAGCAGTTGAAAAACGCAATGGATTGTGACGGCGCCGAGCAGCCATACCACACCTGCACCGAAAATTGTGATGTCACAATGGTATGTACCGAAGGCCAACACCCCGGCGAAGAGGAGGTGGAATAGTACTTCCTGGGCAAGGCGTAAAGGAAAGGGAATTGATGTCATGGTTAAAGATAATGAGAATACTGATTTTTGAAATTACCATGGCCAAAAAAAGCTCAGTTTTCGTTCTTTAATTTGCTCCACGGCAATACTGCTAATGCCGTTGCTGCTGCCTGCGCCGTACATGGCGGTAACATCGAGGCTGTGGGTGCTTTCTATTACGAGAAATCCTTCAAAGCCATGAATGGCTACTATCCCAAAATCAGCGACATGTCCACAGTGGATCATGGAAACCGCATCCGGCTCCAGTTCGTCGCTGAAATAATTGGAGATAATGGCCGCATTAGCCAGTTTCTTCCGCAATCTGATTTTTCTGTTGTGCGGATTGTGGATTTCAACTACGGTACTGTAACTGCCGGCAATGCCCATAGCGCTTGTCTGCGAGGTATTGGGCACATGGGAGGTACAAATAAATTTGACGGCGTACTGGTATTTGTAGGTTGGCATGGTGTGGGTGGGTTTGGGAATGACGATTTAATACAACGCGTTACAATCGAATCACTAATCTTAGTGCTCCAGTTTCTTGATCGTGCGGCAGTTTTTGTTCATAACATCTCATTATTCTATCCGCATGCCCCATTAGTACTTCGCATTTTTCACTCTCATTGAAAGCCCATTGTTGCACAATTCCGACCATTGCTGATGCGCCAAAAGGAGAAGTATGGTTAAGCATTCCATCAAAATAGCCACATCCCCAAGGATATAAAAAGCCAGTATTTCCCCTTGCAGCCATTTCCCACTCTTCGCAAGTTGGCAGTGACAATGGGATGCCTTCTTCATCCGCCATCCATTCGCAATACGAACCAGCCTCGGCGAAAGTCAAGTGCAGGTATGTGTCCTGCTGAAAATAATCCACAGGCTCATCCAAATTAATGTTCAATTGGAGGACATCTTCGCTGGGAACGGGGTATTTGGAAATGAAAAAGCCGTTTTCGAGGGTGATTTTGCGAATAAAACCGGGGGTATCCGGGTTCTCAGCCTGATCGCCCAGCCAGTATTCACCGGATGGGACGAACATCATTTCCAAACCGGATTTGGGCAGAAAGTAGCGTTCACCGTTTCTCACGAGTTTACTTAAAAACGGGTGTCGGGGATGGCTGAATATAGGTATTGGAACAGACAATGCAGATGCTAGTAGGAACACCTTGTCATGTATCTGGATATTTTTAAAGGCTACGCATTGGATGAGGTGAATGTTTTTCTCTTCCCTGGTTTGCAAAGCGCCAGGGTTCGCATCGGGCACCTTTTCGCCGGCGAGTAAGGCTACCACCGCCTGGCGAAACCCGACGAGAATACTGCGCTCGAACTTGTCCAGGCCGGAACGGTCGGAGTCCGGCAAAGGCAAATTTTTGATTTTTTTCAAAAAAGGAACTGTCCGAAGACGGGCTGCCGCAAACATAGCAGTTATCCTTACTTCCCAATGCTCATCGTCGAGAGCTAAAGCGATGGTTTTCAAAATCGGCTCGTTCGCCTCTTCATAATCGTAGATAAACCAACGCAGGACACCTGCTTTGTTGACCGGGTCAAGATTTTGGAAAAGCAGAGGGTTGAAAATGGGAGCAGCTTGTGCGATTTGCTCCGGTGGGAGGGCGAACAGGTCTTTGGGGTAAAACATTTTTGCGCCATCCCATTGGAGCAACTGGGCTTTATTCTCAAGCCAGTGGGTGAATTGAGACAGATCTACTTGAGAGCTTATCCATAGAAATTCCGGCGGGAATGCTTGCCCGTTTTGCGCAGGTTCAGTGGGTTGGTTTTTGAGGTTTGAATGAAGGGAGGAGAATCCGGCATCAAGTTGCCGTGCGCCGGTATTGAGGATGTCGAGAAGGATTTTTTGCTCCCAGGCGGTTGCCTGCAAAGCAGGGTCGGCGGGCAAGTGCGCCTCGAATTGGCAATCAAGGACATGCCAGCCAAGTTGCTCATTTTTTCGGAGCCAAATCATCCTGCCCTCGCCTGACAATTTGATGGGTGTGGCTTGTTCTGACCAAGAATACGTGCCTTTATTTCCCCCCTCGATTTGGAACCCCAACGACACCAGCCACGCCAAGAAACTCCTGAACCTGTCAGCAGGAAAAGAGCTGCGCCGGAAAAAGCGAAGGGAGGAAAATGAGGTGGTTGTTTCCTTGGTCATGGATTCATTCATTGATTTCAATAATATCGCCGGATTCGTGCTGGTAAAAAACTTTGGCGCCTACATCGAGCAGGGGGCGTTTTTCCCGTTCAGCCATTTCTTTTTTGAAGAACACAACCCGGATGGTTTCGAGGGGTCGGCCATCGGGGAGTGCCTGTTCATCCAGCAGGAGCATGATGTTGAAAATTTCCCAGCCTGCGATATGGTCATTTTCACCCAGGAGGCAGGAAAATTCAAGCAGATTTTCCTTTTCAACGTAACCTACTTGTTGCAGGAAGGGTCCGCTGGATTTGTAAATCTGCATTTCGTTGTCTCTGGGCGCTGGGTCAAAGTATTGTGTCAGACCTGGTTTGGCTGCTCTTGATAGCGCCCATTGCTGGTCAAGGATAGCTTTAAGTAACTCCACGTTGCCCGTCTTGTCCAGGCAACGGGTCAACAAGATTTTCGAGCCGAAGACATCTTTAGAATCCCAGGGCAAGTTCCAAAATACGTCGGGATGTTCGTACATCTCGGTGACTTCTTCTATTGAAGTCAACACAAGACGACCCGTGCGGCCAAGCAGAGGAATTTTAGGCACGCAGTCAACGCCGCCGCCCAATTGGTCGAGTTTAGCGGAAATTAGTATGCCTTTCTGGAGTAGGAAATTGCATGTTGATTTGCCCTTTTGAATTTGGTCTGCTATTGCCTCTCCTCGCAATTCTCTGACATATATGTTCAAATTGATCATCCAATCCCTTATCCCAACATGGCTGATGAAAAAAGTAGACTCATTTTCCAGATCAATATAGGCGCTGCCCTCCTTTTCCTCTTGATTGGTAAATTCGTTCAGCTTTTTTCCCAAATCTCCCTTCTTTGGTTTTGCAGATGAAGGTAAACGCCAGCCAATGGCCTCGTTCAATCCTACTGAATGAATCAGGTCGTAGACAATCTGGAAGCAATCTTTCAGATGCTTCACCTGTACGTGCATTTCGAGTTTTATCAAGCCTGTGTAATACATTATTTAAGTCTGGTTTATTTTTTTCTGACTCTATTTAGATTTTCGGAATGAGTGAAATATAGGCGGAACCGAATAAGTTCCCCTTGAATTAGACGTTCAGACACAAATTTAATCAATACACCCAACGCATCTCTCCTGTCTCGTCAAAATAGCTCACAAATATGCCTTTGGTGAGCTTGTTCCTCTGCAATTGTTCGAACGCACCTTGAGCTGCTGCTTCTGTTTGGAAAAAATACACAACGCCATTGTAAGCCCGGTCGCCGGTGCGCAAAGTACCACGTCGGACGTGCCGGGCATAATTTCTTGCCTGCTCAATTGAGAAAGCGCTGAGCCCGGATTTATCATCCACCAAATAATTCCCGCGGGGCGGCGCACCCTCTGTTAACCTGCGCCGGACGTTTATGGCGCCGTCTGCCATGCGACCATCCCGCATTTTGACCATAGCATCGGGATAATTAGAGATTCCTTCCTGGGCGTCTATCCTGCTCCTGCGGTATTGGCTGAAAAAGGAGCCTTGCGAAGCAACGTCTAAGCGTGGTATTCCTAACTCGTCCTGTATCCTGGGCAGGCGCCCCAGGAAGCCTTCCAGCGCAGCCATTTGTGTGGACACAGGCAAAGTCATGACGTGGTCAATCACCCTTTGCCGCAAGGCTCTACGGAAAGCGTCGTAGTCGGTGCGGGAATAATTTGCCGGCAGGTTAACCAGCAAATTCTCGAAGAAATTGTCGGGCACCCGCTTGCCGGAGGCTGCGAGCCGGTTGCGCAATTCGAGCATGACGCCGCCCCAACTCCTGATTCTGCCGATATCTTCCGGTGTCCAACCTTGGCGATTAGCAACCCTGTCCAAGGCTGCTTCAAATCTTCGGGCATTGGGAATGGGGTTGCGTTCCAGGTGCAACTGCGTAGAATAACTGCTTGCCGCCCTTGCCTTGCTTTCTCCCCAACTGATGACGGTGCTGCGTGCCTCGAATCGGTTGGTGTCGGGATTGTATTTGTAGCGTGGTGTGCCATCAGGGGCGTTGTCTCTGAGTTGTATGTCCCATTCTTCTTCCTCGTGCCTCCGAATATAGTCGTGGTCTTTTGGCGGTGGGAATGGTGGGGGTGGCCCTGCCTCGAAAACTTCCTGGTTCCGGGAGGAACGACCCGGCGCAAGGGCATCTTCCACCGTATCCATCTGGCTTCGTTTCAACCCGCCGTACCGCTCATTTCCTTTTGCCGCCACGAACCCCCTGCCCGGCACTGCCTCCATTTCCGCCAGCGCCCGCCGGTGATGCTGAAGCTGTCGCATCAGGTTGTCAATGTCGTCCGAAATTTCCTCGGCGGCTTCCCGGCTCAGCCTGCCGGAGCCGAGCAAGTCCATCCTGTGCTGGATGATGTGGGGCAATTTTTCCAGTTCCAGCCTCGCCTCAAAACCGACGGAGCCGGGCGGCGGCTCGCCATGGATACCCATCCATTGGTGCATCCGGCGCTGGAGGCTTTGCAGCCTGCCCGACAAGCCGCTGAACTGCTGCATGGAACGCACCGTCTGCACGTGCTGGCGGATGTCGAGGGCGCTGGCGTCGGGTCCGACCCGCATGTGGATATTGGTTATCAAGCCGCTGGCATCCACGTCGTAGTGCACTTGCACGGTGTTGCTCGGCAGGTTGGGGTCGGCTAACACGGGCAGGCTCCGCTGCAAATTAGGCGGCAAGCCTTGCAGCAGGGCGGGGTCGGCTTGGCGCAAAGCGCTTTGTGGCAAGATGGTAGCGCCAGTGTTTCGTGCCGCGGGGCCCGCACTCGTACCGATGCCGAATGCTTGGCTGCCCGGCATTTGCCTGCCTGTGCCGTCCAGTGCCGAGCCGATACGCAGGTTGGGTTCAACGTTTCTGCCCAGCCCGGAGGGAGTTAGACCGCTAAGCGCAGTGCGAGGCAGATTGACGTTGCGCAAAGCAGAGAACGAACTGAGGCTGCCACCCGCCATTGTGCCGATGCCGGTTTCCATCACCGTGCCGAGCAGGATGTTGGAGAAAGGATTGCCATGCTCCCAGTTCTGGTCGTTGAGCAGGTTACCGGTCAAGGCGGAGGGGAAGCTGGAAACCATAGCTTCGCCGCCTTCGGCTATGAACGATGCCATCACCCGCTGGAGCATGGAGGTGGACTTTGCCATTTGCGCTAACCGACCCATTTGCAGGAGGCGTGCGCCAATGCCGGCGGTGGCTACTGCTGCCAAGGCATCCACTGCGCCGACTGCCAGGTCAACACCCATATCTTCCCAGCCGTATGCCCCGCCCTTCAATATGGCTTTGGTGGCAACCTGCCCAGCGGTGCCGGCCAACGATGCCAATAGTGCAACCATGACGGGACCCGCTGTGCCACCAGTGGCGATGGTAATGGCGACGGCAGTGACTATTGCTACTGTGACTGAAACGACTGAAGTCAGGGTGTCGGTGACGGCGTCCACCTGGGAGCGATAGCCTTGTACGGCATTGCTCACCTGTCCGGAACGCTGGCGGAATTGTCGGATGGCAGCCCGGCGCTGCTCCTCGCTGATGTTCGGGTCGTTGACGATGCGATATTGTTCTTCCAGCGCTTCCATTCGTTCCAGCATCAGTCGGTGCTCCTCCCGACCGACCAAGCCAGATGAGTTGTCAAGCTCCCACTGCGTCTGCCTGCGACGTTGGTCAATTTCCTGGTCGGCATTTTCAGGTTCGCCTTCCAGCAGGATTTGGGTGTCGAAATCATCCCTGCCACTGAGTTCGTCAGCAATACGCTCATCCATGTCTTCACCCGGATTCAGAAGCCTATATTCTGCCCTAATTTCCTCGATTTCCTCCGCCGATCTGCCGGTAAGCGTTTCCCGAATGGCTTCTTCCTCAGTGCCTGCACCTTGCACGGCGTAATGGATTTGCTGTGCTGGGGATAGGTAGCCACCTTGCCGGAGCAAGTCCCTGGCTTTTTCCTGGTCATTGCCCGACATATTTATTTCAATCACGCCCCGCAGTCCAGCCTGACCCCTCGACCAATCCTGGTAGCGGGAATTGTAGCTGGATTCAAGCTGATTCATGTATTGCCGGGAAAGCTGGCGGGCTTCTAGTTCGAGTTGGCGTTCCAAGCGGCGTTCTTCTGCGCGGTATTGATAGTCGTCCCAGCCTTCAGCGGCAGCTCTCTGGCGAAGTTGACGCTCAATTTGGGGCCAGCGGTCACGGCGGACTTCTGACAAGGCACGTTCGTATTGGCGTTCGAGCACGCCGTTTACCACGTCGTCGTCGGTGACGAAAGTACCCTGGGCTTCGTAGGCAATGCGGGCGGCGTCGGCTCGGGCGAGGTCGTTGTCTGCCAGGGCGTTGGCGAGGTCGAGCTCGGGACCGGAAAGTTCAGAAGAGAAGGCTTGACGCAAGGTGCTTTCGTCGCCGGGTCGCCAATTGTTGCCGAAACGGGTGTTATAGCTGGCTTCCACCTGTTGGTTTCTGCGGGCTATTTCCGCCTCCATCTGGGCGGTATTCCAGCCTTCCCGCTGTGCCTGGGCTTCCACGTCTTGGCGGATACGCTGGTAGGTACCTTCAATAGCAGCTTCGTCGGTGCCTGCGCCGGTCCACCCGCCGTGCATGGCATCTTCCAGGGCAATGGCGTCGGCACGGGCAGTGTCGCCTTCCATCAAAGCGTCGGTTTGGTCGAGCTCTAAGCCGCTCATTTCATCGCTCAGTTCTGCCGACAAGTCGGTGTCATAGCGTTGACGGTAAACTTCGATGATGCGCTGCCTTTCCTCCTCGCTCTTGCCGCGAAGGGTGGACATAATTGCGCTTTCGTCAGTTCCCCAGCCAGTTAACCCACCGTGCATGGCTTCGTGAAGGGTCGCAACATCGGCAAGGGTTTGGTCGCCGGAAAGTTGGGCTTGAGCACGGGTGAGTTCAGCGCCACTGAGTTCAGAATCGAGGTCTTCATCAAGATCGTCGCCACCATAAGAAGCGCTGTAACATTTTCGAACAACGATACCTTCAAAGGGAGACAGCCCATTCAGAGCATTGAAAATTCGGTCTTCGTCAGTGCCCCATCCTGTCAGTCCACCGAACATGGCTTGGCGACATTCCCGTGCAATGCGGTCGGCGGCAAAGCCGCTGTTCAAGCCAATAGCAATATCGTTGAGTCGCCGCCAATCCGAGGCGGGCTTGTCTCTAAGCTCTTGTTCGAACCGGGTGGTGATTTCGGGTACGTGTTGCTGCAACATTCGCATCCGCAAGCCTGCAGCCACGGCCACAATGGAGCTACGGTTGCCTGGCGCTTGGGAATAGTAAGCCCTCAACACCGCTCTTTGCTCCTCTGAAATACCTTGCATAGCGTCTATAGCAGCCAGGTCGAGCGCCTCACCAGCCTGTGTCCTGGCTTGGTTTAAAATGGCAAAATCGCCCACGAGTGCATCCCTCGTTTCCGAAGCGCGGGCAGCTTCCCATGCAGCAGTCTCTGATTGCGTTTGCGCAAACCAATCCCGGATACGCTGGAACAACCTCGACCAGAAACCGTTGGTTTCGCCCAGCTTTTCATCCGCCCAATCACGGATAACTTCTCGTGCCTGCTCGCCAACGGAGTTGCTGTGTGCCTTGTACTCGTTGGCCCAGGTGGTAGCCTGTATGTTTATCTGGCGAATGGTGGAGCGTAGAGTGTTTTCCCGCTCGGCGCCCCAAAGGGTAATTGTACGTTCCCTTTCCATCTTGGTGTCCTGAGACAATTCTGCGAAACCGGGTTCCGCCCGTATTGTGTTCAAATCCCGCTGTACGGTTGCCCGGTAGGCCTGCACCTGCTGTCCGTGTACCTGGTTAATTTGCTGCTCCCGGCGCTGTCTTGCCTGTTCGTACCGAGCTTGCTGCTCGCCGGTCACCTGATTGACCCTTCCGACAAGGCGGTCTCGTTTGGCTTGGATGACGGTGGGGTCTTCGCCGCCGTTGGCTGCTTCCAACTGGTTTTGAGCCTGCTGGTCCATGGCTTGGCGGGTAGCGGAAATTTCGTTGAGTTGGTTCTCTCCAGCTTGTTCGAGGGAGGCGGCATTTTCGGCAGCTGCGGCTCCTACATCTTCGGTTTGGGCAGCCTGCTCTTGCGCCAATTCGGCTCTTCTTTGCTCAATTTTGGTGTCCAAATCCGATGCGGAAATGCCCGCTTGGTCAGCAACCAGTCGAAGCCGAGAGCCCAGGGCTTCCTGCAACTGTGGGAGCATCTCGTTGCCCAAATCAGGGTAAGCGGATTGGAGCCTGCCGCCATAGGAGGTGGGCATGGCAGGATTAGTGCGACTCTCTTCGAGCATCCGGCGGGCTTCCCCTGCAGGGTCTGCCAACAGGTTTGCCAGGACGGATGACAAATCCTGACGTATATTCCGTGGCAAAGGCGTCGTGGGTTGCGGCTCATCACGAAGGGTGACGGGCTGGCTTTGCGCTTGCTGATTTTGAGGTTGAACAGGTTCTGCCTGCCGCTGCCGAAGCTCGTCGACCTGGCGTTGCCCTTGGGTTTGTTCAGGTACGGGTGCGCTGGTTTGTGTAGCTTCCAGCAAAGATTGTTGCTGTTCCTGCTCCCGCTGCGCGAGCGCCGGGGTGTCGCCCAAGCGAGGCATGGTGTTGCGGGGACTGGGCATGAGGGCAGGCATGGTTTGCTCTGGCAATGGGCGATTACTGGCAGCTTCCACCGCTTGCAGACTTTGCTGGATGGTGGGATCATCCACTGGCTCGAACAACGGCTGCGGCTCCACTTGTGGGGCAGGCGGCACCCGGTTTTGCAAATCACGTGCAGCCTGCGGTGTTCTCGCCCGGTTTTGGCTCACGACCCCTGCGCCCGTATTGCGCAGCGCCCCCGACCGCTCCTCCGCGTTGCCAATGGACGGCGCTTCAATACCTTCGATTGAAGTGGAGACGGCGGTAGACCAAGCTTCCAGTTCGGAAAGGTCACCGGTCGGGGTGGGGGCGATTGATGCATCTTGTTCTTCAGTCGTTACCGGGGTTTCATTAATTGGAGCAGAAGGTTCGCCAGGCATATCCTCACTTGCGGAAGATTCGGCAGTGGCATTTTCAGCACCGGAGGAGAATTCCTCAACGGGTGTGGCTATTGGGGCTTCAGATGACTCGGCGGCTTGTTCAGATTTTTCTTTTTCGGGTTCTGGTTCGGTTTCTCCTACTGCAATTTCCGGTTCGTTTTTTTCCTCGGCGATAGGAGCAGCCACTTGGTCGGAAGTATATTTTTCAATGGATTCAATTTCAGGCTTTAGAGTGGTAAAAGAAGTGTTTTCCAACGACTGTGTCTCTGGAGGAACAATTCCGGAAGGGGTATGGGTTTCTGCAGAGTTTCGGTTGGCGACAGCCTCGGTTTGAGCCGGTTGCGACAGGGCGTTTTGTGGCGCGGCGATTTCTGCTTCGGGCTGCTCGGAAGCGCCATTTCGAGATTTACCTTGCTGTTGGTTTGTCTGGTTTTCAGCGGGAGAGAGTGGGGTTACTGCACCTTGCTGGATAGTGTGGGTAAGTTCGTGTGCCAGCAAACCTTGTCCTTCGGGCGATGTGGGATCGTATTTGCCTTCGTTGAAAAAGACATCTTTGCCGGAGGTGAATGCTTCTGCGCCTAACTCTTGATTCATCCTTGCTGCGGCATTGTCATCATGCACGCGGACGTTGGAAAAGTCAGCGCCGAGCGCGCCTTGCATTTGGTTGCGAACGTTGGGCGACAATTGTTCGCCATTGTTGAAAGAAGATACCGGGGACACTGGGAGCGAACCATTTTCCAATAGTCCATTTTCTTGCACAGGCAGCGGGGGGGGATTTTCTTCCATTTTTGGCTGAACAGGATTTGCCTGCGTTTGTTGGCTAGTCAGGCTTGACTCGTCAACATAAGCAAGCCCCAATGAATTGGGTTCAAGGTACTGGTATCTACCTCCGCCATGGGCATCAAGGTATTGTGCGCCTAATCGCAGCCAATAGTATCGACTCAGTCTCCGATACGTTTTCGCGTCGGCAGCACGGACAATTTTTTTGCCTTCATAATGCCGGTACATGTCATAATATACACCTTGTTGGTATTCGACGAATGTGGGCTGGATATCATCAAAATCAATTTCTTCCGAGCCGCCGTAGCTGTTGAAAACATAAGCGATTCTGTCCTGCCCAAACACCCAGGCTGTATCGCGGATGGTTTGTGTGCCTGTCTCTCCTTGTTCTCCCCTGAGCATTTCCAGTTCCTGGTTTTGGTTGGCTACTAAACTGTTGTACAAATTATTTAATGGTTCCTGGATGGCATCTTTCTCATAAAGCATATAGCGCCCCTCCGATTCCGACCATAATTTTATATGCCATCTATTATTAGTTCTAAAAAACCAGGAATTGCTGCTGCTGGAAAGTCGGTTTCCCAAAGATTCAGGGTGGTCCATTCTATTTAGCCAATCCTGGAGAGTATGCAATTCGAGGTAAAATATGCTGATTACATGAAGCAGGTCGGAGTTAGCTATATCGTCAATGACTACTCTTTCATATTCTGGCACATTTTCAGTAACCTCATTATTAATTATCCTGTACGGGTCGGCTTTTCCCGTATTAACGATATTATATCTGCCGGAAAACCAATGACGTGCGACTAATTTAATATAAGGTCTGATGCTATAGCCTTCCCACCAGTTTAATTCCCGGATACCTTGCAGACCTTCAGAAGCCCTTCGTTGTGCGCTTGCAATTTGTGAAGTATGATAAGAATCATACAATTCAGCGCCAATTCTCAATAATTCAAGAAGCGCCAAAAAACCTGCGCCAGCGCGAGATCTGAGAGGAGTAGTAGCCCCTCCGGGCGAGCGCGGGAGGGTTCCTTCTTCGGCTTGTCGGGCGAGTTGGTTTAATTGCATTTGCAAGGACAGAGCAGTTGTTGCGGCAGATCTAAACTCCGTACTTCTCAGCCGGTTGGCGCCTTGCTGACCAAAGTGTTCTGTCATTCTTTGCGCATATCTGGCATTCCATCGGGAATTTACCGCCTGCCAAGCCCCTCTGATTTGTTCGTTGTAAACCCGCCTGCCCAGGGCTGCCCTGGCGTTGGGTAGCAATTGACTTATTAATTCGGTTTGCTCTACTCTTAGCCTGTTTAATTCATTCATATTCCTGATACTTGCCGCTTGCTGCAATAACAGGTTATTTATGATTATTCTTCCATGCAGGGTAACATCCCGCATAATTTCATTGACTGAATTAGCAATCCCTTCCAAATTTATATTCCGAGAAGTATTGCCTAAATTACTGACTTCGGTTTCTACTTGCGCGTTTACCGTATTTGCACGCATGCCCTGCGCGGTGGAAGCGCTTTCCAATGCAGCCCAATACCTGCTTAATTGTGCTTCCAGGGTAGTTCGATGCTGCTCCACTTCCGTCACCGAATTGCCTAAGGCGGTTCCTAATTGGGCGTGTTCTCCGGGTAAAACAGTGAACGCCCGTTGCATGGGTTTCATCGTTTCAAGCAAGGAAAGAATTTGATGCCGGATACGGTAGGCTTCCATCACTCTGGAGCCGCCATTGTTGGCAACTGATAATATCTGTTGAATTTGACCCGTGTTTACTGTTATGGTCGAAGCTGTTTGCCCACGATATGAACGGGCAGTGCTGTCGCCACTGGTCTGTGAATCCATGATCCGCTCGACATTGATTTCCGCTGCATCCAAAAATCGTAGGGAAGCGCTACCAGTATTTGAAAATTGCTGGCTCGTTTGCGCGAAGAAATTTGCCGAGCCATTACTGGATTCAAACATGAGCCTTAAAAATCTAATCATACCCCTAGCGTCAACTCCACCTCCAACCCTGCCGCCATGGTGTGGAAATTCAACCGAAGCAAGGTTTCTGCCACCTCCACCCAACATTCTTCGCATCGCATTTTCGCCAATCATATTCACCACTTCGCTCAATAACCTGCCTTCTGCATCGGCGGTAAAAACGTGTGTCGTATTTGATTCCAGATCTCTCACGAGCGTCACCGGACTTGTATTGTTCTTATTGTAAGTCCGCCTGCCCGGCGTAGTCAGTGCATCATGCGCCGAGACAGACCTGAATTCCGTTATTTCCATATTGCCCAATATCTCCCTACTTACATGGATGCCAGTCCCTGTCACATTAATATGTACAATACTCTGCCCCGGGTTTATTTGAATATTCATCGATTGCCACCTGCCTGACGACATGGCTCGCATCATTTGTTGTCTGGTCATTTGTACCACTGCATTGCCCATTAATTGTAAGTTCAACACGCTTGTGACGGCATTGAAATGATCGGCATCTAAGTGGGAAATGCGAATACTTTGTGGCGCTGGCACCAATCCCGAAATCAAAAGGTTGTTAATGTGGTCAGCCAAAGCCCTGGCAGGCTGCGAACCGGACGTGGCTGCGGCGCCGGCACCCGCATCCAATAATATGCTCTGACCAGCAGTGCTCGAAATCAATATGGAGCGTCCTTTTCCTGTCGGAATATTGAAAACAAAAACTTCAACCTGGCTTTGAACAGGTGTTGTAGGAGAAATTAAAAAGCCGGGTACTTTTGATATGGAACTATAATTGGGTCCTATCAATTGTACATAAGCTAGGTACTCGTTGATATGAAACCCATTTGGAAATTGGTTATTAATGCTATCAATATCATCGTCGGATAGATTAATTCCTTGTTGGGTTAATCTATCTTGAACTTGCTGTGCATCTTGCTTTTGCAGATCGGGCAAGCACATATTGATACCCCCCCCCTGCTGCCCCACATGGGTCAACTCATGCCCCAACAGGCGCTGGCCCGAGGTACTCCCCGTATCAAACTTACCCGCATTAAAATAAATATCCGAGCCATGCGTAAACGCCTGCGCCCCCAACTCCTTATTCATCTGCACTGCTGAGCTGTCGGTGTGTACGCGTACGCCGGAGAAGTCCGCGTCGAAGGCGCCTTCCATTTGCGTGCGGGCCGCATTGGGCAGGGGGCTGCCGCCACCTTTGGTAGCTTGCAGGCGGGATTCGAGGCTCGGCGAGGCGGTGGGGGTGTTGGTCGAGTTGGCTTTGGTTTGGATGGGTTGTTCTTGTTCTTCGGCGGCGCAGTCGGCGCACTTGCGTTGCACGGTGTCGTCGTCGGGAGGGGGGGCGGCGCTTTCGAAGATGGGTTTCATCCGGAGTTGCTCTTCTTCGCCGGGTTCTTCTTTTTGTTGGAGTTGCTCTTCTTTTTCGCAATCGGCGCACTGGCGCTGGATGCCCGGACTTACGGGTGTCGGGGGCGCGGCGGCGGCGTTGTTGTTTTCAGCGAGGCGCTGTACGACCTGGTCGGCCATTCGGTCGGCTTCCTGTTCGTATTGGTCGCCGGGTTGGCCTATGGTGAGTTTGGGCTGGATGAAGAAGGGTTTGCGCTGGATGCTGCTATTGCCCTTGGGCGAAAAGAAAGCGGGTTGGCTGTTGTCCAGGGCGCTGCCGGCCTGCTCCGGCTGGAAGAAGGGCGTTTGTTGCTCCGCGTTCTTTTTTTGAAGAAGGGGAGCCGTGGCGCTGGATTTGGATTCAGCTACTTTCACTTTGGTAGGACAGAACGGTCAATTTAGACAGATTATTTAACCACAGAGGGCGCAGAGTTACACAGAGTTTTCGCAGAGCGAGCGTTACTTTGACTCTGCGCTTCCTCTGCGTGACTCTGCGCTACTCAGTGGTTAATAAATAGGGCTATCTGGAAGAGTCGTTGACATCAGCAGGCGTATTATTTTTTACTTTAAAGTCACAAAATTCGTGTTTTTTAATAGCAGGACGAGGTAGAGCATTACGGGGTAAAAAAACGTGGGATCGGAATTGCTGCGGTCGGCTAGTTGTTTTGCCAGTTCGAGGAGTGGTTCTTCGGGCGATTGATCTTTGGGCGGGTTGAAAATGGATAGTTTTAGCTCGTCCAAAGTTTTACCGCCGATAATATCGGCTTTGATCTGGCGGGTGTAGGTTTTGAAAAAAAACCACCCTGGGGCACGAGTCCATTCCCGGTTGATGGCCGTGTTATCTAAAGCGCAAAGGTCGGATTCACAGACGGCGGTTTTGATGATGTCGCTTACTTTCCAATCTGCCGGAAAATCTTCATACAACTGTGGGCCGACTGCCCACCAATAGGGGCGATCGTTGTTCATCATGTTGAGGTAGGCCTGGCGGAATGTTTCGGTAGCCTGGTCTTGCAGTCCGGCGGCGTGGATGTAGTTGGCCGTGCTTTTTACCAACACGGCCAAGCCGGCCAGCAGCATTGGTGTACCCAGGTCTTTTACCTGGCCGTACATTTTTTGCAAAGGGCTTTCTTGCTTTATACCGAACATAGACTTGCTTTTTTATTGTGCAGAAATCATGGCCATGCTACCCGGAGCAGTTCCGGCATCCAGGGCAATTTGACGATACGCAGGTTCCAGGGCAGGCGGTCGAGCAGGATGTCGAGGGTATGGCGTTCTATCCGCAACTGCCAGCCGGCGGACTGCTGTTCTAAGATGCCGGCGCGCTGTAGAAAACCCTGGCGCAAGCCGTCGGGAGAGGTTTTGCCCAGGACGCCCCAGTTGTCGATGACGGCCTGCAACAGGGTGTCGGCTTCGGCCATGGCTTCCGGGCTGAGCGCGAGGGCGTGGTCGAGCGGTAGATCCAGGGGCATGCCGCAGAGGAACTTGGGGAGTACCAGTTGGTATTCGGGCGCCTGCGCTTCGCCTGTGGCGAGGTAGTGCAACAAGAATACCGCCTGCTGCCGGCTCGACTCGTCCCGGAAAACAGCGTCTGTGGTCAGTTCTAAATGTTTGAATAAGCGCGATAAGTAGGGGTGCAGGAGGACGACCCCGGCGTTTTGAATATAGTTAGCTTGCAGGTCTTCGTCGGCTTGGGGCGAGCGGAGCGGCTCGCTGCGTTTTGGCGCTGATGCGGCAGACAGCTCGGACTGCGCTGCCGGGATGGCTTTTAGGGCTTCGATCCATTGCGCTGCGATTGCAAGTTTGGGCAGCGCGCCTTGCGATAGCTGTTGCAGGATGGGCTGCCAATGGCGTATCGCAGGGTGTTGCAGGATACCGGTCATCAGCCCCGCAGCATCGGATTTTCGACGCCGGATGATGGCTTCTGTCAGCGCAATCCGCCAGCAATCTATTTCCAATTGTCGCTGCAGTTGGGTGCGCGGCAAGACAACCAGGCTGGCTCCGTATTGCATTAACCAGGAGCGAAAGTCGGCTTGCCAGGCGGTTTGCATCTGCAAAGCGGGTATTTGGCGCAGCAAGGCTTTTGTCGCAGCCGCTGCCCACGCGACCTGGGCGCCCGTTGTTATTCGTTTGTTGCGCCGCACGGCGGTATGTAGCGCGTCCAGCAGGTCTGCAACCAGCGCCGCAAACTCGCGAATGGCGCTTGCAAGTTGTTCCTGTTTGTAGCTGGTGAAAAGTCCGGCGATTTGCTGCAGGAAACCGGTATCGTATTGCAACAGCAGGCGTTCCAGTGCCTGGGGATGGGTATGCAAGAGGCGTCGCAGTCGCTCTACTGCATTGGCGTCCAGCGCCAGGGTGTCGAAGATCTGCAGGCGCCAGACTGCTGCCGACTCGGGCGCGCCCGATGCGGGGGGTAAGGCGCCCCGTTCCAGGAAGTACAGCCAAAGGTCGAAGCGACCCAGGCGCAGCGGTTGCCGCCCGGCATTGGCGGGCGAGCGGTTTAGGGCCTCGACAATGGCTGCTTCTAATTGATCGAGCAGTTTTTCTATAAACAAATCCGAAAGAAGCTCCTGCCCGGTAAGTCTTCCTAAGTTGATTTCCAGCCTGTCGAGACTAAGCAGTTCATCGGGAGGCGCCAGCCGGTCGAAGAGGCGCTCGATGGCGGGGCTTATGCGCTGCCAGTAGTGCTTGCTCAGGTTTTCTTGCAATGCGGGAACCTCCTGAGCGCCGGACAAGCGCAACTCCAGTATTTGCCTGCCGATGAGGTGCCGGTTGGACATGGCTTAGTTTTCTTTGAATAGCTTGCGGTATTTTTTTACGGTTTCAGCGGCGCCCAGCAGTTTGCCGGGTTCTTCGCCTTTCCAGTCTTTTGCCAGCCATTGGAGGTCGATGCCTTTGGCTTGTATGGATTTGAGCAGGCCAGGCAGTTTGGCTTGTACCGCTTTGGGAAGCGAGGCAGGGTTGTCCTGCAGCAATTGATCCAACAAGCGCCAGGTGGCGCTGGATATAAGCGTCCTCATGGCTTTGAACTTACTGGAATTTTTGCTACCCAAACCTAATTGGAGTAGTTGATCTACTAGTTTCTCGTACTCGTCCAATCGGGGATTGGTTGTTACAAAAAACAAGGTCTGATCGTAAGCTTCGGCGGCCAAGACCTGTTTATTGTCTATGTCCTGGATAGCTTGAACATAAAGCGACTTGCGTTGATTCATACTTTGCCGGACGGCGGTGGAATCCGGTTTTTCGGTTTTTTCATCGCCTGTCTGTTGCGGTTTTTCGGGTGGACATTCCAGCCAGAACAGGTATTCGCTTTGTACAAGACAGGGATCAGGGGTTTCTTTTTCTTTGGGTAAACAGTTGCAATTCTTCTCTGTTACGTCAGTAATGCTACAGGGTATGTCGTTGCGGGAGTCTTTGATTCGGCCCACCAGATCGCAGAGGGGATTCAATTCTTTATTGCATAACAAATCGGGCTTGCGTTTCCAATTAAGCCAATGCCGGAATGCGTGTTCAAATTTGCACATCTGCCAGGGGCTGAGCCAGAGGATATTCAGGCCCACCATAGCCGGCGCTTCGCGGTATAGCATTTCCTGGAAAAAGAAGCGCGCTTCGGCACTGTTAAACCGGGGCAACCAGCCGGGCAATACCAGGGTAGCCCAGAAGGAATAGGGGTCGGCGCCGGGGATGTACTCCAAAGGCGGGTTGTCTGTTGCTGCACAGGGATCGTTTTCGTCGAGGTCTTCCTGCCAGGTCACTTTGCAGTCCTCATCGGGGCATACCGGGAGCAGGCAGTTACAATCGCCTTTTTCGGATTTTTGTTCCGGGCGCAGCAGGATATGTTCTACCAGGTGCAAACCTTCATCATTCAGGCAAGTACGCACGCGTTCTGCGGCTTGCATGGCGCCGATCAAGTCGGGATGGCAATGCGGATGCGTTGCTACTACTTTTTCGGGGTCGATGATCGAAAAGGTATAGGGGCCGAAGCCGGTTTCAGCCTCGGGTAGGTAGTTGGCGTTTTTTTTCAATAATTCGATAAAATGCGCAAACGCCTCTTCTGCCGCCTTCTGACAGGGGTAACAATGGGCGCTTTCAAAAATAAAAGGTTTCCCGCAAAAGGCGGGTCGCTCTGCCGGCGGTTTGGGTTCCTCGCAGCCGCATATCGCTAATTTTTCGTTGAGCAAAGCGGCATTTCCGGGATAAAGCAAACGGAAGCAATAGCCGTCGCCTTTGGGATAGACCGGGGGAAACCCGGGTGATGGTACCCATTCAATTGTGTGGTCGAATTCCCCCAGCTCTTGCTGCAAGCGCTTCATTGCCTCGTCGCGGTCGGCGGCGGTAGCGTAAGTACAGGTATGCCTGGCTACGTGGTAGTGCTTGTCCACCACCATAAACCGGTAGCAATCGCCGTCGGATATGGGGATAAATGCGGATTCGGAAACGGCGGTTTCAGCAAACAGGCGGACGCCCCGGTGGTCGCAGCCTTCATTGCCGCAGGCGTCCCGCGTGATGCGTTGCGGCTCGTCCCAGGCTGCTTGTTCGGTGTCGAACTCCCGGCTTTCGGCGAGGATTTCGATGAGGTGGATGCAATATTTGCCGTCCACACATACGATGCGACAACCGTCGGGGTTGCCGAGTACGACCAGGAATAAGCGGTAAGCGTCGATAGCCTGCTGTGGCGTGGGGTAGACTTGCGCGCTTTGCCAGACCGGCCCTTTGACAACCGGATCGTAACCGTAGAACGTATAACCCGCTATCCCGGCTATCGTTTCGCCTACTTCATTTTTGTTATAAGCGATGCGAATCGGATAGCGACTCGCCAGTGCTACCGCTTTGTCGATACCGTCGCTTTCCTGGCCGAATAAAAGTAGGAAATCTGCCGGCACAACGGCTATGTAAGGCGATACGCTGTTGCAGGGGTCGGCGCCGGCGCTGTATTGTTCTTTTATGGCAATGCGCTTGCCCTCGCCGTAGTTGTTGCGGTCGGCGGCTATTTCGATGAGTTGCAGCCAGTTTTCCGTGGCGGCTTGTTGTGCCGCTTCGCGACTATCATAGCCGGCGTAAGAATGCAGCAACACAAAAGAAGCGCCCTGGTCGTCGTGCAGGCAGATGGCATAGTGGAATTTACCGGGGTTTGGTTTGGGACATATTATTTGGATGACTTGTTTTTTAGGATTGAGCGGATAGGGGGAAAAGCTACATACGGACGGCTTGTTTTTTTCGGCTTCTTCTTTTGAATCATAACAGGTTGTTGATTTGGCGATGGGGCGGTCTTTATCCAAAAAGCGGTAAATCCATTTCGGGAGGCGCTCCGGGCGGATCGCTGCCGGCTCGTATTGCGATTGCTGGTAGGTCAGCAGTTGTTCGGCGCTGTTCCTGTTTTCAGGTGTTTCTTCGGCCAATTCGACAGTGATATTTTTCCCGTCGCTTATCCGGGTAGTTTTTTCGCCGGTTTGAAGTTTCAAGCGGGGCAATTCCCGCATAAAAGTGGTATAGGCCGTTTTGGCCGTTTCGACCAACTCAAATTCCTGCTCGCTTTTCAGCAGGGGAGATGATTTGCCTTCGGCAGACTGCCGGTAGTAGACAAAGCGGTATCGGGAGGGTATGGGCGTTAATTCGACGGTGAAAATTTGTCGGGCAATAAAGGATTGCGGCGCCTCGGCGGCGATCTGAAGGAGTTGCGCTTCCATAGCTGCCTGGGCTGCCTCCTCCGTACCTAAAGGATGTGGCGATTCCAGCAGGGTTTCTTCGTTGTCGCTTCGTTGTAGCCGCCAGCTATACTGCTTGGGTTCTTCTAATACCAATAGAGGCGACTTTGCCTGTTGAACAGCTTTGCGAACCGAACCGAGCGCCTTGTTGCGCTTGTCTTCGTCGGCAAAATAGGGCTGCGGCGTACCGGCCAGAAAACGCCCATCGGAGGAGCGCAGCAAGATGCGGTATTCCGGGTTGTCGGCGCTACCGGCGGGGTAGTAGCTATTATTGTCGGGAATGGCGTCAACAGCGTCCAATAAATCCGCTACGGCAGCTTGCCTATCGGTGTATAGGGCGAAGCTTGTCAGCAAGACGTTGTTTTTGGCGTCCGTCAATTGCCATCCGTAGCCGGTATCTAAGGTGCGATATTGTAGTTTTGGCGCTTTTTTTGAAAAAAAATCGCAGCAGGCCTGGATGTATTTTTCCGGACTTGTCTTTTTATCAGCCGGTATTGGGGCGTAAGCCAAAGCTATATTTTGTTCATTGTGCAAGACAATGCGTTGGTTGCCACGTTCGTCTGTTTCGAGGGTGTAACGTTCTGCGAGTTGTCCGGGAGTTTTGCTGCGCAGCCAGCCGCGCTGTGCCTCGATTTCACTCGTAAAAGCCTGTGCGCTGATGAGCGGTAACCCAGCCTGCGGGTTAATGCTCCATTGTACTGCGTTTTTCTCCTGGGTGATGAAGGAGTTGTAGTCGCCGGTTTTTACAAAATCGGCAATAGCGCTTGGCCGGTCGGCAAAAACGGGATCGGATACTTGTAAGGCCTGCCCGCCGGCGTCGAAGCAATGCCATTTATAGCTGCGCAGGGTTTCTACCTGTCCTTGTATTTGGTTTTTGTCGAAATAGCGGCGGCTTTTGCGCCCAATTTCCGTTAGCGCCGGCGCGGATTTTCCTTCGCTTTGCGCTTCTTTTAAAAATTTGGCTAAAGCTGTCCAGGCGGCCTTTTCGTCAGGATAATCCTTTTTTTCGCTCTGCCGGAGAACCGCTCCGTCGCTATCTTTTAGCGCTAAAGCATACACAAACTGAGACGGCTGTATGTTTTCATCGGCGGGCACTTCAGAAAAAGCGCGGCGCACCGCTTCGGCGCTAAAATTGCGCAAGCGGCGTTGCAAGCTGCCGTAATTTTCGGGGCGGCGTAGTTGCTCCATCACCAGCGTTTGGGCTTGTTGCAATTCCTTTTCGGTGGCGTACGAGGCCAAACCCGAGAACCATACCTCCTGTGTGAACGGGTTCAGTACTTCGAGCCGGTATCGCTGCACCACTTCGAATTTGCAAAGCCTGCGTCGCTTCCAGTCTGTCAGACCGGCCAACAGGGCAATGCGCTTTTCGTAACCCGAAACGTTTTCGGCGCCCCAGGCGGGTTGCAGGTAATCAAAGGCGCGCCCCCGGTTGCGGCTCAGGTCGTCAAAGTGGTCTAAAAACCGGGATTTATCTTCTATTGTTTGTTGCTGCTCGGTTTTCTGCAAAGCCGTTGTTCCGAAGCGCAGCAGGGCGTAGTCGGTAAATTGATTGGCAAAACGCGCCAGCAGGTGGTCGAGGAAGGCTTCGCGGCGTTGGCAGTAGCGTTGTTCGTTTTCGAGCAGGTATTGCAAATAGGTGGCATAAGCTACCGGGTTGTATACCAGGTCGTAGTGAAATTCGATTTGATCTTCTGTCCCTTTTTGTACGGTTTTGCGGTAATACTGCGGCATGGTAGCCAGGAAGGTCGCAAAATTGGCGGCTTCGCGCGCTTCGTTGGCGCTGCGGTAGCGGGCATAGCTCACAAGCGCCACACCGGGCGCCTGGGCAAAACGAAATATGAAAAAGCAGCCGCCCTTGTCCTCGTGTATTTCCAGGCTGAAATCGCCCTGCCCCATGTCGCGCAGGGCCTGCTGTATGCGCAAATCACGCATGGCGGCGCTGGTATCAACGAAATGCGATACAGCGCCGGGTGTTGCGCCGCAGCTATCGGCAACGCGCAGCTCGCCGCCCCGCGGGTTGAGGACTAAGGCCTGAAGCTGCCGGGCAAGCGCGGCGTCGTTGACTACGGGCACGGCTAAAACGCTGCCGGCGGTCAACTCATTGGCGGCGTAAACCTGTAACAGCTTTTGGACTTCGGGAACGGTCTCCAGCGTTTGGCTGAAATAGGTATGGCGTTCGGCGGGCCCGCGCCGGGATTCCTGCTTTAGCGAAAACAACTGACGCAGGTTGCCTACCTGTGACAGGTAATTGGCCAGCAATTGATCGTAAAAAAGCAGATAACCTTTTAGTTGGAGGGCTTGTATTTTTCGGAGCGGCGCCGAGTCTTCCGGCAGGCCGCCTTCGCCGATGCCATAGACCAAAGGAAAATCGTGCTGGATGGAATAGTATTCGTCGAATTCGGGATAAAAACGACCCTGCGGGATGGGGCTGTCTATGTTTATCCGGTCGATACGCGATTTTCCGCCTTCACCCAATCGGCGGTGTACCTTGTCTTTGTCAACAAATAAGATACCCTGCCCGCTGCGCATGTCGATGCAGGTGGACTTCAGGGAAAAAACCGCCGCCTGATTGTTAGGAATGCGCAAGCGCGTACTATTGGCAGTCGGAGCAACGCCTTCCTGTTGGAATGTCAGCCTGCGAATAGCCACTACGCCGTCTATGTCCAGGATGATGCGGTACAGGTCGGAAGTGTAGAGTTCCTTACGCCGGGTCAGGTTATCCAGCTCTTCCGTGTCTACAAAACCGACGCTCGTGGTGAGGAAAGGACGCCCTGCAAAAATGTCTTCGATGGGTTTGCCCTTGTCTAATAGTTGTTTTAGGGTGTAATAGCGGATCTCCGGCGATATATACGCCCTGACAGCCAGCAGTATTTTTTCATAAATAACAGCAGCTTCTGCGCCCCGTTCGATTTCCACATCTGCGCAGATGCCGGCTTCCAGCGGTTTGAGTACGCATACGTTTTTGAGGTCTTCACACAGGTTTCGGTATGCTGAAAAGAGGCTTCGAACTTTGTTTTTGACGAGCGTTTCGTCAGCATGGGGTTCTTTTTCGATCAATATGTTGTATAAGCCATTTAACGTTACTTCGTCTTTCGATATTCCCTGCTGACAACTCAGCGTGTATTGGCTTTGCCTGTTAACTTGCGTTTTCAGCAGCCAGAGTGGCACTTCCTGCCTTTTGGCGGGTTCGAGCCAGGCGTTGCGCACGCCGTCCACTTCCAGCAATAATTTTCGATAATCGGTAATCGTCGTGGGGTTGCAACTGAGTATTTCCAGCGGCGTGAAAAAGTTGTCATCTTCCGGAAAATCGGAGGCGATTGCCGGCGAATTGGCCGGTTTGGCTAATAAATCCTCCATGGGGAGCGTCGTGCGGTAGCCCAGGTCGATCAGGGCAAAACACAGCGCCTCCAGTATGGTAATGCCGGGGTCGTGGGCGTTGTGATCGGTCCAGATTTTGCCCGACAATTCGCCGATGTGCGCCAGCCCGGCGCGCCGCAACCACTGGAAGTCGAGGTGCGGCTTTTTCGCCAGCAAGGGGTCGTTTTGTTTGATAACTTTCGCGTTATCTTCGGTCGTGGCAGTCATGCGATGGGTTCTACTACGGGTTCTTTTTCCCGGCAGGGGTCGGGCTGATTTTCAAGGGTTTTGCAGTCCGGTCGGTCAAGTTTCACGGTGATTTTTCCGCCGGTGAGAATAGAACGCGCCGTGAGGGGCACGATCTCCGTTTTCCGCTCTGTATTCCCGGCGTCAAACAATTTCAATTCGGCGATAAAGTCTACGTATTCCAGGTTTTCGATAAAGCCGACTACATCTGAATAAACGAGGTGCTGGCCGAAGGAAATCTTGTCGGTATCGCCCAGGTACCAGGGCGCCAGGAAATGGATGAGGTCGGCTTTGAGTTGTGCGGTGTAGTAGTTTTCGGCGCGCCCGGGTTTTAGCCTGACTTTTACCTTCACTTTTATTTTTTCGTAGCGCGGGTTCATCACTTTGATGCGGGCAAAGGGGGAACTGCGCTGCTGCAAAAACTTTTTAAGGGCGGCCAGCAGGCTGAGGGGGGCCTTGGGTTCGAGGAGGTCACCCGATTTGAGTCTGGTCAGATCGGGGATGACGGCTACCACCAGATACCCCGGCGCCACTTCCAGGTCGCGGCGATAGGCATTGGCCGATAAGCCGTGGGTATGGCTGATGCACTTGCACTTGAACAACTGGGGGAAGGCCTCCAATACCAGATGCTCAAAGTCGAAGATATCCACGCTGCGGCCTTTGTGTCGCAGGTGTTCGCTCACGCGGGTATAGAGGTGGCCCTGGACTTCGGGGACTTGCCCGCCGAAGGATTCGTAGGGTTGTTCCACTTTTTTGACGCTGAAGTCGGGTTTGAGCGGTTTGCCGATCTTTTTGGGTTCCAGGGGTTTGCCTACCCGGTTGACATCGCTGTTGGGCAAGGGTTGATACGTACTCAGCGCGGCCTGGGCGTGAATGCCGATCACCTCGGCCACCGCCGCCACCGATTCCGGGGCTGCGGCGCTGATCCAGTACAGGTGTTGTTTGTCTTCTCCCACGGGCGGCATCACGGTATTGCCTGTGTTGGAGATATCGGGCGGCAGGGCGATTTTCACGATGCCGGAACGGGTAAGCCGGTCGGTACCGTCCAACAGTATTTCAAAGCCGGTGCGCAGGGGCTTCCATTCGTTGTTGGAGAGGTATTGCCAGTTGACCAGCGCGCGGTCGCTCTCCGAATCGGCCGTGGCTTCCGCAAATTGGAACAGCAATTGCAGGTTGGCGCCCGGTCGTATGTTTTCCAAACCTATGTACAGCCTGCCTTCGTCGGTGAAGGTGGGCAGCAGGGTAGGCCCTGCCGACCAGGTTTGCGTCCTGGAGCTGTTTTCAAAGGGATACAAATGGATGAGTTCGATATCGGTTTTATCGGCGCTAGCCTTGTAATCAATCGAGATGGATTTGATGGTGGGGGTGTAGGGTTCTTTGGGGAGGCCTAAATTTTCAATTTCGTCTTCAGAAGGCAGATAATTACTTACAATATTTAATTTATCCTGAATTGCATTTGCCAATCTTTCTATATCAAGCAAATAAACCTCAACAGAATTAATTTTTGAAATAATCGATTCTTCACCAGCAGCAGCGGCTATGAGACCCAGTCTTTGCCTTATTGTATCAACATGTGAATTGACACTGTTTAATTGTGCAATTGATCCTAGCGTTAAATAACTAATGTCAGTATTATCAATGGCGTTTTGAATGTTAGTTGCGATGGTAGAAAAATTAATGCCGTTGAGAATATTTAATATATTTTCAAGTCCCTGAATATCATAATTTGAACCTGTTTCGTCATTGATTTCGGTTACTATACTTTGTACCTTGTCAATCAAATTTTTAATCCCAAAATCATGGATAAGTATTGCTCTTATGCCGTCGTACCTTGTACTGCCAGGTATTGCCGCCTCTCCTATGAAAATTTTTATATCCTTAATCTGATCAATTAAATCGGGTAGGTCTTTAGGGTCAATCAACCCGGCAAGTTTGATCAAATTTCTTGCGAGCACAAAAGGAAATTTTTCATGCTGAAAACTGACACCTCTAAGCTCAAGCCTGATAAAACCATCCAGCGTATTAACCGTTAATGGCAATAATTCGGGTTCTTTGCATAATTTATTAGCCCCCGGAGAGGCTTTCTCTCTTGTCAATTTGTAGGTATTAGCTATATTTTCATCATCGGGGCTGAAAAATGTTGGTTTATTGTTGTTACCGAGGCAAAACGCTGCATGTTCTTTAGTCAGAAAAAGTGGTTTATCTATCAAATGCTTCCATGCTTTAGTTTTTAATAATGAAAAACTAATATTAAAGCTATTGTTTTGAATGTCATTTGTGCCGTCTTCAAAGGGCTCCCCAAAAACATAATCTGCATAATGAACGCCAAAATCTTCGGGTTTATCCTTCCATATTACATTCACATAAGTTTCAGTCCAGTTTTTACAAAACACCTCATTGCTCCCAATGAAAAATGCAGATTTCACCTTCGGCCTTGCCCCAAACGGCAAAATCAAACTATTCACATCCTGCAAACTCTCCTCATTCTGCACAATCAAATTTTTCACCCCACAAACCTTCACGTCGATTTTTGTATCCCTCACTTTCAAATGCCTGAAAAAATGGTACAACCCCACCTTCAGCTTATCGGGTTGATGCCGGCTTTTCAGGCAACAGTTGTCCTTACCTATTTCGTTAACACATTCCAGTCGGATTTCGGGATCCAATTCAATTTTTGCCATGGGGTACGGGCATTCCAGCGTAAACGTCTCTTTAAGGGCTTCTTCTTTATAAAAAGCGACTTTGGGTTCGTCGGATTCCAGTACGATGGTAAAGGTCAGTTCTATGGGATTAGCGGCAACATTGAGCTGGACTGTTGGCGTTGCCTTGGGTGCAAACCAGCCTTCTTCGCCGCTGAGTTGTACTTTGAAAAATTGTTGGAGAAGAGCCTTATTAAAACATTCGCCTGAAATATCTGCATTCCCGTTTTTATCACAATTAATGGTAATAGTAATCGTGCGTTTTCCTTCATTCAGCCACAGCACCGGTGAGGCCAGCACAAAGCCGGTCCTGCCAAATGGGTGGTCCTGGAGCACTTCTTCCACGGGTTTGACGTACTTACTGGGTTTGGCGCCCAGTGTGGCCCAGTTTTTCGACTGTTCTTCCTTGAAAGGTTCGCCTTTGCCGTCGGCGGAATTGGCTATGGGGGCGATATAAACGCCTTCTACAAAAGCCCGTCCCTCATGGTTATCAGCCTGGTTCAGGTAAAGGGTTTTGAGGTCTTTCACCTGGGCTTTGTCGAGAACGATCTCTTCGTCGAGGCTAAAGATGACATCGGCGTTATTGCCATCTTTGCCGTCTTTGAACGCCGTGTCTTGTTTCACTAAGTAGCTGTCGAGGTGTTTGGCCAGCTCGAAGACGAGGTGGGCTTTGTCGGGTTGCAGGCCCTTGGGTTTGATCTTCAACACGTGCTGATAGAAAAAGTCGAGGTGCTCGTGGGTCAGTTGGTTCAGATCGTCCTGGAAATGGCTGAACAGGCGGATAAAAGCAAAAAGCAGCCCGAGGTGCGGTTCGTGGCGGCCTTGCAGGGCCTCCAGTGCGGCCTGGAGGTGTGTTGGTATATCGCGTGCAAGTTGTCGCAATACGCCCAGTGTTTGAAGACTCAGTCCGGCGAGTTCTTCCTTGAGCCGAAGTATGGCGCCTTCGCGACCGCCGGGCAATAACGAGAGGTCTTCGGCGATAAAGGTATCTTCGATGAGGATACTCCAGGGATCTTTGGTAAAGGGGGTAAATCGCCGCTTTTCGACGCAGAGGTATCTTCCGGCGCCGTTGCTCAGGGTCATAAAGCGCCGCAGCGGCGGCAGCAGGGAAGCGCGTATGGCGTTTTCGAGGTATGGCTTCAGGTCGAACTCATACTGGCGAACGCGTTTTTGCAGTTCTTCAACCGGTGTGATGAGCTCGAAGTAGAAAAAGTCGAGCAACATGCTCAAGGTTTCCACGCTGGGGTTTTGTTCGAGCTGCGCCGCCAGGTCGAGCGCTTCCTGTTCCAGCTTGTCGATGTCCATTTTGCTGAACCGCACCAGTTGGAAGGGCAGGCTGTTTTCAAAAAAGGGCAGCCAGTTACTCAATTCTAAATAGGCGTCGCCCTCCGCATTTTTTTTCTGCTCGTGAAATACTACCTGTTTGGCATATTGGTGGATATAATCCAGCATATCGGCCAGCGAGCGGCTGTCGATGGGGGCATACTCTGGTTGGAGCGCGTAGGCATTGGCAACCCTTTTGCGCTGGCTGGCGCCAAGGCGGTTGAGCAGAGGGTGTTGTATTTTGGTAGGTTGGGCCATGAAATACAATTGAAGGATAGTAAGCGCTAAATGGCCTGATCAGCCTCGCGCAGGTAGAAATCGTAGACAAAATTGTTGCGCGTATTGGTACCTGCGATAACGTAATCTACCGAAATCAGGATCTTGCCCTCAAACAGGAGCATATCATCGGGCTCTGTGATGGTAATGCGCTCAACGATGATGCGCGGTTCAAAATACAGGATAGCCCGCTCTACGAGGTCTTTCAAAAATCCCAAAAAGGTATTGCTGGCCGGCTCAAACTGAAAATCGCGGAGGTTACAGCCGTAAGCGGGTTGCATAACGCGCTCGCCGAGGCTGGTAGAGAGCAGGATGTGCAGGCTTTGGCGGATGTCTTCCACATCGGCTACCATTTCTACTGTTTTGGCGCCGGTATCGAAGGCGGGAGGAAAAGCCCAGCCTGTGCCCAGAAATGACTGTTCTGTTTGCATAAATGCTATGATTGATCAACCTCCGATGATGACATTGCCCGCGCCGGCTACTATGACGCCACCGTGAGCGGTCATATCGCCCATTCGCGCAGCCGGTTTCCCGCCAAATAACACGGTGGCGGACCCCTTAACGATTACATCCGGCGGGCCGACGCACACGCACATATCGCCGACAACGGCAGCGGGTAAGCCGCCTATC
This sequence comes from Saprospiraceae bacterium, assembly GCA_013360405.1. Lineage (GTDB taxonomy): Bacteria > Bacteroidota > Bacteroidia > Chitinophagales > Saprospiraceae > JABWBR01. The sequence goes on from JABWBR010000015.1 coordinate 40,777, forward strand.
AGTACCGTAGGGGCGGATGACATCACTATCGGCCCGCCAACGTGCGGCACGACGCCGGTGACCATCGGGCAGGTGTGAAAATCGGTAATGCGGGCGGCGCCTGGCATGGCTTAATTGATTTTGACCAGCGAACCGGTAATCTCGGTGATACCGGTGCCGGCGAGTTTGGCGGTGGCGCCTTTGACTTCCATGGCGCTTTGCGCGGAGATCGCTATCTGCGCGGCGCCGATGGTGAGGGCCGCCGTGGCCTTGATATCTATTTTGGCGCCGGCCTCGATGGTAATATTTGCAGGGCTGTTCAAGGTGATGCCGGCAGGCTCCATTTTGAGGGTATTGTTGTTTTGGTCGGTAATAACGATAGACGTGCTTTGTTCGTTCAGGATGATACTGTTTCCCGCCGGCGTACTAATAGTGATGGTTTTGGTATCGTCGTGGAAATGGATGCGCATATCGCTGCGGGTGATAAAGCCCTTTTCGTGGTTGACATCCTGGGCGTTGATGGGCGCGGGTTTGGCGCTGCTGTGCAGCATGCCCAGCACGACGGCGTCGCGTGGATCGTCGTTGACAAAACCGACAATCACTTCGTCGTCGATCTCCGGGCGAAAAAAGGCGCCGCGGTTGCTGCCGGCGTCGAGGCTGGCTACGCGCGCCCAGATACCCCGGGCTGAATTATCGATAATGGGAAGTCGCACCAAAATGCGGTCTTCGCCGTCGGGGTCGTTTTGTAATTGCACCACCTTGCCGATCTGCAAACCGTGGATAGCCGGCAGCAGGCCTGCAGCCGGGGTGTCGGGGATGTCTTCCGATTGGTGAAACCAGCGGGGGGGTAAACCGAACTGTACGTGGGTTTCCCAGACGCCGGCGCCTATGTTATGCCGCACGGCACTCACAAAAGCCTTACCGTTGAAACGATTACCCACGCCCTGTAGCTCAATGGTTTGCCCGGGTTTGATACTGGAAAACCCCTGAAATTTTGCGCGCCCGCAGATTTTGGCTAACCGGCTTTTGAGCATGGCGGCATCGGTCCACTGTTGTAATTCCGATTCGAGCAATTGCCCGCTGTGTCGCAATTGCAGTTTATCCGGACTGAGGGCGTTGGCCAGTGTAACGCCGGAGACATTGCCGGGTTCAGAAACCGGGGCTGAGTCGGAGGAGAATTCAAACAGGGTCTGGTTGCTGTAGTCCCAGGCTTTGGCTTCCACCGATTTCCATTGGGTGCGGGCGTCGATTTCGGCTTCAAATTCGATGATTGAAGAACCGTAGGAAACCGGGAGTGCTGGGTCCTGGCTCATATCGGGCTTTTTAACGCGTATTACCCCGTCATCAGCAATGACCAACCTGCCATTGGCCTCCGCGCGCGACAGGATGAAATCCCAATCGGTGCAATGGTGTTGTACCAGTTCTTTATGGACGAGGTCGGTGGCCTGGACCTCGGCAGTCAAACCGGGATTTCTACCGATGATTTCCTCGATAACTTCGCTGTCTTTGCTGTCTTCGTAGTAGTGATTCTTGCGGCCCAGCGTCATACGCGCGCTGCGATCCCGGCATTCGATGATGAGTTCCGCGTTGCCCTTTTCGCTTATTTTAATATGGTGTTTGACGATGATCCCTTTAAACACGGTGGCATTCTGCCTGTCCCTGCCGATTTTGATCTGAATATCGTTGCCCGGTATGAAGTCATCGGTATTGCTGATCGGGAAATCTGCATCGGAGGCTTCGCCGTCGCGCAGGACGATCCTGGCGGAGGGAACGCGGTTGACCTCTTTGGTGGTGGAAACAGACAGCACCTGGTACCCGGAATCAACGGCGTTGCCATTAACTACCAGGTCAAAGGTTACCACATCGTGTGTGGAGGGGTTGGGCACCTGGGCGCGCGCGCTCATGCTTCTTCAGTTTTGTCAATGGGAGGAAAACGCAGTTCCGTAGCGGGTTTGAGCCCCCTTATCGTAGGCAGGTTATTGGCTTTTGCTACCTGCAGGAGGTACTTCGTGTCGTTGTAAATGTGATAGGTCATTAAGTCGAGTCTGTCGCCGGCTACGGTTTGTCGCAGGTGGGTTAAATCGGGTGAATTGCGTCGCTCGCGCGCCGTTCGTTCTTCCTGCGCGATGTAATTGAGGAAAGTGGCGCTGATTTTCACCCGCAGGGGGTCGCCGCTGGGTTCAAAAAGCTGGTAGTTAATATCGAGGTTGGACAGGATGCAGGGAAATACCAGGTATTCGCCCCAGTGGATTTTAAGAAAATTAGGCCGGTGGATGCTGCCTTCCATTTGGTAAACTGCTTCCAGAAACAGCTCCAACTGGCGTTTGACCGATTTATCGGAGGTATCGGGATAGCGGTAATTTTCGATAGCGCCGGTGCCGTCGAAAATAAATTCCAGGCGCAATTCTTCCGGCGCGGTAGAATTGTAGCGGGGGTCGGTGCCCTGGTTGCCGTGGCCGCGCTGGTTTTCCAACTCCACCTTGAAATTTTTGGAGTAGCTCTCCGGGTTCATCGGCAGATCAAAAGGATCGGGCAAGCGGGAGCTTTCCGCAAAATTCCGGTTTCGGTAGGCAATGATCCTGACTTTCTCGATAGCGTGGGTGGGCATAGGGCTAACGTTCGGATTTCTCTTTTAAGATGGCCAGCACTTTTTCTACGATGAGATTTACTTCCGCTTCTTTGGTGTCGGAGTTGCTGCCGTTGGCGGTACCGCCCTGCGCGTTGCCTCCTTCCTGGTCTACGGTAGCTTTGATGACTAATTCCCGGATTTCCAGCGGCATAACATCATACATTTTTTAACATAAAACGATTAAAATTCAACTCCAGCGTTTCTATAAGTATTTCGCTGCGCTCGGCGTTGAGTTCGGCCAATTTCCAGCTTTTCGGCCACACATGCTCCACGTCCCACTTGATCAATACATTGTGTTCTTCGTCTAATAATTCGACAATAACCAGTTTCAGGGGCACAATCCGCAGGTGGTTGAAGGTATTGATACACCAGTCGGTCAGTCCCGATTGACCGGGTCTGAGCAGACCCCTTTTCAGGGTGAGGGTGGAGGAAAACTTACTCCTTCCGGGCAGTACGTGCTCGAAGTGGTTTTCGCCGCCTTCCTTCCAGTTTTCAGTATCCATTTGCACGTCGAGACCGCCGACGGATTGAAAACGGACATCCTCGGTCTTCAGGTCGGGAAGTCCCTGGAATGTCACTTGAAAATGAAAGCCCACCATTTGGTGGAAGGCCTGTTCAGCCATGATGGTTAAGGGAATTACTTGTCAGAGACGGTGAGGCCTTCGTGGCAGATCTCCATGGTTTCTATGGCTACTTCGTTGGCGTCGGCTTTGAGGTCAGTGGATTGCACCTTCTTAGCCCAGGCGTTTTGGAGTTTCCAGATCACAATGGGTTCGTGTTCTTCGTTGAGTAGTTTTATGGTGATATCGCGGCGGTACTTACTGCCGGTTTTGTTGCCTTCCTGGAAGTAATACGATTCCTTCCACAGGTTGAAGAAGTCGAGATCGCCTTCAAAGGTGCCGCGTTTTAGGGTGATATCGCTGTATTTGGTAAGGCCGGGCTGTTTGCTTTTGTTGTATTTTTTGCTGCTGCCTTCGCGGTACTCTATGACTTCCGTTTCGAAATCCAGGCCGCTGACCTCGGTAAAACCGACGCGAAAACCTTCGCCCCATTCCACCAGAAAATGAAATTTAGGTATGGGATAATCTCCTTTTGCTGCCATGATGGTTGACTTTTTTGGTAAATGAAAGGTTTTTTATTTTGCGGCTTCCGCAGCCTCTGAGGCTTTGATGGCTTCCGACAGGCTGTTTTTGCGGGCGAGGGCTGTGTCGCGCTGTTTGCGGGCTATATCCATTACCACTTTGGAATCGACAACGGTCGTTTTTGCCGACTCAAACAATCGGTGCACTTTATCATAATAAGCGCTGTTAGATTCGACAGTTGCCATCATACGTATGGGCAATAATTGTTGGTCTTTGGCAGGTTTGCCGATTTCAGGGTCGCAGGGTGGTATGGGAGCATCTTTGGACTTTTCCTGTTTTGGTCTCTCGTGTTGTTTGTGGCAAAGTGATATTTTGTCTGCTGCGGAAATATTGCCCAGCAGGCGCTTGCGCAAATCCTCCAACTGCCAGTGCAGACCGAATTCATCTTGTGCCATGTAAGCCTGCAGCAGGTCGGCGATATGCAGGATGTCCAGCATTTTGGTCATTATGCCAGTCTGCAGGTTGTTGATAACCTGCACTTTGGCTTCATACACGGCAACACAATCGAGCGCAGCCTGCTTTTTTTGTTCATTAAGATCGGAACCGCACTTGATCATATCTTTTAGTTGGTAGAGTAGATTGGAGCCTTCTTCATCGGATTCGATCTTGAAGAGTAGCTTGTCTATGCGCTCGAAAATGCGTTTAAGCAGACACAACAACGCCCGCAGGGCCGTACTGGTTTCGCCGGTGTTACTGGAGAGCCTTTTAACGGCTGCTATAAATGCGCCCAGGTCCATGTAGGCAAGTTCGGCTTCCTCATGGGCTTTTTCGGCATTTTCCACCCAGGTGCGCAGTTTGGCTTCCCAGGCCAGGGCATTGGTATAGTTGTTTTCTTCTTTCGATGCGGTTGCAGCGCTTTTGAGGTAATCGCTGCTTGCTGTTTTGAATTCTTGTTTCCAGGTTTCCAGACAACCGCTGCCATTCTTCGACTCGCAAGGGGAGGACGGATCGCAGCAGGCTCTTTCGTCGTCTCGCAGGAAGCCCTCTTTTCCATTTCCTGCATTATGTTTTTTTTCCATTGTTATTATTTTAATAGATGAGGAACCGGTGAAGTTAATTTTTATCGTCTTGTAGATAACCCTTTGATTTTCGGGTAGTTTCATCACCGTTGCCACTGTTTCCTGTGGTAAGTTTTTCGCAGATTTCGTCTACGACACTGATGGATTCGCATTGGCCGTTGCAAATAAAATCGAGCGTAGCGGAAAGTCCATTGGAAACGCTGTCTCCTTCAAAGAATTTAAATTCTTCGGTATTGAGTTCGTCAATGGCTTTTGTCAGTTCCGTTTGGGCTGTTTTGGCGTCTTCGGCGGCCTTTTTGATATAGTCGTTGGTGGTTTTTTTGAATAGCGTCAGCTTATCCACGAGATTTTTAGAAAAAGGCTTGAGTTCGTCAACGTTGGAAAAAGTATGGATGCCGGCGATAGTGACCAGGGCTTCTGCCGCCGCTTTGCCGTCTTCGCTCAGCGATTTGGCCGTTGCTGTGATGTTGGAGATTTCGGTAGGAACTTTATCGTCGGAAAACCCCATGATACTTTTCAGGCAGTTATACATAGCGCAGGCTGCATTATTGGCATCGTGGAGTTTATCCTTGAGTTCGTTGAGCATTTTCGAGCCGTCTTTGATCATTTTGGCCAACTCGGCGTTCTTTTTGCTGTAGCCGTCTACGTTGACCTGAATAATTTCGGCGCTTCGCAGCATATCGAATAACTCGTAGTTGTCGATATCGCGGTAAAAGCGATGCGTTTCTTCCGCCATGCTCAGGCAACACAATTTGTAACCGCGCTTGGATTCGTATTGGTAAATGAGCGTTTTGGAGGCTTCATTTTCACCAACGGCGGTATTGTTTTTATCCTGCAACCCTTTGCGAAACCCGCAGATTGCGCCGGCGAGTTTATTAGCCTCATTGGCGCAGTTGCAATTATTATCATTCTTCATGATTCGTTCATTTTGAAGGTTGAAAAGGACAATCAGGATTCGGAGAGCATCTTGTGACTGAATTGCAGGATGATAAATTCTGCGGGGCGCACTACTGCCATCCCGATTTCCACGATCATTCTGCCCTCCCAAATGTCAAGTTCGGTCATGGTTTCGCCTAAGCCTACACGCACGTAGAAGGCTTCTTCGGTGGTAGCGCCCATGAGCGCGCCGGCTCGCCATTGCAGGGTGAGGAAGTTTTCGATCATGGAGCGCACGCGCGTCCAGGTGTTCTTGTCGTTGGGTTCAAATACGAACTGCACGGTGGCGTTTTTGGTAGATTCTTCCACCATGTTGAAAAAACGACGCACCGGCACGTAGCGCCACTCGTTGTCGTTTCCTGCCAGCGTACGGGCGCCCCAAACGATATTACCTCGCCCGGGGAAAGAGCGGATGACGTTAATCGACTTGCCGGCGGTAGTATCCACGTTCAGGTTTTCCTGTTCGCGGTGGGTGATCTTTTTGACCGGCTCGATCACAGCGCGCACGCTCACGTTGGCCGGGGCTTTCCAAACGCCCCGCGCTGCGTCTACCCGCGCGTAAATGCCTACCATAATCGGTGAAGGCGGCATTTCGCAGGGTATGGCGCGAACGGCGCTTTTGGCCCGGAAGTAGAGCGCATTATCTTTCGACTTCAATTCGGCGAATGTACCGTTAAACCTGCCGTCGCCGCCGGTATGGACAATTTGAACGTTGGCGTCGCCGTCACCTTCTCCTCCATAATAAAAATCGAGCGTCGTTCTGAGGTTGGGATAATAAGCGGCGGCGTACTTTAATTCGTTGATCTCTACACTGGTATTATTGCGAAGTTCTTCAATATTGGTAAACCATTGATCGGGAGGCAGTTCTGGGTTCTGCCACACATCCATTACTGTAAAACGGTCTTGCAAATTGACGCACATGGCGATAGCAGCCTGATAAAGCCCATAGTAATCGGCTGCATTGTCAAGCCCTTGTGCATCGGGGAAAACGTAGAGCGTGATCTCGTCGATCTTCTCGGTTGCGTCCAGCCCGCGGCGCAAATCGGTTTGCAGAATGACCCCGCCCGACGCTGTGTAATTGCCCACCGAGACGATCCAGCAGGGGCCGCCGCCGTTTTCAAAAAAGAGTTGCAGGGCGTAATACATGAGAAATTTGGAGCGGGTTTCGGCGTTGATTCGTCCGTTTACTTCAAATTTGCCTCTGTTTTCCGCTATTTCAACGGTGATACTCCCGACTTCTGCGTTGGCCACGCCGAAGTACTGTTCGTATTCCAATAGCGAAGAAATGCGGTACGGCGTGTCGAGCAAGGATTCGTTCCGACTATCGAGCGCCTTTTCGGTATAGCCGATAAAAGCCGGAATAGCCGTCTCTACCTGCGCGATAGAGGGCGGAAGCTTGGGTATTTCTTCGATGTAAACGCCAGGCGTTTTCAAGCGGGGAATTAAAGCTGTTATTGCCATAATTTTTACAAATGAAAAGGTGATGCAATATTATCTTGGTACGGGTTGGACCGCATTGAAGTATACATCGCTATACAGGCGGGCGCCCTCGCGCCTCAGGTAGTTGGGCTCAGCATTAGGCAAGGGATTTTGGCCCGGGTCGAAAACCGTTAATACCTGCGCGAAATAACGGGGCTTTAGTGTAACGAATACCTCCCCGGACTGTTCCAGCCAACTACTAAAGTGGGTGTTGATGGAAGATATTTCAGCAGCATCAAAGCCACCTTTCTTAGCATAACGCCAGAAAGCACTACGGCTCAAAAAGCGTAATTCAAAGCGAGGATGAACTGCACGGCGCGACCCTACAGGCAGCATGGTCTGAAGAAATCCATCAGGAGAAATCAAGGTAAAGTCTGAATTGTCGCAATGGAATAGTAACTTGATATGGCCCAGCGGCTTTGCTATCGGCGTGGAAAAACCCAGTTGCCAATCGGTGTATTCTATGGTTTGCGTATCCAGCGTTCGGTCTGCCTCATTGACAAAACCATTGCCAGCTACCGGCTCCCATTTCGACAAATCGCCGCTGTTGTCTTCTGTTGCTTGTCTCACTTGTGCGCCTAGCGTGGATAAATCCCCCATGTTGTAGGATTGGCCGGGGGCAAAAGCTGGAATAGGGCGGGAAAGCGAACGCTCGTGATGCGCGCCGTCGTTTGTAAAAAAATAGATCTGGTTATCGCTTGGCCGCAGGGCAATATTGGTAAAATTGGCAAATAGCGGATTTATCGTTTGCAAGCCTATGGTGAGCGCTGTTCCATCCGGTATTTGGATAACGGGACGGTAGCGTACACTTCCGTCTGGCTGCTGTTGCGAATTCACCTCCATCGCCAATTTAAACCCCAGGGGATTGGGCAATATCTTCAAACGGAAATCAGCTAATTGCTTGGCGGCATCGCGATTGATAAGCAACCCGATATTCCGGCTTATGTCGTATTGGCCGAGTTGTAGTTTGCGGCTCAACCAGGCCTGTTGTTGCAAATTACTCAGAGCAAAATAGGATTGGTATTCATTATCAATCAAATAATAATCGTGAAGAATATGCACCTCACATACCGTCTTGTATTCAATTACCCTGGTCTCCATCCTGATTGTCCTGAATTTGAGCAAGTTGCCGGGTTGCTAAATCTTCCCGTCTTTCCTGGATTTCTTCGATGAGCGGCGCATCGGAGGAAATGCGGCCCTGTATTTTTACCAATCGCACTTTGTACATCACAAAAGGTACCTGCTTGCCGCCCAGGGAACCCCACAGGTGGTTGATCTGCTCGAAGGTGAGGGTATATAGTTCGGGCAACAAGCGCAATTCTTCTCTGACCAATTGCTTGATTTCAAGTGTGGCCTCGTCGGTTACGCCAGGATCATCTGTTGCGAATGACGACTGTGGGGAATTCTGGACTGTAAATGATTTCTTTGATTGAAAAAACTCGATGATCAACGACAAACGGTTGAGGGAACGTTCATAATCGTCGCTGGTGGCCTGATCGGGAAGCGTAGCGCAAAAGAGGAGATAGAGATTCAGGTGAACGGGCGGTTGGGTATATTCGATACCGCTACCAATCGGATTTCTGATAAAATGCGGTCCATTTTTTAGCGCGCTTTCTTCCTCAATATTGACCAGGCTGATAACTACTCTGTTTCTTAACGTTGCTTCTCCTCCGCTATCATTTTCCAGGGCCGCAATATTCCCAAGAATGATCTGATCGTCAACTAAAATATTGTCGCCAATGAGTTGACCAGGTCTTTTCTGGTTGACAATCAAGTACCTGCTAAGTTCTTCCCGAAGAAAGGCTAATGCGCCGGAGAGCATACGGGCAGTTGTTAGTTTATGACCTTATTATTTATCACTTTTCGCACGTCCAGCCCTTGTATTTCTACATTGGCAAAACAATGCAAACTCGGCAGCGCTAACTGAAGCCGGGTATTGCCGCTTACAGACATGACCGTACCGCAGTAGCCCGCCAGCGGACCGGTCAGCACCTCTACAGTTTCGCCCACGCTGAATCCTTCATAAGTAATTTCCACCGGGGCTTCCACATGAGCCAGCCTTTTTATCATCGCCACCTCCTTTTCACTCAGCGCAGCAACCCGGCCCCCAAACTGAACGTATTTCAAAATATTACCCACCTGAAATACCTCGTTTCTCCGCTTGGTATCGGTGGCTACAAAAACGTAATTGTTAAACAGGACGACGTCGATCATTTTTTTGCGGTCGCTCCAATATCGAAGTTGTTTTTGCGTAGGTACGCATACTTCAAATCCCATTTCGGATAAGCGCAGGCCGACTTTTTTTTCTGAACGGGGTTTAACCTGCAAGGCGTGCCACTTAATAGGCTGTTCGGAGGTTTGCATATTGGGGAGTTAGGTTAGTGTTATTTACGGCTTCGCCGCGCTGAGTCCCATTTTGACAATGGCGCAGCGTGAAATGTGGCAAGAAATCTATAGAAGAAATGAAATTGACAGGGGTAAAAATATAGGTAATAATATTGATAAAAAATACCTGTAAGCATCTTTACCCTAAAGTGTAATGACCTGGCGCCCCTACCTATACGATGCGCTCTCTCACCGCTTTGGCTACAGCTTCTTTGCCGCAATTGACGTGCAACTTCAGGTAGATATTTTTCAGGTTTTTCTTTACCCCGTCTTCCGAGAGGAATACTTTTGCTGCGATAGCCTTGATGGGGAGGCCTTCTACTAAATACCTCAGAACGGCCAATTCGTGGTCTTTCAGGTTGTATTTGTTTTTGCCAATATTTTGATGGAAATACTTGATAACTTTTCGGGCAATGCCCGGCGACATGGGCGAACCGCCGTCCATCACTTCCAGGATAGACTCCAACAGCCGGTGCGGAGGCGTTTTTTTAAGCAAATAGCCGCTCGCCCCGGCGCAAAGGGAATCGAACAACTTGTCGTCGTCTTCATACACGGTGTACATGATGATGTGCGCCAAGGGCTGGGTTTCTTTGATTTTTCTCGTACTTTCAATGCCGGAAATACCGGGCAACCCGACATCCATGACGACCACATCCGGTTGCAATTCGGGAGTTTTGGCAATCGCCTCCTCCCCGGTTGCACATTCACCAACCAACTCAAAGGAGTCATAGCCATTGAGCAATTGCCGCAGGTACTCGCGTTTTTCAAAGCTGTCTTCGCAAATCAGTATTTTAATTGCCGGCATTGGTTATTGCTTAAACTCATCAAGTTATACGCTGCTCATTCTTATCGCAAGGGCCTTTTAGTGTAATATTTTTTCTGTAAAAGCAGGATTGGGCGCCGCTTTTTCCAGGTCATGCACCTTGAAAGCAGGAAACAGGATATGTCGTTTTTTCCACTGCACACTATGCAAGAGCCGAAGCATTATGCCATATCGGGCAATGGGAACCATAAGCAGGAGACAGCACCCCTTGTCGGGCGATGCCCGTATTTCGAGTTTTCCTTTTATTGATTTTGCCCTTCTTTTCATATTAAATAAGCCGTTGCCGGCATGTTCCTTATTAAGGTCAAAACCGCAGCCGTCATCTATGACCCAACAATTCAAATGCCTGTATCCCAACTCAAACCCAACCCGCACCTGCGATGCGGAGGCGTGTTTCATGATGTTGTGCAGCGCTTCTTTTAAAATGAGATAAATATCGCGGCGAATAGGAGGGGGAATGGGCATCGCTTTGGCAGCCTCCGGTAATTCAAGTGAAAAAGCGATGCCTTTATCCGCAAGCAGCTCGTGCCCGTGTCGATTGAGCAGCGCTGCCAGATGCCCCAAATTGCGACAGGATGCCCCCAACACGGTGATGGTATCGCTAATGGCGTCGTTTACTTTTATCGCTTCCGAACTGATCTTCTCAAGTAGTTCCTTTGTTCGTGCCGACTTACCTGCTTGGGTTATTTCGTCGGAAACTAAATCCGACAGTATACAAATATTGCTGAGCGAAGAACCCAGGTCATCGTGTAAATCCTGCGCGATCCCGCAGCGGATTTTTTCGTTTACTCTTTTCCGCCAATAGAAAACGCCGGCGACGCAGCCAATGATTATTACAGCATAAGGCAGGAGATAAAGAAGTGTTGAATAATTCATTTTGGTTTGATTGTAAGGTCAGACAATAGTTGCTATTCAGGGTAGTATTACGCGGATCTATTCAACAGCTATACGATTCTTTATAACGCAATGCGCCATTTTATTACAAATGCAAAGGATTTGATCGCAAATTGCAATGCTGAAAAGACGTATCGTTAAGGAGAATGATAAGCTTGTATTGGCTGTTAGTCGAATAGCTCGTTCGGAGAAGTTCGTCAGGAAGGGTCGGGGGCTGGAAACTGTTCTTGGAGTAACGGGCGTATTTTTCAGGGGCTCAGGCGGTCATAGGGTCTATCGGCAGTACATTCGGTATAGTCTATCCTTGAGGTGTTTGTGTATTCTGCGTGAAAGTAACATTTTTTTGATATGTAATCAATTCTTTAGCCTAAAATAATGCATAAATTGAAAATTACTTCTCCCCAGCTAACGACCGCAAATTCACTGTGCATCCACCACACACCTAAATCCAACAGTACCATTGCGCTCAAAACCCGGCGACACCCGCAGCAACATCTGCCGGTACGACAGGGGTCTGGGCCCGCCCTGCACGTACCACCAACTGCCGCCGGGGTGGTAATAACTGCCGCCTTTGAGCAGGATATAACCGTAGGTATCGCTTTGATACCAGTCGTTGGTCAGTTGCCATACGCAGCCTACCAGGTCTTGTACGCCCCAAGGGTTGGCGCCTTTGGGGTAACTGCCCACGGGGTAAAGTACGCAGTTGCCGGGGTTACACAGCTTAGGGTCGAGGGCGCCCACGGCGTTGAGTTGGAAGGTGGCACTCACTTTGGTGGCGCCTTTGGGGGCTTGCTCGCCGCTATTGCCCCAGGGCCAGCGCCGCCCGTCGGCGGTTTGGGCGGCGTATTGCCACTCGGCTTCGGTGGGCAGCCGTTTGCCGGCCCAGGCGGCGTAGGCGCGGGCGTCTTCGTAGCTGACGTTTACTATGGGAAAATCTTCCTCGCCGGCTTGCGGTGCTCCCTTAACCCAATGGGCCAGGAAGTTGGAGGTATCTGCAGGGTAATAACCGGTGGCGTCAAGAAATTCCTTGTACTGCCGGTTGGTCACCGGGTATTTATCAATGTAGAATTTGGGCATCTGCATGGTTTTGGGATAACCGGCTTTTGGGTAACCAATAAATTCATCGCCGTTGCTCACTTGCATGGTAAAATGGCCCGCGGGAATAGCTACCATACCTTGGGGCGTTTTTGCGACCGGTATTGTGGGGACGGACCGGGACACCCGCACCGGCTGTCCTGCCGGAATATGGAGAATCGCTTCGTCCATTAATTCATTTTTATCAAAAAGCTGCACCACGTATTTGCCGCTTATTTTTCCAAAAATATCGGACAAAAACACCAGCGTAGCCGTATCCGAGGCCAGTAATTCTAAGTGTGTTTTGTCGTAGGCCGGGTCGCCTTCCCAGATTCTGAGCACCTCGCCGCCGGTTGCCCGGATAGCCAGGGCGGCGCCCTCAAGCGCGGTTTCGAGCAATCGGGGAAAAACCGCCAGGGCGCCCACCGCGCCTTCGTTGTTGGTGTGCAGGTCGCTGCGGTCGAACGCATCGAGTTGGACTGTCAGACAGGGTTTCCTGCCGCAGTTGGTAAGGGGAGCTTCCTCGTGGCGCCACAGGTCGACACAGTGGTAGCCTTTGGGTACGGGCGCCTCCAATAGCGGCCCGCGGTATCCTTCGGGGCGCAGACTGAATACGGTGTAGAGCGCCTTGCGGCCGTTGCGCCAGGCATTTACATACACGCTATCCAGGCGCGTCGGCCAGAGCGGGGTGAGATTTTTTGATAAAAAGGCGCCCGAATTTTCGCGTAGAATGCGCACACAACGCCCCCAGAAGCGATAGTCGTCATCTACCCAGCCGGGGCGACCGGGGCGCATCACGTTGATCTCTACGCCGTAGCCGTTAAATAGCGCCGTGGCGTATTCGCGGCGCACCCGCTCTCGGGCTATTTCCACCACCCTGAAAATCGCAAAATCGGGTTTGATCAGCTTATTGAGATTGAGCAGAGGGACGTGGTAGATATCGTTGTGTACCCGGCCCGCCATGATGCCCGGCATGTCTTTGGGCACGGCCATGCCTTCGCTATAGAGCAGCACGCCGGGGCGGGCATCGTCGGCGGCCTGTTGGAGCGCCTTGCCGGCTTCGGCCTTCGTATCGAGCACCACGCCGTCGGCGCTTACCTCGCTGATCATGTCCGTCATCCGGGCCAATCCGGCGGCTTCCGAACTATCATCCCAGGGGTTGTAGCTGATAAAATAGCGCGTACCCATCGCGCGGCATTGTTCGGCCAGTTGGCGCTGCTTCGGCAATCCGCCCGGCAGGCCGGCCATGAGATCCCACTGGCTGCGCTGATCCATACCCAGCGCGGGCCAGGTGGGCCATATCGTGGCGATCTCGTCGCCGCCGTAGAGGTTTTGCATTTTTTTCAAAAAACGATTCAGACCATAACCGCCGGCGGGAGTGAAATAATCAGGATCCCAGGCCATCATCAGGTGCATCGAATACGAACGGCGGGCGTAGGCCAGGTCGGGGCGCTCGTACAGCGAGTTGTCGAAGTTTTTCCAGACGGGCTGGTGTGATTTTTCCTTTGGTGCGTCGTACAGCAGGCGCTCCTGAAAACATTTGCGCAAAGCAGATTGCCAGTTAGATCCCTCCGCTACGTCGATATACAGCAGGAATTGCACCTCCGCACCCGGTTTCAGGCGGTAGGGCGTGCGGATGAGCAGGTAATTCTGGATCGTATCCTGTGCGCGGCGCGCAAGTCCATACAGCCATAAGTTATTCGACAGCATTTGCGTGCAAAAACCCAGGTCCTGGTTATTGTGGGGCAAGACCACTTCCACCGGTGTTTGGCCAGGCCGGTACAACAGCGAGCGGCTCGTATCGGCGGAGGCGGCGAAGGGGTCGAAGAGTTTGGGGATCGTCGAGTCGACTTTCGGCAGCGGTTGGCGGATCGCGTCGCTGTATTTTTTGCCGGCAATGAAATATTGGTCGGGCTGACCGCCAAAAGGATTTATATTATTGATTAATAGATCTTTATTAGAAATATTTTTAAAATAAATACGCGCCAGGTAGCCCTCTTTCAGGCGAAAATCGGGTACAACGCGCAGTTCCAGCGCCTTACCCAGCACTTGCCCCAAGAACAATGTATCCGTGGTAGTCATCCACCGGCGGTCCAGTTCAAAGCCGAGCACGGGCAAGTGGCCGGTATTATAGCGCAGCGGCATGCCGTCCTTTTGAATCACAACAGCCTTAATGGCCAGCGGATTAGTCGTAGACCATTCGAGGGCGGGCCATTGAGCCAGGGCTGTATTGGCTGTGAGGGCGAGGGTCAGGAGGAGGGGTAGGCGCATGGTTGTCTGTTGTGGGTTCTCTGTTTAATTACAGGTAGAGACGCAAAATTTTGCATCTCTACCTGGCAAAGATAAGGAACGGATAACAGACAACCGAGAACGGAGAACATGCCCCCTTCACTCAAAAGCTATACTTCGCAAAAAACGTAAAATTCCTGCCGGGTTCGTAGATCACGTTCTGAACGGGTTGATTGCGGTAGGCGCGGTTCAGGTGCTCGCGGTAGTGCCGGTCGAAAATATTCAAGGCAGCCAGGCCCACCGACAGGCCTTTTAGCGGCTCTACGCCGGCTCTAAGGTCGTATACGCTAAAACCGGGCGTCGTCGTTTCGCCAAAATTGGCGGAGATATTATCCTGATTGTCCACGTACCGGCTGCGGGCGTCGAGCCACCAGCGTTCGCGTTCGTAGCGCAGGCCGGCGCTTGCCTCCATCGGCGAAATTTCGGGCAGGGGCTCGTCCCAGTCCAGGTTTTGGGCGCGGGTGAAGGAAAGGGCGGCATTGGCCGACAAATTTTTCACAATAACCCATTCGCCGTGGAGTTCTACCCCCCATTGGGTAGCCTCGTCGATATTGGTAAACCGGCGGGCGTACATCGGACCGGTCATTGAAGTAGCGCGGATAGTGGTATCAACGAATGCGGTGATATAATTGGTGAGGTAGGAATAAAACACATTCGCGCCCGCTGTAAAGCGATTGGTTTTTTTAGAAAAAGAAAACTCCACCTGGTTGTTGACTTCCGGTTTCAGGAAAGGATTGCCCACGTATTCGTAGGGATCCCTGCCTACCGTAAAGTGATTGATCAGGCGCTCGATCATATTGGCTGTGCGGGCGCCGCGGCCCAGTGCCAATTGGAACAGCCAGCCCGTAGCGGGTTGAAAGGTAGTAGAGGCGGTAGCGCCGAGCGTCCATTGGTCGTCGGCGTCGACGTTGCCGTAAAGTTCCAGGAAACCGGGCGCCGGGTCGGCGATACTGGCAGAGGTAAGGTCGGCCCGCAAGCCGCCGAGGAAGGTCCATTTGGGGCTTGCAAACCAACGGCCTTCGGCAAAAATACCGCCGTTATGTATGGCGGCGTCCTGCCAAATGGTAGAAGTAGTCGTCATAGGCATAGGCAGGGGGTCGCCGTTCATATTGCGCAGCATCGTCATCTCGCGTTGGCCGTCGCGCCAGAGGTAGCGGTAGTCTGCGCCGGCATAAACCAGTGTTTTGCGGCTTGGCATAAGCGTAGACTCTACCCGTCCGCCGTAAGTTTGCGCCTCCACATCGGAGATCATCTCCATCATCATGGCATTGGGGCGGCGCAGGTTCGACATCACGTGGTCAACCTTGGTGCCATAGGCTTTGGCGGTAATGCTGTACAGTTTGGGACTGATATTTTTGTATTGATAATCGAGCGAAAAGATATAGGTGTCGTCGCTGTCGGTATCCATATTCAACCCCGCGTGCAGCACGTCGCGGCTGAAGGCCTGGCGCCAGTTGGCCTGGATGCGCTGATTGGCCTGTGCATTGTAGCCGACCTTCAGGCTATAGTCGTAGGTATGGAAGGAAGACGGAATTTCCGTGCCGTTGCCGCTTTTGTAGCTGCCGTAATCTTTCAGGTCGCCGTTGAGCAAAAAGTCGAATTGCCGGTTGGCGCCGTGCAGGGCCACCTTGGCCAGCTTCGAATTGCCGTTGGTTTCGTAACCGCCGGCCACCGAACCGCCGATACCGGGTTGTTTTTGATAATCAAATGATTGCGTCACTACATTCACGATAGCGCCGAAAGAAGGGCCGTAGCGCATGCTAAACGGGCCTTTGATCACCTCGATTTTGTCGATATCATCGGGGTTGACATGCGTAGTGGTGGGGTCCATGCGGGCAGGGCAGGCGTGGGTGGTTTGCAGTCCGCCGTCGTAAATCACATTGATTTGCTCGTATTTAAAAGAGCGGAACACGGGGTCCATTGCGTAGCCGCCTTTTTTGATCACGCTAAAGCCGGGGATTTCCTTAAATAAATCGCCGACATCGCGGGGTTGGCTGCTTTGCTTGTGGTGGTCGCAGATCACATTCGACTGCGGCGAGCAGTGCATTGGGCGGTCGCTCACCAGTATCTGCTCCAGCACGACCGCTTTGGGGTGTAAGGCGATATGGAGTTGGGACAAGTCGCCGGGGGCGGCTTCCAGGGTAGCCGTTTCATAGCCCAATTGCTGAGCCTCTATCAGGTATTGGTCGGCCTCGGGTATACTGGCTTCGAAATGTCCTTTTTCATCAGTATAAACGTATTGATTATTAATTATCAAGGTGGCAAAAGGCACGCCGGCATTGCCGGTTTCTTCTTTTACCAGGCCTTTTATTGAAATGAGTTGCTGGGCGCTTAATAAGCCGGCCAGCAATAAAAACACAGGAAATATGATTAGCTTTTTCATGATTGTTGTTGTTTAAAATTGCTTTTGCTGAGTGGTTTTTTACCACAGAGTTACACAGAGTGCGCACAGAGTTACACGGAGTTAAGATGATTGGCACAGTTGCTTTCCTGCGCCCCCGGCCCCTAAATGGGAGTCCTTCCCGCGCATAGATATTTCATGCTGGATGTCTGATGCTGGATATTTAATTATTGATTTTCAATTAATTAAGCATCAAACATTAAGCATTAAACATTAACATGCCAGATTCGGCGGGTGGAAGAAAGCCCTGTCGGGCAATAAATCCCAAAAATTGGGCGAGTAGGGAAATAGGGGCAATTTGCCTGTTGCAATAGTAGCCGGTAAATTGCCGTAGTCGCAGGGGAGGTCGTAGGCTACCCTGCGCTCTTCGTCTTGTGCGGGGGTGGGAATTTGCTTTTGCTGCTCTTCCCGTTGTTGTTTTAGCAACATGGCCACCCTGCACTTCCCGTTGCAATGCAGCTGCGGGCGATCCTGGTTGATACAAAAAGTCTTTGTAAACGTACCGTTGGCCAGGTGGTACCAGGAAAAAAGGAAAGCTTTTCCGCCTGTATGCAGGCTGATCGCAGCGATCATTATCAGGGCAAAAGCTTTCCTACACATGGCTTATCAAACGTAAATATTTGAAGGTCAAAAACATTGGAATAAAAGACCTTTTTATCTGACATAAAGGTAACGGCGGTTTTTCGCTTTGCTAAATGATAAAAGTCAGGGGTGGGGGTGATAAAGTTGATATTGGTTTTTGTATGAGGATTTGAGACAGGAGGATTTGAAGATTTGATTAAATCCTCAAAATTCCCCTCCACCATTTGGAGTTATAAAAGAAATATGTAACTTTGTAATTCAAAGTACTTTGTTAAATATAAATCTTTCAAAAAGAAATCATCATGACAGCACAAAACAACTTATTTGCACAGCCGATCAATACGGCGGCCTTAATCAAACACATATTGATAGGTGGCGGCATTGCCTTACTGCTTATCTCCTTATTTCTGTTGGGGGTAGACAATCCCAACCCCGCATGGCCCAAATACTGGTGGATCAGGCCGATGCTGGTGGTTCCATTCGCCGGGGCAGTAGGCGGCGCCTTTTCTTATTATATGGATTATATCACTAAGCCGGGCACAACGGCAAAAGTGCTGGCTGTTATTGTCAGTATTATCGTATACATCATCGGACTGTGGATGGGCTCTGTTTTGGGATTGGATGGGACGTTGTGGAATTAGGCGAGAGGATAGGGATATTCGGATCGTTTGCCAGAGGGGAAAACAATGCGGACAGCGATCTGGATATCCTCATCCAATTAAAGGAACGGATAAGTCTGCTCAAATTAGTTCAAATCGAGCAAGAACTATCCGATAAACTGGGCATACCTATTGACCTGGTCACGGAAAATAGTTTAAAAAACCCTCGCTTGAAACGGGCAGTGGAGCGGGATCTCATCAGGATTTACGGATGAAAAAAGATGACCGGGTTTACCTCGACCATATTCTGGAAAGCTTTGCAAAGGTGATCAGCTACCTGGAAAATGTCAGTTATGAAGCATTTCTTGCAGCTAAAGCAGCCAGTACGGTAGCACGTCACCACCTGGGTGCCTTCCAAGCCGTCACCACCAAAGACGTTCCCCAGCCGTCACCCCCCCCAGCGGTGAACGGCCACGTTCACCCTCCCAAGCCGTCACCTCCAAAGTCCCTCCTCCGTTGAAAACTTTCTCTTCCCCGTATTCGTAATAATCATGTTAACCCCGTAACTTTACCCGGCGCCGGAATAATCCTTTGTCGTATATTGCTACTATTATGAACCATACCCAACACAACCAGATCGTCAGTTTTATCTGGTCGATTGCCGATGACGTGCTGCGCGACGTGTATACCCGGGGCAAATACCGCGATATTATCCTGCCTTTTACGGTGCTGCGCCGCCTGGACGCCATACTGGAAGCCAGCAAAGACAAAGTGCTGGAGATGAATAACAAACTCGAAGAACTCCATATCGACAACAAGGAGCCCCAACTTCGCAAAACCTCCGGTTACGCTTTTTACAATACTTCGCCCTATACGTTCAAACGACTGCTCGGCGAAGCCGGCAATATCCGCCAGAACCTGGATAATTACCTCGACGGCTTTTCTTCGAATGTGCAGGATATTATCAGCAAATTCAAACTCCGCAACCAACTCGATACGCTGGAGGATGCCAATATTACGTACCCGCTGATCGAGAAGTTTTGCGCTTCGCAGATCAACCTCAGTCCCGACCCGGTGACCGACCGGGCAGGCAACGTACTCCAACCCGGACTCTCTAACCTCGGCATGGGTTATGTGTTTGAGGAACTCATCCGCCGCTTCAACGAGGAAAATAACGAAGAGGCCGGCGAACACTTTACCCCGCGCGAGATCATCCAACTGATGACCCACCTGATTTTTGAACCGGTCAAAGGCGATATCAAGGAAGGCACTTACCTGATCTACGACCCTGCTTGCGGCAGCGGCGGCATGCTCACCGAAAGCGAGCATTTTGCGATGGAGATCAACCCCAAGGCGACTTTCCACTTGTACGGACAGGAAGTGAATCCCGAAACCTACGCGATATGCAAGGCGGATATGCTCATCAAAGGCGAAGACCCCGATAAAATAGCCTTCGGCTCTACGCTCTCCAACGACGGCTTCCCGCAGCTGAAGTTCGACTTCATGCTCTCTAATCCGCCTTACGGCAAAACCTGGAAGGTGGACCAGGACGCCATCATCGACGGCAAAAAAAAGGAGATCATCGACAGCCGCTTTAAGGTAGGCGTGCCCCGGGTATCCGACGGCCAATTGCTCTTTTTGATGAATATGGCGTCCAAAATGAAACAGGACTCCGAACTGGGCTCCCGCATTGCCTCCGTACACAATGGTTCTTCGCTGTTTACCGGCGACGCCGGACAAGGCGAAAGCGAGATACGCCGCCACCTGATTGAAAACGACCTGCTGGAGGCCGTCATCCAACTGCCCAACGGCATGTTTTATAATACCGGCATCTCAACCTATATCTGGGTGCTCTCCAACCGCAAAGCGCCCCGGCGCCGCGGCCAAATACAACTCATCGACGCCTCCGAGATATACCGGAAGATGCGCAAAAGCCTGGGACAAAAAAACAGCGAGTTATCCGACGAACATATCCGGCAGATCACGCAGGTATTCCTGGATTTTGAGGAAAGCGACATTTCCCGGATTTTCGACAACGCCGATTTCGGCTATAGCAAAATTACCGTGGAGCGCCCCCTGCGCTTAGCCTGGCAACTCGACGAGGCCCGGCTGGCCGGCAGCGAATACCGCGATACGCTGCTGCCGGCGCTGAAGGCGCTGCAAGCGGAATTGGGATCGGAGGTAGGCAATGACTTCAATTTCTTTTCGAAAATATTGGACACCTACCTCAAAGAAGAAGGCATCAAGTGGAAAAACCCCGAAAAAAAGGCTTTCCTCGACGCCCTGACCTGGCCCGATGAAAACGCCGAGCCCGTGATCAGAAAAAAAGAAAAAGACGGCACGCTCCTGTTCGAACCCGACGCCAACCTTCGCGACACCGAAAATGTGCCGCTGAAAGAAGACATCCAGACCTATTTTGAGCGGGAGGTGCTGCCCCACGTGCCCGACGCCTGGATCGACCCCGACAAAACCGCTGTGGGCTACGAGATTGCCTTTACAAAGGTTTTTTACAAGTACCAGCCCCTGCGCAGCCTGGAGGAGATCGAACGGGATATCCTGGCACTGGAAGCGGAAACCGAAAATTTGATTAAAGAAATTATTGAATAACCCATATCTTTAAATAAAAAAATGTTACAGCGCAACTTTAATCAAGTGTGGGACCAATTGCGGGCTAACAAGGCGCAGCGGCAGGAATTCCTCGAAAGCGTTACCATTAAAAATATCAGGGGAATTGATAACCTGACCGTGCGTTTTGAATATCCCGTTTCCGTCCTCGCCGGGCCCAATGCAAGCGGAAAATCTACCGTGTTATTTGCCTGCGCTTGCGCCTACAAAGTACCTGGAACGAGTGCGAAAGATTTTGTGCCGTCAACGCTTTTCCCCAATTTGTCAAGCCGTATCGAACCTGCGCTTTCCGATCAACAACAAGCCACGCAATTTGAATTTTATTATATCCACAAGGGTAATAATACCAGCATGAAATGGGCGCGCGGAAAAAGCTGGAACCGAAGTTATATGGGAAAAAAGGGCGGCGCTCAGCCCGAACGCCGCATTTATGTGAGAACGCTTGCTAATTTGACCAGCCCAACCGAGGTGAGAAGCGTACTTCAGATTGGCAAGGGCTCTTATCATAAAGTAGCGGTCACCTCCGACCTCATCGCTTTTGCACAACGCATTTTACCGCTCAAATACCGGGAAGTCGTTTTATTGAAAAAGGGGCTAAAAGACCTCTTGTTTGCGCAAAGAGACGACACCTCCGCCCAATACTCCGAATTTCACATGTCAAGCGGCGAACGCGCGTTATTGCGCATATCTACTGAAATCTCCAACCTGAAAGACGCCCTTGTTCTCATAGACAAAATTGAAGCAGGATTGCACCCGTTTACGCAACAGCAAATTATGCTGGAACTGCAAAGACTGGCGCTTCGTAATAATCTCCAGATTATCGTGACCACCCACAGCCCGGTAGTACTGGATAGCGTACCCATAGAAGCCAGAATTTTTCTGGAAAGAACCAATGACAACGTGATTGTAAAACCTCCTTTTAAAGATGTTATTCAAAAAGCTTTTTACGGGCAATCACTGGAGAAATTATTTGTATTGTGCGAAGATGAAACGGCGGAAGCTTTTCTCAACGGCTGCTTCGACGTACTTAATCCCCGATTGGGACTCGTGCACGATGATGTTGCCATCGGCAGGGACACCAGCAAAGACGAATTTTTAAATCATATCGCGGCTATCGGAAAATTTCAGCAATTGCAAAGTTTTTTGTTTGTATTGGATGGGGATGCAAGAAATAAAGAAGCGGCCTTAAAAAATCGCGCCGCCGATTTTGGGGCGAGTATCCAACCCTTGTTTATTCCGGGAGCTGTTCCGGAGTCCTGGGCGCTTGATACCTTGCGCAACTACCCAGGGCGCTATGGAGAAATGATCGGTATGAAAGCCGATGATTTATCCAGGTTGCTTATGCAGTCCGATCAAATTTTTACCAGCGCTCAAGATAAACCGGCCAATATTGCAAAAAATAAATTTTATTCGATTTGCGAACAGAATAACCGTACCCCTCCTGAATTAATGCGCCTTATCGCCCGGTCTGAAGCAGAAAACCCCCAAAGCGATATGAAGGTGTTTATGGAAGAGCTGGAAATTCAAGTGCGCAATTGGCAAAGCAGAAAATAATTTTTGCCCGTATTATGCGAAAACGTTACCCGAAATATAAACCGACGAATATTCCCTGGCTGAAGGAGGCGCCGGAGGAGTGGGAGGTTCTGAGATATAAATATCTTTTTAAAGAAATTAATGATAGATCAGAAAAAGGAGAGGAAGAACTTCTTTCAGTTTCACAATATACGGGGGTTACAGTAAGAAAAGATAAGTTGGAAGATGAGAGAGATAATTTGACCAATGCCTCTTCTTTGGAAGGTTATAAACGGGTTGATAAAAATGATCTTGTCATTAACATTATGCTGGCCTGGAACGGTAGTTTAGGTGTCAGTGATTACAATGGTATCGTTAGCCCGGCTTATTGTGTCTATAAAGGAAACTCACAAGTATTTTCAAAATATTTTCATTATTTATTAAGAACAGATTTTTCAAAAAACGATTTCAAAAAAGTATCAACAGGTGTTGTAGACAGCCGATTAAGGATGTATTCTGACGATTTTTTTTCAATTTATACAATTCTCCCCCCTCTCCCCGACCAACGCGCCATCGCCGCCTTCCTCGACCACAAATGCGCATTAATAGACACCTTCATCCAAAAGAAAACCCGGCTCATCGAGTTGCTCAAAGAGCAGAAGCAGGCCCTCATCAACCGCGCCGTGACCCGCGGCCTCGACCCCGAGGCGCCGCTCAAACCTTCGGGTATTGAGTGGCTGGGGGATATTCCGGAGGGGTGGGAGGTGAAGAAGGTGAAGTATGTGATTACCTCTTTGGCAAGTGGTGGAACCCCAAGTATGGAAAAAAAAGAATTTTGGGATGGAAATATCCCTTGGATTTCCCCAAAGGATATGAAATATGCCGAAATTTTTGATTCCGAGATAAAAGTGACTCATCTAGCAGTTGAGAAAACCTCTGTAAAGTTAATTCCTGCAAATTCTATTCTGATGGTAGTTAGGTCAGGCATACTGCAGCGAACATTACCTATTGCTATAAATAGAGTTTCAGTTACAATAAACCAAGATTTAAAAGCTATTACTCTTAACAATACGATTATGTTTGAATATTTTATAGGTATAATAAGGGGAATTGAGAATGAATTATTGAATGCATGTAGGAAAGTTGTTGCGACTGTTGATAGTATCGAAATACCTTACCTTTTAGACTTTATGATTCCTGTTCCTTCACTGGAAGATCAGAAAAAATTATTGGATTATATTAAACGAGAAGAAGCAAATATCGACCTCGTCATCTCCCGCATCACCCGCGAGATCGACCTCATCAAAGAATACAAATCGGCATTAATAGCGGAGGCGGTGACGGGGGGGATAGATGTGCGGGGGTGGCGTAATAAAGATGAAGCTGGATAGCGATAATTCGGGTGCGACCAATGTGTGAAACAACAATGACAAATTCAGCAAAGCCCGAAGGGCTGACATATTATCCTGTCACCCCTTCGGGGTTCGGGGTTCATTCCCCTCTCCGTTTTTTTCTATAATCCTGCCACCCCTTCGGGGTTATGCTGTCATTGCCTACCCCTAACCCCTAAAGGGGAACCCCTCCCGCAAACGGGGTTTTCCGTGTAGCGGGAAGACTCCCCTTTAGGGGCCGGGGGTGTCAACCGTAAAGGCCTTTGCGCTTATTTTGGCGTTAAGTTATACCTGCTAATTCTACTTAGTCAAATTAAAATTTTGCATAAAGTTCGTGAACATACTGCGCTCCGCTGGAGCTATACCGCACGCCGTCAAATCATGAGCATGATTTTTCCGGCTTTGCGGTATTACACCTCGCGCCCAAGCTCAGGCCATGCCCAAAATCTGGCGGCGCGAGGTATAACATACACTTTGTTCTTGAATCTTCTACCAATATGTGCGCCCCGCTGGGGCTTTTTTGACCTTGAAAAGGCCCGGAGGGCCAAAATATTGGTAGAACTGGCAATAAAAAGATCCCATAAGCTCCAGCGGAGCGTAATATGCCGTATGTCTGATTTAAAGTGACAAAGTAGAACTAAATAGTTACGGCAAATTTAATTGCTCCGCTAAATTTGCCGGCTCTCCCACACCGGGATTGCTTGATTGTTAAGCTTTTAGCCGTTAAGTTGATGGTTGCAGGGGCGGGAAATGAAAAAAAAGGTTAAATTTAGGGGTGTTAAAAAACGGGATATGATCACCAGATTGGAAATATCGGGATTCAAAACCTTTCACGACTTCAGCATCACGCTATCGCCGCTGGTGTTGATAGCCGGCGTCAATGCGGCGGGCAAGAGCAACCTGTTTGATGTCATACAGTTGTTGTCGCGACTGGCAGACACGGACATCCGCAGCGCTTTCGGCGACTTGCGGGGAGAGGCTTTTGAGTTGTTTGAGCAACAACCCGACGGTTCCTATGTCCCTGAAATGCGTTTTGGGGTAGACATGCTGGTTGATCGCAAGGTGCGCGACAATTGGGGTAGCGAGGCGGAGCTGAAATACACCCGGTTGCGATACGAAGTGGTTATTGGCAGAGAAAAAGACAAACGCGGCGTAGACCGGCTTTTTATACGCCACGAATCGCTCGTGCCCATCCAACGTGGAGAAGATAAATGGTACAAAAATTATATCGGCGCCTCAGATGAATATTGGCTTCCCAAAGTTACAGGCGGTCGGGTGCCGTTTGTCAGTACGGAACAAAAAGGCAACGTCACAACCATCAACCTGCACCAGGACAAGGGCAGCCGCGGTCGCCCCAGGCCGGCTGCCGACCTGGAGAGCACCATGCTCAGCAGCGTAACCAATACGGAATTCCCGCACGCGCTGGCTGCGCGCGAAGAGATGCGCAAATGGCATTTTTTGCAGTTGAACCCCGTCAAACTTCGCATCCCTTCCGACAAATTTACGGCGAGAGAAATCATGGCGCCCGACGGCACGGACCTATCCGCTACCCTTTTTCGCATGAAAACAGAAGACCCGTTGGTACTCCAGGATATTTCCCGGGAAATGGCCAACCTGATCTCCGGCGTCAAATCAATTGATGTGGCAGAAGATACGGTGGGGCGCCGCTATGTGATACAAGTTGCCATGGACGACGGGCGCAATTTTAGTTCCCAGGTACTTTCCGAAGGTACCCTGCGCCTGTTGGCGCTCGCTACGCTTAAATACGACGACCGCTACAGTGGGGTGCTCTGCTTTGAAGAACCGGAAAACGGCGTACACCCTTCGCGACTAAAGCGCGTATTGAGCCTGATGCAAGACCTGGCTACCGATTTTCGCGAACACCGCGGTTTTCCGCTGCGGCAGGTGATCATGAACACGCATTCGCCGCTATTGGTAGGGCAGCTCAATGAAATACTCAACCAACAAACCCTAATTGGGGGAGACCGGGCAAGTAGCATCTTTTTTGCAAAAATGGTTACAGCCATAAAAGATGGCAAAAAACTCAACCGCACCAGAATGACGCCCATAGTAAAGCCTGGCAAGCAAGCTTATTTATACGACGAAAAAGGAACGCCTGCAGAAAGGCAACTCAGCATGCTCGAGTTGAAAAACTACCTGGAGTCGGTTGAATTTGATATATCTCCCAGTCAGGCAAATGAACCTGCTGTATGAATACGGTGTGTTCCGCATTTTGGGGAGAAGGCATTTCTGACGAGCGCTTTTTTCCAATCCTGATTCAACGCTTGTTAGAGGCATTATTCAGGCAATGCGGCAAGGGGGAATGGGATATTATGGAGCCGATCGTATTAAAAAGCGCGTCGGGCAGCTTTGTGGAACAAGTGCTCGACGTGGCCGGCCAGTCGCAGGGTTTGCATATATTGTTCATTCACACCGATACAGACGCGCGTAGTGCCGGCGAAAAAGTCATGCCCCATAAGATAGCTCCGGCGCTTGAGGCCATCCGTCAGCTTCCGGAAGGGGAACGATGCAACGTCATTATACCCGTCATTCCGGTAACCAAATCCGAAAACTGGAAACTGGCGGACAGCGATGCATTAAGGGAAGTACTTGGTACAAATTTAGACGACCAGGTACTGGGGTTGAATATAGGCGCCAAACAACTGGAGGCGCGTGCCAATTCCAAAGCATTGCTGGATCAGGTCATCGAAGCCGTCCAATTGCAGCGTGGCGCCCGGCGTTATCGCATCCGGCCGGCAGATTTGGATGCTTCCCTGGCAAAAAGCATTCGACTTGGGAAACTGTATCAGTATGATTCATTTAAAAGCCTGGTAATCGAAACAAAAGATAAATTGATCAGTATGAATATGATAGAAACGGATTGTGAACCGTCGTTTTAAAAATAGGTAGCCAGTAATTATGCCAACCGACACCTCCGAACGCGGCCTCGAAACCCTCATCGAAACCCACTTGTGCGAGCGGGAGGGCTACGAGCGCGTCTACGCCACCGCATACGACCGCGAGTTGTGCCTGCATACCAAACAACTGCTCGAATTCCTGGAAGAAACCCAGCCCGACAAGCTGGAACTCATACGCAAACGCGGATTAGACAAATTTTTGAAGCGTTTGGCGGAACAGATAAAAAAACACGGCGTCATCGACGTATTGCGCAAAGGCGTAAAAGACATGGACCTGCAAGTGCAGTTGTACTACCGCCAACCCGCCTCCAGCCTCAACAAAAAAGCCATACAGCAATACCAGCGCAACCGGTTTGCCGTCTGCCGCCAGCTTTACTACAGCAACAGCAACAACAACTCGCTCGACATGGCCGTGTTCCTCAACGGGCTACCGGTCATCACCTTCGAGCTCAAAAACCACTATACCGGGCAAAACGTCAAAAACGCCATCCGGCAATACCAGAACGACCGCGACTCCAAAGAGCCGCTGTTTGCCTTTGGCCGCTGCATGGTGCACTTCGCCGTCGACCCCGACCTGGTGTACATGGCCACCCGGCTGAGCGGCAAAAACACGGCCTTCCTGCCCTTCAACAAAGGCTACCTGAACGGCGCCGGCAATCCGCCCAACCCCGAAGGCTTAAAAGCCGACTACCTCTGGAAAGAAATACTGCGCAAAGACACCCTCTCGAACATACTGGAAAACTACGCCCAGATCGTCGAAGAGCGCGACGAAGACAGCGGCAGGACAAAAACCAAACTCATTTTCCCGCGCTACCACCAGCTTAGGGTCGTCACGCGCCTGCTGGCCGACGCCAAAGCCGGCGGCGTGGGAAAAAGATACCTGATCCAGCATTCAGCGGGATCGGGCAAATCCAACTCCATCACCTGGCTGGCCCACCAGTTGACCGAATTGCACGACGACAAAGACGACAACCTCTTCGACTCCGTCGTCGTAGTCACCGACCGGCGGGTACTCGACAAGCAAATACGCGACAACATCAAGCAATTCGCCCAGGTCAAGGGCATCGTCGAGGCCATTACCGAGGGGAGCCGGCAATTGAAGCAGGCGCTGGAAGACGGCAAAAAAATCATCATCACCACCATCCAGAAATTTCCCCACATCGTCAAAGAAATCGGCGAGTTGGGCGCTAAAAAATTTGCCATCATCATCGACGAGGCGCACTCCAGCCAGAGCGGCGAAACCGCCTCCAAAATGAACCTCGCCCTGGCCGACAAAAACCTGAACAACGCCGAGGACTACAGGCTCGCGGCGGAAGGCGCCATCGGCTACGACCCCGAAACCGCTGAAGACACCGAAGAAGCCTTCGACACCCAAGACCTCATCAACGCCTTCATGGAGCAGAAAAAAATGCTCCGCAACGCCGCCTACTTTGCCTTCACCGCCACCCCCAAAAACAAAACCCTCGAAATATTCGGCGAAAAAAGGGCCGACGGCAAATTTTACCCCTTCGACCTCTACTCCATGAAACAAGCCATCGAAGAAGAATTTATCCTCGACGTGCTCAAAAACTACACCACCTACCAGGCCTACTACAAACTCAACAAAGCCGTAGAAAACAACCCGCAATTCGATACCCGCAAAGCCCAACAGAAGCTTCGCGCCTACGTAGAAAGCCATCCTTTCTCCATCCGGGAAAAAGCCATCGTCATGATCGACCATTTCCACAGTGAAGTCAGGGGTCGCATCGGCGGCCAGGCCAAAGCCATGGTCGTCACCAAATCCATCAAAAACGCCATCCAATACTACTTCGCCTTCAATGCCTACCTGGGCGAAATCCACTCGCCCTACCGGGCCATCGTCGCCTTCTCGGGCAAAAAAACCGTAGACGGCGCAGAATACGACGAAGCCAGGCTCAACGGATTTCCGGGCAGCGATATTCCGAAGGAATTCAAAAAAAGCAACTACCGCTTTCTCATCGTGGCCAACAAATTCCAGACCGGTTTCGACCAGCCGTTGTTGCATACCATGTACGTCGACAAAAAACTCAGCGACGTACAAGCCGTACAAACCTTGTCCCGGCTCAATCGCGCCTACAAGCCCTTGAAAGAAGACACCTTCGTGCTCGATTTCTTCAACAGCGTAGACGACATCAAAACCGCTTTCGAGCCGTACTACACCACCACCATCCTGAGCCAGGAAACCGACGCCAACAAGCTCAACGACCTCCAGGACGCGCTCGACGACGCGCAGGTATACACCCCGGAGATCGTGCACCATTTCACCGACCTCTACTTCCGCGGCGCCGACAGGACCGAGTTAGAGCCCATCATCGACAACTGCAAAGCCGGCTACGACCAGGATCTCACTGCCGAGCAGCAGGTCGATTTTTTAGTAAAAGCCAAATCCTTCTACCGCACCTACGCCTTCCTCTCCAAAATCCTGTCGTTCAACAACGCCTATTGGGAGCGGCTGTATTGGTTCCTCAAATTCCTTCTCCCCAAAATCAGGCCGCCGGAAGAAGAAGACTTAGCCAAAGGCATCCTGGAGGCCGTCGAATTAGACAGCTACCGCCTCACCAGGCAATCGACCGACGCCATCCGGCTTGCCGGCGGCGGGGAAGTCGACCCCACGCCGCCCGCCATGCGCGGCGGCAAACCCGAGCCGGAGTTAGACGAACTCGAAGCCATCCTGCGCTCCTTCAACGAGCGCTTCGGCAACATCGACTGGCTCAAAGACGACAAAATACGGAAAGTCGTCTTCGAAGAATTGCCCAACCAAATGGCCGGCGACGTCCGCCACATGGAAACCCTGCGCAATTCCGACCGCCAAAACGCCCGCATCGCCTCCGACGAAAAAGTCACCGAGCTGGTTCAGGATTTTATCTTCACCAGCACCGATTTCTACAAGATGTTTATGGATAATGCCGATTTTAAAAGGCAGTATTTGGAGTTTGTTTTTGAGAGGTTGTGGGGGAGGGTGGGAGTGGGGAGGTAAGCGCTGCTTTCACTCACAGTTTTATGTTTCGCAAGATATCTGCCCGGTATTTATGTTACTTTTTTCATCGCCAAAAAAGTAACCAAAAAGGCTAGGCAAATTTAATTGCTCCGCTAAATTTGCCGGCCAGCCCGCTCACGGATTGTGAGGTATATATGTAGTTATTCTTTAGCTTAGTGACAAAGAGACGGCAGGCATCTCATCCCAAGTCCGCCCTTCTAATTCGCGGCCCGTTTTCTTTTTACTGGCGCCGCCCCATTGCTTGAAGAAAAACGGAACGCCGGCTGCCAGACATTGATCTTTGATGTCGGCAACCCACTCAGATTTCATTGGCCGCGGTTTTCTGCCGCTTTCACCGCCGACGATTACCCAGTCGATTCCTGTGAGGTTGAGATTCGGCAGGGGGCCGATAAGCGGTTCGCAAGACAGGAATTTGACGCGTGCTTTTGTTTCTCGCAGCAGATCGATGCGATCAACGACCTTGTTGTTTTCCACAGATACCCCCATCCAGATATTGTGGCTCCAATTCAGCCGGCCCTCGCTGTCGTAATAGCGAAGCACGTCTGCTCGCTTGGTAAGCACCTGAAAAACGTGCTGCGGGTTCTCGCTCATTACCCTGAACACCCGCTGGATAAAACCAACAGGCACATCTTTGTGGAACAGGTCGCTCATGGAATTGACAAATACGACTTTGGGCTTTTTCCAGGTATAGGGTGTGTTGAGTTCGTCCTCGTGAATAGCCAGCTCGAATCCCTGTGTGTATTTTTCGAGTCCCATAGCCTGGAGGCGCCGCGCCATGACTTCCGCGTAGCAAAATTTGCAACCCGCTGATATTTTATCGCAGCCTGTTGTCGGGTTCCAGGTCATTTCGGTCCATTCGATGGTGGATTGAGCCATGATTATGAACGATATATTACTTTGCAAGGTAACTAAATACATGTTATTACTAAAAGCGTTTGCGTGTATATCTGGCAGCTAAAGCACCCAGTACGGTAGCCCGTCACCACCCGGGTACCTCCCAAGCCGTCACCACCAAAGACGGTCCCCCGCCGTCACCCCCCCCAGCGGTGAACGGCCACGTTCACCCTCCCGGGCCGTCACCTCCACATTTCCTCCCCCTGTGGAAAACTTTTTGTTCTATCATTTCGTCTTCTTCTTGAGATGCTGTTACTTTGAAGGCGCCGCGGGACGAAATTTTTACCACAGAGTTACACGGAGTTTCCACGGAGTTCCACTGAGCTAGATTTTGACTCCGTGAACCTCTGTGGAAACTCCGTGAAACTCCGTGGTTAAATAATCGGCCTAATAGTCTAAATCAACAAAAATGCCAGAATTCGTACACCTCCACTGCCATACCCAATACTCGCTGCTCGACGGGGCCGCCGATATCAGCGCTATGATGGATAAGGCCGCCGGCAACGGCATGAAGGGGGTGGCCCTCACCGACCACGGCAATATGTTCGGCGCGTTTAAGTTTGTGGCGGAGGCCGAGAAGCGGGGGCTTAAGCCTATTGTGGGCTGCGAATTTTATATGGTGGCCGACCGCCACAAGAAGTCGTTCTCCCGCGCCAATGGCGAACAGGACGAGCGCTTCCACCAATTGCTGCTGGCCAAAAACCAAAAAGGCTATCAGAATCTCTCCAAACTCTGCTCGCTGGGTTATATCGAGGGGTTGTACAGCAAATATCCCCGCATCGATAAGGAACTCCTGGCGCAATACCACGAGGGACTCATCGCTACAAGCTGCTGTATCGGCGCGGAGATACCCCAGGCTATCCTGCACGGCAAACTTGATGAGGCTGAGACGCTGCTGAAGTGGTGGCTGGATATTTTCGGCGAGGACTATTATATCGAGTTGCAGCGCCACCGAGGGATGGAAAACATCGACGGACTGGGCGTGAGCCAGGAGGATGTGAACCAGGAGTTACTCAAACTGGCCAGGAAGTATAATGTGAAGGTGATCGCCACCAACGACTCGCACTACGTGGAGGAAGAAGACTGGGCGCCCCACGATATTTTGTTGTGTGTAAATACCAACAGTCTGCTCGAAGAAGAAGAGCGCTTCCGCTTTCCCAGTTCCGATTTTTATTTTAAAACAAAAGAGGAAATGGGCCAGATCTTCCACGATGTGCCCGAAGCGCTGGATACGACGCTGGAAGTTTTTGACAAAATAGATACCCTCAAACTCAAACGCGATGTGCTGCTGCCGGCATTTCCCGTGCCGGAGGGCTTTCTGAGCCAGGACGACTACCTGCGCCACCTCACGTTTGAAGGCGCCAGAAGGCGCTATGGCAGTATTACCGCTGAAATTGAAGAGCGCCTCAACTTCGAACTGGAGGTCATCAAAAACTCGGGTTATCCCGGGTATTTTTTGATCGTCCAGGACTTCACCAACACCGCCCGCAGTATGGGCGTGAGCGTAGGGCCCGGCCGCGGCTCGGCGGCGGGTTCGGCGGTGGCGTATTGCATCGGTATTACTAACGTAGACCCCATCAAATACGACCTGCTGTTTGAGCGCTTCCTCAACCCCGAGCGCGTATCGATGCCCGATATAGACATCGACTTCGACGACGTGGGCCGGGAGAAGGTTATCAACTACGTGATCGAAAAATACGGCCGCAACCAGGTGGCCCAGATCGTGACTTACGGCACCATGGCCGCCAAGTTGAGCCTGCGCGACGTAGGCCGGGTGATGAACATCCCGCTGGCCGAGGTAGACCGGGTGTCGAAATCTTTCCCCAGTCACCTGCAGGCTACCCTCAAAAAGGTATTGCACAAAGGCGGGATTGACCCCAAACTCAAAGAAGAACTCAACTCCGAAGAACTCGAAAGGGCTAACCGATTCCGCGATCTGGCCGCCAACGACGACCCCGTGGGCCGCATGATCAGCACCGCCATGAAACTCGAAGGTTCGGTGCGCAATACCGGCATCCACGCTTGCGGCGTGGTGATCACCCCCGACGAGATCACCAAATACGTGCCCGTGAAGGTGGACAAAGACGCCGATATGCTCATCACGCAGTTTGACAACAGCGTGGCCGAGTCGGCGGGTTTGCTCAAAATGGACTTCCTGGGCCTCAAAACGCTCTCTATCATCAAAGACGCCGTGGCGATGATCAAAGTCAACCACGGCATAGAAATCGACCCCGACGAAGTACCCCTCGACGACGAGAAGACCTACCAGCTCTTCCAACGCGGCGAAACAGTGGCGATATTCCAGTATGAAAGTTCGGGAATGCAGAAGTACATGAAAGAGCTGTCGCCCACCACTTTCGAGGATCTCATCGCCATGAACGCCCTGTACCGCCCGGGACCGCTCGAATACATCCCCAACTTTATCGCCCGCAAACACGGCCGGGAGGCCATCACCTACGACCTGCCGGCGATGGAGGAGTACCTGAAAGATACCTACGGCATCTCGGTATATCAGGAGCAGGTAATGTTGCTTTCGCAAAAATTAGCCAATTTCAGCAAAGGCCAGGCCGACGTATTGCGCAAAGCAATGGGTAAAAAGCTGAAAGCGGTGCTCGACCAGATGTACCCCAAATTCCTGGAAGGCGGCGAAGCCAACGGTCACCCGCGGCCTATCCTCGAAAAGATCTGGAAAGACTGGGAGGCCTTCGCCTCTTACGCCTTTAATAAATCGCACTCTACCTGCTACGCTTTTGTGGCCTTTCAGACGGCCTACCTCAAGGCGCACTACCCGGCGGAGTTTATGGCCTCGGTGCTCACCCACAACAAAAGCAACCTGTCGGATATCACCTTCTTTCTTCAGGAATGCAAACGAATGGGTATCAAAGTATTGGGCCCCGATATCAACGAAAGTATCTCCGACTTCTCGGCCAACAAACGCCAGGAGATCCGCTTTGGACTTTCTGCGCTCAAGGGAGTAGGGGAGGGACCGGTAGAGGCCATACTCGAAGAACGCAAAGCCGGCGAGCCGTTTACCGGTATCTTCGACCTGGTGCGCAGGCTGCCCCTCCAGGCCGTCAACAAACGCGTATTGGAAAGTCTGGTGCTGGGCGGCGCCTTCGACTGCTTTGAAACGGTGCACCGCGCGCAGTACTTCCGGCCATCCGACAAACACGACTCGCTGATCGAGCACGCCCTGCGCTACGGCAACGCCTTCCAGGCGCAGAAGGCCCAGTCGGCCAACTCCCTGTTTGGCGGCACCTCGGAAGTACTCATGGAAGAACCCGCCTTCCCGCCTTGCGAGCCCTGGAATCTCGCCGAAAAGCTGAGCCGCGAAAAGGAAGTCACCGGCATCTACATCAGCGGTCACCCGCTCGACGATTACCGCATGGAGATCGATAATTTCACCACCTGCAATATCGACCAGTTGAGCGAGCACCAGCAGAAACCCTCGATCAACCTGGCCGGCATGGTCACCTCGGTGAAACACCTGGTGAGCAAAAACGGCAACGGCTACGGCGTTTTCGAGATCAGTGACTATACCGGTTCGATGGAATTCCGGTTGTTTAGCGAAGACTACCAAAAATTCAAACACCTCTTCGAGGTGGGGATTGCTTTGTTTGTAAAAGGCAATTTCCAGAAAAGCTGGCGCGGCGAAGAGATGGAGTTCAAAATCAAGGAATTGAGCATGCTCGAAGGTATAAATCAGCGCATGACCGAGTCGATTACGCTGCGCTTGTCTGTGGATAAGCTCACCGGCGACCTCATCGACCGCATCGACGAGCTCTGTAAGCGCCACAAGGGCCAGCACAAGCTTCGCGTGGAGTTGCTCGACCAATCGAAACGCCTGCGCCTGGGCATGGTGGCCAAGGAGCGCAAGGTGATGGCGGATAACGATTTTATCGGGGAGTTGGATAGGATGGGGGTGGGGTATAAGGTGAATTGATGTGCTGATGTGCTAATTTGCTAATTTGCTAATTTGCTAATTTGCTAATTTGCTGATTTGCTGATTTGCTAATTTGCTAATTTGCTGATTTGCTGATTTGCTGATTTGCTGATTTGCTAATTTGCTGATTTGCTAATTTGCTAATTTGCTAATTTGCTAATTTGCTAATTTGCTGATTTGCTAATTTGCTGATTTGCTAATTTGCTGATTTGCTGATTTGCTGATTTGCTGATTTGCTGATTTGCTGATTTGCTAATTTGCTAATTTGCTGATTTGCTGATTTGCTAATTTGCTAATTTGCTGATTTGCTGATTTGCTGATTTGCTGATTTGCTGATTTGCTGATTTGCTGATTTGCTGATTTGCTAATTTGCTGATTTGCTAATTTGCTGATGTGCTGATTTGCTAATTTGCTGATGTGCTGATTTGCTAATTTGCTGATTTGCTGATTTGCTGATGTGCTGATTTGCTAATTTGCTGATTTGCTGATTTGCTAATTTGCTGATTTGCTAATTTGCTGATGTGCTGATTTGCTAATTTGCTGATTTGCTAATTTGCTGATTTGCTAATTTGCTGATTTGCTGATTTGCTAATTTGCTGATTTGCTAATTTGCTGATTTGCTGATTTGCTGATTTGCTGATTTGCTAATTTGCTAATTTGCTAATTTGCTAATTTGCTAATTTGCTAATTTGCTAATTTGCTAATTTGCTAATTTGCTAATT
>JABWBR010000138.1 GCA_013360405.1 Saprospiraceae bacterium
GCGTAGCACCGATCTTCGTCCAGCAAATTATCAATAGCGTAATCCATACCTTTTTTGCCACAAAACTACGCATTCAGCCTAACAGGAATATGAGCCTAATTTTTTCTCTCTTTATAAGTTAACACCCCATTTTTGGGGAATATTGATTTATCACCCGTAATAAAAACTGTTGTTATGAAAAAATTCACCATGCTGGCCGCAGTGATGCTGGCCTTTGTTTCGGCAATTGCTTATGCATCGCCAATGGTTTTTCCCGGCGCCGGCGAGGTCGGCATTAACGTCAACTACCAGGTGCAGCAAGCGCAAAAGCTGGAACTTCGCCTGAGTAACCTCGGATTGAAAAGCACCCACGTGATGATCGAGGATCTCAGAACCGGCGACACGTTTTATTCAGAGAATGTAGCCCGCCGCAACGGCTATGCCAAGCTACTCGACCTCAGCCAACTGCCGGAAGGCAAATACCGCCTCGTCGTTAAGCAAAAAGGCCAGGAACTCATCCAGGTGCTTTCGGTAAAAAATGGAACCCTTTTCGCATCTAAGTTTGTAAGCAAGTAGTCTTTGTAGGCAATATAGTCTTTTGCCTCTCATGGTAACTGTTTAGTAGGGTTTAGTGCATTCGCAGTTTAGCGTTAGGGTTTAGTTAACTAAACATACAGCTAAACCCAATCGCTAAACCTTCCTAAACAGTTTCATTTTATTAATTTTAACCCAAATAAACCTGAAACCCATTGATCGACATTACCCTTGCCAGTCAAACCTGGATTGTCCTGGCGCTTGTATTAGTGCCTATACAATTGCGATTTGCCGCACCCTACGGCCGACACGCCCGCCGCGGCTGGGGGCCCATGATCGACAACCGCCTCGGCTGGATTATCATGGAAATTATCTCGCCGCTGGCTTTCGGTTATTTTTTCCTTTCGGGAAATGGAATAAAAACGCCTGCAACCTGGCTGTTCTTCGCCCTTTGGATAGCGCATTATCTCAACCGAAGTATCATTTTCCCACTTCGTATTCATACTAAGGGCAAAAAAATACCGCTGTCGATAGCCCTCTCTGCCATGTTTTTCAACATCGTCAACGGCTACCTCAACGGCGCCTGGCTGGGCACAATGGGCGCGGGTTATGATGCTTCCTGGCTCACAGATCCCCGGTTTGTCATCGGCATAGCCGTTTTTGCACTGGGCGCCGGCATCAATTTGTGGTCGGATAACCGACTTATCCACTTGCGCAAACCCGATGAAACGGGTTATAAAATTCCGCAAGGCGGGTTGTTTAAGTACATTTCCTGCCCCAATCTTTTTGGCGAAATAGTGGAATGGACCGGCTTCGCCATTATGTGCTGGAACTGGCCCGCGCTTTCCTTCGCCGTATGGACTGCCGCCAACCTGGCGCCGCGAGCGCTGGCGCACCACCGCTGGTATCGCAGCCATTTTGAAGCCTATCCACCTCAGCGGAAAGCAGTAGTTCCATTTTTGTTTTGAAGATTTATATAAAATCAGCACATCAGCATATTAGCACATCAGCAAATACCCAAAATTATGCCATCCACCCCCGTCCTCATCATCGGCGCCGGCCCTGCCGGACTCGCAGTTGCCGGGCATCTGCGTCAGAAAGGAATTGCTTTCGAGATTATCGAACAAGGCGACAAACCCGGCTATTCGTGGCATCACCACTACGATCGCCTGCACTTACATACGGTAAAAGAGTTGTCGAGCCTGCCGTTTTTGCCTTTTCCCGACCACTTCCCCAGTTTTGTGCCCCGCCATCTGCTGGCCGACTATTTCGTAGAATACGCTCGCCATTTTAACATACAGCCCCATTACGGCGAATCGGTTACCAGCGTAGTCAAACAAAACGGCAAGTGGCTGACCACGACCTCCAAAGGAAATAGCTGGGAATCTGATCACGTCGTGGTAGCTACCGGCGTAAACCGCAGCCCCCTGGAGCCGCATTTTAAGGGCCAGGAAAACTTCAAGGGCGAATGGATACACAGCAGGAACTATTGCAATGCCAAGCCATTTGCAGGCAAACAGGTACTGGTGATAGGCATGGGCAATACCGGCGCCGAAATAGCGCTCGACTTGTGCGAAAACGGGGCCAAACCGTTTATTTCGGTGCGGGGGCCGGTTAATATCGTACCGCGCGAAGTGCTGGGCCGCCCCACACAGCTCACCGCCCTGATGCTGGCTAAGCTGCCTTACTGGCTGGGCGACAGGCTGGGCGTGGCACTGCGCAAACTCACGGTAGGTAACCTGCGCCCCTACGGCATCGAAACACCCGAAATCCCCCCCGCCAAGCAATTGCGCACAACCGGCAAAACGCCGGTGATCGACGTGGGCACGCTCAAAGCTATCAAAGAAGGGCGGATCGGCATTTTGCCCGGTATCGCACAAATCGAAGGCGCCGAAGTGACCTTCACCGACGGCCGCAAAATGCCTTTCGATACGATCATTTTGTGTACGGGCTACAAACCTCACCTGGAGCAGTTTATCCCGGGTGTGAGCGAGCTGCTCGACGCCCAGGACCTACCCAAATCGGTGATTGCTCCCCCGCCTTTTGAGGGTTTGTATTTTGTGGGATTTGATAATTATACGGCGGGTGGCACGCTGGGGGTTATTCGCCGGGATTCAGCGATAATAGCTGATGAGTTGATGTGCTGATGTGCTGATTGTTTTTAATTATTTAACTATTAGCAAATCAGCAAATTAGCATATCAGCACATTATCAGAGGTAAATATCGGCGATGACCAGGGAGCCAAAAACCAGGCTGGCAATGCCGTTGGTGGTAAAAAAGGCGAGGTTGACGCGGCTCAGGTCGTTGGGTTTTACCAGGGTGTGCTGGTAAATCAACAAACCGATAAAGATGGCGGCGCCGAGCCAGTGTATCCAGCCGAAGACGGAGTACTGCTGCGACAGCATATAGGCTGCGGTGAGTATGAATAATCCACTAAACAAGTGAAGTGCGTTAGAAAGCATCAAGGCGCGGTTTTTTCCCAGTGCTGCTGGAGCCGAATGCAGTTGCAGCGAGCGGTCGAAATCTTCATCCTGCAAGGCATAAATGATATCGAAACCCGATACCCACAGCAAAACCGCCGCCGAATAGAGCAGGGGAAGCAGGGCGAACTCACCCGTGACCGACAGATAGGCCCCGATTGGCGCCAGCGATAGCCCGAGCCCCAGCACAAAATGGCACAAGGCCGTAAACCGCTTGGTAAAGCTATAGCCCAGTATCACGGCCAGCGCTACGGGCGACAAGGCAAAACACAAGGGGTTGATCCACCAGGTGGTGAAAATAAATAAAGCCGAACTGGTAAAAACGAACCACAGTGCAGATTGGGGCCGGATGATACCCGCCGGTATTTCGCGGGTGGCGGTGCGCGGGTTGCGCTCGTCGATATCGCGATCGAGGTAGCGGTTGAAGGCCATTGCCGCGCTGCGCGCAAAGACCATGCAAAGCAATACCAGGGCAAATAGGCGAAAACTCAGCGCCGATCCGGATTCGAGGGTGGCCAGAAAAAAGCCCACCAGCGCAAAAGGCAGGGCGAATATGGTATGGCTGAATTTGATGAGCGACAGGTAGTTTTTCATTTCAGTAGTTTGCGGGGTAAAGATAGGGAGACTTTATTAAAGTCCTACAGTCGCACGGTCGCACAGTCCCAAAGTCACAAAGAAAAAGCCCACAAGCGCGGGGCTTGCAGGCTTTTCCTTGACAGCGTGAGCGCTGGATATTACTGATTTACCTGGATATTAGGCTGAGAAGCGGCGGGGTCGCCCTTCACTTCGCCGGTCAGGTAGATAAACGTTTGCGGCGGGTTGGTATTAGCCGTGAGCGTAACTTTCTGGTTGCGTTTGCCGCCTTTGCCTTTCGAGTTGAACTCCACAACGATTTCTCCGCTAGCGCCGGGAGCGATCGGTTCGCGCGGCCACTTGGGTACCGTACAGCCGCAGCTACCTTTTGCATCGCTGAGCACCAGGGGCTCGCTACCGGTATTTTTGAATTTGTAGGAATGCGAAACCATTTCGCCGTCGTTAACCGTACCGAAGTCGAAAGTCGTTTCTGCGAATTCCATCGTAGTAGTCGGGCCGGAGGGTGCAGCGGGCGTAGCGGCCGGTGCGTTGGGATCTACAGCCGGGTTGGCGGGTTGAACGCCGGTGTTTTCAATGTTCTGACGGGCTTCCTGGCGAACGTCTTTGTTGCCGCTTTGGCAATTTACCAAAAGTACGGCTACTGCCAGCATCAGCAATCCAGTGGTGATC
Organism: Saprospiraceae bacterium; assembly: GCA_013360405.1. Classification (GTDB taxonomy): domain Bacteria; phylum Bacteroidota; class Bacteroidia; order Chitinophagales; family Saprospiraceae; genus JABWBR01. The sequence continues at coordinate 4,258 of JABWBR010000138.1, forward strand.
TGCTTTACCATGTGCGATAATAGTTTTTAGTTTGTATAAGAATGTTTTCCATTTCAGCGCGCAAAAATAACACTTTTTGCGACCATTGTAACAGATACAGGCCATCAATAGTTGTCTTTTTGCACTGCAAACATAACACAGCAGCAGCAGAAGGGGCTGTTAATGAGGCTTCAAGATTTGTTAACGCCCTGTTAATCCCTTTTGCAGAAGGCGGCGAAGGCTGCTGCGTCGAGTGTATGGAGGCAGTTGGGGGGTACAACGCAGATCAACAAAAAAGATATGGCTACCGATTAACGACAATTTTTGAATTAAACACGGGTATATGGTCTATGTATAAAACAACAAAATACAATCCCGGAGCTACGCTAATCAATTCCAAAC
>JABWBR010000139.1 GCA_013360405.1 Saprospiraceae bacterium
ACTAAAGATACGCCTTTGGCGAATTTCTAATTGCGTTTTTTTGTCTTGTCCCATGTTTTACGTTACTTTTTTAGGGCAACGTATTTCAGGACAAGTCATTCGCCAACCTACAACTTACAACCTACATCCTACATAATTAATCTCTCCCTCCCACCCTCTCTCCCTCTCCCCCTCCCCTTTCGCAGCCACTCCCGGCGCGGGCTTCGCTCGTCCCTCGCTTGCCTCGCTTGGTCGTCGCTGCGAAAGGCTTTTGCTCACAGGAAGGCCGAAAGGAACAAACCGCCTAAACTGGAAGGGAAACCAACACCAAACGAAAACCGACATCGATGGGGCGGGACGTCGGCGCGTAGCCGGAGCGGGACGAGGAGCGGCAGAACTGAGCGAAGTTGATCCAGCTGCCGCCGCGCCGCACGCGGGAGTCGCCCTGTTTTTCCGCATCTACCCAGGCGGAGCCGTCATCAGGGGCGTCATCGTATTTACTGTGCCAGTGGTCTTCGCACCATTCCCACACATTGCCGCTCATGTCGAAAATATCCAGTTCGTTGGGCAGTTTCAGCCCTACAGGTTTGGTTTCGCCGTGGCTGTTGTCGTAGTACCAGCCCACTTCGTCCAGCACATCGCTACCGGTGTATAGGGCCTTACTGCCGCGAGGGCCGCCGCGGGCGGCGTATTCCCACTCCGCCTCGGAGGGGAGCCGGTAGCCGGGGGCGGCGGGGTTGCGATAAACAGGCCCTTCGTTGTTCAACGCGATGCCGGTCTGAGTTTGGCCGTAGGGCTGTCGAAAAGCGGGGTCAGAAAAATAGACGGGCTCGTAGCCGCATTGCGCGTTGAGGACGTTGCAAAAAACGGCCGCATCGTACCAACTTACTCTTTCTACCGGCCGGCGCCCTCCTTTGAAATACGAAGGATTTTCGCCTCCCATCACGGCCAGCCAGAGATCCTGGGTAACGGGGAATTGACCGATGTAAAACAAATAGTCAATGGTAGCAGAGTGGACAGGCGACTCAACCCCAAAGGCCTCTTCGGCGTCGCTACCCATACTAAAACTGCCGTGCCCGACGGGGATCATGGGGAAGCTGAAGCCGTTGGGGAGGCGTTGTTGGTATGGCGGTTTTGGGGTCATTGGGTTGAGTCCGGCAACTGGATGATATTGTTGTTCGTGATGGTTATTACGGACGGAGCCGAAGCAGCCGGTCTATTTGCGGAGGGGCGTTTTTTTATGCTAATCCGGATTTCACCGATGTCGCAAACTCCGTCGCGAATGTCAGAAACGTTGAAAACCCGTGAATCAATCGTACCATCGGAAAACGAAAAAGCAATATCCAAGCGTTTGTCGGATGGGATTTGCACCGCTCTCAAAGTGAATTGATCACCGGAAAGCGATTCCCGATTAACCCGGTTATCATTTTTCACAAACACCTCTTTAATTTGATCGCGGCCGGCCTGCCGGTTGTTGATGGTGATACGCCCGATAACGGAGACTTTTTCCTGAGTTGCCGGCTGAACGGTGGTATCAGTGGTTGAACCTTTGCTTTTTCCTTCTATTTCAAGGACAATCAATCCCATTAGGTTAATCTTTCCGCCCCTGCCGTCTTTCCATATAGGTAACAACAGGATAGCAATAATGCCGAGAAATGATATGATCATAGTTTTGGTCGAGGCAGGCATAGTCTTCTTAGGTTGATGTTGATCTCCTGGCACAACAATGGTTTTCTGATCCGACAAAAATTCACCGCGGCGGTCATCGAATAAAAAGGCGAGAGCTGTTTTATCCTCTACCCACCCGCCGTTGAGCAACGGAATATCCTTATTCTTTTCGAAAGCGACCCGTGCCACACGAACGTCCAACCAATCGCTTTCTTCAAGGGCAAGATGAACGGTCGCTTTTTTACTCAGGCTGAGGAACTGGTCAAAAACGTCTTTAGCCACCCTGTCTGCAGCTTCATTTTCCCTGGTAAATACACTGATAATCTGACGGTCTTCGTCGCATTCGATCAGGCAGGCTTCTTCGGTACCCTCTTTTAAGAAATAAATGCCGTTGCGATAGGCAGCATCAGAAGAATACGGGCCGTATTTACTCAGCACATTAACCATTACATTATCGGGCAATAAAGCGGGGTAGCGCAGGATAAAACGCCGTTTTTTCTCCTTTTTATGGCCTTCAAATATGTTATGTGCGTTACCGGATTCCGGCAGTTTGGGCAAATACTGGGGCGCGATATAAATGCCGTCGCCTTTTTTTTCGTAAACCAGTTCGAAGCTGATTAGCAGGGCCATCAGGACTTCACAATCGGCCCAGCCAAATACTTCTTTGGCGTATTGGGCTGAGAAAACGCCTTCGTGTTCTTTTAAATAATCGTTGTTTTCAAGCAGTTTGTATACTTTTCGAATCAACGCCAACGGATCGATGAATATCCGCTCTTTCAACTTTTCGTTGTCCGGAAAATAAATAATTTCACCCGTTTTTTTCAGATAGCCCAGTAAACCGTCCATGTCTGACTCAGGGATGCCGGCCTGTACAGCCAGTTTTTTAAACTCCGGCTTGAAAAGTTCCTCGTCGCCTTTTTCCCGGCGATGGCGCAACGCAACGATGACCTCATCATAGCTGTTGGGAATGTCGCTGCCCAGGAGAGAGAGTTGGTTAACCGACTCAGTCAAGGCATTTTTCAAGTCCTCCACATATCGGGGTTCCATGCTTTTCGCATCGAAATTGAGCGGCGGCAACGACAGGTCGTATTTGGATTTCAAGTCTTTGAACGGCAGTTCTTCCCGGCTATTCAGACAATGAGTTCTGACGATCAGTACTGGACTCTTTAGGCCGTGCATCCGAATATTGTCCAACCAGTAATCGTGCGTATGCCATTTGTCGTCGTACATCACCGGTGAACGCTGTTTATCGTTTTCCCGGTTTTTATGGGCAATGACCCGGTCGGTCCACGCATAGATATAAGACGCTTCTTCAGACAGGAAAAACTGATGCGTAGCAAAATATACGTCCTGGCCTCCGAAGTCCCAAACCTGTAGGTCCAATTCCGGAGTTTTCACCGCAGGCAGTTGTTTTTTGTGTAGTTGCCTGATAGAAATGCCGTGCGTGAATGCCTGGTCGTCAAGGCATGGTTCGTCCAGCAAACGCTTCACCAAACAAGTTTTGCCGGTTCGGCCGTTGCCTACGATGATCAGCCTGGCTCGATAGTTAGGGCGAGTACCGCTTCTGGCCGCCGCACGCAACAACCCGATGATTTCCAGCGCGTTGCCGCTTTCATCTCCGTTTATCAGTGTTTCTTCATAGTTTTTCAGGGGGTTACCTTTGACGTACAGCGTTTCCAGGCTCCCATACTTGCCTTTAGGCAATTCCTGAAGTTGATTGTTGTTGAGTTTTAAAATATTCAAATTGGGTAGTTCGCCCAAAAATTCAAGGCGCTCCAGTCGGTTATCATTCAAATACAAATACGCCAGGGCATCGAACCCCGCGGGCAGTATAAATTTCGACAATTGATTCTTGGCGGCGTCGAGCAATTGCAAGTTGGGGCAGTCGCCGCGAAAAGACAGGGTTTGCAGTTGATTCCCTTGTACATACAACTGTTCCAGCGCCGCAAATCCATCCGGCAATTCAAGACTTGTAAGCGCGCAACGACTCAGGTACAGGCGCCGGAGCCGGGGCAACGGCGCAGCGAAGCGCACTTCGCGCAAGGATCCATTGTCGTTCAGGTAGAGGTGTTCCAGGGCCGCCGCCGATTCATCGAACACGATAGCTTCAGCCTCGCTTTTCGATAAGCTCAGCGCGCATATTTCGCGATCCTTATTCAGCGCGTACCCATTGCCCTGGCGGCGCACGGCGTCCGTGTCCTTTAGCAAGGGGAGGTTTTTCACGAGGTTTTGAATTGTTTCGGGCATTTAGTGTATTGATATATAGCGTCAATAAATATGGCAAAAAAAACAAAACAGGGACGGCAGAACCTTCGCACTACACAGCTACCAATACTGCCGTCCGGGCGGCTCGCGGCCGCGTTTTTGTCGCCCGGGGCAAGCCGGGAGAGCGGGAGCATCGTCTGTTCAGTGGTTGTCCTCCGGACCTCCTGTGAGCTGGAAGGGAAACCAACACCAAACGAAAACCGACATTGTTGTTGCGGTTCGTCGGCGCGTTGTTGTTGCGGTTTGAGGAGCGGCAGTTCTGAGCGTTGTTGATCCAGCTGCCGCCGCGCTGCACGCGGTTGTCGCCCTTTCGACGATGCACCCTTTATTCTAACAAATATATGGATTTAACACTTTCCTTCGGAAATTTTTCGCATCTCTCCCTCTCTCCCATAGCCATCAACTTAAGCGTTTTTACCAGTGTGGCGTTGACTCCCAGGGATTTTTTTTCGCAGGAGCCCTACCCGATATTGTTGTTACTTTTTTCATTGCCCCAAAAAATAACCCGGAAAACAAGTATGGCTATCGCTATTTGAGGAGCTACCAGCTCAAGCCCGCTCATGCTAAATTTGCCGGCCAGCCCGAGCGTGGGTTTCTTGATTTTGAGGACTTTATGCTTTAAGTTGATGACTATGGGAGAGAGGGAGTTATTTTTTACCAGGATTTGGGGGATTTTAAAGGATGGGAAGGATGTT
>JABWBR010000140.1 GCA_013360405.1 Saprospiraceae bacterium
TTAAGCGAAAGTATGGCCGCTATCCCTTATTTTGAGAATTGCCGTTTTTATGAAAATTTATCCAAACAAGCAGGGGGTGCTATTCTTATAGTCAGCCTCGATTTACCCGATGCTGTACAAAGTCGAATAAGACAATGCTTATTTGAAGGCAATCGAGCAGGCTTTGATGGAGGCGGGATAAGTTATTTCGATATTGTTGGCAGTCATATTGTAGATTCTTGCCGATTCATTCAAAACTATGCATTTATCAATGGAGGGAGTATATATTGTAATATAAGACAATTTGGAGGCAAATTATATGTTATGCATTCAAATTTTGAAAATAACCGCGCAAGAAAAGAGGGAGGCGCGATAGGCTCGCAAAATGAAGGTATAAGTAATTCAAATACGTTTTGGCTTTACTGTAGCGGGTCATTATTTATCAATAATTCAACTATACAGGGAAATGGCGGCGCTCTTCAGTTTACAGCTATTGGTAATATTAATAACCTGCACATTGAAAAATGCGAGTTTAGAAACAATCGATGCAATGCAGGCTGTTTGTTTGTATCAGGATCTTCTGATGGAAAGATAAATCTAGTTATTAATAGCAGTTCTTTTATCGATAATAAATCCCTGATTGGTTTATCTGCGGGGATATATGCCACAGGAGATTTATTTGATCAGAGCAGCGCTAATATTTCCATCACCAATTCGTTATTCACCCACAACGAAGGTTCAGTACTCTTTTTACCAGGAGGTTCCGGTACGGTAGACGCTTATATTGTTAATTCTACCTTTTACAACAATGGACAATATCCCATTGCAAAGTCATGGTCGCAAAATTTCAATGGCATTACCTACTACAATAACATGACCATTTCAAATTCCATTATATGGGAAGAACAAGCCGACCCGCTTGAAATATTTCACAATAATCAGTCTCAACTCAACTTATATGACTTTTATATAAATAACTGCCTGATTATTAGTCCAGATATATGTAGCCTGCCAGGAGGAGAAACGGCATGCAGCAGTGGAAATATTTTTTCGCAATATCCTCTTTTTATTGATACGCTGAATCGCAATTTTGGCATAGCGGCATGTTCCCCAGCCATAGATGCCGGCAATAATGCGCTACCTATTCTTTTTAATATGACAACTGATTATACCGGCGCCCCCCGCATCCAACAATCCACCGTCGATATCGGCGCCTACGAACGCCCGGCATCCTGGCAAACCGCACTCGCAGAAACAGCAAATGTCACCTGCCCCGAAGGTAATGACGGCGCCGCCTATTTTACTACTACAGGCGACGCCCCCATCTCCTACGCCTGGCAAAACCAATCAGGTAGCGGCACAGGAAATACCGGCCTGAGTGCCGGCAACTATGCCTTTACGATCACTGACTTTGCCGGCTGCACCGATACCGCCACCGTGACGGTCGCCGAGCCGCTTCCACTGGATATTGACTATACTATAGCGAACGCCTCAACACCGCAAGCCGCCGACGGCGGTATTGTTATCCATGCTGCTGCAGGCGGCACAGCGCCTTATTTTTTTGCTTGGAATACCGGCGATACAACGCAGACATTGTCCGGCCTGCCTTCGGGCAACTACGCGCTAACGGTGACCGATGCCAACAATTGTCAGGCTTTTTACGATTTTACGGTAGGGGTAGTCACGGCTCAATACGAACTATTTCAGGCCGGCCAGTTTACGCTGTTGCCCAACCCCGCCTCCTCCGGCGCCCCGGCCTACCTTCGGCACCGGCTTGACGAATCCGGGCTACAAGGCCGGCTGTGCCTGTACCACAGCTCCGGGCAACAAATTTGGGAATCCGATTGGATAGCCGCAACACAGGAGGGCCTTACCCCCCTGCCCTGCGATCAGCTTCCCGCCGGATTGTACTGGCTTATATTGGAATTGTCAGGGTATCAATCTGTAAGCTGGAAGTGGAATATTGAATGAGGCTGACATTAATGGCAACCCGGCACAGAGAGTCGGTCATTTCGACTTCGCTCAACGACCGGCAGAGATGACAAATGGCTGATAGTCCAATAGTCCAATAGTCCCCCTCACTTCCCCATATCCCTATTCAAAACCTCCGCCAACTGCGCCACTTTGATATTTTTGGCAATAATCTTCCTCTCGGGATTAATCACGTACAACTCCGGCGTGATATCCACAAAATACTTGGCGTAAATCGAGCGGTTGGTGGGGTCGTGCACGTTGATCCAGGGTACCTGGTATTGTTGCAGGAAGGTCTTCCACTCTTTGTCGTCGGTATCCAGGGCGATGCCGTAGACTTCCAGGCCCTTGTCTTTCCATTCTTTGTAAAACGACACCAGCTTGGGCGTTTCCTCGATGCAGTGGTCGCAGGTGGGGTTGTACATAAACACCACGATATAAGGCGCTTTGATGTCGTAAATAGAGCGCGGCACGCCGTTGGGGTCATTGGCGGTCACGTTGGGCGCTTTTTTGCCTACGAGGCTGGCCGACATTTCCATGGCGCGCTCCTGCAATCGCCAGATATTCGTCGAATCGCTCCAGAAAGCGCGCTCGTAGGTGATATAGTTTTGGATCATACTCACGTAAACCGCCTCTGCGTCCATCAGCGAACTTTTAGTGGGCTCATATTTCAGTGCGATCCAGTTTACGAAAAACTTGTAGTACTCCGGCTTGTCCAGGGTTTTGTCGATCAGGTATTTGGCAGAGCTGATGATAGAGTCGGGGTGCTGCACAGTGAGTTCGGTGATATAGCGCTTGAGTTTATTGGCAATCACGGGGGTACTCAGCAACCGCACATCCTTTAAGTCGACATTTTCCCATAAGTCTCTTCTGAAATAGTAGACTTGCAAAGCATTTTTTGCGCTGCCGTCGGGCAGGTTAACCTCCCGGAGTTCCGGATTTTGCCCGGCTTTTTTGAATGCCGCGTAAAACGTATCGCCGTATTGCTTAAAATCGGCCTCCAGATACGCTTTGCGGTCGGCAGCCAACTTGGCCAGTTGGGCTTTTATATCGGCGTGAGCGGCGCTTTGGGCGTCCAGTTTTTTCAGCTCTTCGTTGAGCGTATTGTACCGCCGCTGAAAATCGCCGTCGTAGCGGATACTTTTGTACAACAGCTCGTTGTCGAGGCTGCCCTCCACCTGCATGGCTTCCGCCAACTGCATTTTTTTGCTTCGCATGCTAAAACGCTGGTCTTTGTCGAGCAGCAGTTGGATATTGGTATTGTCGGCAAACAACACATAATACAGCCCCGGCTTGTAGGGTTCTTTTTTATTAAAAATAAATTGCCCGTTGGCGTCTACTACCGCAGAGTCGGCCCGGTAGTTCTGGTCGGCGAAGACGCCTATTAGGTAGGCTTTGCCGGCCGGCAGCCCTTCGATTTGAATCCGGATTTCGGGCGACTCCTGTGCCGTGCTAGTGTAGTAAATTGACAACAAAAACAAGATCAAAAGTACCAAACGCTTCATCGTGATTGTTTTTTACGACCCAAAAATACTATGATTTTTTTTACTGGGGTGGTTTTCATCGGCGAAGGCTAAGCTGGACTTTAGCCATTTGGGGTAAAAAAATAGAAAGACCTCGGAGAGGTCTAACATTTTTAGAAAAAACACACAATAAAACCGCATCGACCTCGGAGAGGTCGCATATTTTAAGGGCACAAATATGCGACCTCTCCGAGGTCGGCATTGTATTTGTTATGTTATTTTTTTACAAATATTTGACCTCCCGACCTTTGGCCGGGACAAGTTCTCCGAGGTCATACCAAATTTAATCCAAAAGGCTAAAGTCCAGTTAAGTGGAGCCGTTTTTTGTCATACCTACTTGATATGCGAATGAAGTTTGTGTATATTTGTAATAATTAACTGCCATGGAAGAGAATCTGTTAAATCGAATTACATTAAATGTTGATGTGTGTAGCGGTAGGCCCACCATTCGAAACATGAGGTTTACGGTAGCCCAGTTGCTTGAACTTTTGGCCTCCGGCATGACCGATCGCGAAATACTGGAAGATTATCCTTATCTCGAAGCTGAAGATATTCAAGCTTGTCTATTGTATGCGGCAAAAATTGCCAATGCCAAATCCGTTACGCCTTTGGCCGCTGCATAGTATATGTATAAATTCATCATAGATACACAACTGCCCCCGGTTTTGGCGAAATTTCTTGCCAGAGAAGGTGTCTCAAAGGTGGAAAACCTTGCAATAGCGGGAATGAGCCAACTTGAGGGGGAGGTACTTCGCCGGAGGGATACGGCCTTCTGTCCTGGGTGCTTGTGAGGTTGCTGTCTGTAATGGTTTTCGCTATTTCTGTCCAACTGTTTATGTGTTGGTTGTGGGTGGCGAAAAAATTAAAACACCGAAGGGAGGGAAGAAAAAAATTGAATTTGTCTTTCGGTTGGGCAGCAGGCACACTCTTACCGCATTTTTGGCTTGTGCGAATGCGGTATGTGTGTGACTGCTGCATGGGCTATTCGTATATTTTTCGTTCCTTTTCTGCTCTTTTTATGTAAGCACCCGGCCAACTACACCTCCCCCTGCTGTTCAGTTACCCTCACCATTCCGGTGTCAAGTGGTGTCCAATGTTGAGGCAGGAGTTCATCCAGT
>JABWBR010000141.1 GCA_013360405.1 Saprospiraceae bacterium
GATTTGGCCTTCATCACTCTGCGAGTCACCGATAAGAATGGGCTCACGGTGCCCAACGCGAACAATCCAATCAAGTTTGAGATAGATGGTCCCGGCGAGATTGTCGCTACGGATAACGGCGATCCGACGAGCCTCGTGCCGTTCGCTTCACACGAGCGCGAAGCGTTCAACGGCTTGGCTTTGGTTATAATTCGTTCGAAGCAAGGCGAGTCCGGGTCGATAACAGTTATGGCAAAATCACCGGGGCTGGAAGAGGCGCGCGTGGTTATTAAGACTGAAGATTAGCAGGAGAAAACAGAGTGGGCAATGATTGGAAATCTCTCTTTAGCTTTTCAAACTCCGTTTATTCTGTTCTCTCATGTCAAGATTTTAGTTACGGCCTGGCCGGTTGGATAAATGAGATGGTAAAATGATGAAACGACTAAATCTTTCCATTTCCGCTTTATTTTTATTAAGCGTATTTGCTAACGCACAAAATATTGTCAAGCATGCCCCGCTAGGTTTTGACAGTTTACGTGCTGATATAGCTCACGGAAAAATTGATACTGTCGTTTACGAATCAAAAACAGTTGGCACGAAACGCAAAGCTATGATTTATACGCCGCCGGGATTTTCAAGGGATAAAAAATATTCGGTGCTTTATCTTTTACATGGCATCGGCGGCGATGAAAGGGAGTGGCTTATAAATGGCCAACCGCAAGTGATTTTGGATAATCTTTATGCTGAAAGCAAAATTGCGCCGATGCTTGTCGTCATGCCCAATGGCCGGGCCATGAAGGATGATCGTGCGGTTGGAAATCCCTTTGACAGTCTTAAAGTGCAGGCATTTGCAAATTTTGAGCAGGACTTGCTGAATGATTTGGTTCCTTTCATAGAAGGGAAATACCCGGTTTATACAGATCGGGAAAACCGTGCGATTGCCGGTTTATCAATGGGCGGCGGGCAATCACTAAATTTCGGATTAGGCAATCTCGACAAATTTGCCTGGATCGGTGGATTTTCATCTGCCCCCAATACCAAACAGCCTGAATTGCTGGTTCCTGATCCCGATGAAGCCAAAAAGAAACTGAAATTGCTTTGGATCTCGTGCGGCGATAATGATCGTCTGATTACATTCAGTCAACGCACGCATGATTATTTACAGGCAACCGGCGTTCCCCATATTTTTTACCTCGAGCCGGGTAGCCACGACTTCAAAGTTTGGAAAAACGACTTATACTTGTTTACGCAGTTGCTTTTCAAGCCGGTCGACACTTCAATATTCTCGCAATACGGCAATGGGGGTGCACCCGGTTCATCGAATTTAAAGGGATTAAAATTCCACAGCGACAACGGCGACGGCACATACACCAACCCGGTCATCAGCGCGGATTTCCCGGACCCGGACGTTATCCTGGTGGACGACGTCTACTACTTCGTGTCGACGACCATGTTTGTCTTCCCGGGCGTCACGATTCTGAAATCGCACGACCTGGTCAACTGGGAATATTGCAGCAACGCGGTACCACGCTTCGATTTTCATGAATGCTATAATCTCGAGGGCTGCAATAGATATTCGCATGGACAGTGGGCAACCAGCTTAAAATACCACAACGGTAAATTCTATTTGTTATTCGTCACACTCGATGAAGGCGGCTTTTTATGCACCGCAGAAAAAGCTGAAGGCCCCTGGCAAATACGAAAATTGCCAAAGGGATTTTACGACCCCGGGTTATTCTTTGATGATGACGGAAAAATTTATGTGGCGCATGGTTATAGTAAAATTTCCATAACGGAAGTTGATGCGAACCTTGCTCCGAAAGGCGACGATGTTCTGGTTTACACCGGTGATATTCGCCGTGGACTGGAAGGGGCGCATGTTTACAAAATCAATGGTTATTACTATCTATATTGTACCTACGGAGGAGTAGACGGAATACAGGTGGCGCTGCGTTCGAAGAATATCTACGGACCCTATGAACAAAAGATCGTTATCAGCGATACCACTCAAGGGGTAAATTTTGGCATACATCAGGGCGCGCTTATCAAAACACAAACCGGTGAATGGTGGACCATGCTTTTTGTAGATAGCGGACCATTCGGGCGTTTTCCTTCTTTGCAGCCGGTAACGTGGGTGGATGATTGGCCGATGGTCGGGGGCAACGGCAAAGGCGTTATCACATACAGAAAGCCCAATGTCGGCAAGGAATATCCAATCAAAGTTTTGCCAACCTCTGACGAGTTTGACGGCGCAACCTTGGGCATGCAGTGGGGATGGAACCACAATCCAGATTCGACAAAATGGTCGCTGACGCAAAATCCCGGATTCTTGAGGCTTTCGACTGTTAAGGTTGTGCCTGGTTTACGCGAAGCGCGTAATACGCTCACACAAAGAATGTTTTCTTATTACTCCAAGTCCATTCCCACGACTGCCGTGACCAAGCTCGAGGTTGATCAAATGGAAGATGGCGATATAGCAGGTCTGGCGGTCTTTCAGGATCCGTACGCTTATATCGCAGTCAAGCAAATAAATGGCGCCAAATACATTATCATGGTAAACAATGGCAAAGCCATCGATTCGGTGGCAGTGAACCATTCCACCATATACTTGCAGGCCCAGGCGCACTTTGGGACGAGCCTGGCTTCCTTCTCGTACAGCCCGGATAACAAGACATTCATCGCGCTCGGCAACGAGTTGTCAATGCGATTTAATCTTTCCGTTTTTACCGGAAATAAATTCTGCCTGTTCAATTATGCGACCAAAGAAACCGGCGGATATGTGGATTTTGACTGGTTTAGGACAGATGCGAGTTTACAGCCGGAAGTTGATAACAAAGGACGGCAAACTAAGCATAACTGATCTGCGCGAGATAAAAAATGACAAGACTGCTTACACTACTCAATTGTTTATTGATCTGCCCGTATGCTTTTGCACAATCGTTATCATTCAGGACTTATATGAATCCCGTTATTCCCGGAGATCATCCTGACCCAACTTTGACAAAGATTGGCAGATACTTTTATACCTCCGGTTCTTCGTTCAATCCCACGCCAAGGATTTATCGTTCGACCGATCTCGTGCACTGGGAAGTTATCGCTCAGCCGGTTTCAGCTTCCTGGACGCAATATGGAGATAGTCCCGGCGGTGGTATTTGGGGCGGCCATATGGTCTTGTACAACGAAATCTATTGGCACTTTTTTGGTAGAGGTGGTGGCAGCATGTATTTCGTCACAGCGGAACAGCCCGAAGGCCCATGGAGCGCGCCAACCAGAATTCAAGTGCCCGCTGGCATGCCCTCGGGTTTGGGTGTCGACAATTCCATTTTTATTGACGAGGAAACCGGCAAATGGTATTTGCTCACCAAGGCCGGCCGTCAGAATAATCATATCGTCGAGTTGGGCAAGAATGGTCAGCCAACCAGCGTTGTGCTCGATTTAACCTGGCTCAATCCTGATTCCGAAGGGAATCCGTACGGTTGGGCAGAAGGGCCGGTGATGTGGAAGCACAATGGTTATTACTATTACAGCTTTGCGCAACACTTGGCAGGCGCACAATACGTGATGCGCAGCGATACCTTGTCCGATGAAAAGTCGGCCTGGACGATTGTGGGACAAAACATATTTGCCGGTCCAATAGGTACTTTCAGAACACCGAACCACATCTCACCGGCAGTCATGCTCGATGACGGCACGAGTTGGGTCATCGCCCACAGTTATCATGGCAGCAGCAGTTGGTATGCGCATGGACGTCAGGGTTTGCTATGCCAGGTAACGTACAATGATCAAGGTTTTCCCGTCATACAATATCCGCCCAACACTGCTGTTCAGGCGCCCGCGTTGCCGAGCAGCGGCGTGCCCTGGACCGTGCCGAAATCCGATATGTTCAACGCGCAAAAACTGCAACCTGAATGGTCATTCCTCGGCTACACGCCTGACGCAAACTATTCGCTCACGGACCGGGAGGGTTGGTTGCATCTGCAGCCGTACAGGGGAAGCAATACCGTCGTTCAAAATGACGGCGAGCACGGTTATTCCTTGATCACCCGCGTGGATTTTTCGCGGCAATCGTCCTCGGATGAAGCGGGCTTATGGATAATCAACGGGCCTGAAACGCATCAGGCAAGGGTTTACAGCACGGTAAATAGCCAGGGACAAAACGTGCTGGCGTTTCGTTTCGATCGCACGCCAATGGAAGTAGAAAATACTATTGGCTCCATCGTTTGGCTCAAATTGGTGCGGAATGAGCATACCCTCTCCGGGTTTTACAGCGCCAATGGTTTTACCTGGAAACAGATCGGCCAGCCAATAAACGCTGCTGCCCTCGATCTTGAGCAAACCCAATTCAATAATTTTACTGGAAACCGGCAGGGGCTTTATGTCACCGGCAAGCCCGCCTTTTTCGACCTCTATATTTACCGGGATGCATATACCGATATTGCCGCCCAAAATCCTGCTAATGGATTTGGAGTAACCCCGGCGAGCTCCTATTTGGGAAGCATCAACAATGATGACTGGGCGCTGTACGCCGGCGTCGAGTTCGGCGGCAGGGATTACCCCGTATATCCCGTATCTATGGAAATAGAAGCAGCAAGCGC
>JABWBR010000142.1 GCA_013360405.1 Saprospiraceae bacterium
GTGGTGAACAAGCCCTGGCCGCCGTCGGGGCAGCCTGCTGCGTTGATCGTCATACCGCTACCGCCGAGTGTGACCACCCAGCAGTTGTCGGTGGGCGTGTTATTGGACGTCCAGCGAAGCACGGCGCTACTGGTTGTGATGCCGGTGGTAGATAATCCGGTGGGGGTGGGGCATTGGGCAAGCAGTCGGGACGGAGCAGTAATAAAAAGCCCCACCGACATAAACAGATATATCGAAAAATGAATAGACAGCCTCACACGCGTAGTCGTCTGGTGTTTCATGAGTAAGTTGCTATTAGTCCAAATATAATCACTTTTACACCATAAAAGCTAAAATAGGCGTAAAAGGTAGGTCTAATCTACGTGTAGTAATCTAATAACGCGTATGTTTATATGGTTCCGGCGCCACCGTCCGGATTATTACAATCACATGTTGACTCATGGGATAGACACGACAAAATTTAAGGGAAGGGACTCCTACTATACAAGATGCAAGGCAAAGATAGGATTTTTATTGGTATGTTTTGAGGAGGATTTGAGGATTTAAAGATTTGAATATAAATACCTATTGCAATTTCAAAAAATTTGTGCATTTTTGCATTTAAGGAGTAAATGCGTTGAATCTCTCCACGGTTGGCTGCCAAAACTTTACCCCCTTGCAATACGCAGGCTGCCAACGAATCATACTACACCAGATTTGTAAAAATATACTACGGCTTCGCCTTTAACCAGGCCGGCTATTTAGAGTTGTCTGTGAATAACAAATTATCATTCCTATGAACCGAAACTATCCCAAGAACGCAATTGCATTCGACCTCGTCATTGCTTTCCTGATTTTTATTGCCTGCATTGTCTACGCGATTACGCTGCAACCCAGCGGTGTCGATACGTTTGTGGGTATTCCGTGAATTAGCAGTCAGCAGTCAGGGCTTAGGGCTTAGCGATTACCTGCTAACCGCTAAGCCCTGACTGCTGACTGCTAATTTCACTCCGCTTTCCTCGTATCAATAATGATGCGGCTCTTCCTGGTCAGGTCGAGGCCGGAGAAGTCCTCGTATAGGCGCTTGTACTTGTTGTGCTGCGCTTCCAGCTGTTTTTTGCCGTTCACCTTCAGGTGTTCGCCGGTGAGCTCCATCTTGTACCCGATTTGGGGGTTGATCAGTCCGTCTTCCGTCAGATGCGCTTCCAGGATTTCTTCCAATTGGCCGTTTACCAGGCCTGATTTGTCAAAATAGCCCATGATATGTCCGTTCAGTTGGGGCGCCAGCGCAAGTTCGCGTTGGATCAGGGCCTGCTGGCGCAGTTCGTGTTGTGATTCGCGCAGGCGCTGCATCTCTTCCCTGCGGTCTCCCCTGGCTTCTTCTTGCGCTCTCATTGCCTCGCGCAGGGCTTCTTCGCGCATGTGTTTCATATCTTCGCGGCGAATGCGCATTTCGCCTTCCTGATCGCGCAGCAGTTGTCTTTCCTCGGCCAGCATGCCGGCCAGGGCCTCGTGGTCGAGATGGAAGCGCTCCATGTTTGGAAAAGCAAATGCAAACGGCACTTCCGGGGCATCGGTAATGACTGCGGTGCGGCCGGCTTCGAGCGGCGCGCCGTCGAGCAATACGACCCCGGTTTTGGCGTCAATTTCCAGCTTCATCGGCTTGCCTTCCAATCCCTCTATTTCGATGACGGTGTTGCCCTTGTCGTCTTTGTGGGTATTGAAATTTTTAAAAGACCTGGCTGCTATGTCGTTATTCCAAAATGGCGCTACAGCCGGAAAGTCGGGGATTTCCGGAAAATCCGGTATTTCGGGCATGCCCGGCGCCGGTGGAGCGGGAGGCGCGGGAGTTGCCGGCGGCGGCACGGGCATATCGCCAAGGATATCCTCCAGCATGGGTTCGTATTTCGCATAATCTTTGGCGGGAATTTCTTCGCCGTCCACTTTCAGGTAGGTAATGGCGCCTTCATTCATCCTCGCCTCCACTTGCTTGCCTTCGTGTTTCAGGTTCAATCTGATCTTTCCGTCGGGTAGGGAATCAATCGGCATCTCGGCTGGTTTGCCTTTGCCGGCAATGTCAAATTCGGGTTGACGGGCCCCGATTGAAAGCCCGCCAACCAGTAAAAGTAACAGACAGGTGACAATTAATTTTTCCATGGTGTTTGACTTATTTTGCGGTTGCTTTAATATTCTCTTGATCCTGTGCAACATCCGGCGTTTTTTGCCCGAAAATGCCATGGCGTACGCCGGCGCCCATTGTTGCATTTCCTGCAGGCTCACGAGGGCTTTGGCGTAGGTGAGAGAGTTGCCGCACAAGGCCACCGCCAGGTCGTCGCAACTGCTCTCGCGCTCGTCGCGGATGACGGCAGATATCCACCATACCGCCGGATTGAAATACAGGGCGATCTCTACTGCCGATTGTACGATGTTCCACAGGTAATCGTTCCGGAAGATATGCGCCAACTCGTGCGCCAAGACGGCTTCTACCTGCTCGGGACTGAGTTGGTTGACGGCCCCGATGGGCAGCAAAATGAATGGCTTGATATGCCCCACTACCATGGGCCCCCGCGCCAATGCCGATTCCATTAACTGTACCTGCACACGCATACCCAACTGCGACGACAGCCGCCTGAGCATGCCCTGCCATTCTTCCCCCAAGGCGCTGACCTGGCTGAATTTCAAGCGCTGCACGTAGGCCAGTCCCCCCAATAGGCGCAACAGGAAAAGGCACATGCCCACCAGCCAAAGCGACACGATCAAAGGTAAATGCTCGTCGAAATAAGCAGTGAACCGCTGCAGGAAGGTCGACATATCCGCTGCCGCACCCGCAGCCGGGGCAGCCTGCGGCCCCGCTTGCCGTATAGATAGCTCCGCTACCTGCAATTGCGCCGGGGTTTGTTCATACAGTCTGACAAAGGTGAATACGGCAAGGGCAAATACGACTAATAAGGCTATATTGGCCCAGGCGTAGCGCAGGCGGGCAGGTTTGCCCCGGCCAATTAACATAAAAAAGGCCAGCGCTACCGCTACGAGGGCCGCCTGCCACAGCGAGTGAAGCACGGTCCACCCCAGGGCTTCGACCAGTTCTTCCGTAAAAAGGGTATTGATCATCTGCATAAGACCCGGGTATTATTTTTGCTCTTTTTCAATTTTGTCAATCAATGCCTTGATCTCGTCCAACTCGGCGGGCGAGGTTTTGTGATTCCCGAGGGCCTGCATCACCATCTTCATGGCCGCCCCCCGAAAGGTGGCCTCTACAAATTTGTCGAGCAATTGCTGCTGCGTATCCGATTCGCCCACCGCGGCCCTGTACACGTGTATTTTGCTGTCGGTGTTGCGAACCAATATGCCCTTTTCAAGCATGATCTGCATCAGCTTTAAGGTGGTGGTATACCCCACTTCGCGCTGCTCGCTCAATTTGTCGTTGATGAATCGCACCGTGGATGGCCCGTGTTGCCATAACACCTGTAATATCTCCAATTCGGCCTCGGTTGGCTTGGGTATCTGCTCGTTCATTACTAATAAAATTAATTACGAAAAACTTCGTAGCACAAAGATGTACGAACATTTTCGTAATGTCAAGTATCTGCTACGAAATTTTTCGTATTGAAATGTTAAAAATATTATAGTGAACTGTGAACTGTGAACTGTGAACAGAACCGACAAACTCGCAACCCACAACAACCCGGCATCAATCATCAATCACCACAAGTTTGCCCCCGACTGCCTCTACCCGCCAGAAATACGCCCCCGCCGGTAGCCGGGATATATCCACGCGCTCTTCGATGCGAGCGGCGCCGGCTTGCAGGGACCGACGCAACACCTCCCGGCCCAGGGCGTCGTATATCTTGAAAATGGCGGGGCCGGCGGGGAGGGACTCGGCTACCAGGGTTATTTCGTGGGTAGCCGGATTAGGAAACACCCTTACCACCCCCTCCTCGGCCGGCGCCTCCTCAACCCCCGTTATCTGCCCCAATAGTATCGTATCGCACACCATATCACTCCCCGTCATATTGCTCGCAGTAAGACAGACAATATAAGCGCCGCTCTGGGCGTAGCTATGTACCGGATGCCGCTGTGTAGAGGTAGCCCCATCGCCGAAATCCCAATACCATTCGGTGGCAAAAAACGAACCGTCGAAAAACTCGATAGCCAGAGCCGCGCTGTCAGCAGTGTACTCAAAAGCCGCTACCGGCACAGGGTTGTCAATACCCAGCGTATCACAGGAGCTGCCATCCATTGGCCCCAAGCCGTAATAAGGGAAGTTGGGGATGGTGCGGAAGTTGCGGGTGGGGAGTTTTATACCATTGAATTCAAAGTTCGAACTCATTCCCTTTTTATTAGGATTGTGAATAATATGCAAGGAATCTCGAGTCCCACAAGGACCAATGATGATTTTTCCATTAGGGGCAAGTTGTGCAAGAAAAAAACAGGTAATAGCATCGGGAAAATCCAGCATACTCCCTACAACTATTTTGGAAGCGGAAATATCCTCTGCTTCCAGCTCAAATTGAT
>JABWBR010000143.1 GCA_013360405.1 Saprospiraceae bacterium
AGGCTAAGACACTGGTAAATACAGCCGCGGGGTAACTGAATCGGGTTCGAACTGTAAAGGTGGGTTGCGCACACAGTGATATGATAGACGAAATAATTAATACAAATATGATTAGCCATTTCATTAGTATGAAGATTAAAAAAGCCGCTTCCCGCAGTTGCAGGAAGCGGCTTTTCATTTATTTAATGATTACCAATTTTTGGATGCGTACAGGAAAATCGTCAACCAATAATCTGACGGCGTAAATACCAGGCAGCAATCGGGAATCAGCAAGTTGGATCTCACCTTTGAAATCAGATACAGGCAACAGCATGATGTTTTTACCTTCCATGTCCGTAATTTCAATTGCGGCACGGGTTGTTTCCAAATCCAGCGCATACTGTATTGTCACTTGACCGGAAGAAGGATTAGGTAAAATTACAAGTTTGTTGGAGGCTGCTTTGGGCATAGGGGCGGGTAGTGCAGTGCCTGCATCCGAACGGCTCAAAGGAGCATTGCCGCCACCGGGTAAAACAACAGGCGGGTACCATTGGATGCCGTTGGCGTAATTGTCCATAGCTTTTGCTTGTATAGGCGCTTTACCCGCGCCGGCTGTAATCATGTATTCAACTACTGCCAGGCTGTCCTGGATGACTTGTTTTAAGTCTCCTCCATTTCTGATAGCGGCGACAGCGATATTATTCAAACGCAATAAATCATTATATTCATCGTACGCCTCCCCTTCAAGGTTAAATAGCTGTGAAATCTGGTTGAATATGGCCTGCGCCTGGGCAGTGTCGCGCTGCTGAAGGTAGGATTCCGCTCTTGCGTAGGCGGAAGAAAGGGTGTTGACTTCGAGCCAGATATCGCGCAACCGGTCAAAATCAATGCCGGTGGTATCGGTAAGCAGGTAATGCGTTAGTCGATAAGCCTTATTAGCGCGCGACTGCGAAAGCGCAGAAATACCGGCTATCTGATCAGTGCGGGCTGTAAATCGTGAAAGGACGGAATCCCTGATTTCCTGGATAAGCTGGGGCGGCATGGGTTCGGATTTGTGCTCCAGGTAGTTAAGCAGCCGAGTGTCTATACTTTCGTCGGGGGTGGCGATGAAAATTTCCTGTATTTCGGCATCGGAAAAAATATCGCTGCGGTCGGCTAAGGCGAGCAATGCCTGCTCAGACAAGTAAGGGGCAACGGCCAGCAAATCGGCTTTTAGTTGCGCTGCATTTTGATGGTTTGCCGCATTGATCTGTTGAAGCAATTGCGGGGTATTACCACCATCCAATGCAGCGGCTAAAGCAGTTTTGGCAGAATCCAATTGCCCACTCAATACTTCTATTTCCGATTGCATGGCGTTTTTTTCGCTACTGGGAATGTCGTCGTTGCCGGAGGGTAGGGTGGAAGAACATGATGCAGCAACAGGAAGTGGAATGATAACGACGTTACTTTGCGTATAATTAATGGGTATTTCATTAGCGCCATTTTCAAAGTAGAAGTACCTGGTAGGCCTCAATGAGTGGTTATAAAAGTGCGTTTCGCTGTCAGGAGGAATAGAGGTAAAAGTATTGCCGGCAGGGAGGCTAAACCCTTGCTCTTGATTAGTCGCAATTCCTGCGGCTAAATTATTCTCATAAGGAACGGCAAAATCAAAACCATTGGACGTGTTTTGATTGCAAATATACCGCAAGCCTTGTTCTTTTCCACCGTTCACTCCGTTTGACAGATCAGCATAAGCGAGATTTTTCAACTTATTGCGGTAAATGCTATTGTCGTCTTCACCCGCGTCAATAACAAAAATACCGATGGCTTCTCCCGCCATAGCGGCCGAGGCATACGGTTGAAGACTGTTGCCTTCAACCGTAAATCCCGTACCGCCATAAATGGTAATGCCCTGTGGGGTGTTGTTTGTCTGGGAAGGCGACTGACTGCCTACGTCAATAGTACATCGGGTTACCGACAGATTGTCGACCATATAGGCTAATACTCCCCACTGATTATCGGAAAACGAGCAGCGGTCCACTTTAAACGTATTCACGCTATTGCCCAACACATCGGCATACACCCCTATGGCTAACCCGTTAAACGCAGAATTTTCCCAATGCACGCAGGGTAACATTATATCCGTGCAATATCCCTCTACCCTGAATCCGCTGTTGTGGGCTAAGATGCCGATTCCTCGTTGCTCCGCGTAATCCCCCTGTTCGTGTATTTTCGAGTTGACAAACGAACAGCCCTGAAATTCAATACCGTCTACACCATCCAGGTAGGCGTGGTCTTCAAAAGTAGCCCCGTTGTCATCTGTGGGCTGCATATCGTTTATGGTAAATACACATTGCGTAAAGCGGCTAAGATTTTCAAAATGGACGCCGTTGAAAATGTGTTGGTATGGTGTAAATAATACCCCTGTCAGGTTATTCACGAATGAAGAAGCAGACCCGGTGATAATGCCGCCGGAACGCGCGGAGGCGCCGCAAGTTGCATTTTCAATGACGGCATCGATGAGCACCAGTTGCCCTTGATGGC
The DNA here is from genome assembly GCA_013360405.1 of Saprospiraceae bacterium. GTDB lineage: Bacteria > Bacteroidota > Bacteroidia > Chitinophagales > Saprospiraceae > JABWBR01. Next base: position 2,503 of record JABWBR010000143.1, read on the forward strand.
GATAACCGTTGGGCAAAGGGAATTGGTGCTCGGCAGCGTTGCCCTGCACTACGATTCCTTGCCAATACTCGCCGCAGCCGTTGGTCAAATGGCCGCCGTGAACAACCAACTTGCTGCCTGGACTAACCGTTATACTTCTTCCTTTTGCGATGTTAACCCGGCTTTTGATGGTAAGCGTAACGCCGGGGTCAATGACCAGGTCGGTGTACAAAAACCGTTCCGTATCCCAGGTTTGCGTGCCTGAAATATGCTTTGCTACGTCTGGTTGAATAGGGATGTCGGCTTCCCAGGCGCTTCGGCCAAAAGTACCTGCAACGAGCTTGCCTTTGCAATAGCTAATATCCAAATCCCAGACGATAGAAGGGGGTAGCCCTTCGTTGAGGCATTTCCAGACGGAATTTATATTGTTGGCTTCCGTATTGATATATACGCCGACGTCAGTAGCGGCGTAAAGTACGCCGGGGGTACCCTCCTGAAAAATAATGTCGTTGACCGGATAATCCGGCAAACCGGTGCTGACGTTTATCCAGTTGTCGCCGCCGTCTTCTGAAAAGACCACCTTATAGTTACGAGCAAAACGATCTACTGAAACCCAAAGGCGGTTTGCGGTGTCAGGGTCGACGGCTATTGCTGTTGCCCTACCTCCGTCGTATGAAAATGCCTGAGGCAAAATAGAGTTTGGCGTAATATCCTCCCAAACTACATCCTGTGGGTTGGCAGCGTCGGCGTTGGAAGTTTTCCAGAGCACTCCCGCCGTAGTGCCCGGCGGCAAGTGAAAAGCGGCGTATATAACCGCTTCGCTTTGTGCTGACAGCCCCAGGGCGCATAAATCATCGCCGGAGTTTGGATTTGACAGGGGAATGGCGCCCAATTGCTCCCAGTTGTTATTTTGGTTTCGACGAAAAACCTGCTCATGCCCCGTATACAACAGACCGTTGCGATGCATCTCCAATGGGCGGCGGTATTTATGACCTAAATTACCGATGTTAGGGCCGGTGTTTTGCTGCCAGTTTAATCCCGTATCAGTTGATCGTGCCAAATTCCTGCTACCACCAGGGTTCCCTCCCCAAAGCTGGCCGTAAAAAATGGAAGGATTGTACAGATCAACCAGGCATCTCGCCCCGTCTGCGGTCGGGGAGTTGTTTGCCCAATTGTCTCCTCCTGCCAGGTTTACGGATTCCAGCCCTAAATCCTGGCATCCGCCTACTACTGCGGAATAATCCTGTGCTACCGAGATACCATAAAACTGCGTAATATTTAATCCTTGACCGTTGATATCCGTCCAGGTACCGCCATTGTTGTAGGAAATCGATATGCCGCCGTCGTGCCCCGCCAGTAACCAATCGCTATTGCTTTCAGAAATAATGTAAAGATCCCGAATATCGGCGTGAAGCCTGTTTTGCGCTGCAATATTTTGACTGGAAATATCAGTAAATACGGCTGCTGTAGTTGAAAAATTATCGCACCTGAACATTTCAACACCACCCCAATAAATTCTGGCGGCATTAATGGGAGAAACGGCAAAAGCGTTTTTATTCCAATTGATACCAGATAATCCGGTCGGGGTGATAACATGCCAGGCTGTCCCATCCCAATATAAAATACGCCACGTATTGGTAAGAACGCATCCCAAATATATGCGATCGGGGGTTGCGGGGGTGACGGCAATATCCATTCGCTCTACAGGCGTGACTCCCAATGCGCTAATAGCTGTTGCGCTTAACAGCGTATTCCAAGTGTCGCCGCCATT
>JABWBR010000091.1 GCA_013360405.1 Saprospiraceae bacterium
GGCGCAAGCAGAAACCGAATATGAAGAAGCCCTGAAAATCTATCGGGCCTTAGCCGAGGTCAACCCACAAGCCTACCTGCCGGATGTCGCCATGACGCTGGTTAATTTTAGCATCTTTTATTATTCGAACATGGAAGATAAGGAAAAATCCCTCTATTACAGCAAAGAGGCACTGCGAGCTGCACTGCCTTTTCTGGAATATCTGCCATCCGTTCAAAACTACGCAAAAACTGCTTTTCAAATTATACAGGCCTGGGGAGAAGACCCGGAAGCCTTGATGCAACAAATCCTGGACGAGAATAAATGAGACGAATCGCGCACACTAATAACCGACTGTGCAGGAGGGGGCGACTTGGCGAGGGGGCGATCTTTGCCGGTCGTTGAGTGGAGTCGAAACGACTTTTGGACGACGCCACCTCTGCGCGGGAGGGTCGCCCCTTTCAGGGGTCGGGGGTGTGGGAGAGCTACGGAGCATTCCACAGTAGCCGGGCCTTCCACGAAATTACACCAGGTTTCCAACCTTACCTGTTCAGATACCCTGCGGGTATGACAAAACAAAGGAAAAGCGCGGGCATGGCGAAAAAAATCCCCTACCTTTGCCCCCTATTCAACTACTAATTGAAATGCGCAAAATAATCGTCTTAGGCGCCGGAATGGTGGGCAGCGCCATCGCCATCGACCTGGCAAAAAAACATACGGTAGCTATTACGGATATCAGCCCGAAAGCGCTGGAGAAGGCCAAGGGCAAATGCGCCGAATTGAATACCCTGCCGCTGGATGTGTCTGACCAAACAGCGCTTACCACAGCCATTAAGGATTTTGACCTGGTTGTCTGCGCCGTTCCCGGCTTTTTGGGCTTTCAGACCCTCAAAACTATCATCGAGGCGGGGAAAAACGTGGTGGATATCTCTTTCTTCCCTGAAAACGCGCTCGAACTGGATGCCCTGGCCAAAGCAAAAAACGTGACGGCTATAGTCGACTGCGGAGTGGCGCCGGGCATGGACAATATTATATTGGGTTATTACAACGAAAAGCTGCAACTCACCGATTTTGAATGCCTGGTAGGCGGTTTACCCAAAATAAAAAAATGGCCTTTCTGCTACAAAGCCCCCTTCTCCCCTATCGATGTGATCGAAGAATATACCCGGCCGGCCCGGTATGTGGAAAACGGACAAATGGTGGTGAAAGAAGCCCTCAGCGACTGCGAATACGTGGAATTCGACCGGGTGGGTACGCTGGAGTCGTTCAACAGCGACGGACTGCGCTCGATTATTTTTACGATGCCGCATATCCGGAATATGAAGGAAAAAACCCTGCGCTACCCGGGACACGTAGAGTATGTGAAAGTGCTTAAAGAAAGCGGTTTTTTTAATACGGAAGCAATCGAAATCAACGGGCAAAAGGTATCTCCACTGGACATGACCTGCAAGGTACTGTTCAAGGAATGGAAACTGGGCGAAACCGAACCCGAGATGACGATTATGCGGGTTACTGTGAAGGGCAAAAACGCCGCCGGCCAGGAGGAAACTATCGTGTACAACCTGTACGACGAATACAATCCCGATACCCAGACTTCTTCGATGGCCCGCACTACCGGCTATACGGCCACTGCCGCTGTCAATCTCTTTTTGGAAGGATTATTTACCGAAAAAGGCGTCTTCCCGCCCGAGTTGGTAGGCAAACACGAGGCCTGTTTTCATTATGTCATGGCCTATTTGAAGGAGCGTGGGGTGATTTATGAGAAAAGATAAGAACTATTTAGGTTCGTTTTAAACGCAAAGGGCGCAAGGTGAATCGCAAAGGCCGCTATTGTACAAGTGTTTATTGCGGCCCCCTGGCGAGCTTTGCGTTTAAATAATTACCTATCAAAAAGCAAAATTCAACTTAAAATCGTTCAGCTCATCCAATAGGTTTCTCCCCGTAATGGGTACATAGTCGAAAATCTTGCAAGGGGTTTGCACGGCGATACTGCGCATCGGCATATCAAAATTGACGGAAATAGTTTCCAGATCGGGATAAATGGTGCGCACTGCCTCCACGACATCATTGATTGCGTAGTTGTGCTCTACTACATTGTATGTCCCTGACGGAGCGTCGCTGCCTAGTAGCCCCTTCATCACTTCAGCCAGTTTATCCACGTGAATAAAGGCGCGGGTCTGATCGCCCGAACCGTCAATAGTAATGCGGCGTCGAAAATTGGCTTCAAACATAAACCGGTTAATAACCGCATCGAATCGCATGCAGGGGTTGTAGCCATAGATATTACCGGAGCGTAAGGTATAAACCTTGCGGGTTGGGGAGATAAGGCGGCTGAGGTGTTTTTCGCCGGCCAGCTTCGAAATGCCGTAAAACGATTGCGGATGCGGCGGGGTGTCTTCGTCTACCAGCTCGTGGGTGGCGCCGTATACAGAAACGCTGCTCACATTCACCACGGTTTGCACCTCGCTTTCTTCAATGGCATCCGTCAGATGGGCGGTGCCCCAGTGATTGATCTGGTCGTAGGCATGGGCCATGCTATCGGCAAAAGGGGTTGTGACCTTACCTGCAAGGTGGAATACGACCGTTGTATCTTTGAGGGCCTGCTTCAGTTTGCGGTAATCCAACAAGTCGCCTTGCACAAAATGAACGTATTTCGCCGAAAATTTTTCATGGGTAAAAAAAGCGTAGTTCTTGCGGTCGAGGTTGTCATAAACCACGATATCCGACACCTGGTTGTACGATTTGAGCAAGTGGCGCACAACGGAGTAGCCCAAATAGCCTGCGCCGCCTGTGATAAGGATTTTCATATTGATTTTTTTTCTACAAGTTCGGTATGCAACCCGCATTCCGTCTTCTTCATGCCGGCCCAGCGACCGCCGCGACTATCCTGTTCGTCTGTGAGGCGGCGTGTACAAGGCGCGCAACCCACGCTGAAATAACCTTGGGCCTCAAGGGGGTGTTGAGGCAGTTCGTAGTACTGGCTGTATTCCCATATCATGCGGCTATTCCAGTCGAGCATAGGGTGAAAACGCAAAACGCCATGCGGCCCGGGCGATTCCAGGCTGAACCCACTGCGCGTACTGCTTTGGTCGCGACGCACTCCATTTATCCACACGTCATATTCGAGCAAAACTTCTTCCATGGGCAGCGTTTTGTTCAGATAACAGCAATGATCGGGGTCGGTAGCGTAGAGGAACCGCCCTTCCGCGTCGCGCTGCCCGTATTTGGAAACGGGAGATTTGATATTGAGGAGGCTAAGTCCCAACTGACCGGCGATTTGGTCGCGGTAGACAAGGGTTTCGGGAAAGTGAAACCCCGTATTGAGAAATACCACCGGAATGCTCTTATCGACCTGGCTGACCAGGTGGAGCATCGGGATGCTATGAGATTGAAACGAAGAAGAAGCAAAAATGCGCAAGCCCTGTGCGCGGTAGTGTTGGATGCGCTCGCTAAATAGGTCGACCTGCACTTGTACGGCTTCACTCAGCATGATAGTTGCTTTTACCGGCAAATAACAGGTTTTTTGTTATTTGTGAAATGATATGGTGTTTTTTTTGAAAAATAATGAAACCTTTAACACAAAACGAGCTGGCAGCTTTGGCTTACGTCTTGGCTATTCGTCAGGGATGGCCTTACAGAAAGCGCATTGCCACCCAAGCATATCAATACGGAAGTCAGACCCCCGAAGTTTCCATTTTTAGAGAAGGGCTGGCTCGTTTGATTCACAAATGCTTTCGATTTTGCCGGTTTCTGGATTTCGTCCTGGCAATTTTGAAACCCAAAAATCATGCGATTTGTAAAAATGTCCAGTAGTATGACACGGTATTCATTTTTTGTGAGACGCTTTGTTAGCAATTGATTGATCATGTTTTTGTTTTTATTGATTCCCCAAGGGAAACATGAGTCATCCCGAATTTTGCAAATACTTTCAGTTCCATACTGCACAGGTTGCGATATCTACTTGAATTTTGCCTGAAGGGCAAGTAAGCAGCGGGGCAAACTGTCTAAGGAGGCGAAGCATCCGGCGACAACCTCTGTGGACTCTTTTGGGTCACGGAGTTTCGGAGAAAAAAGGGGGGGCACGAAGTTTTATTCTCCGTGAAACTCCAAAAACTCTATGGAACTCCATGTCACCCGAACAGAAGGAGGCCACGGTTCATAGTTTCCCACCTCCGGCGGGAAACTATGCTCTCCAGCTAATTCCAAATTAGTATGGTGTTAAAGTCAAAAATTCGGGATGACTCATGCTTACATTACTGTTTAACTATCCTCTCCGCCCAAATTGGTACGCCTCCTTCCGTCACCTGCACGAAGTACATGCCTGAGGGCAGCGTAGCTACTGAAAGCTGGTGCGTCAGTTGGCCAGATGGCAAATGCTCCTTGCCGACCATCCTGCCGTATAGGTCAAGGATTTGAACATTGCCCGATTTGGGAACTGCGCCTCTGAACTCAAGGGTGAAGGCGCCCGAAGTGGGATTGGGGAAGAGGCGGATGGCATTTTCATCCAGGGCCTCCCCTGTCTTCGAGACCACCTGTGCCGAATCGTTTTGCTCAAAGCAGATATTGTCCAAGAAAATCGTCGAATTGGCATCCGGGTCATCGTAGGCGAGGTCATTCTCAATGTGCAAAGTCAAGAACTTGTCGCCGCTGACATCATCGAGATAGAAAGTGGAAGAAACGGTGCTCCATTCATCGCCCGATGCAGCATGGATGGGCAGCCTTGCTACCTCGATACATTCGCCAATGCAGATCATGCTGTCCTGCGGCTCGTCCGACAACCTGAACACCAATTGGGTGCCCGGCCTCAAATCTTCCTCACTTGCCTTGTAACAAGCACTGACTTTGAAGCCTTTTTGGGATGAAACCGGGATAGGGTTGTCAATGATGTCAATGAGATTTGGCCAACATTTGCCGACGATTTTGATGGCAAACGGATCCAAGCAAGCGTCGCCACCCAACAGTTCCGGTAATAATTAACAGCAACACGGACAAAGTAAATGTCCACTAAAATTTACATCAACAATATTTCGCAAATCACCGTTATCGCTTTTTACAATAGTCTTCACAATAGTTCCTTTTTTCAACTTAGTATTCATTGAAATTGAAACTGTATCTCTTCTTCCATATTGTGCATTTCCTGGGGACCAATCAGTTTTTGCATCTGCCTTTTCACTCATTATTGTACCTATTATATCCCAACCTGCCATTAGATGAATCCATACCTCTTTATAGGTTCCATTATCTACTAAGGAATCCTTTTGAAAGGACACACTAAAATGGTATATCCCGTCTACTGGGCATGTAAACAATTTGCCATCAAATGCTGATGATTCATTTGCTAAAATGTCCTTATAATCTAAGATTGTCTCATCTCCTTGAGATTTGTGTCGGTCGATTTTAGCACCGAAAGCAACACATTTCGGGCAGCAAATATTTTCAGAATACTGTTTAACACTCAAATTCTGTATTGAATACTGCATAATTGCTGTTTGGAGAGTGGAAATTGACCAAGATTCTTTACCTCCCATCAAATTATTATTGGGGTCAGTGGATGGTATTGGACATGTTTGTGTTGGAAAGCATCCATGTATATCATATAAATAGAAAGGGTCAGTTTCATTGCAGTTTGCCCCGCCATAAGTATGAGACAAACCCAATACATGTCCAAGTTCATGAGCAAAATGTTGAGCCCACCAATAACCGACGTTTGTATAGGGAGGCTTAGCAAATGAATGTATATACTGTTTAAAATTTAAATTGGTACTTGGAAAACCATTAGCATAACCTCCAGCTGGTTGGGCGGCGCTTGGGGTAGTTATAAAAATATTAAGTTGAGAATCCATACTACTATCTCTCAGAAGCATGGCATTTACCAATGGTGTGTAGTTAAACGCTCCCAAATTGCTAAGTGCATCATCTTGATAAAATTCAATTCGGTTGAGCATAACTCTAATTCTTGAATCAACTTGTTGCTTTTTTAAGGCAGGTTTTGAATTGCAGGGATGCAAGTAATTAGGAATTTGAAATTGGTTAGTATAAATTTCATTTATCCAATCAAAAACTTGCTTAAACTCACCAATATTTTTTTCGCTGAAATTTTTGGTCTTTTTCGAATCTTGAAAAATATGTAAGTTCACACAAATAAATTTCAAAGGGTCATCAGGATTAGGAATAAAATTAGCAAGTTGAAATGGTTTTCTCTTGTCCATTTTTACTTCTAACCTTCCCTCTTTCATAATACAAATATTTTCCATGGTCAATTATTTTATGGTTTAATTAATGGTCTTGCATATACGGCGTGACCTACTTATATTGGGCATAACCGTTTTATGTTTTGTTGGGCGTTTGTCTTTTTTTATATTCCTATGCAATCGTCCAACAAATCCTCGACTCCATTTTTGAATGTTATCAGCAGTCTTGCTGAAATACAAAAATAGATGCCAAACTCTGAGTCATTATGACACGAAAGTCATTATCTCAATCACTCAAAATTTGGCACCAGCATCACCGATTACTTATTTGTTTTCTTTTCTTTAGGTATAGGTAATACCTTTTCTGTAATGGTGATGACCTCTTTGACGGTAACAATGAGGGGTATTGGCTCTTTTAGACCTGTTTCTGTTGTTCCAACAGATGGTTCCATTGCAGTCTTCACCTTATCCCATTTTCCGTCCCTGCATCTGTGAGTGCCAGCAGCGTTTAATGAACCACTTGCATACTCTTTGCCGTCATTACTGATACATGTAATTCCTGCCATATTTGTTGATTTTAAAGTTAAGAAATCATTTATGTAAAGTTTAGATTAAAACATTGGTAATGTCTTTCCAAGTTTAAAGTAAAGACACCTACAAGCCATTATTTATATTTATCTGCTTAGTTTATTGCTGTCATTGTATTTTCTATTCAATTGCTGAGAACTCTGTGTTATTGCTACCAGAGGGTATCCCCTGGTTAAAGTCATAGTATGCTAACAGCCCGGGGGGGAGCGTTCCCGTCAATTCGGTATTCATGGTTGATTGTATTTGGGATTGAGTCCTTGCAGTGGTCCATATCCTAAGCTCGTCCATATTACCGTTGTAAAAATCTGACGGGATCGTATTGTCCCATTCCTGACCAATGCTGTATCTGTCCGTACTGGTCAGAACATAGTCGGCCACATGGGACCCGGCGAGACCGCCATCAATGAAAAGTGTTCCAATTGACCCGGTTCGCACATAGGCAACATGGTGGCAGACGTTATCGCCTACAACCTGGGGGCTTGTGAGGTCAAAACCGGTCGGGTCATCAACAAGAACGATCCTCCCATCTTGTGTTGAGCCGCTGCCGCCCATGGTTATCAAGAACGTGTTGTTCCCGACACCGGGGTTGATGGAGAAAAGCCCGACACGAGGTGATGAGGTATTGTTGTTCAAGTCCGCCTTCATCCAAAATTCAACGGTGAAGTCTGGTGCAAGTGACATGGGGGCAGCCAAAGAGTTGAATGTCACATAATCGTCGTCTCCCTCAAAGGATAGGACATTATTACATTGAGCGAAAATTGAACTACAAAAAATTAATTGAAATAAAGTTGAAATGATTTTCATGACTATATTCTTTTAAGGGTTATTAAAAATTGGACTGCTTGGATTTTAGTACGCCGAATTGTACATGGATAACAATTAGCCGTATCCCAAATATGAGCGCAACCCACCAGCCACACATTCACCACCGAGCCTGCTGCATGTGTGGCCGATTGTGCTACGGTTATGGCTTAGTGACCTGCCGGCCGGCATGCTGGTCGCCGTTCACGCCCCCAAAACAGCATTTCCCTCAATGGAATGAAAGTTTTTAAAACAATTTGCTTACTTTCGTGAGTGGCGGAATGCTCAAACGCATACCAACCCTTTTTCACCATCTTGCCATTACCTTGCAGGCCATGAGGCATTTTCTACCAATACTTTGGTTTGTCCTATCCGGCATCCTCTGTGTGGTCGGCGCACAGACGCCTCCCGCAGGCTTCCTCCGGTTCACTGCAGACGACGGGCTGCCCAGTTCCGAAGTGCATGAGATTTTGCAAGACCGCCAAGGCTACCTTTGGTTCGCCACCGACAATGGCGTGAGCCGCTACAATGGCTACCGGTTTGAAAACTTCGGCACCCTGCAAGGGCTGGATGATCCCGTGGTGTTTTATTTGCAGGAAGACCGGCAGGGGAGGGTCTGGATGCAGGGCATGTCGGCTAGGCTCTATTATTTTGAAAAGGACAGCATCCATACATTCGCCGGCAACAGCGCCTTGGACAGCTTGAAGAGCCGGATAGCCATTTCGGGCGATTACCGCTTTTATGTGGATACGTTGGGGCAAGTATATAATTCGATCCCACGGGTTGGGTTGATGCGTTTTTCCTCATCTGGCGAAGGGGAATTTTTGATAAAAGACCACTCCTTAAGCGCCTATTTGGTGGAAAACAGGGCCATCAATGTCTTAAGCTACAATATTCCCTCAAAAGAGTTCCTCCAACCGATTGATGATCCCTGGGGGGCAAAAGACCAATGGCAATTCACCATTTTCCAAGACCGACAAAAATCCAAATACATCCTGCCAAAAGGGGAATTGCCGGTCGAGATGTACACTTGGTGCTCCGCTGACCATACGTTGGTAGTTGCAAACTTGGGCTACCTGTTCGGTTTCCGGGAAGGCAAATTGGTTTGGCAAATCCCCTTCCCAGAGCAAGTCGCCGATATTTACCAAAACTCACAGGGCGAGATTTACCTAGGGTTGGGAAGGCGCAAAGGGATGCGGCACTACCAGACCATCGCCGACCTTCAGCACAACCGGTTCGAGACCATGCTGGAAGGGTATTCTGTCAGCCATGTTATTGAAGACCGGCAAGGCGGCTATTGGTTCGCAACGACCGAGGCAGGTGTTTTTTATCGCCCCAATGCCCATATGTCCATTTTCAATCAGGCTTCCGGCTTGCCCAACGACTATGTCACTTCCATCGCTTTAAAAAACGAACACGAAGCTTTTGTCGGGTTGGATGGCAGTGGTCTGGTAAAAGTGAATGCCTTTTCAAAAGAAGTATCACCGTTTTTACCTTATGCCGGTCAAAAGATTTTCGACCTGGCTTTTGACAGCAAAAGGGAAATACTCTGGGCAACGGTTGATAATTCCAGTTTGAATTATTTTCTTCATGGGAAATGGCGCCCCATCATTGATCCAATTGCTTCCGCCACACATAAAAGAGAAGTGGGATTTGCAGCGAGGCATTTTCATCTTTCATCCGACCTGAATACACTTTGGGGCGCTTACCACATAGGGTTTGCCCAAATAGACCCCGGCTTGCAGAAGGTAGTATTTTCTTCGAAATATGACCTGCAACAAGAAGCCCCGTACCAGACCCGCACCCTCGATGCCTGCACAACTTTTGACAAGCGCTCCTGGATCGCCAATATCTATGGATTATTTGAATTGAGAGACAGTCAACTTATTACACCAAAACAAAAGCACCCAGCATTCCAAACCCGGATAGAAGCCATTGAAGAACTGCCCGACTCCACCCTCGTCATTGGCAGCAAGGGCTACGGGCTGGTCTTCTGGAAGGGAGATCGCACGGCCTCCCTCACCGAAGCCGACGGGCTGACCGCCAATATGATTGAAACCCTGACCGTGGATAACAAGGGCAACCTTTGGGCCGGCACCCTCAATGGCCTGAACAAGGTGCGTTGGGACTGGGAAGGTAGGTTTGAAATTGAAAAAATAACGACCGCTCACGGCCTGCCCTCCAATGAAATAACCGACGCGGCCGTGTGGGGAAATACCGTGTGGGTCGGCACTACCAAGGGTTTGGCATATTTCCAAAGCTCAAAACCCAGCCTTATTTCTCCGGCGCCCATCCTGTCTGCGGTGTTGGCCAATCGCCGTTCCTTAGACTTGACAACACCCGTCAGACTTGCTTATTCGGAAAAAAACCTGACGATCAACTTCTTCGCAATCAATTTCAAGTTGAATGGCAAGATTCCTTACCGCTACCGTTTCAATAAAGGCGAGTGGGTGCAAACCTTCAATACCTCGCTCAATTTCCCGTCCCTCCCGACCGGCGACCGCCACTTTGAGGTGCAGGCACAAAACGAAGATGGCGAATGGAGCGAGTCGGCAGGGTTCCAGTTTTACATCCGCCCCCCCTGGTGGCAAACGTGGTGGTTTTGGTCGGCCATTGCGCTGAGCAGTTTGTTGATTGTTTTGGCCGCCGCCCGTTACCGCATCTCGCAGGTGCGCCACGAAGAACAACTGAAAAGAGCTTTCTACAAAGAAATTTCCGAAAAGGAAATGGAGGCCCTGCGCTCCCAGATGAACCCCCATTTTATTTTTAATTGCCTCAACTCTATCAACAACTTTATCGTGCGGAACGACAGTGCCCAGGCGGCCGGTTACATCACCAAATTTTCCCGCCTGATGCGGCTGGTGCTCGACAATTCCCGTTCGCAAAGAGTGCCGTTGGAAAAGGAAATCGAAGCCCTGCGCCTCTACCTCGAATTGGAGGCCATGCGCTTCGACGACAAGTTCCGCTACGAAATCTGGGTGGACGACGAAATTGATCAACAGTTTTGCCAGATACCGCCCATGCTCATCCAGCCATACATAGAAAATGCGATCTGGCACGGCCTGATGCACAAGCCCGAAGGCGGCTCGGTAGTGGTGGATGTGCGGCCGCCCACCGACAATAAACTGCTTGTGGAAATAACCGACGACGGCGTAGGCCGTGCCCGTGCCGCCGAACTGGAAAGCAAATCCACCTTGCAGCGGAAATCTTACGGCGGCCTCATCACCGAAGAACGTCTCCGTATCTTGAACCCCGACAAACCAGATGAAAATAAAGTCAGCATCCACGACCTCGTAGATGCCAACGGCAAAGCCTGCGGTACCAGAGTCGTGCTGGAAATTCCTGTTTAAAAAAAGGGTTGAGCGCGGTTGGGTGGTTAAAAATGTCAATTCAACTTTTCTCGACCCCTCTCTCAACTTTTCTCAACCGTTTCATTATGAAAACAATCATTATAGACGACGAACACCATTGTGTGGGATACTTGCAAGTGCTTGTGCAACAACACTGCCCATCCGTGCAAGTAGTCGCCACTGCCGGCAATGGGGTGGAAGGGCTTTCAGTCATTCGGCAACATGCTCCGGAATTGGTTTTCCTCGACATCGAAATGCCCATCATGAATGGCTTCCGCATGTTGGAGGAACTGGGGGACGTGGATTTCCAACTCATTTTCACCACCGCCTACGACCGATATGCCCTCCGCGCATTCAAGTTCAGCGCCTTGGACTACCTGCTCAAGCCCATTGACCCGCTGGAATTGAAAAATGCGGTGGCCCGCTCCCAAAAATTGCCGCCGATTGATCCGCAACAATTGGTACTTTTGAAAAACCACCTCCACCAAAACGACCCGGTATTGTCCAACAAAATTGCCATCCCAAGCCTGGAAGGCTTTACTTTTTTGAACCTCGATGATATCGTGACCTGCGAAGCAGAGAGCAACTATACCAAAATCCATTTGGCCAACGGCAAACAAATGCTCATTTCCCGAACCTTGGGCGATGTGGAGGACACGCTGGAGGGAAAAGGGTTTTTCCGGGCACACAAGCAGTTCCTCATCAACTTGAAGCACATTGAAAAATACATGAAGGGCGATGGCGGCTATGTGGTGATGAGCAACAACCAAACGGTGAGCATCGCACGGAGCAGACGGGAGGATTTTATGCTATTGTTCGGGCGGATGTGAGTTCCTTTTTAACAAGAAAAGGCAATCCTTCTCCCCCTTGCCTTTGGGCCCAGATATCTACCCAAAAGAGGGAAGCCCCCCCCAGGGCCGACGTATCAAAACAGGATGAAGAAATACTGAAAGGTAGTATCTTTCTGACCAAAAGGAAAGATGGACTCAATGAGGAATTGGAGCTGGGGTGGAATGATTTTGGGGCGAGGTGGTAAGACTATACGACTGCACAATTAAAGTTGGACAAATAATGATACGGAAAGTTCCCCTGTTCGTACAGTCGTAAATGCCAGGGCATAGAATACCAAGACGGCAAAGTAGAAGCCGTGTACGACCAGTAAGGCGTAACGCTCACGCAGACGACCCTTCAAATTACCGCTCCACTGAAGCTGGCTGAGCCTGCGGAAATACCGGTCCGCTAATAGGCTGGCGCAGCAACTTATACCATTCAGCTTCGGGTTGTTGCTCCAACTGGTCGAGCAGGCTGTAAAAGCTGTTGAGGTAGGCGGCTATATCGTCGCGGGAAGTTTTGTCGAGCAGTTTAAAACCCGACACGATGCCCTGCAATTTCTCTTTTTTGGACTGGAACAGGCCGATCGTTTGCTGTAATTCGGCATTTGCTGCCGGATGCCCCAGATAAATGCGGTCGCGCACGCTTAGCAACTTGTGGTCGGAATTGGGCAGCGCATAAGAGGCGTTGACCAGACCGGAAAAGTCGTAATCATAGCCTACCGGCAAAACGTAGTTATTGCTCAGGCGTACTTGCAGCAAGTTGCGGCTCATCGCCATATCCCAGTCAGAATTACCCACCATAAACTGGAACATCGACATCAGGCGTTCATCGGCGGCCATGAGGGAATCTTTGGGCACACCGCGGCACTCGCATTGCTCGCCGCCCATGCGGTTGGCGGCCTCGTCTTCGTCTTCGAGGATAAACCCGAAGCGCTTGATCTTGCCCAGGTTAGCGGGGCCGTTGTCTTCGTAAGTCACTTTCACCAGCTGAACGCGAAAGCTATTGCTGGAAAGCTCGTTATACAGCTTATAAATCAGGTATTCGCGAAGCAGATAATCCTGGCCGATCTCCTTGTCGTCCACGCAGTGGGTAACCAGTTTCAGATCGTTGTGCTCGGAGAAGCCGGCGGCGAGTAATTGTTTTTTGGGAAACTTGAGCTTAAGCGGAGGGAAGTCGCACACGCGGCGGCGGAACTTGCCACGAGGCTTGATTTCTATAGCGTTGGAGGCCTCGGCGCCCGACAGGTCTTCGTAGCTGAATTGCGCTTCCTGGTAGGTATCCCTGCGTCTGTTGTTGATCAATTCGCCCAAATCGGTGCGAATCGTAATTTCGAGGGGCTCCGATCGCGTCAAATGATCAAAAATACTTTTACTTTTGTCCTCCTGTTCTGCGCCGAAACCGGCAGGTGCAGCGAGGGAAAAAATCGGCGCCATTAAACACAATAGCGCAATAGTAGTTAGGTGTGTACGGGGTGTCATGAGATATTATTTTTTGTAACAGTCGGTAACTCTATCTACAATTCTCTTGAAAGAGATTTTTTTTTAGAGACCGTTGCACCAAGGCTGAAACATTAACACACGGCCTTACTACAACAACACCGCAAAGATACGATGGTTTAGAATAATATTCCAGCGTATCGACAAACAAAACACTTATTTGGACAATAATTTTAAATTCATCGACTATATCAGAATAATCACTTTAAATCTCTAATCCCTCAGCAATAAGTAATCTATAAAAGCTGTGAAAAAAAACAACATTATAATGCAGCAAAACAGCCGAAACAGCCTCATAGGAATTTTGCTTATTTTTTTGCTTTCTTGCGCCAAGCCCGTTGCGCCCGAAATGCCCGCCATTCCTGTGCAGATGAGCGAAAAGCCCAAGAATATTATCTTGATGATCGGCGATGGCATGGGTGTATCCGCGCTTTCTGTGGGTTTATTTCAAAGCGCCAAACCGCTGAACATCGAGCGGTTTCCGGTGGTGGGACTGCATAAATCGTATTCTTTCGACGATTTGGTGACAGACTCAGCCGCCGGCGCCACTGCCTTTGCTTGCGGTGTAAAGACATACAACAATGCCATCGGCGTCAATTCAGATACCGTAGCCTGTAAAACCATCCTGGAAGAAGCCGAAGAAAGAGGCCTGGCCACCGGTATGATCGCCACTTCCAGCATCGTACACGCCACTCCGGCCAGCTTCGCGGCGCATGAACCCTTGCGCGTACTCTACGAAGAAATTGCAGCAGATTACATGGACACAGAAATGGACCTGCTGATCGGCGGCGGCAAAAAGTTTTTCGACCGGCGCAACCTCGACGAGCGCGATCTGGTGACAGAGTGGAGAAAGCGGGGGTACAAGGTGTGGGACTACTCCCAGGCCGAACTTCGTACTATCGAACTAGACTCCAGAACTAATTTGGTTTATTTTACGGCCGATAACCACCCGCTCCATGCTTCGCTGGGGCGCGACTATTTACCCGATGCGACCAGAAAGGGACTTAATTTCCTAGCGGAGCGCGGTGAAAAAGGTTTTTTCATCATGATTGAAGGCTCGCAGATTGACTGGGCAGCACATGCCAACGAAGGCGGCATCCTCATCGACGAAGTGCTCGATTTCGACAAAGCAATCGGCCTGGCCCTCGATTTTGCCCAGCGCCGTGGCGATACGCTAGTGCTTGTCACCGCCGACCACGAAAGCGGAGGCGTAGCCATCAACCCGAATTCCAGCAGAGGCAAGATAAAACCCGTTTTTACCACCAACGGCCATACCGGCGCGCTGATCCCCGTTTTTGCCTACGGCCCGAAGGCGGATATGTTTGCGGGGGTGTATGAGAATACCAGTATTTATTTTAAGATGAAAGAAGCGCTGGGATGGTAGGGAGGACTGTGTGACTATTGGACTATTGGACTTTGGGAAGATTACACCTCGACTGGGCGACTGGGTCATTTTGGGGTTTTTCGAACAATTTTTGCTTTTTATTATTATAACAAAAATACGAGACAGGATAAAACCAATCACACATGAAAGTTGAAGCACTCGACAACCTACAACTGATTAAAGAAAGCGCCCGCGACTTTGCGGAGCAGCATATTCGCCCACACGTCATGGAATGGGATGAAACGCAGCATTTTCCAATGGATTTATTTCACGAAATGGGAAAATACGGTTTCCTTGGCGTGTTGGTGCCCGAAGCATATGGCGGTGCTGAATTAGGCTACCAGGAATACATCACCATCATAGAGGAAATCGCCAAAGTGTGCGGGTCTATCGGCCTGTCGGTGGCAGCTCACAATTCGCTGTGCACGAACCACATCCTGCAGTTTGGCGATGAAATCCAGAAATCCAAATACCTCCCCAAACTGGCTTCGGGCGAGTGGATCGGCGCTTGGGGGCTCACCGAGCCCAATACCGGCAGCGACGCAGGCCGCATGCGCTGCGTGGCAGAACGCGACGGCGACTATTACGTGATCAACGGCGCTAAAACGTTTATCACCCACGGTAAGTCGGGGCATGTAGCCGTAGTGATCGTGAGAACCGGCGAATTACTCGACAGCCACGGCATGACGGCGTTTATCATCGAGCGCGGCACGCCGGGCTTCCACGCCGGCAAAAAAGAAAACAAACTGGGCATGCGTGCCTCTGAAACGGCAGAACTCATCTTCGACAACTGCCGCATACACAAAAGCCAGATGCTGGGCAACGAAGGCGAAGGTTTTATCCAGGCTATGAAAATTCTCGACGGCGGCCGCATCTCTATCGCGGCGTTGTCACTGGGCATTGCCAAAGGCGCTTACGAGGCGTCGGTGAAATACGCCAAAGAACGCGAGCAATTCGGCAAGCCCATCTCTTCTTTTCAGGGCATCAGCTTCAAACTGGCCGATATGGCCACCCAAATCCAGGCCTCTGAACTACTCATCCGCCAGGCCGGCCACATCAAAGACAACGGCGGCAACGCCACCAAGATTTCGGCTATGGCCAAGTACTACGCCTCGGAAGTGTCCGTCTCGGTGGCCAACGAAGCCGTGCAAATCTTCGGCGGCTACGGCTATACCAAAGATTATCCCGTAGAGAAGTTCTACCGCGACGCCAAACTCTGCACCATCGGAGAAGGCACCTCGGAAATTCAGAAGTTGGTGATTTCGAGGGAAATTCTTAAAGATTGATGTGCTGATGTGCTGATGTGCTGATGTGCTGATGTGCTGATGTGCTGATGTGCTGATGTGCTGATAATTATTAATATTATAATTTTTAAATATTAGCAAATTAGCACATCAGCAAATTAGCAAATTAGCAAATTAGCAAATTAGCACATCGACTAAACCGCCTGAATAATATCATACTGCGTCAAAATATGAATTCCGCCGGCCTTGTCCTTGGCTAAAACGGCGGGGATCGTTTTGCTGATGTATTTGCTGAGCTGGTTGAAGGGCAAATCCTCACTGACAACCGGGAAAGGGTCTCCCATCACCGATTCCACCGTTTTTTCCGTGTTTTGGATGGGATTTTCCAGCAGGTAAGTTAATACCGAGCTTTCGGTAACTGCGCCTACGAAATCGCCGTTTTTGGTGACGGGCAACTGGGATATGTCATTGTTTTTCATCAGTTGGAAGGCGTGGCGCACCGTGTCGGCAACGTCAACAGTGATAAAACTTTTGTCCTTTTTGCGGGAAATGACATCTTTCACCTTCAGCTCGGTATCGAGGAAACCGCGTTCGCGCATCCAGTCGTCGTTATAGATTTTGCCTACGTATCGGCTGCCGTGGTCGTGGATCACCACCACCACCACGTCGTCTTTCGTGAGGCGGTCTTTGAGTTGCACGAGTCCGGCCACCGCCGAGCCGGCGGAATAACCGAGCATAATGCCTTCCTCGCGGGCGATACGGCGGGCCATCACAGCGCCGTCTTTGTCGCTCACCTTCTCAAAGTGGTCGATCAGAGAAAAATCCACATTTTTGGGCAGGATATCTTCGCCGATACCTTCGGTGATATACGGGTAGATCTCGTTAGGGTCAAAAATGCCCGTCTCGTGGTATTTTTTGAACACCGAGCCATATGTATCCACGCCCCAAATCTGGATATCGGGGTTTTTCTCCTTGAGAAATTTTGCCACACCTGAGATAGTGCCGCCCGTGCCTACGCCGACAATCAGGTGGGTCACTTTGCCGTCGGTCTGGCGCCAGATTTCAGGGCCGGTGCTTTCGTAGTGCGCCGTACGGTTCGATAAATTATCGTATTGATTGCACCAATAGGAATTGGGGATCTCCTTGCTCAGTCGCTCGGCTACCGAATAATACGAACGTGGGTCTTCGGGTTCTACGTTGGTGGGACACACGATCACCTCGGCTCCCAGGGCTTTCAGCATATCGATTTTCTCTTTCGACTGCTTGTCGCTGGTCGTAAAAATACAGCGGTAGCCCTTTACCACGGCTGCGATGGCCAGTCCCATGCCCGTATTGCCCGAGGTACATTCGATAATGGTGCCGCCGGGGGCGATATCGCCGCGTTTTTCAGCGTCATCCAGCATTTTCACCGCCATGCGGTCCTTGATAGAATGGCCGGGGTTGAAGGTCTCCACTTTCATCAGCACCAGTGCGGGCACGCCCTCCACTACCCTATTCAGTTTCACCAGCGGCGTATTGCCGATGGTTTGTAGGATGTTGTCGTAATATTGCATTTTATGTAATTTGTAAAACTATTATTCCCAATATTTTACCCTCACAAAAAACCTTGGGTCTTTGGCATTCAGCACCTTGGCGGTAATGGGTGAAAGCACTACCACCACATCATCGCCGTACACCGTATCCGGGATTCTGCCGATCACCTTCACGTATACCGTGCGTTTGCTCATGGGGTTAGTCACGGCGATTACCGATTTGACTGGAGCGTGGCGGTGCAGGGCGTAAAAGTCGGAGTCTTCCTTGCTGTTTTTCTGCCAATAGGCCACGCCCTGGTGTTCCTTTTCCTTTTTGGCTGTTTTTTCGCGCTGGTAGATACGCGACATCGCCTCATTACGCCGCGAATTGGGGTCGCCGGTAAACTGCCGGAAACTCTCGGGCACGCCCTCCGTACTTATCCAGCCCACATGAATGCGCTGGCCTTCCTTGACCGTAGTGGAAGTCATATCGTTGCGCTCCATAATAATTTCCATCGGCATGCGAAAATACGTTCGGCAAATGCGGAACATCGTATCGCCTTTTTTCACCACATAATACACCGAAGCGTGTTTGCCGGCGGCAAAAGTATTGTCTTTGTACCGTTTTATCGCCCTATTGGGAATCGGAATGCGTATGGATTGTCCCACCAAAACCGATTTTTCCTTCAATCCGGGGTTGTAGTAATACAATTCCTCCACCGACAGTCCGTAAAATCGCGACAGCGAATAGAGCGTTTGTTTTTTTTCCAGGCGGTGATCAAAATACTTTTCTTCCCCTTCAATCGTAAGGAAGACGGTATCTTTGGGCAATAAATAGCGCAAACTGTCACCGGTTGCCTGGGTATTGGTAATCAGGGCGCACCACAGCAAAAAAGTAGGCAGGGCGCGTAAGGTAGTACTCATAGTATTTAATTTTAACGCAAAAATATGAAAACCCTCGGAATCATACCTGCCCGCTATGCGTCAACTCGCTTTCCGGGCAAACCTTTAGTAGATATTAACGGTCAAAGTATGCTGCAGCGCGTATTCAACCAGGCTTGTAAAGCCGATTTGCTGCAAAAAGTGATCATCGCCACCGACGACGAGCGTATATACCGGCATGCGGAATCTATCGGCGCGCCCGTGATGTATACCGACGCCTCCCACCAAAGCGGCACCGACCGCTGTGCGGAGGTAGCCGCATCCTATCCGGAGATGGACGTGGTAGTCAACATACAAGGCGACGAGCCCTTTATCGATCCCGCACAAATCAACGCAGTCATAGCGCCTTTTGCGCAACACCCCGAACTGGCCATTGCCACGCTCGCCAAGCGAATAACGGACGAACACCCTTTATTTAACCCCAATGTGGTGAAAGTAGTTTCTGACAAAAACGGTTTTGCCATGTATTTCAGTCGGCACCCGATACCCTATCTGCGCAATCTGGACCACGAAGATTGGCTGTCGAAAGGGCTCCACTTTAAGCATATCGGTATTTATGCTTTTCGCAATAGCGTATTGCAAAATTTGGGGAAATTACCCCATGGAACCTACGAACAAGCTGAGTCGCTCGAGCAACTGCGCTGGCTGGAGGCCGGCTACCGGATTTATGTGGGACTGACCGAGCTGGAAACGATAGGCATTGATACGCCGGAGGATTTGGAGGGGCTGGGGTTTTTCTTACCACAAAGACACAAAGAGCACTAAGTACCACAAAGTGCTTGCTTTGTGTCTTCTTTTACTTTCTGCCTTTGTGTTTAAAAAAATTCACAAATACGAGCTATCGAAAGACAGCGGCAGCAAATCAACCGCGTCATTAAAGCGGTAGATGGGGCCGGTTTCGCCTTTGATCAGTACCACGATGGGTTGTCCTTGGCGGTTCGACGTCTCGCAGATCACCTGACGACAGGCGCCGCAGGGGGCTGCGGGGCGGTTCACCACCTGGTGGCTGCTTTTAATCGTAATCGCGATAGCCGTGACCGCCACGCCGGGATACACAGACGTAGCAGCCCCTAAGGCCACCCGTTCGGCGCAGAGGCACATCGGATAAGCGGCATTCTCCTGATTGGCGCCAGAAATCACTTCTCCGTTAGCCAATAATAAGGCGGCGCCTACGTTAAATTTGGAATAGGGCGCGTACGACTTAGCGAGCGCCTCGTGGGCTTCCCGCATCAACACACCTTCCTGACCAGGTAATTCGGCCTCGTTTTCAAACACTTGCACTTTCGTGATCAGCTCAACTTCCCGCATCGCAAATAAAATTTACATAATACACCAGTTGTCAAAATTAAAAGAATACTGGCAAAGCGCTATCTTTCGGCGCGTTCTTATTACAAAAAGCTACCGCAAATGAACAATATACTCATCATAGGCGCCGGCAGGTCATCCACGGCGCTCATCAACTACGTACTCGAAAAGGCCCGCGACCGCAACTGGACCGTCACCGTCGCCGATGCCGACCCCGAGTTGGCCAAGCAGAAAGTCAACGACCACCCCAACGGCCGCGCCGCCTGGCTCGACGTGCTGAAAGTCAACGACCGCCGCGACCTCATCAGTCGACACGACATCGTGGTATCGCTGATGCCCGCGCACCTGCACATCGAAGTCGCCCTCGACTGCATCAAGCTCAAAAAACACCTCATCACGGCCTCGTATGTATCGCAGGAAATGCACAAACTCAGCGACGCTGCCCGCAGCCACGACCTCATCTTCATGGGTGAAATGGGCCTCGACCCCGGCATCGACCACATGTCGGCGATGCAAAAAATCCACCAGATCAAACAACACGGCGGCCAACTGACGGCCTTCCGCTCTTATACTGGCGGACTCATCGCCCCAGAAAGCGATGACAATCCCTGGCACTACAAATTTACCTGGAACCCGCGCAATGTCATATTGGCCGGACAAGGCACCGCGCAGTTTCTCGAAGGCGGCAAATTCAGGTACATCCCCTACAACCGCTTGTTCACCAAATACTGGGTAGTAGACATCCCCGGTATGGGTGACTATGAAGTCTACGCCAACCGCGACTCGCTGCTCTACCGAGATGTTTACGGCCTGAGCGGCATTCCCAACATCCTGCGCGGCACCATCCGGCACCTGGGCTATTGCGATGCCTGGAATGCCCTGCGCAAAATAGGTCTCACCGACAACTCCTTCCCCATCGTCGATTCGGGCGACCTTACCTACCACGAGTTGATGGAGGCTTATGCCGGCGGGGGCCCGGGTTCGGTCAAAGACCGCATCGCGCGCCTGCTCGACCAGGACGTCGACTCCCCCGTCATGGAAAAGCTCGAATGGCTAGGATTATTCCGCAAAACCAAAATCCACGTAGCCAACGCCACCCCTGCCCAGATCCTAGAAGACCTGCTGCTCAAAAAATGGGCGCTCAAGCCGAGCGACAAGGATATGATCATCATGCACCACGAGTTTGAGTACATCCTGGAAAACCAAACCCGGCTGCTCAAATCCACGCTGGTCATGAAAGGCGCCAACGAACACGACACGGCCATGGCCCGCCTGGTAGGCCTGCCCATCGGCATTTTTGTGCGCCTGGTGATGGAAGGAAAGATCAAAGCCACGGGCGTTAACATCCCCGTCATGCAGGAGGTGTATGACCCGGTGTTGGAGGAGTTGGCGACGTATGGGGTGGTGTTTAGGGAGGAGGAGGTGATTCTTTGATTTCGGATTTCGGATTTCGGAATGCGGATTTTTGCTTTGTCGGGTTATTTTGACTTTGTCAAACCCGCAGGGGTATCTGCACATGTTGCGATAGAGCGGGCAAGTGCTAAGATGATGTTGTGGATTCCCTTCGGGAAAGACAAATAAAGGGTAAAAAAGGCTTCGTTACCTTCTATTGAAACCTCACTCCAAATGTATTATTTTATTCAGCCATTAGTGCTCTTTTTCTGTGCAGCTCGTTCCAATTTACTTAATTTGAGAAATAATTCGTCTCTTTCTTGTAATAATTTATCAATATCAACTTGATGTTTCATTTCTAGATTTTTCAGCTTATCTGATAATTCAGTATTAAAAGTTTCAAGTTCTGCATTTTTAACTATATAATATTTTTCATTTTTAAGTTTCTTTATCTCAGCAAGAAGTTCAATAATTTTCGATTTTAATGCCGTTTCTATAGTATTATCCAGTCCATAATCATGAAAATCAACTTTTAAATCCTTATCCGATTTCGCATCAATGAAATCTACCTTTAAAACCTTAATTTCGTTCTTAAGCCTGGATATATAAGTATCTTTTTCCTTTACTATTCTGTCAAATGATATTTGTTTTTCTTCAATTTCTTTTTCAAGAAATTTTATACGATCTAATAAGTCTGATTTTTCATTTAGGACTGTAGTATACTTAGACTCTAAACCTGCATGTTCAGAAATTGCATATAAACGAGTAGTATTAATATCTTCAATGTATTTATCCAACTCAAAGACTTTCATCTTAAATTCCTTTTGCAACTCTAAATACTGACGATTAATAATTTTTAATTCATTTTTATTTATTTTATTTTCTGCTTTTATCTTCCTTTGTTCATTTGTAAGTTTTTTATTTTTAATTTTAAGTTCATTGCACATTAACTCTAAATTCGTAATAGTCTGCAATGATTGCTTCCGAATTGTTTCTTTATTCCTTATTCTTTCCTCAATTAATTGTTTTAATCTGACAACGGTGTCTCGAAAACCAGACTCAGGATCTTTCCAATTGCCTCCAATAATTGGATCGCCATTTGAGGGAAGTGCTTGTAATTCACCGATTGGGGTATCATGCCAATCACAGTCCTTAAGTATGATAGGCACAATAACAACCTCACCTAATTTATGCCTTTCCAGCGCTTTTGTCATTTCTATTTCGTAGCAATAATCTGATGCGATAAAATCAACACTAACTAGTATTAATATTATATCAGCCTTTGATAATGCAATCGAGATTTGTTTCTGCCAATCTTGCCCAGGAATGATCTCGCCATCATGCCATAAATTAATATAATTTTTCCTTTTTAATGAATGTAAATGAATTTCCAGCCTCTTTCTTAATTCCGCATCTTTTCGGGAGTAAATGAAAAATAAATTGACCTTATTCTCATGATCTTCCATACTAAAGTTATTTTTTTGAAGTGAAAAGCTACGTCCTCTTTTCTACAATCTTGTTGTCCAGCCCCCTGAAAATTTACTTCAAGGCATTGAAGGAACTTCGATTATACGAACTATCCATACAACTACCCGATATTTTACAAGTCAGCCCGTAACAGGCGGCAGCCCCAACTCCCTTAGAAACTGATTATGCCTTTCAGCAGCTTCTGCCGCTTTCTTTTCAATGGCAATCAGTTCGTCGTGTACCGCCTTGAGATCGATTATTTCTTCTGTTTTTGCCGTACTGACGTAGCGAGATATGTTTAAATTGTATTGATTTTTCTCTATTTCTTCCATCGATACACGACGGGAATAACGTATTTCTTCTTTGCGGTACTGGTAAGTTTCTACGATTTTTGCAATATGCTCTGGCAATAAGCTGTTTTGACGTTTGCCCTTTTCAAAGTATTCGCTGGCGTTGATAAACAGTACATCATCCGGCCTTTTACACTTCTTGAGCACCAGTATACAAACAGGAATACCCGTAGAATAAAACAGATTGGAAGGCAAGCCGATAACCGTGTCAATGTTGCCGTCTTTTAACAACTTGGTGCGAATACGCTCCTCGATGCCTCCCCGAAATAATACGCCATGCGGTAGTATGATGGCCATTGTTCCTTTTTCGGACAGAAAGTGGAAGCCGTGTAGTAGAAAAGCAAAATCTGCCGCTGATTTGGGGGCAAGGCCGTAGCTTTTATAGCGAAAATCTTCACCCAAAGCCTCCGTCGGTTCCCAGCGAAGACTAAAAGGAGGATTTGCGACAACCGCATCGAATTCCTGCTTCCTCGCGGGATTCATCTCGTTCAGTATTTCCCAATCATTCAGCAGGGTGTCGCCGTGGTGGATTTCAAACTCGGTGTCTTTCAGGCCGTGCAGCAGCATGTTCATGCGGGCCAGGTTGTAGGTGGTGATGTTTTTTTCCTGACCGTATATCTTGCCGATGCCGTTGGGCCCCATTTGCTTGCGTACATTCAGCAATAGCGAACCCGAACCACAGGCAAAGTCCAATACTTTGTCCAGCTTTTTCTTTTTGCCTGTCTTTGGTTCCTGGCCGTCCAGGACGACAATTTCGGAAAGGATGCTGGAAATCTGTTGCGGCGTATAAAACTCGCCGGCCTTTTTACCGGAGCCTGCCGCAAACTGCCCGATGAGGTACTCGTAGGCATCACCCAGGACATCTATATCCCTCGAAAAATCGGCGATACCCTCGGCTATCTTCTGGATGATGGTGCATAGCTTGGTGTTGCGCTCGGCATAACTTCTGCCGAGTTTGTCGGAGTTCAGGTTGATTTCCGAGAACAAACCCTGAAAGGTGCTTTCAAAAGACTGGTTTTCGATGTACTTGAACCCGGCCTCCAGGGTTTTCAATAAATCAGGGCTTTGAAGGCGGGCCAATTCGGAAATGCTGCTCCACAAATGCTGCGGCTCGATGACGTAATGCACTTTGCGGCGCATTTGCTTTTCAAATTCCGGCACGTCTTCCGCATTGGCGGCATACCACAACGACAAGGGCGCAAGCCGGTCGTCCGCCGCGGTTTTGGGATAGTCCGGCCCCAGTTCCTTTTGGGCCGCCGATTCGTAGTTGTCGGACAGGTAGCGCAAAAACAGGAACGAAAGCATGTAGTCCCGGAAGTCGTCCGCATTCATGGCGCCCCGCAGTTTGTCGGCGATGGCCCAGAGGGTTTTTCCTAATTGTTGCTGGTTCTGTTCCTTCATGATGTTGTTTTGTTTCCGGCTTTGGGTATTCGCCCGTGGTACTGCGGGGACGGCATCTTACTCGCTGATATCCTCGAAAAAATCAAATAAATATTCATTTTTATACTCAATTTCATACCTCCGCAAAAGGGAGAGGTATTCCTCCCGGAATGTCGTTTTCCGGTGATGTTCAGGTTGGTTCAAAATGTATTTTATCACGTTGTCCAATTCGCTACGGGAATGGGAAAATGCCCCATAGCCTTCCTGCCAGTTGAAGCGAAACGGCGTAAAGCGTTTTTCCTTGATGAAATTGGTAGTTTCGGTTTTCAAAACCTGAACGGTATCGGAAAGGGAAATAGCGGGATTTGCCCCTATCAATATATGCGCGTGGTCGGGCATGAGGTAAATGGCCAGGAGTTTGTGTTTTTTGTTCTGCAAAATGCCTGTCATGTATCGCTCGGTTTCTTCACGGAATTCGGGTTTGATGAGCGCCTGGCGGTTTTGCACGGCAAAGACCAAATGGGTGTAGAGTTGTGTATATGTATTCGCCATATCCCATTGATTTTTTATGCATAGTACCGGCAAAGGTACAATATTTCAAGTTGTGTGCCATCGTCATGTAGGAAGGACGCCGGAAGACCAAAGATACCGTTCCGCTGGAACGGATATGGGATGTTCGTGTCGTTTCTACAAAGATGCCGTTCCGCTGGAACGGGCATGGGATGTTTGTGTCGTTGCTACAAAGATGCCGTTCCGCTGGAACGGATATGGGGTGTTTGTGTCGTTGCTACAAAGATGCCGTTCCGCTGGAACGTTACGAGATGCCGATTTTGTAACCAGGCAGAATGCCTATTTGGCACAGTGGAATAATGAGCGCAAACGTCCCAGAGGGACGATATCTTTGTAGGAAAACAAATAAAAAGATCACATGCGTTCCAGCGGAACGGTATCTGATGGCCACGTTCCGCTGGAACGTTACGAGATGCCGATTTTGTAATCAAACAGGATGCCTATTTGGCACAGTGGAATAATGAGCGTAAACGTCCCAGAGGGACGATATCTTTGTAGAAAAACAAATACAAAACCTACATGCGTTCCTTAGGAACGGTATCTGATGAACACGTTCCTCTGGAACGGAAATGGGATGGGCTGTTCGTTTCTACAAAGATACCGTTCCGCTGGAACGGATATGGGGTTGTCGTGTTGTTTCTACAAAGATATCGTTCCTACGGAACGAGGCGAGCTGCCTATTATGTAGCCAATCAAAATGATTATTTGACACAGTATAATATTGAGCGTAAACGTCCCGTAGGGACGATATCTTTGTAGAAAAACAAATACAAAACCCACATGCGTTCCGTAGGAACGGTATCTAAAAATCCAAGTTAGCCTTCTAGCAAAATGGGGCGAAGCATTCCAAATTTACGCTTCATTTGGATTCGGAAACAACTGCTGCATCAACCCCTTCTTGTGCGCTTTCAAGGCCTCGAGTTTTTCACGCTGGGCGGCGATGAGGTCGTCGAGGGAGGAGAGGCAGGTGGCGATTTTTTGTTGTTCGTCAAGTTTTGGCGGCAATGGAATAGACAAAGAACGAATTTGTGCAAAATTAAGCCCCTGCCTGTTTCCTCCCGCCTGGAAATCATCAATCTGTTTTTGTCCGTTATCGGATAATAAGTATTGATTCAAAAATAGAGGAGATAATTCCTTTTTAGGTCGAATAATACATACATGCTGATTGACATTACCTCCTTTAATTCTCGTATCAGCTATTGCACACCTCCCAATTGAGGCACCAGTAATGTTTAATAATATATCGCCCGGTTCTATTTCAGTAGATGAGAATGTCGAATGTGTAGTCTCATCAATAAATGCAATATTTTCTAATATCAAATACCCCCAGCCAACATTTTGACTTCGAACAAATGGACGCCCCTCTTTCTTGTATGTTTTATCACCGCCTCTTGGGGTAATTCCACTGCCTACCTTAATTGTATTTTCCCCAAGATTACTCTCCTCCCACTCCCCCGCCCCCTCAAACTCCTTAAACCTCACCCTCGGCACCATCTCCCCTTCCGCCGGAAAAAGCTGCTGCATCAGCCCTTTTTTATGGGCCTGCAAGGCCTTTATTTTTTCGCTTTGGGCGGCGATGAGGTCGTCAAGGGAGGAGAGGGTGGCGGCGATTTTTTGTTGCTCTATTGGGCTTTTGGGAAACACGATAGTTAGATTTCTCAAATCTGAACCGTATATCCTCGTTATTGTAGTTGAATTGAGTTTTCCCCAGTTAACATTTGAAAGCATGTAGAACAGAAGTTCATTCTTGATTTCCAAAGAAGGGTTGTCAATCCAAACAATATTGGAGTCTTGATAATACGCTTCTTCACCGTTATAGGTTAAACACTTGCCAACGGTGCCACTACAGGTAATTAAAATTTCGCCTTTCCTTGGGTATTTATACTTAGACTTGTATTCCTCAAACAGTTTTTTGCTGATATAAGCATCAGGATTCCCCCCCAATGTTCCAATTTTGTAAAATGGAACTCCCTCTTTATCGTTTGTTTCTTCTGAAAATATTCGTTTGCACATGAGGACCTCCCCGACTTCCTCCAACGTCTTTTCCTCCCACTCCCCCGCCTCCCGGAACTCCGGAAAGCGCAGCCTTGGCGTCATCGTATTTTTCTTTTCCTTACTCATAAGCCGACAATCCGGATATTTCACGCCCCTGGGCGCGTTTTTTTAAGAGAGGTACCAGGTCTTCCATCAGGGCCAGTTCCCTGTCGGTGCGGGCTTTCCAGCGTAATTCCAGTGGCGCCAGCAGGTCGATCAGTTGTTCGCCGTCGAAAATCATGCGGTCCATAATGCCGTCCACGAAGGTTTGCAGGGCGGCGGGTTCCAGGCCGTGTTTTTGAGCGACGTCAGCCAGTTCCCGGGCATGTTTTTCGATTTTAAAGGTTTCGTAGCCTTCCCGGATTTGTTCTTCCGAGAGGCCCTTGCTGAAATCCAGTGCGTTGATATAGGCGGTCATGTCCTCCCGCTCATCCATCAGGTTAGCGCTGCTGCCCAGTAGTTTGATAATTTGCTCCCGGGTCATTTTTTCCTTTGAGGGTTTGCCCTGGGATTTGGCTATCAGCCCCATAATATAGTCGTAGTCGATCAGCGCCGAGGCAAACAGTACGAATTCAAAATCCAGTTGCTGTATGTCGGGCGGGGCGTCGGAGCCTTCTTTTCGTTGTATTTCTTTGAGTTGTTTGGCGGTTTCCAGGTACGAACTTCTAAAAGAACGCAATTGGTCTTCTGACAAAACGGATTCTATTTTTTCCTTTTGATCTTCACTCAGGTCGGTGTATTGGTCGAGTTGGGTTTTCAGGCGCTGCACCTCTTTGAAGCGGTTGATGAATTCGATGCGCGCCTCGTCGCCTCTGAGGTTATACACTTCCTGTGGTTCGTTAACCAGATTTTTTTGCGCCATGAATTGCGCCATAGCTGCCACAGCTTTTTCGAATTTTTCTATCACTTTAGGGGCCGGCTCCACGAGCCATATTTCTTTTGCACGTCCGGTATCTTCGCCTGAAAACAGGGCAATCGCAGCGTCCACTTCGTATTGCTGCTGCCGGAAGTCGAGGATATTGCCGTAGGGCTTGGTATCGTTCAGAACGCGGTTGGTGCGGCTGAATGCCTGAATAAGGCCGTGGTGCCGGAGGTTTTTGTCCACGTACAGCGTGTTCAGGTATTTGGAATCGAAGCCCGTGAGCAGCATGTCCACCACGATGGTTACGTCTATCTTGTTTTTATGCGGATAGTCGGCATTAGAGTATTTCTGGTCTTTGATGCGCTGTTGCACATCCTGGTAGTACAGGTCGAAGAAGTCAATGCGGTGGTTGGTGCCATACTGCTTGTTATAGTCCGCGATAATGGCTTTGAGCGCCTTTTTCTTTTCATCGGGCGCCACCATGTTGTCGGCTTTTTCCTGCGGCAGGTCTTCCTGAATCTGCAGCACGTCCTTGTTGCCCTCCGCCGGCGGCGAAAAAACGCAGGCGACGTTCAGCGGCGCGAAGTTGTCGTCCTCCGCCCGTCGTTTAGCCTGTACCTCCTTGAACAGATTGTGGTAGCTGTGGGCGTCATTGATAGAGGCGGTGGCCAGGATGGCATTAAAGCGGCGGTGGTGCGTGGCGCCGTCGTGTTTGGCGAGTATGGCCTCCACCACGGCCCGTTGGGCAAGCGGTTCGCCGATTTTGGGCTTGTTGGCGCCCTCGGCCTTAAAATAGTCAATATGAAATTTCAGTACGTTCCTGTCCTCGATGGCATGGGTGATGGTGTAGGCATGCAGTAGTTGTTGGAACACATCTTCGGTCGTCATGTAGGAGCCTTGCTGGCCGTCTACTTTGACATAGGAGGCATTTTTCTCAAAAATGGGTGTGCCCGTAAACCCAAACAGTTGGGCGTTGGGAAAAAACTCCTTGATGGCTTTGTGGTTATCCCTAAACTGCGAGCGGTGACATTCGTCGAAGATGAATACGATGCGCTTATTACGCAGGGGGGCTAATCGCTCCTTAAAAGTGGGTTTGCTTTTTTCCGCCTTCCGCTTATTGCTCATGCTGTTTTCATCCAGGGCCAGGCCGAGTTTCTGGATGGTCGTGACGATCACCTTGTTGGCGTAATCCTCCGATAGCAGGCGCTGCACGAGGGTTTCGGTATTGGTATTTTCCTCCACGCAACCTTCCTGGAATTTGTTAAACTCCTGGCGGGTCTGGCGGTCGAGGTCCTTGCGGTCCACCACGAACAGACATTTTTCGATGTCGGGCTTGTCCTTCAACAGCGTAGAGGCTTTGAACGAAGTGAGCGTTTTGCCGCTGCCCGTGGTATGCCAGATATAGCCGTTGCCCCGGTTCTGGTCGATGCAGTCCACGATGGCTTTCACGGCGTAAATTTGATAGGGGCGCATGACCAGCATTTTCTGCTCGGTGGCCACCAGCACCATATACCGGCTAATCATCTGGGCGAGGTTGCACTTGCTCAGGAACTTTTCTGCAAACTCGTCGAGGTGAGTGATTTTTTTGTTGTCCTCGCCGGCAAACTGATAGACCGGCAGGAACTGCTCGTCGGCGTTGAAGTTGAAATGCTGGTTTTGGTTGTTGGCGAAATAAAAAGTATTGCTGCGGTTGCTGACTATGAAGAGTTGCATGAAACACAACAGCGAATTGGTATAGCCGGTGCCGGGTTCGTTTTTGTAGTCCACGATCTGCTGCATGGCCCGCCGCGGGCTTATGTCCAATCCTTTCAGTTCGATCTGCACCAGGGGAACGCCGTTTATCAACAGAATCACATCGTAGCGGTGGTGGCTATTGCTGGTATTCATCCGCAACTGGCTGACGACTTCAAACTCGTTTTTGCACCATTCTTTGATGTTTACCAGGGTGTACTGCAGCGGTGTGCCGTCCTCCCGCAGGAAAGTGTTCTGTTCCCGTAAGAATTTAGAGGCCACGTATGCGTCGGCGGTGATAATTTCATCGCGCAGGCGGTTGAACTCCGAATCTGACAGGTTGACACGGTTCAGTGCCTCAAACTTTTTGCGAAAGTTGAACTCAAGCGCATTTCGATCCCGAATATCAGGCCGATAGACATATTTGAGATCGGTTAACTTGTCGATCAGGCTTTTTTCTATTTGAACTTCTTTTGTCATTCAATTTTCTCTTCTCACTCACTCCCAAAGATACTTCATTCTGCCGGAACAATCAAAATGCGTGTTGTCAATTCATTCGAATGACTTGATCTGGCTTGGTGCTATACTAAATAGGATATTAGGTTGATGTTTTTGCCCAAAGCTGGCAGGCCTCAGCGGTTTTGGGGAGGTAGGGGTTGGCTGGGGGAATACTTTTTGCGCACTCTTATGGGGGTATGGACGCTGTGCTGCCCTGCATTGGGTTTACGGGTTGGCTGTTCGGCGGCATGGACAGCAAGCTGGGGTTCGATGAATTTATTTTTAAATTCCTTAAATTAATGCGGCGATTATCATAAAATCTATGTTTTATTACTCATCCATCCTTCACTATATAATTTTTTAAGTTGCAGGCTAACAAAATACACGACGGCAAAATTAATAAGCCGAAAACCCCATATTTGGTAATTTTACCAACTTTTTTTAACAGGAAGTTCGTCACATGCTAATCTAAAACCCAAATGAGAATAGACTGTTTCAGGTGTAGCCCCATCTCGGTTTGAAACACGACAATTGTATGGGCTATCATCCCAAGATCCCCCTTTAACTACTCTCCTTAATGGAGGCTCATAAAAATTGGCATTATAAGTGGAATATTTATCATCACACCATTCCCATACGTTGCCACTCATATTAAATATCCCTAAGGCATTTGGCCAAAATGATGAAACTGAGACTGGTTTGCAGCGAAACTCTCCAATTTCTGAATAATCACGCTTATATTCCTCTGTGCATCTAAAATTCATTTCAATCGGATTAGCTATATTCTTTCCATTTCCAAATCGAATTAATTTCCCTCTTTCACTACCTGCAAACTCCCATTCGGATTCCGTTGGAAGGCGATAATACATTCCCGTTATTTCATTTAACTTTTTAATAAACTCTTTCGTGTTCTCCCAACTTATATCGGTAACAGGCAAGTCACCACCCTTGAAAGTAGAAGGATTAGTCCCCATTACTTTTATCCATTGATCTTGGGAAACAACAGTTTTTTGCAACCAAAATTTTTTTATATTAACTTCATGTACAGGCTTTTCAATTTCTCTACCATCTCCAAAACGATCTCCCATCTGGAATGTTCCTCCATCAATTAAAATCATTTCATTAATAAAAGGGTCAATAAATTCAAGCTTCTCACTTTCGCTATAACCCCCGATTATATCAGAGTTTATCTTCCTTACTTCAAGCTGAGGAATACTTACTAATAGGTGAGCTTTTGGATTGATATTACTTCTCAAGATCATCTCTCCACCTTCATCTCCAACTCCAAAAATTGGTGCACCTTGAGGGGTTTGATAGTAGTTGTTTCCTACATTTATTTGAACTTTTGAAATAATTTCAGAAACTCTTAATTCTTCAGCAGTATTTCTTTCTAGAACACCGGCTAAACTTGCCGCAAATGGACTGTTTTTACCTACTGTTCCATCTGAAACAGGTTCTAACCGACCAGATGCAAATGCCCATCTCGAACGGTATTGTTCTACTTTTTCATTAAATGTTATTCTATTTTGAGCAAGCAAAGAACCGGCAAAGCAGGCATCTGCTATTAAAAAAGTATGTTTACTATTTATTGATTTTATAAAATTCGTTACCTCAGCATTAGAAATATAGTTTGAAAAATCATGAATTTCTGATTCATAAGGCAGCCAAAATCCCATTTTAAGGGTTTCATCAAAGCAACCATGCCCTGCATAATATACAATTAAATTATCTTCCCCAGTTACAATTTTAGCTAATTCTCGAAACTGAAAAAAAATATTTTTACGGGTCGCTTCGCTATTATAAAGAGCTATAGTATCGGTTTCTTCGAACTGATACTTAGAATTTAAAATTCTAATTATACTTTTGGTATCTCTAACGGCATTAAACAATTTGCTGACTTTTTGATAGTCATCAATTCCAATTGCAAAAAGAATATTTTTCTGTTTTTTGCCAATTATTTGTTCCATAAAACAGATCTTTTAGTTTCAGCGAACGTCAGTCTGTGCAAAAATCTCTTTCTCTACAGGTTATACCCCCTGATAAGCGGCCATCTGCAAATGGCAAGTAAGCACCCTGTAAACCACATCTACCCTGCCATTGGGTGATGGGGTATCTTTGCCCCAAAAACAAAGGCAGATGAAACAATCCAAACGGCGGACCAAACAGGAGATGGCTGATATGATATCGTCCTGGCAGCAATCGGGTCAGAGTAAAAAGGAATTTTGCGCGGAGCACCAGATCAAAGCCCACACGTTTCAATATTGGTATCAAAAATATCAGGCGGAACAGATTCCGTCACAAGCTGAGTCGGCTTTTATCAGGTTAAGCCCGGCGGAGGAACTCTCCCCACATTACCACTACACGATTAGTTATCCCAATGGAGTACGTTTGCAAATAGGCCGGGAGGTGAGCAGCACAGAATTACTCAAACTCATGGGCCTTGTTTGAGCTCAGCAGCGGTCGGCGCTACTTTCTGTACCGGTCGTGGTGCGATATGCGAAAATCCTTTGATGGGTTGAGCGGACTAGTGCGCAATGGGCTGGGGCTGGGCTGGATCCGGCCTCGGGGGATGTATATGTATTTATAAACAGGCGACGCGACCGGCTCAAATTGCTGGTATGGCAGGGCGATGGGTATGCGCTGTACTATAAACGACTGGAAATCGGCACCTTCGAGTATCCGCGCCAGTCTTGTGGAGGGGATATTCATGTGTTAAACTGGACGGAACTGGTGCTGATCATGCAGGGCATAGCGCTGGAATCGGTTCGTCATCGCAAGCGTTATAGTCAAAAATAAAAAATCAGCGACTTATCCACAAAATGTGTGTAAAAAGCGGGTGAGATGTGAGGAAATAGGCGCTGCACAAGACTGTAAGCAAGGCTAAAGGGCCGTATCTTGGCCCCTGAAAGCAAAAAGCACGACAGTTTTGAGTTACCAGGAATTATATGAGGAAAATGCTCGACTAAAAGCCGAGCTGGCAGAACTCAAGCGGCTTGTGTTCGGACGCAAGACGGAGCGCTTTGTGCCTCAGGCGCCTGCGGCCGATCAGTTGAACCTGTTTGTGCAACACCCCCAGGAAGAAGCGCAGCAAAAGACGGTCAAAGAGGTGGTCAAAGGCTATGAGCGCCAAAAAGGTCAGCCCAAACGGGAGAAGTTACCCGAAGGGCTGCCGGTAGTGGAAGTGGAGATCAATCCCGCAGCAGAAGAAATAGCGGGCATGGTCAGGATCGGACAAGAGGTCACCGAAGAGTTGGATTATGTACCGGCCCGCTTTCGTGTCATCCGCTATATCCGTCCCAAATATGCCCGCCCGGAAAGCGAACAAGACCAAGACCCGGAGGCGAAAAACATCCTCATCGCCCCGCTGCCTACGCGGGTCATCGAAAAAGGTATTCCTTCGGCAGGCTTGTTGGCACATATCCTCATCTCGAAGTTTGTGGATCACCTGCCCTATTACCGGCAAATCAAGATGTTTGCCCGTATCGGCATGAAAATCAGCGATTCGACCATCAACGGTTGGGTAACCAAATGCGTGGCGCTGTTACAGGTGCTTTACGAGTGGCACAAGCTGCGTATGATGGAAAGCGACTACCTGATGGCGGATGAAACCACTATCAAAGTGCTCCAGGAGGGTAAGCCCGGTAAATCTCACACCGGATACTTTTGGGTTTATTATGACCCCGGGGGCAAGCGAAGTCTGTTTGTTTACGATCCGGGCCGCGGCGGCAAATACCCCCGCGAGCACCTGAAAAATTTTAAGGGACATCTGCAAACCGATGGTTATGCCGGCTATGAGGCTTTTGACCAACTGGGCTCCGACAAGCGCCTGGTGGGCTGTATGGCCCATGTGCGCCGCAAGTTCGAGCATGCCCTGGACAATGATGCCCAGCGGGCCGGCGAGGTGCTTAAGATCATGCAACGGCTTTATGCCATCGAGCAACAGGCGCGCCAGGAGGGCTATACCCATGAGCAACGACTGGAATTAAGGCGTAAGCAGGCCACCCCTATCATGCAAGAGCTCAAGAACTATTTATTGCAAGCGCAGGATCGCCTCCTGCCCAAGAGCAAAATCGGTCAGGCGGTCAACTATGCCCTTAACCGCTGGAAATACCTGGAACGCTATGTGGAAGATGGCAAGCTGGAAATAGATAATAATCTGGTGGAAAATGCTATCCGGCTCGTGGCCCTGGGGCGCAAAAACTACCTCTTCGCCGGTTCCCCGCAAGGAGCAGGATGGGCCGCCGTCCTTTACACCCTGCTCTCCTCGGCTCAGGGCGCAGGCCACAATCCTTTTGAATACCTCAAG
Organism: Saprospiraceae bacterium; assembly: GCA_013360405.1. Classification (GTDB taxonomy): domain Bacteria; phylum Bacteroidota; class Bacteroidia; order Chitinophagales; family Saprospiraceae; genus JABWBR01. Next base: position 34,216 of record JABWBR010000091.1, read on the forward strand.
GATATCCTCCAGCGATTACCCGATCAACCCCTCTCCGAACTGGATGAACTCCTGCCTCAACATTGGACACCACTTGACACCGGAATGGTGAGGGTAACTGAACAGCAGGGGGAGGTGTAGTTGGCCGGGTGCTTAC
>JABWBR010000001.1 GCA_013360405.1 Saprospiraceae bacterium
CCTTTTTCATGCCGAAATTTACCAAAATCGCCAATCCCTACTTTTTTTATGAACAATTTGATGCTTTTTTTTATCTTAATCCTTCGTACACCCCTAATTAATAATCAAAAATTAAACATCAAACATCAAACATTAAAAAAATACCCGGTCACAACCTTTTATCCAGGAATTCAATGCGATTGCGGCCAAGCGCTACGCGGCCCTCGCGTTCCAGTTGCTTGAGCAGGCGCGACACCGCCTCGCGGGAGGCATTGAGGTCGTAGGCGATTTCCTGGTGGGTGGCCTCGATGGTATTCGAGCCCTGCGCTTTTGCTTTTTTCTGCAGGTAGTCGATCAGTCGGTCGTCCATGTGCTGGAAGGCGATATTGTCGATCGTATTGATCAGTTCGAGCAGGCGGTTGTCGTAGGAAGTCAGCACAAAGTTTTTCCAGCTCTGATAGCGGGTCATCCATTCGTCCATGTGGCGGGTAGGAATGCCTATCAGCATTACGTCGTCTTCGGCAACGGTTCTGATCTCGCTTTTTTTGTGCATCAGGCAGCAGGTAAACGACATGGTGCACGATTCGCCGGGGCGGAGGTAATAGAGGAATAACTCGCGGCCGTCTTCGTTTTCGCGCGATACTTTGATGCTACCGTTTACGAGTAAGGGCATCATCTTGACGTAGGCGCCCACATCCATGATGGTTTTTCCCGCCTTAAACTGGTAGATCTCTCCCACGGTGGCAATTTCTTCCTGCAAGGGTTTTTCTGCCAGTTGCGGGTAATGCTTGCGCAACAGCTCGATGATTTCCGGATTGAAGATTGATTTGGTCATATTGGCCGGCAACTTATGTGATTCGCTTGGACGCGTCGTATTTCACGTTGATGTTAATCCAAATGGCACGCGCCAATCGGAAGGTATACACGAAAAAGAATACCATTACGGCTATTAGCATTTCAAAAGAAGCCGCGATACTCCAGTCAAACACCCAGTGCAATATGGCTACGAATCCAAATGAAAACCATCCGGTAAAAATATAGGAAATGAACATGGCGCCGTAGTAAAAACCCGGTTCGGGGTGGTAGTTCAGTCCGCAGTGATCACACCTGTCTTTCATATCAAAAGAACGCTTGAAGGAGAAGGTGGGCGTGTAAAACATATCGCTTTCGTGGCATTTGGGGCATTTTAACATGAAAATGCTATATGCCTTGCTGCCTTTATGGAAGATCCCCATGTGTTTGTTTTGGATACAAATATGAAGAAAATTTCATGGTTTTGTTCTCTGATCTCTGTTTTATAACATGTAGAGACGCAAAATTTTGCGTCTCTACATGGCAAAGATAGGGAACAGATAACCGACAACAGAGAACGGACAACCCACAACCGACAACCTCACATATTACATTGACAATTTTCCAGACATTCAATAATCAGAGACACATCCCTTTCTTTGAGAGAATAAAGCATACTGCGGCCTTCGCGTTTTACGGAGAGGATACCTTTGATGCGCATGTTCTGGAGGTGGTGGGAAGTCAAGGACTGTTCTGTGCCGAGCATATCGCAGATTTCAGTAACCGACAATCGGGGGTACTGTTCGAGCAAATGCACGATGCCCAGCCGGATGGGATGGGCAATTGTCTTCAGGATAAAGGCGATGCGTTCGAGCTTCTCCACTTCATCCTGATTGATCGGCGCTGATTTTATTGCTTCCATGGGTATAAAGGTATCAAAGTACGCAAATAGAAACAATGTATCAGGCGGAAATGTTGTGCGCCGGGACGGTGGACACGGGGAATTATTTGGGCTTAGGATGCTGACTTATTTGCGTATATTGGATTGCTCAGTATCGGATAATTCAGGATTTTGACAAAAAAACCAAGCACACATGTCCTCAGTACGCTACTTCATCATCATGTTTGGAATGTTTGGGTTTGCAATGCCGTCGCCGATTTCCGGACAGCAGCCCAGCGACTCGGTTTTTACGCTTATTTTCAGGATTTCGGCGCAAGAGGCGGAGGCGCTTTACAAACCTGAAAATCCGGCGTTCTCCGACGCTTTTTTACATACGCCGGCCGACAGCACGATGCTGCCCGCTAAGTGGCGACCCTCCATCCCCGGCCATTACGTGCTGGTACACGCCAGAGGCGAGCAACTCGCCGGCGAGTTGCGCAGTTTTGTGCCCATTTATGCGCAGGTATTGGAAGATCAACTACATTTTTCGCTTCAGGTTTTTGACGAATCCGGTCAACATCTCTCCGATGCAGAGGTATGGCTCAACGACATAAGCGTGCCTTACCAACCGAGGCTGGGCTTATACCAATTGCCCCGATACAGAAAGGACGGCTTCCTGAAAATAAGCGCAAAAGGGGAAACGGTTTTTTACCGGGTAGAAAATGAAGTTCAGCACTCCCCGGCCCGCCAGCGCTGGCAGCGGTTTAGAAGCTCTAAAGTGGGCCGTTGGGTGGTGATGCCGGGCATTGTGGGACTGAGACTTTATCAGGCTACCAAAGCGCTGTTCCGCGGTGGCAATCCCCGTTATTATCTGCGCTTTGGGCGAAAGCAAAAGACATACGGCGGCTACATGGCCCTCAATAAACCCCGCTTTTTGCCTGGCGATACGGTGAAGGTGAAGGCCTATGTCGCCAATCACCGCCATAAGCCGCTGCGAAAACCACTCGACCTGATGCTTTACGCCCCCGGTAAACCAACGACAACACTAGCCCAAATCAAACCTCAAAGCCCCGGCAATTATAGCTACGAATTCCCGCTTGGCGATTCGCTCAAATTGGACAATGTGTATTCCCTTCGTTTTGTGACTTCTCACAAAAAACAAGAGGTGATGTACGGCCAATTTCAATACGAAGATTACCAACTTGATGAAACCGCATATGAACTATATGCGCCTTCTTCGTGCCGCAAAGGCGAAATACTGCAACTGGAAGCCTGGGGAAAAGACCGCAACGGCGTTTTTATAGCCGACGGCGAGGTACAACTTATAATGCTCACCACTGATATTTCTGCCATGCATGACACCCTGTTGAGGATACCCGATACGCTCTGGACCCACCGGCACGACCTGCGCCCCGGCGAAAAAACGCCGATTATCGTGCCCGATTCTATTTTTCCGCCGGCTTCGATCCATGTGCGTATTGACGCCTTGTTCCGCAACAGCAACGGAGAATTGCACAAAAAAAGCGCTACGGTAAATTATATCAACCAGGAATACCAACACCAACCCAATGCCCGTCTATGGCTGGAAGTGGGAGAGGTGTGCGGCGCCTACTATGGTTCGGGAGCTACCCCCGATACCGTAGCTGCTAAACTGATCGTGTCGCTTCCCGGCGGCAAAGAGACGCTGCATCAAGCCGTGACATTGCCCTGCCGGTTTCCCGTTAATCCGGCTTATCGAGGCTACGAACTCCTTGTAAATGGCAAAACAGCCAAATTAGACCTCCAGGGCAACTCAAGAGTATATGTCGAAGGTTATCGAACCGCCGATTCCCTGGTGTGGGTGTTGTATAACCCCCTTCGGCTTCCGGTGGCTTACACGGTATGGCAAGGAAAGGCCATCTGGGAACGCGGGGTCTGCACGGAAGATTCGTTGAAATGGGCCCGCCAAACCCATTCTGCTCAAACAATGGCGGTGCAATGCCACTACACCTGGGCAGGCGAACCCCAAGAAATAGAGGAAACCTATGCGCGCTTCGACAAACTCTTGCGTATCAAGCTGGATCAACCCGCCCTGGTGGCCCCCGGCGAAACGGTACAAGTGAAAGTAGAAGCCAAAGATTTTCGCAACAACCCGGCCAAAGGCGTGCAACTCGCCGCCGGCGGCATCAACTCGCAATTCGATAGCTGGGGCAATTACGAAGAGCCGCAGATTACTTACAGAAACCGGAAAAAAGCCATCGTATTCGGAGAATTCAGCGCCGACCGCCTGTCCCGGCGTTCGCTTCAGCAGCCGTTGAGCGCCAGGTGGTATCATAAACTGGGACTCAGCGACCAACTCCGCTACCGCATGCGCTTTGAAGGCGACGGCGTGTACGCAGAATACACCGACGCGCCTGCCGACACTTTTTATCAACGCGTAGCACAGGTGGCGCCTTATTTGGTGAAAAACGGACAACTGCAGCCGGTGTATTTGGTGTATGTAAATCGAAAGCTCGTATACAGCGCCGACGTAGACGACATTCCACCGTACAGTTTTGTGGGGGTTGAGGGTAAAAACACTATTGTAATAAGAGGACGTTACGCCGAATACACCCTAACCGATGTAGTACTGAAGGCCGGACAAAAACTGGAATTGGCCATCGATGTGGATCGCTATGCCGCTTCGGCAAAAGCCTTGAAGGTGAGCGTCAAATCGATGCCTAAAGAATGGACTGCTTTTGAAAAAAATATACTCAACCAGCATACTTTTATATTGTCAGGAGTACTGTCGGGACACGTATATTACTTGTGGAATGACAATTCGAATATTCATTTTATAAATTCAAATTTACGTGGGCAAACACTGCGGGTAGGGCCGTTTATGCCCAAAAACCAATTGTATTTGCTCAAGCAAAACGACTTCCAATCCAGGTTTGAATTTGAACCGGGTTTTACTTACGTGATCTCTCCAAATCGGGAGCGGCTTTATGCCAATACGCTTTATCAGAGCAATAAGACCTACCTTTTGTCGGAAAAACTGGCGCCTCGCGAGCCGGGCGACCTGTTGTTCCACCCTGCCCAGGTCAAAGCCAGGATACCCATCATACCTCGTATTCAATACACCCATACGACATATACACACCAGCCTGATCAGGGCAAACTCCATTTGGAATATGGAAAAACAGACGACCCCGTACTAAAGGCCGTTTGCTGGCGGGGGCCCGATAGCGTGCTACAAATTTATTCGGGAAATACGCGAAAGTGGTCGGGCTTAAACCCCGGCAAATACACCGTTTATCTGGTGGCCGAGTCAGGTTATGCGTATTTGGAACGCACGATTGAAATCGAACCCAATTCAACTTTGTGTATGCGCTGGAGTGGAGCGGAATTTACCCCCGACAGCACCGGCGCCGTCACCTGGCCTTTGTTGTACCAGCAAAAACCCGAGCCCGATCTGTCGCAACAATCCAGCGGCTGGAAATACGGCGGCAACTGCGCTTTAACCGGCACAGTACTGGATGCCAGTGGCGAACCGCTCATCGGCGCTTCCGTAATTGCATATCGCGATAACATTTTGATGGGTGGAGCCGTAACCGATTGGGATGGCAATTACTGGCTGGGCAACTTGCCTGCGGGTATTTTTGACATAGAGATCAGCTATACGGGATTTACCACCCAAAAGACTATCGGGGTCAACATCTTAGACAGGGTAATCAACCATTTCGATCAGGTACTCGAAACGCCCGATTATGCCTTGTCGGAAGTAGTGATTGTTGCATACAAGGTACCCTTGGTTGAGCGAGATAACACGGTACAAGGCTACAGCGTGACCGGCATCGCCAGTCTACCCACGCGCAATATCAATGCGATCAGCGCAACTGCTGCCGGGCTTGACTCCGAAGACGAGGTAAATGTCAGAGGCAGCCGAGCCGATGCGACAGAGTATTACATCGACGGCATTCGCGAAGGAACCTTGCCGGCCATGCAATTCGATTTAATACAATACCGGGGCAATTTTAAAGACGAAGCCTTTTGGCAGCCCAATCTGGTGACGGACGGCAAGGGAGAAGCTTATTTTACCGTCACGTATCCCGACAACATCACCGCCTGGAATACGTATGCCCTGGGCATGGACCGTCGTGGCCGCGCCGGCGTGGCGCAAAAACAGGTGCGCGCCCTCAAAAAACTGGTAGCTCAACTGGCCGTACCCCGCTTTATGCTGGAGGGCGATAGCGCCGTGATGGTGGGCAAAACCCTGCATATCGGCGATGACTCGCTGGCGGTGGCCACTGCTTTTCAGCTCGATGGGCAGCTAATGGGCACGCAGCAGGCCGTAGTAGCCCAAGGTCGCGTAGACCGCGCCCTGGTGGTCGCCCCCGCCGCCCCCGACACCCTCGCCTTGCGATTCGGCGTGCAGTCGGCCACTTATACCGACGGCGAGGAGCGCAAAATCCCTGTATTGCCCGTGGGCAGCCTCGAATCCAACGGGGTTTTCCAGGTGCTCGAAGCCGATACCGCTTTTACCCTGACTTTTGACCCGGCCAAAGGCCCCGTCACCCTGTATGCCGAAGGCAACATACTCCAACAATTGCTCGTCGACCTCGACGGGCTGCGCAACTATCCCTACGGCTGCAACGAGCAAAACGCCAGCCGCCTTACGGCCCTTTTGCTCGACAAACAACTGCGAAAGTTGCTGGGGCAACCCTTTACCGGCGAGCAAGATATACAGCGCATGGTGGTGACATTGCGCAAAGCACAAAAAGATAACGGCTCCTGGGGATGGTGGCCGCAAGGCGAAGGCAATATCAGGATGACCACTTACGTACTCCGGGCCCTGCACCTGGCCTCGCAATCGGGCTACACCACCGAGGCCCTCGAAAAAGGCCTTCGCTACCTGACCGGGCAAACGCACCTGTTGAAAGGTGATGAATTACTCCACGCATTGCGCCTGCTGTCTTCCGTAGGCCAACCCCTCGACTATGCACACTATCTGGCGCCTTTTGACACGGTGAAGCAAACCCTGCACGATCGTCTGCTCGTATTGTGCGTCCGGCAGGAACAAAAACTGCCCCATTCACTCGATACCTTAAAAAAACACGAGCAGCGCACATTGTACGGCGGGTCGTATTGGGACAAACAGGGTTATGATTTGTGGAGCGGCGCTGTGGCTTCTACTTTGATGGCCTACGATATAGCCCGCGAGGCAAAAGATACCATACTTTGTCGGCGCATTCGCCGGTATTTCCTGCGGGAACGCCCTTACAACGGTTGGCGCAATACCCTGGAGTCGGCGCAAATCCTGCGGGCCATCCTGCCCGATTTAATGTCGGAGGCGGATACTATCGCTACCCTGGCGAGTACGTTGGCTATCAACGGCGAGTGGGTGTCACTGCCTTACACGAAAACCATTACCGCAGGGCAGCCCTTGCGTATAGAAAAAGGAGGACTCGGCCCGGTATGTTTCACCGCCTACCAGCAAAGCTTTAATCCGCGACCCGGGCGAAAAGCCGATATTTACGCCGTAGATACGAGGCTGGAGCAGGATGGCCGCGAAGTCGCTGAATTGCGGCAGGGCAAACCTGCGCGGTTGGTCGTGACCGTAGAAGCCGGTGAAACAAGCGACTACGTCATGATCGAAGCGCCCATCCCGGCGGGTTGTTCGTATCTCGACAAACCGCAGCAGAACTGGTGGGGCCCTGAAGTACACAGGGAATACTGGAAACACCAGGTTGCCATCTTTTGCGAGCGGCTTTCTGCCGGGAGTCACAGCTTTGTGATCAATTTAGAACCTCGTTTTGACGGGTTTTACACCCTCAATCCGGCAAAAGCGGAACAGATGTATTTTTCGGTATTATACGGCAGGGAAAACCTGCGACAGGTGAGGATAGCTGGTGAGTGATGCTGCAACATGCTATTATTTGTTACATTTGTGGCGGTATGATTATTCACTTAGTGTTAAGCCATGTTACTTGACATATTCCTCACCTTTTTTTTAGTATTGCTTAATGGTTTTTTCGTGGCGGCAGAATTCGCCATCGTAAAAGTGCGTATATCCCAATTGCAGGTGCGGGCTGATTCCAGCTTCACCGCGCGGGTAGCCGAAGGCATCGTCAACAACCTCGATGCTTATTTGGCTGCTACACAATTGGGCATCACCCTGGCGAGTCTCGGATTGGGCTGGATAGGCGAGGGCGTAGTGTCCCGCATTATCATCAACTCCATGCATCTTTTTGGATTAGAAATAGACGACGATCTGGCTCACAAAATTGCCTTGCCTTTCGCTTTTGCTACCATAACCGTCTTGCACATCATATTCGGCGAATTGGCGCCCAAGTCGCTGGCGATACGGTTTCCTACACCAACCACCCTTTGGGTCGCCTCGCCGCTTCGGGTATTTTATGTCATTTTCTCCCCGTTTATCTGGATGCTCAACGGTCTGGCCAACTTCCTGCTCAAGCTGGTTGGCATTCAGCCGGTGCCCCATGCGGAGATCCACTCAGAAGAAGAGCTCAAACTCATCATTGCCGAAAGTGCGGAAGGCGGGGCTATTCAGTCGTCGGAGCGCGACCTCATCCAGAATGTATTCGAATTTGACGACCGGCAAGTGTGGCACGTACTCAGGCCTCGAACCCAGTTGGTGGCCATAGACGTAGATTCTACCTTGCAAGAAGCCATGGAAATAGCCATTAGTGAGGGGTATTCGCGTTATCCGGTGTACAAAGACTCCGTCGACAATATCACGGGTATCGTCATCACCAAAGACGTCATGATGCACTATATGCGCGACCCGGAAAAAACGCTCCAGGACCTCGTGCGTCCCGTGATTTTTGTGAATTCCAACCGGAAGATCATGCACTTGTTGCGCACTTTTCAGAAAGAACACACCCAGATGGCCATTGTGGTCAACGAATTTGGAGGCACAGTGGGCCTGGTTACCCTTGAAGATATCATAGAAGAGTTGGTAGGTGAAATACAAGACGAATACGATACAGAGCAGCCTGTGGTAGAGAAAATCTCTGAAGGCGTATTCAAAGTGCTCGCCCAGAACCCGATGGAAGAGATCAACGAAAGCTTGCCCGAGCGCCTGCCAACCAGCGCCGAATACCTTACTTTATCGGGATTATTGCTAAAAGTGACCGACGCCATTCCCAAAGTAGGCGAAGTCATTTCTATTAACAATTACGAAATCAAAGTGCTCAAGATGTTCCACGCCAGTCCTGAAATCGTAGAGATCAGGTGGAAAGGACTGCCTTAACGGGAAAGCCGTGTGAAAGTTTATGGTAAAATGGGCATAAAAATTCGCTGGCATTATTCATCTTTGCAGCGGCACAATTTTTGTTAAAAAAAACAATCCACCGCCATGTCTAGCATAGATAACGCAGGAAAGAAAGGATACTGCATGTTGTATTTTTTTCTGTTTTTTTTGCTGTTCATTATCCTGGTAGTAGCCGTTTACCAGTATAATTTCAAATTCCTCGGCAACTAATCGGCGAAACCGGCGCTTCAATCCAGCATCATGTCATCCACACTCGCCTATATCACCTGGAATGCTTCGCCCGAGATCGTGCATCTCGGCCCGCTCACCTTGCGGTGGTACGGATTGCTTTTCGCTACCGGTTTTCTGGCCGGTTTGTACATGGTGAGAAACATGTTCAAAGCCGAAAACGAACCGGAAGAGTGGCTCGACAAAATTTTCATTTACATGGTCGTCGGCGCCGTTTTGGGCGCCAGGCTGGGGCACGTGTTTTTCTACGATTGGGATTATTACTCGAAGCACCTGGGTGAAATACCGATGGTGTGGGAAGGCGGCCTGGCCAGTCATGGCGGCGCCCTTGGCATTATAATCGCGTTGTGGATTTTTTCAAAGTATACGTCCAAACGTTCCTTGCTGTGGATATTGGACAAAGTAGTGGTACCCACTGCGCTGGCCGGTTGTTTTATCCGATTGGGCAATCTGATGAACTCTGAGATACTGGGCCGAGCCACCGATGTATCCTGGGCGTTTGTATTTACACGGGTGGATCAGGTACCGCGCCACCCGGTACAACTTTATGAATCACTGACTTACCTGCTCTCCTTTTTTATATTGTTTTATACCTATTGGAAAACGGATAAACGCCATAAACTGGGCTATATCTTCGGCTTATTCATGGTGCTGATATGGGGCTTCCGGTTTATTATAGAGTTTTTCAAAGACAGCCAGGGCGGCTTGGAGCAATACTTCGGCGGCGCCTTGAGTACCGGACAGTTGCTTAGCATCCCCTTTGCCGCAGTAGGGCTGTATTTTATGTTTCGGAATCGACAGCCGGCGCCGACAGCTAAAAACAGGTAACGGGAACGGACGAACCGACAACCGATAACCGATAACGGACCTCATGATCGCATACATCAAAGGGCTCATTACCTTTAAAAATCCGACATTTGTAATCGTAGAGACGGGAGGCATAGGATACCACATCCATATCAGCCTGCAAACCTACTCGCGCATCGAACCGTTGGAGCATGTCCAATTGCTCACCCACCTTCATATCAAAGAAGACAGCCATACCCTTTATGGATTTGCGGAAGAAGCCGAACGCACCCTTTTCGTACAGTTGCTTTCTGTATCGGGGGTAGGCCCATCTACTGCGCAGATTCTCTTGTCGGCGCTCACCACAGATGAGATCAAGGCCGCTATTGTGGGCGAAAACGAGCATGCTTTCCGCAATGCAAAAGGCATCGGCCCCAAGACGGCAAAGCGCATCATTTTGGACTTGAAAGACAAAATAGTTAAAGAAGGCGGGGAATTGTCGCCCGTATTTTCGGCGCAGAACAATACATTCAGAGAAGAGGCGTTATCAGCATTGGTAGCTTTGGGTTTTGCCCGTATTTCGGTGCAAAAGGCGCTCAACCAAATCCTCAGGGAGCAGCCCGCTGTGAATTCCGTTGAAGAATTAATCAAGCTGGCGCTCAAACACTTGTCATCCTGAGTACGTTGCGGATCATCCCTTGATGAAGCTCTCCGGGTTTGCCCCGGCTGAGGTGTCAATGGTTGATCCGCAACGTTTTTTAGCGCACAAAGACAATACATGCGCTTGCAGCTTTGACCCGAAGGGCTTGTCTTTTTTTACATACGGATAAATGGCAATTTTGCGGGATACGTTAAAATTACGCTCCCCGGCAAAATGAAACGCCAACTATCGTTTAAAACAGTAACTAACACAAAGCAGTTCACAAAAATACTTTTTTTCATGGATCCCAACCCCCGGGTACGGTTCCAGAATCCCATGTAGGAATTATGATGAGATTTTTATTACCCTTTACGTTGTTTGCATGTGTGATATGGAGTGCGGCGAGTGCCAAAAGCGTTCTTCCCGTTCTCCACGATGACCCCTTTGCTGCCGGGTTTGTTCATGCTATCCAGGATACTTTGCCTCCCATCCAAGATCGCCAGGGCGATTTCATCAACGAAGGCAACCAAAACCCTTTCGACCTGAAAGACCCGAAAGTGGTAGAACAAAACGTTGAATTCGACCCTGAGACGGGCCAGTATATTATTACGGAAAAAATCGGCGACGATTACTTCCGCCCGCCCACCTATATGACGTTTGACGAATACCTCGATTGGCGCAAAAAGCAGGAAGAAGAAGCTTATTTCGATCAATTGGCCGGTATCAACCGGGGCACCGGCAGTAGCGCCCTCGACCCACTGGCCAAATTTGACGTGAAAAGCAGCCTGCTCGACCGCCTCTTCGGCGGCACTACGGTAGATATCAGACCGCAGGGCGGTATCGACCTTACTTTCGGCGTCGACCACCAACGACTCGACAACCCCATCCTCACCGAACGCCAGCGCCGGCAAACGGTGTTCGATTTTGATATGAATATCCAAATGAACGTGACCGGTAAAATTGGCGAAAAGCTTACGCTTACTACCAATTACAATAACAACGCCACGTTTAATTTTGATAACCAAATCAAACTCAACTACAACAGCGACCTCTTTAACGAAGACGATATTATTAAAAAAATCGAGGCAGGTAACGTAAGCCTGCCCCTCAGAGGTACGCTCATCCAGGGCGCCCAGAGCCTCTTCGGCCTCAAAACCGAACTGCAATTCGGCCACCTGCGCCTCACGGCTATTGTGTCGCAACAACAATCGCAACGCGAAAATATCCAGATTCAAGGCGGTAGCCAGTTGCAAAAGTTTGAAGTGAAATCGGACGAATACGACGAAAACCGCCACTTCTTCCTCAGCCACTACAACCGCGAATCTTACGAAGGCGCCCTGCGCAACCTGCCCCAGATCAATACGCTGTTCCAACTGGAAAACCTCGAAGTGTGGATTACCAACGACCGCAACGAGGTACAGGATGTGCGCGATATCGTAGCGCTTGCCGACCTGGGCGAACCCCAACGCATCGTTAACCCCAATGTGGTCAATACGTTTGACCCTCCGCCCTATCGCGAGATCGGCGGCGGCCGCCCCCTACCCGAAAACTACGCCAACGACCTCTACGCCAAAATTTCGGCTCAACCCGATATCCGCGATATCGACCAGGCCGTGGCCGTACTCCAGTCGCAGCAATTCGGACTGGTGCAGTCGCGCGATTTCGAAAAGGTGCGCGCCCGCAAACTCAAACCCACCGAATATACCGTTCACCCCGAATTGGGCTTTATTTCGGTAAATATTAACGTGCAGCCCGACCAGGTACTCGCGGTGGGTTATCAATACAAATACAACGGCAAGATCTATAAAGTAGGCGAATTATCGGTGAATACCGGCGACGTGAGCACCGATACCTCGCGCCAGATTTCGCAGGTGCTTTTCGTCAAGCTGCTCAAGAGTATGACCCAGCGCACCGACGTGCCCACCTGGGACCTCATGATGAAAAACGTCTATTCTATCGGCGCTTATCAGGTAAATCCGCAGGACTTCCGCCTCGATATCTTTTACGAAGACCCGGGTAAAGGCCAAAAGCGCTTCCTGCCCCAGGGCAACCTCGAAGGTGTGCCCCTCATCCGGGTATTCAACCTCGACCGACTCAATACCCAGGGCGACCCGCAACCCGATGGGGTGTTCGACTTTGTACCCGGCGTGACGATCAACCCGGTAAACGGGCGTATCTATTTCCCCGTACTCGAACCCTTTGGGTCGGCTATAGGCAACCAGATCACAGACCCTGCCCTGCGCGATACGTTTACCTACCCCGAATTGTACTCAAAAACGATCTTCCTGGCACGCGAATTCCCCGAAAAAAACCGCTTTACCATCAAGGGTAGTTATAAATCGAGCGTGTCTTCCGAAATTTCGTTGGGCGCCTTTAATATCCCCCCGGGATCGGTGCGCGTGACTGCCGGCGGACAGATATTGCAGGAAGGACGCGATTTCGAGGTGGATTACAGCACCGGCCGTCTCCGCATTCTCAATGACGCCGTGCTCGCTTCGGGTGTGCCGATAAACGTGTCTTTTGAAGACAATACGTTATTCGGCTTCCAACAAAAAACAATGATGGGCTTGCGGGCCGATTATGAAATCAATAAAAATTTCAACGTAGGCGCCACCTTCCTACAGTTGTTCGAACGGCCTTTTACACCCAAAGTCAATATGGGTGAAGACCCGATCAGCAACCGCATCTATGGCGGCGATCTCAATTTTAGCAAAGAAGCGCCTTTCCTTACCAAACTGGTAGACAAGCTGCCCTTTTATTCCACTAAAGCGCCGTCTAATATCAGCGTCAGTGCAGAAGCGGCTTATCTCGACCCCGGACACTCCCGCGCGATTAACCAAAGCAAAAAGGACAAGGGGGGCATCGTTTATCTCGACGACTTTGAAGGCAGTACCAACAGCATCGACCTGCGCGTGCCCGCCAACAACTGGGTGCTGGCCAGCGTGCCCCAAAATGACGAGCAAAACAACAACCCTTTATTTCCGGAAGCAAAGGCGAATACCCTCGCTTCGGGCGCCAACCGGGCCCGCATCAACTGGTACCGCATAGACCCCAGCGCCCGCGGCCCCAACGACGACAATAACCCTTATACGAGTCTGGTACCGCAACAAGAGGTATTCCCCAACCTCCAGCTCACTCCCGACCAGCTGTCGCCCAATATCCAACCCTTCGACCTGGCTTATTTCCCGGGTGAAAGGGGGCCTTATAATTTTGACACCCCCAACGGATATCCTGGCCTTAGCCGCGGCGTATCCGTCAACGGCGACTCACTGGTATTGCGCGACCCCGAAACGCGTTGGGGCGGTATCATGCGAGCCATGACCACCAACGACTTCCAGTCGGCCAATATCGAATTTGTGGAATTCTGGATGCTCAGCCCATTCCTCGATACCACCAATGCCTTCAACCCCGCCGCCGACGCCGAAGACAAACAAGGCACGCTGTACCTCAACCTGGGCAATATTTCGGAGGATATCCTCAAAGACTCGCGCCAGTTTTTTGAACACGGCCTGCCCAGCGATATCAACCCCGACCGGGAAGTGGATAATACCTTGTGGTCGGTGGTGCCCCGCCGCGTACCGTACACCCGCGCCTTCGACAACTCGCCCGGCACCCGCGAAGTGCAAGACGTAGGCCTCGACGGCCTCAACGATGACGGGGAAAAACAAAAATTTGAACCTTGGGTCAATAGTATCAGGGCCGTCAACCCCCAGGTAGCCGATAAAGTGGAACTGGACCCCGCCAACGACAACTTCCGGTACTACCGCCATAGCAGCTTCGGCTCGGGAGACGGCATCAAACAGCGCTACCGCGATTTTAACAACCCGCAGGGCAACTCGCAATCTAATACCGGCAACCAGGAACGACAGTCGGGTACCAATACGCCCGATATGGAAGACCTCAATCAGGACTTCTCGCTCAACGAATCGGAATCGTATTTCCAGTACGAAATTCCCTTGTTCGTCGATCCCTTTAATCGCCGCGAAGTAGACCGCAGTCGCACGCCCTTTATCACCGACCGCATAGAAGCAGGTAACGGCCGCATATGGTATCGATTCCGTATCCCCTTGAATACGCCCAATAAAAAAAGCGTGGGTGGTATTATCGACTTCCGCTCTATCCTCTTTATGCGGATGTACATGCAGGGCTTCAAAACCGATACTTATCTGCGTTTTGCCCGCCTCGAGCTGGTGCGCAACCAATGGCGCCGGTATACGCAAGACCTCACCGGCAGAGATATCAACGGCGTGCCCGATAATTGCAACGGCGTAGAAACCAATTTTGAAATCGACGCCGTCAATATCGAAGAAAACAGCAGCCGCCTGCCGTTTAACTATACCCTGCCCGAAGGCATTCAGCGCGAACGCTCGCTGGGCGTTTTCCAGGCCCTCCAGAACGAACAGTCTTTGTCGCTGCGTCTCAACGGCCTCTGCGACGGCGACGCGCGCGCCGTATTCAAAATTACGGAAGCCGACATGCGCGTATACGACAAACTCCAGATGTTTGTGCACGCCGAATCACCCGACCAGGACGTACCCGACGGCGGCCTGCGCGTATTTATGCGCTTGGGTAGCGACTTCCAGAATAACTACTACGAATACGAGATCCCGCTGACGATGTCGAACCCCGACTTCATCACCGGCCTGCCGCCCAGCGACCCCCGCTACAAGCAGGAAGTATGGCGCGCTGAAAACGAATTTAATTTCCAACTCAAATTATTGCGCCAGCTTAAAGAAGATCGCAATCAAACCGGGGCCAGTGCTACTTCCGAGTTCGTTCGCGTATTGGACCCTACGAACCCCGAATTGTCGCACGTTATTAAAGTAAAAGGAAACCCCAACCTGGGCTACGTCAAGGTGGCCATGATCGGCGTGCGAAACCCCTACACCGGCGACGGCGCTTCGTATCGCGCCGAGGTGTGGGCCAACGAATTGCGCCTCTCGGGCCTCGACGAACGCGGCGGCGTGGCAGCTATTGCCCGCGTAGATATGCAACTGGCCGACTTGGGTAATGTGACCCTTTCGGGTAATTTTAATTCTATCGGCTTTGGCGCGCTCGACGACCGCGTACACGAACGCAGCCGCGAACGCGTGACCGGCTACGACCTGGCCGCCAATGTGGAACTCAACAAATTCCTGCCCGAAACATGGAACCTCAAGGTGCCCTTCTACGCACAGATATCTAACGCTACCCGCACCCCCGAATTCGACCCCTACGACCTCGACGTAATTCTCAGCGATAAGCTCAAAGATGCCGACACCGCCCAGGAGCGCGACTCGCTGCGGGTACAAGCCCAGGATGTGACCAACATCACCACCTACAATTTTACCAATGTGCGTAAAGAACGCGGCACGGGTGGAGGCGGAGGCGGAGCTGGAGGAGGAGGCGCCACAAAACCGAAGACGCCAAAGCCCTGGGATATCGAAAATTTCAGCGCCAGTTACGGCTATACGGAAACCGACCGCCGGGACCCCATCATCGAATTCGACCGCCAGAAACGCTATACCGGCGGAATCAACTACACCTTTACCCGGCCTGCCAAGTATATAGAGCCGTTTAAAAAGGTGATAAAAGATGACAAATACCTCAAATTAGTAAAGGAAATCAATTTCAATCCGCTGCCCAATACGCTCACCTTCAGTACGGTGATGGACCGGAATTTTGCCCGCACCCGTTATCGGTTTGCCGGGGTGGACGAGCGCTATAACACCTTCTTTAACAAGCGCTTTACCTGGGATCGCGACTATACGCTGCAATGGGACCTGACCCGCTCGCTCAAATTCAGTTTTAATGCCAACAACAATGCCGTCATCGACGAACCCGATGAAATTGCCATGCTGGAAGACCCCAACATCGGCGATATCCGCAAGTACCGTCGAGATAGCATCTGGAACAACATCCGCGAATTGGGTCGCCCCAAGATGTACAAACACGACATCAACATAAGCTACAACCTGCCGCTGCGCTTGTTGCCATTCATGGACTGGATGCAGATCAGGGCGCAGTACCAGGCCGGCTACGCCTGGAATGCCGCCGCCCTCAACGTAGACAGCCTCGGCAACGTCATCCAGAACCGCCAAACCCGGTCTATCAATGCTGACCTGAGCTTTGACAAATTGTACGACCAGATCGGCTACCTGAAAAAAATCAACCGCGGCGCCGCGCCCAAGCCCAAGGGCAAAGGCGGTAAAACGGGCGACAAGGAAGAGGAGACGGATGATGGCGGCAAAGTCGCCGGCGATAAGGATAGCAAAGACAAGAAAAACGCCAAGAAAAAGGATTCCGAACCCAGTGTGGCTGAACGAATTCTCATCAGGCCGTTATTGTTGTTGAGAAAAGCCAGGTTGACCTATACCGAGCAGTTCCGCACGGTAGTGCCGGGCTTTATGCCACGGTCCAATATGCTGGGCATGGAATCGGGCTTCGGGGCGCCGGGCTGGGATTTTGTGGCCGGCATGCAGCCTACCATCCGCACCCTGCGCGAACCCGACTATTACCAGGAGGACCGCGACTGGCTGCATAAAAACCGCAACTGGCTCACTACCAGCTTGTATCTCAACCAGGATGTGGTACAAGACTACTCGCAGACCTTTGACGGGCGCCTCACCCTGGAGCCTTTCCGCGATTTCCGGATAGAAATTGAAGCCAATAAAACGTATACCGAAAACCATACAGAGACGTTCAAAGACACCACCAGCAACGGCATAACCGATTATTCTCACGCCGTGCCTGCTCAAATGGGATCGATGACCGTGTCGTATTCCGCTTTACAGACCTTATTCCAGGACAGCCGCGACGAGATCATCAGCTTGTTCCGCACCTTCGAAGCGAATCAGTTGATCCTTTCCCAACGACTGGGCACGGGTATCCACTCCGACCCCAACCTGGCTGAACTGGGTTACACCGACGGTTACGGCAAAAACCAGCAGGAGATCATGATCCCGGCCTTTATCGCGGCATATACCAAGCAGGATGCCCGCAGTATTGATCTTGATTTGTTTAAGACCATGCCGAAGCTCAACTGGCGTCTTACCTACAACGGACTTGGTAAAATACCCTTGTTTAAAGATATCTTCAGCAACTTCAGCTTGTCGCACGGCTACAAAACTACGATGACGATAAACAGCTATCGCACCGGCCTCGACTACCTGGCCAACCGCAGCAACGGCAGCCGCGATACCTTGTCGGGCAACTTCTTCGCCCGCCTGGAAATACCCGAAGTGGTGATCCAGGAATCATTTTCGCCGCTCATTGCCGTAGAGGCTACCCTGCAAAACGGCATATCGTTTAACGCCGACTACAAAAAGTCGCGCAACCTGGCGCTGAGCACCGTCAACCGCTTGCTGGCAGAGACGCAAACGAAAGAAATTACGATAGGCTTTGGTTATCTGCTTCGCAATGTAGATATCCCCTTCCTTACGGGTAGTAAGAAAAAGGGCAAGAAGCCGAAGCAAGATGAGAAAGAACAGAAACCCGCCCAAAACCCGAACCAGCCGGGAGGCCGCAGCGCCCAACTTCAGGGGAAGGATTTGGATATTCAGTGTAATTTCTCTGTCCGCGACGATGTGACGCTTGCCCACAAGCTCGACGATAGCCCCGCCGAGCCCACGCGAGGCAACTACGCACTATCCCTGTCGCCTTCGGCGGAATATAAGCTCAACAAGCGCCTTAGCTTGCGTTTATTCTTTGATTATAGGCGCACTGTGCCCAAAACGTCTTCCGGCTTCCCCCGTACCGATGCCTCGGGAGGCCTGGTGGTGCGCTTTCAATTGAACTAAACGATTTCGGATTGCGGATTTCGGATTTCGGATTGCGGATTGCGGATTTATCAAGGGTAAATTCGCAATCCGAAATTTCCCCTGTCGTCACCCCCTCCGGCGCTCCCTGTCGTCACCCCCTCTGGCGCTCCCCTGTCGTCACCCCCTCCGGCGCTCCCCTGTCGTCACCTCCTCTGGCGCTCCCTGTCGTCACCCCCTCCGGCGCTCCCCCGACAAAAAATTGATTGAAAAATTGGTGGATAAAAAAATTTAGCAGAGGTTTACGTGGATATTGCATATCATCATTGTGCTTTAGCTGCTACGCGCCATGCAAAAGCACAACAGCAAAGTAAAAGAGCAATCAACATCTAAACCATGACGAAACACAACGAATCCTGGGGTTCACGGGTAGGCTTAGTACTGGCAATGGCCGGCAACGCCGTGGGCTTGGGCAACTTCCTGAGATTTCCGGTACAAGCCATTCAAAACGGCGGGGGTAGTTTTATTATTCCCTACCTGGTATGTTTTCTGCTGATGGGACTTCCTTTGTTATTTGTAGAATGGTCGATGGGGCGCTTCGGCGGTCGCTTTGGCCATCACAGCACGCCCTTCATACTCGACTCCATGTCGAAACAGCGCTTCTGGAAATACATCGGCGTGTTTGGCATCTTTACCAACCTGGCTGTAGCTTCTTATTACTGCTACCTCGAAAGCTGGACACTGGCTTACATCTGGCATTCCGTTATAGGAACGTTTAGTCCGATGGATCAGACACAGGTTTCCGCCTTTTTTGATCACTACACTGAGATCACTACCTCCACTACCGGTATTCCGTATGAAGCCGTCATTTTCTGGTTATTGTGTTTGACTTTAAACACCTATATATTGTCGCGCGGCCTCAGTGGAGGGGTTGAGAAAGTAGCCAAAGTAGGCATGCCCTTGCTTATACTTTTCGGCATTATATTGGCCATCAAAGCCGTCACACTCAAGGCCGGCAGCCAGGGCGCCATCAATGACGGCACCGTTGGCCTCGAGTTCCTATGGACACCCGACCTGAAATCGATTTGGAATCCCACCGTTTGGCTGGCTGCCGCCGGGCAGATATTTTTTACGCTTTCGGTGGGTATGGGTAGCATTCAATGTTATGCCTCTTACTTGCGCTCGCGCGATGATATCGCGTTAAATGCTATGAGTGCCGGTTGGATGAATGAATTTGTGGAAGTAGTCCTCGGCGGCTCTATCGTCATTTCTATTACGGTGGGTTATTTTGGTATTGAAGGCATGACTAATCTGGTGAGTCAGGTAGGGGGACTTGGGCTGGGTTTCCGCACGCTGCCCTATTTATTCCAGCAATGGGGCCCCATATTGGCAGTGATAGCGGGTATATTCTGGTTTGGCTTGCTATTTTTTGCGGGCATCACGTCTTCGCTGGCTATGGGCACGCCCTTTATGGGTTTCCTTCGCGACGAATTCGGCATGAGCCGCGAAAAGTCGGCCTGGTCCTTTGGTTTGTTCATCCTGATACTCGGCGCTCCCGCTGTATTCTTCTTCAAACAAGGCGTATTTGACGAGTTTGACTATTGGGCTGGTACGGTTTCGCTCGTAGTCTTTGCCCTGTTTGAAATCATCCTCTTTGCCTGGGTATTCGGCATGGACAAGGGCTGGGCGGAAATCACTTCCGGCGCCGACATCAAAGTGCCGCGCATTTTTAAATTTATTATTAAATTCATCACACCGCTACTACTTGGCGCCGTCTTTTTCGGCAGCTTGCCCGGTATTTGGGATAAGCTGACCGCCGACACCAACGGCGCTGTCGTCTTTGGCAGGTTAATACTGCTTGCCGTGTGGATCGGAATTGCCGTGATGGTATATATTGCTTATCGCAAACGTCAAAAAGAAGGGAGGTTTACATCATGAAAACTGAAGCACTGATTCTCATGCTTGCGGCTTATATCACGGTGACCGCCGTAACGATATACTTTTTCATTATGGTACTCAAAACGCCCCACAAACCCGAGGAAGGTGAAGAACACATCCCGGAGGTGAAGTCGTTTGATGTAACCTAGTTGATGTGCTAATGTGCTGATTAGTTAATGTGCTGACGGGATAATGTGCTGATGGGATAATGTGCTGATAATTAACACATTAAAACAAGTAGTAAAATTAGCAAATTAGCAAATTAGCAAATTAGCAAATTAGCAAATTAGCAAATTAGCAAATTAGCAAATTAGCAAATTAGCAAATTAGCAAATTAGCAAAAGCAAATCAAAACTCGTGAAACACCTGCTAATAACCTGGCTCATCGCCTATACAACCACGTTGTCTATGGCTCAAGGTGCGCGCGCGCGCGACCTGGGAATTCCATTTGACGGAACCCCGGGTTATTTCAACGCCATTACTGACGTCCCCGGTATCGAGGTTGGTTACACCACGCTTATTTCCGGCGAAGGTGAGTTGAAAGTGGGAAAAGGACCGGTGCGTACCGGTGTGACCGTTATTTTGCCGAAAGGCAAAACCGCCGGCTTTTACCCCGCCGCCTGGTTTTCGCTCAACGGCGACGGCGAGATGACCGGGCTACCTTACCTTGAAGACTACGGCATGGGCTACGGCCCGGTGGGCATTACCAATACCAACAGTGTGGGTACCGTACGAGACGCCATCGGCGCCTGGTGTTTCCGGCAGTTTTCTACCGGCGACTTCTTTGATTTTTCGTTTGGACTGCCCATCGTTGGCGAAACCTGGGACGGCGGCCTCAACGACATCAACGGCTACCACGTCAAACCCGAGCACGTATGGGAAGCTCTCGACAAAGCCGCTGCGGGCCCCGTGGCCGAAGGAAACGTCGGCGGAGGTACCGGAATGTGGTTATATGGCTTTAAAGGCGGTAGCGGTACGGCTTCGCGAAGGTTTGCCATCGACTCAACTACATCCTACACTTTGGGCGTATTCGTGCAGGCCAATTTCGGTATTCGCAAAGAACTAACTATTGCCGGCGTGCCCATGGGCAAGGAGATCACCGAACTACAGCCCATTCAAAATACGGGAAGAAAAAAAGACGGCTCTATCATCGTGGTCATCGCCACCGATGCCCCCTTGTTGCCCGGCCAACTCAAGCAGGTAGCCAAGCGGGCCACGCACGGCATAGCGCGCACCGGCTCTATTTCGCACAACGGCTCGGGCGATATCTTCCTGGCGCTTTCTACGGCCTCCCCCGAATACGCAGCCGATTCCCCATTTGAAACCTGGCGCGTATTGCCCAAATGGCAACTCGACGCTGTTTACAAAGCCACGGTAGAGGCCACCGAAGAAGCCATAATCAATGCCATGATCGCCGCCCGCGACCTGGATGGCATCAATGGCAATAAGTTTTTTGCGATTCCGCATGACAGAATCAGGGAATTGCTCAGGAAGTACAATCGGGGAGGTTGATCTTAGACTGTTAGACTTTTGGACTATTGGACTGTTAGACTTTTGGACAATACGACGACTTTGTGGTACTTAGTGCCCTTAGAGCCTTCGTGGTAAAAAATCGGAGTAAAGCGCTGTTTTTTTTAACACAAAGACCCAAAAGCCGCACAAAGGGCACAAAGCATAGCCCTTTTCTGTCCTAAACGACTATCAGATTGTGGGGATATACGACTTTGCGAAAATTGTCTACATTTGACAACAAACAAACAAAGCAAACATGAGTATCAAGTATCGGCTGATTTTAATGAACTTCCTGCAGTTCTTTCTTTGGGGCGCCTGGCTCATCTCCTTTGGCGGGTACATGATCAACACGCTTAAATTCAGTGGCGGAGAAGTGGGCAGCATCTACGCCACCATGGGGATTGCCTCGCTTTTCATGCCGGCCTTATTGGGTATGGTAGCCGACAAGTGGGTCAATGCGGAAAGAGTATTCGCCGCTTGCCATATCGCAGGCGCCGGGTTGTTAGTTTGGGCTTCCACGGTGACCGACTACACCACTTTATACCTCATCATGTTGCTGAATGCCATGGTATACATGCCCACCATTGCGCTTAATAATACCGTTTCCTATTCTATTTTAAAACAGAACGGATTAGACGTAGTAAAGGATTTCCCTCCCATTCGCGTATGGGGTACCGTAGGGTTCGTCTGCGCCATGTGGGTAGTAGATTTATTAGACTGGTCGATCAGTCCGATGCAATTATACGTGAGCGCTGCTGCCGCCTTGTTGCTTGGTCTATACGCATTGACCATGCCCAAATGCCCGCCGTCGAAGGCCAAGCAAGGCGACTCCCTCTATACCGCCTTGGGGCTGGATGCTTTTGCGCTTTTCAAAAAAACGCGCATGGCCGTCTTTTTCATTTTCGCCATGTTGCTGGGAGCTGCTTTGCAGATCACCAACACCTTTGGAGAACCCTTCCTGCACGATTTCGACAAAGACTACGCCGATTCGTTTGCCGTACAGCATCCGGGCTTGTTGATGTCCGTATCACAAATATCAGAAACCCTCTTCATTCTTACCATACCCTTCTTTTTGCAGCGTTTCGGCATCAAAAAAGTCATGCTCATCAGCATTTTTGCCTGGGTGCTGCGTTTCGGCCTATTCGGCATCGGAGACCCCGGTTCCGGTTTCATCTTCCTCTTTTTGTCGATGATCATCTACGGCATGGCCTTCGATTTCTTCAATATCTCGGGTTCGCTGGTCGTTGAAAAAGAAGCCGACGTAAAAATCAGGGCCAGCGCGCAGGGCTTGTTTATGCTCATGACCAACGGCCTGGGCGCCTTCATCGGCGGCACCCTCAGCGGCTGGGTAGTTGATTATTTTACCGATCCTAACGGCGTCAAAGACTGGCCCAATATTTGGTTTACGTTTGCCGGCTATGCGCTGGTGCTGGGGTTGATTTTTCCGTTTGTATTTAAATACGACCATAAGAAGGAGGGGGCGAGGGGGTGAGGGGGCGATCTTTGGGACCGTGCGACTTTTTCGCGCTTTGCCGGTCGTTGAGCGGAGTCGAAACGGCGACCGTGCGGCCCCGGCAATTCAGGCGATAAGAAGGGGCGTACCGACTTGGCAAGGAAGCGAGTTATGAGATATTGCGATTTTTGTTGCGATCATCATTTTTTATAGCGTGGTATCGTTAATAGTTGTATATTTATTCTTCAAAAAATAATTCACCTGCGGTTCGTCAAAATAAACAGGCCGGCATCATCACCGCCGTAGCCGAAAAAGTAGCCTCAACAATTACAATTTACCCGCGCTTTCAAAATAAACTGGAGTTTCGCCTTCTCGAAGTGGAGTAGAAGGTTGACGGTATGAATATGCCTGCTTAAAATCGGCTTTCGGGAGATTTGCCTTGTAATATACAGCAGCGTTGCAGTATATATCGGTATGACAAACTGTCACCAAATAATAAAAGACCAATGACCCAAATTCCAGTCTCCGACGCCATGAATACTTCTTCGGACTCCTTTCAATGCCGCTGGAAAAACCAGTGTCCGCTATCTACAAGTACTAATAACGAAGAAAACGTTTCCGTATCACCGTTGAATAATTGGCTGCAGGTTTCACAACTCCCTTGCAAACAGCATTTACATCCGCACTATATCAGTATTCCCACGCTGAGCGGTTTGGAATTCGTGAGGCCGGAAGAAGTTATTCGCTGTGAAGGCATGCAGCGACTCACCAAAGTATATATTGTCGGAGGAGTAATTATCAGCTCCTACAACATAGGCGAATTCAGCAAACTCCTTTGTCTTTGCGGTTTTTTCTCGCCCCACAAATCACACCTCATCAATCTAAAATATTTGCGCAGCTATCACGCCGACGGCACTATTTTCTTGCGCGACGGCGCCTGTGTGCCGCTGGCTCGCAGGCGTCGGGATGCATTTTTTGATCTCGTTCGCCACAGCGACCGGTGATGCATGAATTTCGACCCGGCTATCCACCCGTAAACATTTCTAACAAAAATGGTAACTGTTTAGGAGGGTTTAGTGCATGCGCAGTTTAGCTAAACCCTAACGCTAAGCCCTACTAAACAATCAAGTCTGCTGTTGCTTACCTACCCAATAAGCGCCGCCGGCGAAGGCCAGGGTCAGTGTTGTTCGAAACAGCAATGCAAATACCGTTTTCGTTTCGTAGAGCCCCCCGGCATTTACGTGCAGCATCAAGCCTATGAAGGCGGCGGCTAGCAGCCCGACCGCCGCCAACAACAGCCTATAGGGGTACCTGGCACGCCGAAACAGGCCGTAGGCCGCAGCAAGATAAGCCAGGCTGCACAGGAAGTTGGCCCACACTACGAAGGACACATAATTGCCCTCCCTGGCGCGTATGCCGAACAAGTCGAAAATTACCGAGCTGCTCAGGAAGAGGGTCAACAGCGCGAAGGCCGTGAGAATCAGAGCCAACAGTTGATGCAGGTATTTTTTCATAGGAAAAAGTTGAATACGAAAGGCAATCGGAAACGGTGGAATGTTGTATGCGAATAGTTGTCTAAAATTAGACAAAAAAAATACTGCGGGTCATGATTTTTGTCATCCGGGGCTCTTCCGGCTATAAACCGGCCTTTATTTTTCAAAAAAGCGCCGACGCTTCATCCCGAATTTTCTACCGCTTGATTCAAATTTATGACGTGTCGGTTTGAAAAACTGGCAGGACGTACCCTCCTGCATGTACATTTGGCTCATCAAAAAAACGAGGCCGCAAGGATCCTCGGCAGGTAAAACTTCCAACTAAAAACACTTAAAATCATGGGCCAAACAACTGAATTTGCCATCTACCAAACCCTGAGCGACTTCATGAAGACGGCGCCGCATTTCGACGGCATAAACAGGCACGAAATTGAGTCGTTTTTCTCCTACTGCATGGAGGGCATGGACAACGACTCCGAAAAACTCTTAGCCACCTTGTTCATCAAAGCATTGAACAAAAAAATCAACTCGGAATACATCGGCGAGAATATCTATCTCGGCAAATACGAAATCGCGCAAATCCAGTTGTTTAATATTCTGATAGAAAAATTCCCCTTTGTAAAATTCAGCCAGCACATCACTAACAGCGCTATCGCTGAACAAATGCAGGGCTGCGAAGAAGTAACGCTCGTGGACATCGGCATCGGAGAGGGCATGCAGGTCGCCAATATCATCGAACTGGCCAAAAACCTGCCCCAACTCAGGAGCCTGCACGTGGTAGGTATCGAGCCCTTCGGCGATGCGCTCAACAAGGCAAGGGAAACCATCCTCGGCTATAATGACCGCGCGCCCTTTGAAATCAGCTTTACAGCCGTACACGACGCGGTTGAAAACGTGGATTTTTCTGCTATCCGGAATGTCGGCGGCAAAATCATCGTAAATGCCTCTCTCTCCCTGCACCACATCCAGTCAGACGAACTCCGCCTCAAAACTATCAACAGGGTGAAGGCCATACGCCCCGACGCTTTCCTGCTCATCGAGCCGAACGTGAATCACTACGAGCCTGATTTTCACGCGCGCTTCATTAACTGCTACAAGCATTTTTACCATATTTTCCAGGTAATCGACCGCATCGAAAATATAAGCAATACCGACAAAAATGCCCTGAAACTATTCTTCGGCCGCGAAATCGAAGATATCATCGGCAAAGAGGAGAGCGACCGCTTCGAGAAACACGAACCCGCCTCGCACTGGATTGAGCGCCTCAGAAAGAGCAATTTTTCTATCAAAAACGATTTCCTGAAATCGCCCGTCGTAGCAGGCTGCGGCGTGGAAATCAACTACCACAAAGAGGGCTTCCTCGGCTTTACCCACGGCGACGAAACGGTATTAGCCGTAATCTATGCCAATTGATTGCGCATAGCCCCCTCACAACACCGACTTCACATCAACACACTATATCCATGACAACGCAGTTTTTTAGCAGTTTCCTCCAGGATATGCCCACCCGCGTAAGTGCTACCACACACGCTTCCCATTTGCTTTTAGACAAAAACGAGCAATCCGAGGATGTGGATTTTTCTTTAAAAATGCAGATTGCGGACAGTCTGTCGGCTGCCGATTGGAACCGCTACCCATCTGCCGACAACAGCGATATCGAAGCCCTTGTGGCCGGCTACTGCGGCCTGGGCCTGGAGCACATTGTCCTGGGCCCAGGTTCCGCGAGTATCATCGCCACACTGCTCAATTATTTTGCGCTCAACAAAAAGCGCATCGTCATTGCCCAACCGACGTACACGCTGTTCGACTACCACTGCAAGACGTACAACATACCCTACGAACCGTGGTATTTAACTGCCGATCTGGAATACGATTATGAAAATATGCCGTCGTTGGGAGCGGGTTCCGTGCTCGTCATCACCACTCCGAACAACCCGGTCGGCAATACCTTCAGCCCGGAAAAATTAGCGCAAATCCTTACCGACAACCCGGATTCCATGGTCCTGCTGGATGCCGTTTATACGGAGTTTGCCGAAACGGATTTCACGCCGATGATCCGCAAATACGACAACCTGATCGTGTTGCGTTCGTTTTCAAAGGCTTTCCCGATAGCGGGGCTGCGCCTCGGGTATCTGTGTGCGGCGCCGCGTACGGCAGCCGTCGTCAAGAAGCTGATGCTCCAGTTTTCCATCAACCACCTTACACAGGTATTTGCACGGGAGGCGCTTTTTACGCCGGAGTTTCTGGCGGATTCCCGCCGGCGGATACGCCAAATGGTAGCAGAGCGGGAGCGCATGTTCCGCCTGCTGAGCCGCCGCTTCGACGGGGGCGTTATGAAGGTATTTCCTTCGTCGGGTAACTTCCTGCTGGTGCGCATTTTTGATGATACCGCCTTCGGCAAGCTGATGGCCGACCTCAGGAGAGACGGCGTCAACGTGTTGAATACCTCACCGTTTCCCCTGCTTCGCAACACCTTCCGGGTGTCTGTCGGCAAGCCCGAAGAAAACAGCCTCTTCCTGCGGCGCCTTTCGGAAAGCCTCGCGCGGCAAAGCCTGGGCGGAGAGCCGGGGTTTAGGGTCTATAGCGGCTACGAGCACATCGAAAGGATGAGCCAATTCCTGCAAACCGGCTATAATTGACCGATTTATCAAAACAAACCGCCTCAACCCCCCGGATGGTTGCAGACGTTATAAAACAAACGGTTTAACTTTGCGCCATGCCGCGGCTAATTACCGTCATATCATTTATCGTATTCCTGCATAGTTCGGCGCTTACCGGCTATTGCCAGCAGGGACAAGACATCGGTATAGCGTATTTCGGTGAAGACAAAGGATTGTATGTCACGGGGATAAATGATATTTTTCAAGACCGGGAAGGATTCCTTTGGCTGGCCACAAACGAGGGATTGGGCCGTTTCGACGGGCATTCTTTCAAATTTTTTCGACATGTGCCGGGCGACAGCACATCCATTGGGTACAACGTTGTATTCTGCATCTCCGAGGATGCCGAGGGCAATATCTGGGTGGGATTGGCAAGACGGGGCATCAGTCGTTACGACCGAAAAACCGGGCGATTCACGAACTTCAATTTCACAGATAAACTGAAAGTAAAAACAACGGCGGTTGTCAAAATTTTTTTTGACAGGGCGGGGGAAGTGTGCTTAGGCTTATTTAGAGAAGGTCTGGGGCGTCTGAATGTAACGACCGGGGCGTTCCGGGTCTACAACCCGTTGAGTGCAGAATTGGCGCCACATCTGACCGAAGAGGAAAGGCCCTATTACAATCTTGTAGAAGATATCTGGCAGGACGAAAACGGCCTGCTTTGGTGCGCTACTCCCGACGACCTGTACGTCCTCGACCCCCAAACCGGAAAGTTGGTTTCCCACCGCTTTGAAAAGACCGATGCAAACGGCAATCTGCGAAACGCGGCGCACGTGCTATACCCTGAAGGCGATTGGCTTTGGGTTGGCGGCTGGGAAAGCGGCTTGCGGCGCTACAACCGCAAAACGGGCGAATGGAAACAGTTCCTGTGGGATGAGCATCCTCTTGTTTACTTACCTTCCAATATTCTCGCGGAAATTTACCCAAAAGGCGCCGATGAATTATGGGTTACAACCGATGAAGGCCTCGCCGTATTCAACAAAAAGACGGAACGGTTTTTCCTGTATGGGCGCCATCCGGAGCAGTTTCCCGAATTCTCAAAAATTACATTCGAAACTTCTTTTCTGGATAATCAGGGCAATCTTTGGGTCGGCAGTTCAGGCCAACTGTTGCGGATCAATTTCAGGAAAAAGCAGTTTGAATATCACCATGTTATCGATTTAGACCCTGCTGCCAAAGATGACGTACAACTCCAAAACCTGTTTGAAGACCGGGAGGGGCGTTTTCTTTTCCAGGGCTTCAGCGCCGGCGACGGCCTGCGCGTTCTGGATAAAAAAACGGGGAAAACAACCGTCCCCTCTTTCAAAACCGTGCCTAATGTGGAGGAGAGCAGCCGCCAGGTTAGGGATGTGATGCAGACCCGCGACGGTACGATTTGGGTGCTGGGCCGGCATATCCTGTACCGCTTCAACCCCCAAACCAAACGCCTGGAGGTACCCGCACAGCCTCCTGTTTTTTCCAGGAAAACAGGCACCAATTACTTCGTAACAATGGCGGAAGACGGGCAGGGAAACATCTGGATCGGCACGGCGTTGTACGGCCTCTTTCGCTACGACCCCCGCACGGGAATGTCCACGCACTTTATGCCGGACGACCATAAATCGGGAGACGTACCCACCAATATCATCGGCCTTGTCCATGCCGATGGGAATGGGCGTATCTGGTATGCCGGCAGGGACAGAACAGCCTACGGCTTTTTCCATCCGGGCGAAAACAGGTTTGTGTACCTGGATGCCTTCGGTAACGTAACCTCCGAGCTCGCCTCCCTGCGCATCAATAGCTATTACACCGACTCCAAAGGCGATATGTGGGCCTTTTCGGAGCAGGGCATGATGCATTTCGACTGTTCCGGCGAGTACCCGCGCTTGCTCAAGAAATACACCATGCTGGACGGCCTGCCCTCCGATTATGTGGTCTGGGGGGATGCGGACGACCGCGGCAACCTTTGGGTCACAGCCGGCCGGAATTTGTGCCGGTTCGATATGAAAACGAAAAAAATTACCGTTTTCGGCAAAGAAGAAGGATTCCCCCGGACGGAAGCAGGTATCGGTAAATTTGCGAACGGAAACCTTTTTATCTTAGCGCCAAAAGGTTATTACACCTTCAACCCCGAATCGCTTCTACCTTACACGAGCAAAGGCGCCCTCGTCCTGACTTCCTTCAAGGTGAATGACCGGGAAATGTATCTGGGCAGCGAAGCGGTACGCTCTGACCCCCTCGTGGCGCCGACAGACGGGCGCTACTTCACGCTCGAATTCGCGGCCCTCGACCTGACCCATCCGGAACTGATCCGTTACGAATACCGCTTAGAGGGGCTTGAAAGGGAGTGGGTAAAAGCCGGAAACCGGCACATCGTCAACTATACGAACGTGCCGGCGGGTCGTTATACTTTCAAGGTAAAATTGGAAGGAAGGCCCGACAGCGAGGCGCTCACCGTTCCACTTGTGGTGCGGGTGGCTTTTTATAAAACCGGTTGGTTTTGGGCGCTGATTTCAGCGGCATTGCTGGCGGCGGCATTCGTTTATTTACTCAACCGCCAACGGCAAAAACAACAAATGGCCGAACTGCTCGGCAGAGCTCAGCTTTTGGAAAAAGAAAAAGCCCTGGTACAATACGAAAGCC
Source organism: Saprospiraceae bacterium (assembly GCA_013360405.1). GTDB lineage: Bacteria > Bacteroidota > Bacteroidia > Chitinophagales > Saprospiraceae > JABWBR01. The sequence continues at coordinate 29,975 of JABWBR010000001.1, forward strand.
TCAAACAACAACTCAATCCGCACTTTTTGTTCAACTCCCTCACCTCGCTCGGCAGCCTCATCACCATCGACCCCAAAGGCGCCAATACCTTCCTCGACAGCCTGAGCAAAACCTATCGGTACATCCTCAAAAGCAGCGAACGAAGCGTAGTGTCGCTTTCCGAAGAGTTGCGCTTCGGGGAGTCGTTCGTGCAACTTCAGAAAACCCGCTTCGGCGAGGGGCTGCAAGTACATTTCAGGGTAGACGAGGAGAATTTTCACCGCAAAATCGTTCCCGTCACCCTGCAAAACCTCATCGAAAACGCCATCAAGCACAACATCATTGACGAGGACGAGCCCCTCGTCATAGACATAACGGTAGCCGACGGCTACCTCGTCGTTCGCAACAACTTGCAAAAGAAAAAATTTGTAGAAACAAGTAACAAGCGCGGTTTGGCGAGCTTGCAATCGTTTTACCGCTACCTGTCCGACAACCCGGTTCTGGTGGAAGAAGACGAGCGGTTTTTCACGATCAAAATTCCGCTGATATGATCAACGCCGTTATTATTGAAGACGAGTCCCTTATCGCCCGCGAGTTGCAGGCGAAAATAGCCGATCTGGCCGACGATGTCAAAATCATGGAGGTGCTGCCCAGCCTGAAAACGGCCAAAAAGTGGTTTTTGCAACATGCCGAGCCCGATCTGTTGTTCATGGACATTCAGCTCAGCGACGGCGTCAGCTTTGAATTGTTCGAGCATTTCAGCCTCGGCTGCCCGGTTATTTTTACCACCGCTTATGATGAGTACGCCCTGCGGGCTTTCAAAGTCAACGGCATTGATTATTTGTTAAAACCCATCGACCGCGACGAGTTGGCGAATGCCATCGAAAAATTCCGCCGCCGGGCTACAGAGCGGCCGAAGCCGCCTGCCGACTTTCAGGAGTTGCTCAAGGCCATGCAGGCCCTCGCCGCCGACCGCCCTGTTTTCAAAGAAAAATTCGTTGTCAACGCGCGCAACATCTGGGTGCCCGTAAACACCCGGGATATCGCCTGTTTCGCGCGCGACAACCTCAACTACATTCATACTTTCAGCGGTGAGAAGTACATCCTCGACTACAACACCCTTGAAGAGGTGGAAGAACTGCTGGACCCGCAGGTTTTCTACCGCGCCAACCGGCAGTATATCGTCAATATAGAGGCCATCCAGAGCGTAAAACCCCATGAAAATCAGAAGCTTACGCTAATGCTCAAAGCCCCCGCCAAATTGCAGGTAGACGTGAGCCGGGAGAAGGCGCCGGCATTTAAAAAATGGTTTGACCGCTGAGCATTCCCCAAAACGAGAAACAGCTTACCACGTTCCCGTCACCTCCGTCGTACCTTTCGCCGTCACCACCGCCGTCAGCGTTTTCTTTCCCAAGCCCGCGGGTTTTACCGCATTGAGCCGCACTTCGTATTCGCCGGGTTCGAGGATGAACGTTTTCGGATTTGAAGCGGCCGTTTGGTAAGTTCGCCCGTTAGCGACGTTGGCGCCGGTTTTTTTTGAATAGATGCCAACTGTTGCATCCACCGGCGAACTGTCCTGCCTGGCGCCGATTTTCAATTCGCCCGACTGATAGGCATGAGAAAGAGAGACCGTTGCAGCCCCTGCCAGCAGTTGTTTTTCTATGCGGACTTCCGGTTTGCCCTCGATTTCAACGGAACTTATAGACACGTCGTACAGACCGGGCAAAACCTGAAATTTGACGGGATTGTTTTTGGCGTCTTTATAAGAGCGGGTTTGCGCCGCCACTTCCTTCGTGCCGGAGCGGTACAGGATAACCACTGCATCAGACAGTGCGGCGTTGCGGGTGACGAGGATTTCAAATGTGCCTTTGGCAAAGTCAACCGTGCGGTGCAGCGTATCATTAGGCGCAATTACCAAGTCTGCCAGGCGCTGAAGGGGTCTTCCATCGAGCGTAATGGCGTTGATTTCCGCCACATAGTCGCCTTTCGGCAGCAGCAGGACGCGCGGGTTGGTTTCGGCGCCTGTATAGGTTCTGCCGAGGGCGGTTTCCTTCGTTTCGCCTTTTTTAAAAACCTTCACGGTAGCGTCCACGGGGTTGCCGTCGAGCGTGACCTTTACGGAAAGAAAACCGCCGTTTTTCACAGGTTCCTCCACCGACTGTTCGAGCGCCCCGGTTAGCTCATCGGCATTGTTGGCGGGAAAATACCGTCCGCCGCCCGCCTGGGCGATACACTCCAGCGGCGAGAGATCTTGCTCCTCGATGCCGAAGCCGACCACGTGCAGCGTGATCCTGACGCCTTGCTTACGCGCTTGCTTGACCAAGTCGCAGGCGTTGCCGTCGCAGGTTTCCAGCCCGTCGCTGACGAGAATGACGGTGACGGGGGCGCTTGATGTTTTCACCACTGCCAGCGCGTGGGCGATAGACTGGGCGATGGGCGTCTTGCCCTGGGGGTTGATGGCATCCAATTTTGCAGAAAACGCCGCCTTGTCGAGTCGGGCGAGCGGCACGAGGGTTTCGATGTCGGCGCAGTCGCTTTTGCGGTTATGCCCGTAGGCCACAAGTCCCGCCTGCGCTTCGGCGGGGAGCGATTGTACCAGGTTTTTCATCACCGTTTTGGCAATAGCGATTTTGTTCTCCTCGCCGAGCTTTTGCCACATCGAACCGGAGCCGTCGAGGATAAAAAGATACTGCCCGGCGGCAGGCGTTTGAGCAGTCAGGTGGAGAATGAAAGTCAGAAAAAGAAAAGAAAGGAAGAGCTGTTTCATCTGACATCGGTTTCATTCCGCGCCAGGCGGAATTAGCGCGAAAATAGTTTTTTGAATAAGGTTAATCCCGTCAAGGTCTATATTGAAACGCAATATACAAAAAATTTCGGAGGGCAGGCGTGTATATACCGCACACCGTCAAGTTATTGCAATAACTAAACCGACACGTTTGCCCCCGTTTTACCGATCGTTCGCCACAGCGATCGTTGATGCGCAAATTTCTGCCTTTGGGTGAATGGGGGTTGACAGATTGGGACGATTTGGTTAAATTTACTTGGGGGAGTGTTTTGCCGACTTAAGTCAACTCCCTTATCCCACGATCCTCTGATAATCAAACCACAGCGCAAAATATGAACCCGACTATAAAAATACTTATTCTGACCATGCTTGCTTCAAATGTATTTGCGCAAGACAGCGAAAAACTATATCCGATTACCAAATCAAATCTATACGGTTATATTGATAATACAGGCAAGACAAAAATTAAACCGCAATTTCTATCGGCAGGACAATTTTCGGAGGGGCTTACCCCTGTTCGTTGGAAAGGGACATACGGATATATTAACGTTAAGGGAAAAAAGATCATTCCGCCAAAATTCGACCTGGCATTATCTTTTTACAAAGGGCTTGCAAAAGTTTATCTTGACGGCAAACCATTTTTTATCGACAAAAAAGGCGACATCATTTTTCAGCATAACTATAAAAGTATTTCAGAATTTGGCGACAACTCATTTGCAATAGCTATTACGCATACGGATAAATACGGCTTGATAAATAAATCGGGTAATTTGATTGTAGATACTGCATTTTCAAAAATCGAACTTTTTAATAATGGGATTTTGATAGTAACCGGGTTAAATCATAATTTATATTTAGACGACAGCACTGAAATAATTATTTATGAAAAAGGCGTAATAGATACGCTTGGAAACTGGATAGTGAAATATGGGAAATACGAAGATATTGGCCAGTTTGCGAATAATTACGCACACGTAACGTTAATCCCGGAACTTCAGGAAGAATATAAAGGCCGGCAAGGACTAATTGATAAAACAGGAAAATACAGATTTACCGTCCCATCAAAAAAATGGCGTTTCGATTATAATAATGATAATTTCTATCAAGATATAGCCGTCGTCAGTATTTACGCTGTTGACCCCGATACGGTTGAAGTATGGTCATCGAAAAAACGCTATGATTACAAAGGGGCAATTAACTCAAACGGAGAAATAATACTATCAAACGCTGATTGGGATGAAATTACTCCTTTTACATTCAACAGGGCTTTTTCCAAAAATACAAATGGCGAATGGTTTTTAATAGATACAAAAGGTAAACCCGTAATATCTCAACCATTCAAAGAAATTCTATACGAAACATACGATAGCCGGCCTGATTTATTATTCCAGGACGGAATAGCGTTTGTCAAAACTGAAAAAGGTTGGGCTGCAATAGATACCACAGGTGAATTTACACTTAAGCCGACAGATCTAAATAATATTGAGTATGACTATGTAAAAAGGAGGGGCAGCATTATTTTTCTGCTGGAAGATATTAGTGTCGAAAGTGATAAATACGCTTATCGCTATGGATTTTGGAATACTGAAAATAATACGATCGTAAAACCCCGGTTTCACGATATTGATATGGACGGGTTTGACAGCGATCTTATTTACTTTGTGCAAGATGAACAAGCCGGCTATATTAATACTAGTGGGAAACAAATATGGAAAGAACAAAACAAAGCAGTCAACAAGCAACTGAATATAGACTACATGAACAGAGGGTATTTTTATGCTTCATCAAAATACAAAAAAGGACTTGCCGGCTTTGGCGGCTGGGGAAGTTCCGACAACAGTTCAAAACAAATTAGCGCTGATGGAGTTTTTTTGCCAAACACGTTTCAAATTGTCATTGATCCGGGACAGCGCACAAAATGGGCGGATAAATATGATGCAATCAAATTGTTCGTGGCCAATACATCAGGTGACACATTATATTTTGACGCGCAAGACAGCAGACTTTATCTGAAAATCCAGGCGCAAGACAGAAAGGGGGAATGGAAAGATATTGAGTATTTGCCAAGGAGTTGGTGTGGCAATAGTTATCACTCTCTATTCCTTGCCCCTAACGAACTTTGGGAGTTTGCGACCCCTGTATACCAGGGAGAGTTTAAGACGAAAATTCGCGCACAACTCCTTTTCAAAAAAAGTCAGGAACAAGAAATAGGCGATATTATTTACAGTAACGAGATAGACGGGCACGTAAACCCCGGGCAGTTTTGGCATAAAAGAGAATATTATCCAGGCGGATTAATGGATCCATATAATGACTGATAGGGACAGACTCCGCAAAGATATCTTCCCTCCGGAACAGCTACAGTGCGGGCGTGTTGATTCTTGTGGAGTCTTTTGCTACAATTTGGTTTGTGCCCATCAATACAGCTTTATAAACTTCGTCTCATACGGCTTCAATGCAAGCGGTCCGTTCAGGACGGCGGCCTTTTCCTCGAGGATGTTGGTCTCGACGGCCTTCGCAGCACGGGCCGCAGCTTTGAGCCCGGGAATGTCCAACACGGCCGGCTTGCCTTCTACCTCCCGCACCTGCAGGGCGACGCCCCTGCCATCCATTGCCAAACAGGCCTGCACCAACAGGATATTGGGCGACCCCAGGGCAGCCAGGGACACGGAAACCGGCTCCTCCCCCGGACTGCCTTTTTGCGGCAGCAGTACCCGCGAAAGCAGCGGAGTGCGCACGCCCCAGCCAAACCGCGTAGCAAACAGGTCGGAGGGATCGCCGGATGAGGTGAGGCTGTACCTCCAGCGGAGTTCGCCCTCCTGGCTGGCTTTGAAATTGGTGACCCAGTAGTTGTTCAGTACCCAGGAATACAGGTGGTTGGTAGCCGGATGGAGGCGGTAATAGTACCGGCCGGTATTGATGTCTCCAAATTGCACCAGCGGGATGTCTTTGCTCACAAATACGATCTGGGCGTCGGGGCTTTTCACCGACGCGAAATGCTGGATCGTATTCCAATCGGACGAACTGCCCTCCAGTTGGTTCACGCCGGGATACACAACCCCGCCTTGCGCCTCAAAGGCCAGCTTGCCGCCCTCCAGGTGGAACGGGAAAGCCACATAAACGCCTTCCGGCGTTTGCACCGGAAGTTTGACCATTTGGTACAACAGATCTATCCGTTTTACCGAATGATACAAACGGATTTCGATATGCACGCCCCTGCTGTCGGCGCAAACCGGCATATTGCCGTGCAGGAAAATGCTTTTGTAAATGGATCCGTTGGCCGTATTGACCAACCGCACCTGTTTCAGCGTTTCCCTGGTGAGGGTGAGCGGTTTGTAAACGGTATCCCTGCTGACCTGGGTCAGGCGCTCCATTTCGTGGCGGTTGGCCAGTTGCTCGTAGATGAATTGCCCCAATCCCGGGGAGGCATTGGCATCGATCAGGTCTCTTTTTAGCTCCTTGTCATACACACTGGTCAGTCCGCCTTTGCTTTCGTCAAAAACAAGGGAATAAAACGCATTTTCAAATGGTGAAAAACCGTCGTCGGCAGGTTTTGGCGCCGGCTTTTTGCCCAACCGGATATGCAGGGTTTTATACCCCAGCGGAGGAACAGCCTCGACATACAGCTCGTAATACGCGCCTTCCATGCGTTGTTCGTGCATTTGAGCGGGTACTTCTTGACCCTCGCTGTCGAGGATCACGTATTCCGACCCGGCGGGAAGCACTTCATACGGAATGAAAAGTTCCACTACGCCCGACCGGGGCCAGTTGAGTGTGTTGAACACAGCGATCTGAGGCGCCGGCGACCGGGGGATGGCGGCTGTAATGGTTGCCAGTGCCTTTTCCTGCAACACGGTGGAGCGCTTGGCGGCATCCCAGGCATAGGCGGATTTCATCCCCCATTGGTTAACGGTGTTTTGAGCCAGGGGGTCGGAAATGCTTTCCGCTGCGCCGTGGGTATGCTCGTCGTAAAAAAGCAGGTTGTCGTAAATGGCGCCGATATCCTCCGACAAGCCGGCGGGAAGCTCCTGTCCCATCCATTTCGCCATAACGAGCAACGCGGTGTTGGCAGCCATATCGGATTGGACGTTTCGGACGGTCTTGGTTTCATTGGCGGCGGACCCCACCCCGTCGGTCCACCAGTCGGGCCAGGCTACCTGCTGAGTAGCCAGCTTTTGGCCGTGTTGTTGCTCCAGATAGACCAGGAAATCCCGGGCCAGGGAGCTCCGCAACTTGGGCCATTCGTATTTCTCGTTCCACTCGCGGATGATATCGCAGACCCTGGTGGAAGGCGGGGAGTTGTCGGTCGTATAGCCGGAAAACTGAAGGGAGGCCTTGTCGTAGGGATACCCCTTTTGGACCAGACCCTGGAGATAATCGGCGAGGTTGGCGCGGAACACATCCATCTGGCCGGTAGTCAGGCTCAGTGCGTTACCCATCATATAGTGTTCGGCGCGGAAAGCCAGGATGCGGTTGCCGGCGGGCGACTGCCACCAGAACGCCGTGGGTACGGCAAACGGCCTGCGGGCGCGATGGGCGTGAATGCCCATGTCGAGGTATTTGACCCCTGTGTTCTGGAAATAATCCACCAAAGCCCAGGCGATGCCGTTGACGTCGTTTTGCATGGCGGTCGTCACGTCGATGTCGTGATCCTTGATCAAACGCAGGGTTTTGGTCTGCGCGGCCAGGGCGGGTTCATCGATGATCTCCGAAAAATTGAGGAACATGCCGGTAGCCTCGATCCGGCCCTCTTTAATGCGTTGCACCAGCCGCTCGATCTGCGCTTTGGGGCGGGTTTTGAGGAATTCGCGCACCGACCAGGACGTTTCGCAGGTCCAGCGGAATTTTGCCGCATCGGGGTAGTCGTCGGTCTGGTCGCAGAAGTCGAGCGCGTTATCAATATAGCGGAGGTGCTCGGGCAGGATCTCCGTTTGGGGGCGGGTGTAGCCAATGTCGGTATGCGTATGCTGGACGAGGAAAATCTCCCACTCCCGTACGGGCGCCACGTCAAAGGCCAGGGCGACCGGCACACTCCCCTCTTTTTGGATAACGGCTTTGTAGATCGCGGGGATTTCCTCTTTGGGGAGGAGGATCTCCACCTTGTTGACCCCTGCTTTGAGAACGGTTTCGGTGCGTTGATCCAGGATAGTGATCGACGTGGGGACATCCTCCCCGGTGTGGATAAAGTCCACGCTGACGGAATGCCAGAGGCGCCCGTCTTTCTTGACGACCACGTCGTTCTGGTAAATATCCAGCCGGTCTTTCACCTCCGTTTTAAAGGTCATGAACCAGGCGTTATTGCCCCGGGTATCGGTATCCACTTTAAGCGTTACCGGCAGGCCTGGTTTCAGGGCGGACACGGGCAGCTTCAGGATAGCAAAGCCCATCTGGTCCTCGTATTTGTCGAGCATAGTGACGTTGAGGCTAAGTCGCGCGCCGCCGGGCCCGTCGAAGTGCGACCAGCCGATCCGGCTCAATCTGGAGTTTTCAAAGTAGAAATACGGCTCCCCGTTGACGCTCAGGCGAAATACCACCGGGTCGGGGGTTACGTCCATGCCGAACAGCCAGATGAAGGAGACGAAGGGTTCGGCATATCCGGCCTTCAGGGGCTCCGTTTTCCATTCAATGGGGGAATAGTCGGCCTGCCCGCGAAGCAACAGCGAAGGCGTCACATTGGAGAAGGGGGAATGGTAGGCAAAGCGTTTGCCGGCTGCTTCTTCGGCATAACCCTGGAGGTATTCCGGGGCGCCCTGCTGGGCCCAAAGCGCGCTGGAGAGACCGAGCAGGAAAGCAGGAAAGAGCCACTTCCGGTTCATAGAGAGAAGATTTATCTGGTTAGCATGTCGAACTCAAATATAAAACTCCTCCCGGGATATATACGTCGTGCTGTCAAGTTTTGGGCATCACACAGCGGTATGCGATTTCCATGCCCGGTTCGATCTAAATCCGTCCGTTTTACCGATCGTTCGCCACCGCGACCGTTGATGCGCAAATTTCTGCCGTTGGGTGAATGGGGGTTGACAAGGGAGGGAAATACGGACAAATTTGTGAGAAATCCACAATTGTTCACCTTAAAAACAAAAGCACATGAAAACGCTTGCCTTTTTCCAGCTGGTTGGAATGACCGCTCTCCTCTTTTCCGGTTGCGTAACTGAACTTACCGTGCTTCCCCGGCCCAATGCGGCGGGTCGCACCGATCATGAGGCATTTTGCAATATTGACGGAAACGATCTGGTAATTCGGATTCAAAACAGCGGTGCTAAAGATGCTCCGCCGACAACTGTTTTGGTAGAGTTTCCCGGATTCCCCTCCCAAACGGTTGTAACGCCCGCCATCCCCAAGCAATCTGTCGTTGAGGTCAAAGTGCCTATTCCCGCTGGATGCCATAATCCGGACTGCGATTTCAAGATTACGGTTGACCCAAACAACCAGGTGCAGGAACCGCGGGAGGATAATAATGTGCAAGCAGGAATTTGCATTGGTTGAAGCGATGGGGGTATTCATGGGATTCGATGGACAATCACCTGCAGGAAGTCCCTTTTATCGAGTCCTGCAGGCTCCAGTTTATTACTTTTATTTTCAAACATGAACGCTCAATTAAGCTGGACTTTACCCCAAATGGCTAAAGTCCAGCTTAGTCCCATTACATAATTTCCCCGCACATGCCTCCTTCCATCATCCAATCCTTTTCCCTCCTTACCCTGCAAAACGACTTCGCCGCCCTGCAGATCGACCTCGGCACGGCTAAAACCACCAGTCTCAAAGTGTTGGCCGGCCCCCAGGAACTGGTGGATCCGGACAATTTGGAAACCTTTGTCAAATACTGGGAATACCCGCCGGCGGAAGATCCAACAGGACAAGCCGTTCAATGCAGTCCCAATTCTTTACAGTACTGCGAATCGGAAGGAATATTAAAGGCCTATTTTAAAGCGAATAATGCTGTTATATTTTCCATTCGCTGCCGCGCCGAGGCCAACCATTTTTTCTTCGAATTGCAACAAATAGACGGCCCGGAAGCCGAAATCGCCAAAATAGGCGCCGCGTGGTTCGCCGGGTTGGCCCTGACGGGGCAGCATTACGGCGACCTGATCGGAGCAGTGGCAAACGACGGCTTTGTGACCGCTCTTATGCCGCTGAATATGTTTACCAAAACGTACAGCGGTCAATGGAGTACGCGAAAGCCGATTTATGGTATCGGGGCGCAGTGTTACCGGGCGCAGGCCGAAGGCTGGGACGAGTTCCGCCTGGAAGGCGCCCAAACCGCCCTGTTGACCTGCCCCGAAGCCGGTTGCCTCGAACACTTGGAAAGCATTGTCGACCAGTACGATCTGCCCAAACCCCAACACAACGGCGTGTGGCATAAAAGACATCCCGATATACGCCGGTCTTACCTGTTTGTGGACATCACAGGGGAGAATTACGCCCAAATCATAAAGTGCGCGAAGAAGGGAAAGTTTGGTCATATTATGCCCTATGTCGGGATATGGTCAACGTCCATAGGCTCGTACTACTACGATAACAACCCGAATTTCCCAGATCCGAATCCCCTTCCGGAGGTAGTAACCAAAATGCACCAGCATGGGCTGAAATTCGGTTTGCATCATCTGTCGTTTATGCTGGACAAAAGCGATCCGCTATTAGCCGACGATGGCCTGCTGCAAATCGCCTGGAAAAGTCTCCTGCCCCTAAAACAAAGCATCTCCCCGAATGAGACGGACATTTACATCGATCCCGCCGCTCCTCCCGACCTTCTCAATGATTTCCGGAACTATTTCCATATTGACGGTGAGAAAATAATCCGTATTGAAAATGAAATAATCCTATGCAACGCGCTGACAGAAGACCCCGCGGGACCGCTTTTAACGGCTGTTCAGAGGGGCTATCATGGAACAACGGCAGCGGCGCATGGCGCGGGCATCGCCATATACCGCCCATGCATCGAATTCGGTTCATATCTGGCAGATGTGCATTCCAGCTTGCCCGACGTTATTTCGGAGCGCCTGAAAATCATTTGCCAAACCCTCGGCGTGGATTTCCTCTTCCTCGACGGGGCCGATGTGACCGACCGCCAGTTTCCAACCCTGATTCATTCGACCGCTCAATGGTATGCCGCGCCGCTTACTGTTGAAAAACTCGCGCAGGCGCTCGACGGCAAGCTCCTCCTGCAAAACTCCGCGGGCGTCGCCTACCTGTGGTACCGCACAACCCGGGGAAGTTCGGGCGACTACGTAGCCATCGGCGTGGAGCCGCACCTCGATTACGACCGGATCGGCATCAGGTGGGACAGGCGCCATAGCGCCTCTTGTATGCCGATGGAACTGGGCTGGTTCGGCTTTTTCGCCAAGCTCGATTGTTATCGGCAGGGCATTGCTGAAAATAATGAAACCGGCGGCGAAATTTACAACAAATCCTACGCCGCCACCACCCTCGACGAGGTGGAATACCTGCTCAACCGGTCGCTGGGCTTCGACATGCCCTTCGGCCTGGAAACCCGTTTCGACGAACTGGAGGCTAATGCATTGACTCAAAAGGTATTCAAACTCATCGGAAAATACGAACACCTGCGCCTCAACGGCAATATCCCCCCCAGCCTGCGGCAAAAACTGCAGAGGCCCGATGAGAAATTTATTGCCAAATATCAACTACTCAAGGAGCAATACCGCATGGGAGGGTACCCGCCTTTCTTTTACCGTTTTTATCGTCAGGCTTACTTTGAAAAGGTATTGCATGACGGGGAAAGCTGGGACTTCGTCAACCCATTCCACGAGCAGCTCCTGCAAGTGAAAATCACCGCGCTACCGGGACATGACCTGGCGGATGGGGCCGAAGTGTTGCTCTACAAGGAAAATCTCTCTTTTGAAGAAAAAAAAGACCAATATGTATCCGATCCCAAGCTATCCAAGACTGGTCAAATCAAAGCCCAGTATACCCCTCCTGATAGTGAAAACTACGCCGAGTTTGCCTGGTGCCGTTTCGGACACGCGCTCAGCAAAGACCTGATCTACCACAAAGTCATTTTTGTCGATCTCGAAGGCGATGGGAAGGGCGCCGTGCTGAATATCCAGTTAACGGACGACAAAGGCAACCACCGCGTTTACCAGGTCGTTTTGGAAGCAGGCGTACCCTACCGCAGGCAGTTTATTTTCCACCAACCCACTACAACCGGTTTTTACCATTACCCGCCCCTTTTTGGTGGTATGCTTAATTTCAAATACTTCGATTTTTCAAGTGTGCGAAAGTTGTCCCTCTACCTTCAACATATCAAAGAAGGCGCAGGCAACGGAGTGAATATAACCCTGCACGCCATAAAAGCCTTGAAACAGGATAAGAACACAACCGTGCAAAACCCCGAACTGGCTTTAAACCAAAAAGTGCTCCAATTTCCTTTTGAATTGTATCCCGAGATGAAAGATTATGGGGAAGATGATTTTCGAAATCGCGAGCCTTGGGAATATGCCGAGCTTTCGGGCTTATTCCTAAGAAAATACGACGGTAACCATCAGCCGCTCTCAATGCAGATGCCGGTATGGCCATGGAACCATCCCTCGGTAAGAAGCGGCGCTAATACCCTGACCTACCACGGAAGCGGCGGCGGACTAGCCCTTGTACGCTTGGTAGTGGAAGACGGGGGGACGCCTTTGTGGCAACCATTTTTTTTCACTCATCCAACACCAACCACATCATGAAAACAGCCAACCTCTTCGACCTCAAAAACCTCACCCTCAAAGTCACCTACTCCGCAAGCGGAATCGACGGCAAACCGCACTTGAGCTATAAGAAAGGTAACACAGATCTGAATTTCACGGGCAGCCAGATACGCCGCAAGGAAACCGAGATCGGCACGCTGGTCTCCGTCACGCTGAAAACTGTGTCCGATGCGTATTCCAGGGTATTCAGCCTGTTGCTGCCGCGGGTGAATGTGCCGAATGGCAGTTCGGAAGTGGCGGTCAGCGTCAAGGCGCTGGAAACCACTATCAAGACCAGCGTCGCCGGGCCGGATTTGGTGAGCGGGCAGGTGCAGACGTACAAGGTGTATTCGCTCGTTGGAAAGGCGCGGAGCGTGGTATTTTAGACGATTTGCGTTAGGAGGTGTTGCCCTTCCTGTGCGACGAGGTCGAAATAGACGAGGATGCCGGGTGGATATTCGTCAAGTACAAGGGCAAATGGGGGGTATTGGCCAGGGAAGACTGAAAAGCCGCCACCGGCACGCCGGCCGTAGTTACGCTGACAAATGTGCCCGATAGGCACTCCATGCTAATATGGCTCCCACGATCAATAATGCGATCAGGTTTTGCTTGCGAAGAAACTGCCAGTAGGCTTTCAAGTTCGCATTGTAATCTTCCAACGACATCATTGCTTGATTCCCCCATTTCACGGAGCAGGTGTCAACCGCTTTGAGACGCAACAAGGGGTGCCCGTTTTTTACGACGGCATAGTGGTAGTCGGTTTTATCGACCAACAGGCTCAGTACGTCGCCCGGCCTGAGTTGAAGGATTGACGTAGAGGGGGGCAGGACGGCTCCGTCGATTTGAAATTCGATGCCGGGATATTCCCGGGTGGTCAGCACTAACCGGGGGGGGAATGTATCCCCTTTTTCTTCTTCCTCTAACAGGACAGGCTTTTCAGCCAATACTACTTTCAGGCGCTGCAAGTCCCTGGCCTCAAGCGGCAGCGCGTCGAGTCTCAACTCGATGTATAGCATGAACAGCAACGAGGCGCCAAATAACATACCGGCCCATTGCAGAAAGTGCCTTGCCTGCTCTTTGTCACTCCCTGCCTTTAGTTCAACCCTTCCTTCTGCGCCTGCGGTCAGCGCTTGTTGCAGTGCCAGGTAGTTTCGGTAGTGGTAAGCGTGTATTTTCAATTGCTTTCCGTCGCGAAATGCCAGTCTGAGTTCTTTTCCTTTCCTGAACCGGCGTATTTCGGCGTATCCGGTTATATCAGAGGAAAGAAATTCCTGTCTTTTCAGTATACTTCGCACCTCGATTTTGCCGCTGCCGACCCAAATCACCGGGTAGCTGAAGATAACGGCTAACAGTATGACAAGTGGAAGTATCCACAGCAGTTGTACGAACAAGGATGTGAAAATATCTTCAAACCCTTCCTTTCGGGCCACCGCGATCATCATCAGGGCCCCCGCAAAAAGAATACAAGGGACCAGTACTGCCATAAAAATATATAACAGGGAGGCTTTTGATCGAACAGGCGCTAATAGGCTGGATATGTTTTTCATTGCGGTTTTTTTTTAAATAACATATCCTAAAGATATAAACAGATTTTAGTGAATTGAGGAATTTGCGCCATAAAAATTATTGATAATGAATGTATTATCGATAAAGCAAGCCGAACAACCACAGCGGTATACGATTCCCCAGGCAAAAACGGATGGAGCGCGCCGTATTGAAAGCTTATGCCGCAGGCGTGTCAATGCAAGATTTGGCCGAAATATTTGAATTGAGCGAGACGGAGTTGACTGAAATGATCGGGGATGCGCGATAAGGAATGTGGAGCAACTATAGTTCACACCGCCAGGTTTTGGACATAATTGGGGGCCTGTGGTATACAAATGATTAGCAGGCGGCGCTACAAAAATCCACCCACATCCTAACAGGTTGGGTGTTTGATTATCAAAATGTTGCATTGAATGGGTGGAAGTTGTATCTTTAATTTTATTTCCAACCCTTAAACAAATGAAAAAACCCCTAAACTCCAACCCGACGACCCTGTCTTCGTGTGTGCATTTCTGCCCGCTGGAGGCGCAGTGTCCTTACCATGACAACGGCCTGACTGCCGGAATAACCGATGTGAGGGTGAATTCGCCGCTCCTTTCTTTTCCGTGTATACAAGGCCTCCCGCCCAAACTCGTGGGCATACCCACGATGGATGGTATGGAATTTCTCAAAGTTGAAGACATCATCAGATGCGAGGGCTTGCGGCAATTTACTAAGGTACACATTAAGAGCGAGGCCATTATCAGCTCGTATAATATCGGCGAGTTTGTCAGGTTGCTCGATCCTTACGGCTTTTTTGCCCCTCACAAATCCCACCTCATCAACCTGCAATATTTGCGCAGCTATCATATCGGCGGCACTATTACCTTATGCGACGGCGCATGTGTGCCGTTAGCCCGACGCAGGAAAGAAGCTTTTTTAAGGAGAATCAGGCACATCTAAAAACCGTTTGTTTCGCTTTTCTGCCTTTTGTAGCCGATTACACACCGATAAATGGATAGGTATTGACAAAAAAGAGAATATGTGACAATTTGTACTATCTTTTTTTGTAACTGTTCAGGGTAAAACTAAACCCTAACGCTAAACAGTTACCACTTTGTTTCATTACCTGTTAAACCCCTGAAAACATGAACACACTAATCTCCAGTTTATTTACCTGTGTGCTTTCACTGGTAATTATTGAAAATGCAATATCCCAATCCCACAGATCCCGCCCCGTCGCCGAAGCGCATGCCGGCCTTGGCATATCGCCAACCTACCTGAAAGATAAAGGCGAGGCTATCGTCATGCCCGTTACCTTGCAGGTCTCTCTCCGGCTTCGGCCCAAATACGGCCTGGGCCTTGTAGCCGGTTATTCGGTGACGAATTTCAGATTGCGGGGAACTACCAACGGTGAGGCGGTTTTTCTGCAAAACGCCTACCGGATGGCGGCCCTGCGCGGCGCCGTACATACCCGTCACCACGGCAAGTGGGAAGCCTACGGCGGCATTGCTATCGGCGTACAGCATACCGATATTACCGTGATATCGGGTACGATAACGGGTATCAACAAGCACAAAAACATACCCCGCTCGGCCACAAAATTCTATTACTCAGGCTTTGTAGGCGGGCGCTATCACTTTACCAAAAATGTCAGCGCTTTCAGCGAAATGGGCTGGGGCGTTTCCCTGCTCAGCCTGGGGGTTGTTTACAGATGGAATAAAAGGACGAAATGTGGGGGTAAGTAGTTTATCTTCAACGAGGAAGATGTAATGCGACAAAATCACAAATACCTGCGACATGATTGAAAGGCCGAATGCCTGGAGTGACCGCATCTTTGTCTCAGGTTATTCATTGATTTTGTCACCATCAAAAAATTGCTTACAATGGAAAAGAAGATTATTTACGGAACTTTGGCCGGTACGGTTACCGGCATGGTTGTGGCCATGGCCATCTTTATGGGATTATTCGGACAAATGGGCGAGAAGTGGTACGCAGAAAACGCAGCTTGTGTGCGCCAAATGGCCGAGGCTCCCGTTTGGGCCTGGATTTTGGCTAACGTTTCACAAGGCCTATTGGTAGCCATTTTACTCTACCGCTTTGGCGTGAGCACCTTCAAAGGCGGTCTTTGGGCCGGCGCTTGGATCACTTTCCTGATTGTATTGTGGTACGGCCTGTGGACGCATTCTACTTTCAAAGCATATGAACTGAACTGGCTTCCTATCGACTTGTTGGGCAATACTATTGCAGGCGCCGTTGCCGGGGGCGTGATTGGTTGGGTGTACGGAAAAGTGAAATAAAAAGCTATTGCTTAAAATATACACCGGGCAAAAACACAGGTTTTTGCCCGGTTTTTTTGTGAGATATCGGCTGTAATTAAGTGTAGGTATAGTGTATATAGCAATACACAAATAAAAATCTGATCAATGAAACCCCTTCTTTTTTCCACCAGCCTGATTATCCTTTTTGCGCTTTGCAGTTGTACCACCACCGAAGAGATTTGGCTCAGTGAAGACGGCTCGATCCGCCAGGAAGTCAGAATCGATATGGCGGCATTAATCCCTTTTATGAAAATGTCGGAAAACCAGATAGACACATCCGCAGACCCGTTTTCTGAATTACTAAAACGCGGAAACTTAGATACCCTCATCGACCTGGGGACTGTTTTTGAAGAAGAAATAAAAAAGACGGGTTCGACCGAAGAGGCGTTTTGGCAGCAGATTGACGAGGAAGGTGATGAAAAAGTACCGGCCCAGGAAAAAGAAGCTATGAAAACCCTGTTTAAATCAGTGACCAATACCCGCATTCGCATCAAAATGAACGAAGCGGAAAACGTCTATTTTTTTAGTGTAATCCAGGATTTTAAAAATATAGATGCCATGAATGGCGCCCCCAATGCCCTGAATATGCTACAATCGCTTGGCGGGGCAGGCATGGGACAAGACTCTTCGAATCAGGCTATGCTGAATAGTATGGCCGGCCCAACACCAGTTTACAGCCTGAACAAAAAAGAATTTCGCCTTACCCGCCCGGTTGCTAACCTGGGTAATCTGCCAGGTGAAGATGAGCAAGCCATGCAAATGATGCACTTATTTGCCGATGCCATGAAATTTGAATACCTCATCCATTTCCCAAGGAAGGTAAAGGTAGTCAACATCAAGGACGCAGAGATCATCGATGGCAATACGGTGCGGGTGAAAGTGCCGGGGAATGCGGGTGCTCAGCAGGAGGTGTTTGAGTTGGTGGTGAGGTTTAAGTAGAGTGGTATCGAATGGGGCGGTTTCAAATTTTGAGCATGTCACAGGCTCGGGCGCGACGAAAAAATCATGTATAACTTGTTCCGGTACCTATTAGGTCGGGATAATACTACTTTGTCACTTAAAACCAGGCATACTGCATATTACGCTCCTCCGGAGCTTTTGAGATCATTTTATTGCCGGTTCTACCAATATTTCGGCCCTCCGGGCCTTTTAAGGAGCCCAGGAAGCTCCAGCGGAGCGTAAATGTGGGTAGAAAATTAATGAACATATTATATTTCAGCCCCAGCGGGGCGCAATATGTACATGTGATTCATGAAAAATTTTAAAGTGACAAAGTAGTAATAATTTGACGGCGTGGGCCAAAGGCGGGTATTTGCTCAGTAATTTGGGGGAGTGAAGAAGAGGGAATTTTTTTCAATTTGTCTTTCCTTTTATAGTATTTTCATTAAAAAAAGTGTAAAATCTTACATTTTTTCATTTGAAAAAGTGTATTAGTGTATTATTGGACAGCCTCAAACGCTACTGCCGAAATTGATTTTTTGATTCAAGTCCAAAACGGTGTCATCCCCATTGAAGTCAAAGCGGAGGAGAATTTATACCTCGCGCCGCCAGATTTTGGGCATGACCTGAGCTCGGGCGCGAGGTATAATGCCGCAAAGCCGGAAAAATCATGCACAACTTGTCCCGTACCAACAGGTCGGGATGATTTGACGGCGTGCGGTATAAAGGCTAAAAGTTTGAAAGTTTTTATAGAAAAATACAACCCCAGCACGGCGATTCGTACCTCGATGAACCCCTTCCGGGCACAAGATTGGATGACAAATGTGCCTTTGTATAGCGTTTTGACAATTGGGGCGCGTTGATCTTACGTAGGGCCTCGTATTACAAGCCCAAAAAATACTTTTCGACTCGGGGTTTAGCCACATCAATCTGTGGCTTTTTGTTCGGTTTGCCACAATTTTCGAGGATTTTGAAATAGTTTACGCACTGCGTAAACTATTTAGCTGGACGCATTTTCGAATTTTTATCCGCATCGAAGGTTGGGGAATCCGCCAATTAGAATGGCGCAATACCTTACTGAACTGCCACCACGGGAAGTGCTTCAGGCCAAGCTGCACACGGCAATTGCGAAAGCTAAAGCGCGGTATAAAAAATAATAAGTTGTCGCACCCCCACAACCTCTCCCGCAACTCTTCGGCCTGCCCCCGCGCAGCCGGAGGTGCTTGCCGGCTGTCGATATAGCTTTGGGCTCATATTTGGCGAGTAAGATAATAACGCTAAACCGGAGAAGTTATGCACAACTTGTCCCGTACCAACAGGTCGGGATGAGTTGGCGGCGTGCGGTATAATGTCCCCGCAAAATAGGAAACAAGGCAAAAAAGTGTTAATTTTGTAACTGAACCTTAAATTTTAATACTAAAAATTTAAAGTGACGTGCAAAAAAATATCACCCGAAGTATAAAGACGCAAATGGAAGGATGGCTATACCGGGGCAAAGTGCTGATCTTGTATGGCGCCCGCCAGGTTGGCAAAACAACCTTATCAAAATCCTTTCTCGAGCCTTTGGGCGACCAAGGCTTATACCTGAACTGCGAAATCCAGTCTGTTCAGTCGGCCCTTTCCATACGGGAGCCGGCAGTGCTGCGGCGTTTTATCGGCAATAAAAAACTGGTGGTATTTGATGAGGCGCAATACGTTCCGGGAATCGGAGAGATATTGAAACTGTTGATCGACACCTTTCCAGACATGCAGATCATTGCCACCGGGTCATCCAGCTTTCAATTGGCCGATCGCTCTTCAGAAGCGCTGACCGGGCGCGCACTGACCTTCGAATTGTATCCCTTTTCTTATACCGAACTTTCGCAAGCCTTTGCGCCGCACGAACTTAAGGCGCAACTCGATTTTTGGTTGCGTTTCGGATTTTATCCCGACATCGCATTTTCATCGGAGACCGATGCGCGCACGCTGCTCGACAACCTGAGCAGCCGATACCTCTATCAAGACGTTCTGGAATTTGAAAACCTCAAACGCGCCGAAGTATTGGTGCAATTGCTGCAACTGTTGGCGCTTCAAATCGGCCAATTGGTTTCTTATCACGAGCTGGCTAATACCCTGAAGATCAGTAGCCAAACCGTTGAACGTTACATCAACCTGCTGGAAAAAGCCTTTGTTATTTTTCGCCTGCTGCCCTTCAGTCGCAACCTTCGAAGCGAGATTGGCAAAAAAAACAAGATATTTTTCTATGACATAGGCATTCGCAATAGCATTATTCAGCAATATCAGCCGATGGAGTTGCGATCTGACAAAGGCGCCCTTTGGGAAAATTTTCTGGTAGTCGAACGGCTCAAGCGCCTGCAACAGCTAACCTTGCGCTCCAATCGCTATTTCTGGCGCACGTATCAGGACGCGGAAATAGATTATATCGAAGAGCGCGACGGTCGTCTGAGCGCTTATGAATTCAAATGGCAGAATAAGCCTGCACGACTCCCTGTCGCCTTTGCCAACGCCTATCCGGGATGCGATTTTACGGTGGTGCACCGGGATAATTTTGAGGATTTTATTGGTGAGTGAATTTTGCAGAAACATGAATTCAAACACTTTTTGTTTGACAAAAACAATAATTTTCCGTACCTTGTGGGTAAAATTCGTGCTGGTATGGTAGAAATAGCTAACCCCATTTACGATGTCGTTTTCAAATACCTGATGCGGGACGAAAAAGTGGCTAAACTGCTGCTGTCGGCCATCATCGGTAAAGAAGTCGTTTCGCTCGAATTCAGGCCCACCGAGCACCATTTTCCTGTTGGCGAACTGCTGACGGTGCTGCGCATGGATTTCAACGCGCGCATCGTGGATGCCGACGGCAACCAAGAATTAGTCATCCTGGAGCTCCAAAAAGCCAAAATGGCCGGCGACATTATGCGCTTCCGGCGCTACTTAGGCGAGCAATACGCCAACAAAGAAAACGTGGTGCGCGAGGAGTCTGCCGAATATCCCCGGCGCAAGGCGCTGCCAATCCTGAGTATTTATTTCCTGGGGCATACGCTGGCCCACGTCAAAGCGCCCGTCGTGCGGGTCAACCGGGCCTATTTCGATGCCGCCACCGGCGAACAAATCCACGAAAAAGAGGAATTCATCGAAAGTCTGACCCACGACAGCATCATCATCCAGATACCCTACCTCGAAGGCCGTCGCCGCACCGAGTTGGAGCAACTGCTGGCATTGTTCGACCAGTCGTCCGTCACTACCAACCCCCATTTCCTAACCGTTGATGAGGACGAGCTACCCGAGCGCTACCGCCCCTTGTTGCGCCGCCTGCAAAAAGCCATAGCCGACCCGGTCGTCCGGGAAACGATGGATGGGGAAGACGATATCATCGAGGAGATTAAGGATTATCAGCGACTGATTACGTCGAAGGAGCAAATCATTGAAGCCAGGGAAAAAGTCATCGAAGCCAAAGACCAAGTCATCGAAGAAAAGGACAAAGCCATTGAAGAGAAGGTGAAAACTATTGAAATAACGCAAAAAAGGATCGAGCGAGCCGTATTGAAATCCTTTGCAGGCGGCACGTCTATTGAAGATTTAGCCGACATGTTTGAATTAAGCGAGACGGAGGTCTCCGCAATTCTCGATAAAATGCGGTAAGTATACACCTATGCTCTATACCACCCTCCTTCTCGCCACCTCCATTGCCCTTATCCTGCTGCTCTCCGCACGCTGGAAATTCAGCGCTTTTTTTGTGTTGCTGTTTGTCGCTGCAATCACGGGGATAGCAGCGGGAATCGATGGCGAGCGAATTATTGCTTTGCTGAAGACTGGTTTGGGTAGCACGATTGAAAAAATCGGACTGCTCATCGTGCTGGGCACTACGCTGGGGGTATTGCTCGAAAAAGTGGGAGCCACAGCCAGTCTGGCGCGGGCGGTGCTGGGCCTCACCGGCGAGGAGCGGGCGCCGCTGGCTTTGAGTGTCATCGGCTTTGGGGTGGGATTCCCCATTTTTTGCGATTCGGGGTTTGTGGTGTTGTCGGGGTTGGCGGTGTCGCTGTCGGCGCAATCGCCGGGGCGGCGGGTGTGGCTGGTGGTGAGCCTGGCTACGGCTTTGTATGCGGTACACTGCCTCGTACCACCGCATCCTGGTATTACGGCGGCGGCGGGCACCTTAGGCGCCGATATAGGCCGTACGATGTTATTGGGCGCAGTGGCAGCCTTGCCGGCGGCTGTTGTGGGTTATTTTTGGGCCAAATGGGTGAATCGCCGGGGGGGAATACCTCCGGTGGAGGTTATTGATTATCAGGCAATCCAACCGCATGATCGGCTGCCTTCTCCGTTTTGGGCGGCTTTGCCGGTGGTGACGCCTGTGGCGCTCATCGCCGTCAAATCGCTGGTTTTGCTGGAGCCTACTCCGATTTCGACTGGGCTGCTAGGCTTCATCAAAGTGGCGGGCGACCCGGTCACGGCCTTGCTGATCGGCATCGTGCTATGCCTACCGCTTTTTCCAAAAATTGAAAAAAGTACGATCAACACCCTTCTCGAAACCGCGCTGGTCAAGTCGGGGGGCATCCTCCTGATCACCGCAGCGGGCGGCGCCTTCGGCGAGGTGATCAAAGCGCTGAACCTCGGCGAGGTCTTCGGGCCCGCTTTTGCTTCCAGTGGACTGGGACTACTCATCCCCTTTGCCCTGGCGGCTGTGTTCAAAACGGCGCAGGGAAGTTCTACTGTGGCCGTCATATCGGCGGCAAGCATACTGGCGCCGCTGCTGCCTTCGCTGGGCTTCGACGGCGAGAATAGCCGCATTTTCGCACTGCTGGCCATGGGCGCGGGCTCGATGGCCGTGTCGCATACCAACGACTCGTATTTTTGGGTGGTGTCGCGCTTCGGGCAATTGGATACGAATACGGCGTTGCGGTCGTATTCGGCGGCCAGTGCATGGATGGGATTGGCTGCGCTGGCGACGGTGTGGGTGATGTGGGCCCTGATCTTTTTGTAAGAAGATAAAAAACCTGAAAAAATAATAGTTAAGGTTATTATATGTTAATAAATTATTGACTTCTTGAATAAATATTTGTATATTTCCTACATGTAGGCGGGAGTTTCTTTTTTGCCTAATCCTGCCCCCTATAAGCAAAATGCTACAGCCTGCCGAGCATTCCTAAAACCCTGGTTGAGATATCCTTTTTCACACTTCCCATTTGATCATGGCCTGTCCTCTTTTATTAATTATTTAAATTTCAGGTCATGTGTACTTCATTCACTATTCCCAAATTGGCCGACAGGTCAATTATACTTCCTCTCTGGGGAAGAGAGGGTTCCTCCGCTACTGGTGGAAAAAAACTGGAGTGGGGGCAGATGGTATCACCCTTAAATTATGCATTGAAATTGATTCTACTTGTCTTGCTGGCCGCCGGCCAAGTAAGTAATGTACAGGCTCAACAACTTGCTAAATGGACTTTTGAAGGTGACGTTACTTCCGCAAGCACTGTAGCAAGCGGCATCAGTGCCCAGAATGCCTTCTTCGGCCCCGATGTGGATCATGTCGGTTTTACCAGCGGTAATGGAGGCCGCGCGTATAAAGCAGAAGAATGGACCGAAAGCAATACCAGGGATAACGATGAATTTATTCAGGTTAAAATTACCGGCTCTTGTTTCAGGGTGTTATATTTTGCCTGGCATTTTAGGAGGGACCATGAGGGCCCAAGGAAGTACGAGGTTCGTTATTCTACCGATGATTTTTATACAAGCACGCTTCTTGCCAACGGGTCTCTTGATGATATTACAAACTGGTATACATTCGATCAACTGGTAAATCTTTCTAATCTCACTCAGATTACTTTCAGAATTTATGGATTTGATAGTGAGGATGAGGATGACAATGAGAATGTATTCCGCTTCGATAATATAGCTATCGAAGGATATACTTGTGGCGTGGATTCCGATGGTGATGGAATTTACGATCCTGTGGATAACTGTCCTTATACGCCTAATCCAAACCAGTTAGACTCAGACCATGACGGTAAGGGCGACTTATGCGACAATTGTCCATTTAATGCTAATCCCAACCAGGCCGACGCCGATAACGACGGCAAAGGCGATGTGTGCGACAACTGCCCTAATGTTGCCAATGCCGGCCAATTAGATGTGGATAACGACGGTGTAGGCGATGTGTGCGACAACTGCCCCACTTGGGCCAATCCCAACCAGGCCGACGCCGATAGCGACGGCAAGGGCGATGTGTGCGACAACTGCCCCACTTGGGCCAATGCCGACCAGGCCGACACCGATAACGACGGCAAAGGCAATGCGTGCGACAACTGTCCTACCATAGCCAATGCCAACCAGGCCGACGGCGATAGCGACGGCAGGGGCGATGTGTGCGACAACTGTCCTACCATATCCAATGCCAACCAGGCCGACGCCGATAACGACGGCAAAGGCGATGTGTGCGATAACTGTCCCACTGTATCCAATGCCAACCAGGCGGATGCAGATAATGACGGCAAAGGAGATGTGTGCGACAACTGTCCCAACAACTCCAATGCCAACCAGGCGGATGCCGATAACGATGGCAAAGGCGATGTGTGCGACAACTGCCCCACTGTATCCAATGCCAACCAGTCTGATATAGACGGCGACGGCGTAGGAGATGTGTGCGACAACTGCCCCACCATCTACAATCCGGATCAAATCGATACCGGCGTGCCTTGCGGCTGGTACCAGGAACCCAACGGAGAGGGATGCAGTGGTTCATTTGAATACAAACCCGAGACAGATATCTTCACGGCCAGTAGTATCAACTGCTACTACAGCAACCCGTTTAATGTTGACGAATACATTTATGCCTGGACCGACTTGTGCGGCGATGGCAGCATTACCGCACAGGTAACCAACATCAGTGGGAATACGTCAGCCTGGGCAGGAGTCATGATGCGTGAAACCACTGCGGATGATGCCAAAAAGGTGCAGTTGATGACCAATAAGAGCAACCTCAGCCGCCGTGAAGTGCGCTACACCACCGGTGGCACGAGCTACCCGCAACAGTTTCCGAGCAATCTGCGCTATTGGCTGCGCATAACGCGTACCGGCAATCAGTTTGTAGGTTACGTATCGCCCAATGGCCTGATGTGGTACCAGGTGATGGCCCTTACCGTTGATATGAATGAATGTATCGAAATGGGATTGGTGGTTACCAATTACCAACCCGTTAGCACCGCTATGGCTACATTTGCCAACGTGAGCGTTGTCGGCGGCGGCGCAGCCCTGGCAATGCCCGATACTTATATCGATACTTCGCCCGATGTAATGGGTTATCCCGATTTCAGCGTGTTCCCGAATCCAACTACCGGAGAACTGAACCTGGATTTGACCCAATACTTCAACAGAGCTGTACGCATTGAAGTATATAGCATGGAGGGTCGGCTGTTGGAATTTACCGAAGTGGAAGAAGTACAAACCAGTCAGGAACGTCTCGATTTGTCTGGTTTGAACAACGGCATATACCTCATCCGCGTGAAATCGGAGGGTTTGCCCGACGTCACAAAACGGATAGTAAGAGCCGACAAAACGGATAGTAAGAGCCGATAGATAAAGAATTGTAACAAAGGGATAGGAACGTACGGTTGTATGTTTCTATCCCTTTATTTGACAATATACTGCATCAACACTACATCTTCCCACTGGCCGTTTTTGATGCCTACCTCCTTTTGAATACCTGCAATTTCATAACCCAATCGGATATTATAAGCAATGCTGGCCTTGTTGGAGGCTAATACCCGGGCTACAAGGTGGTGGTAGCCCATTTGTTTACAAATTTCCAAAATATATTTTTTCAAAAAAGTGCCGTAGCCTTTGCCGCATTCCGACTTGGTGAGGTAAACGGAAGTTTCGCAAGTAGTGCGATAGCCTGCCCGGTCGCTGAATCGCTTAATAACGCCCCAGCCGATCACCATATGTGCCTGGTTTTTAAGCGCAAACAACCGCTCTCTGTCGTGAAATCCGCTAACCCAGCGATGAATTCTGTCTGCATCAAACAAGTCTTCTTCCATGGTGGTATCGCCTTGAAGAATATACTCGTTGTAAATGTCTGCTATAACCGGGAAGTCATCAGCGCAGGCTTGTTCGATGTAAGCCGGAGTCAGTGGCATCAATACTTCGGCATGCAATTGGGCATTCATGGTCATAAGGGCGGTTCATTTATCGGATACCAAATATCCGACGCCCATATTAATCACATATTAAAAAGCTGGATGCCAATATTATCTTTTTGTAAGCAAGGCATTTTTTTTAGCCTAATGATAACGATCTCCAATCCCGATGTATTAACGCATATATCAAAACCCTTCTGACATGACAACTTATTACTCCAAACACTCATTCCCCTTTGCGCGATTATCGATCAAAGCGACAATACAGTTACGAAATTCAGACCACAGCCACAACAAATGCGGAGGACGCGGCGTTCAATTTCTTTCCCAACCCCGCAAGTGAAGAAGTAACCCTTGATCTGAACCAATTGGTAGATAAAGACGTTACTTTGACGGTATACAACGCATTAGGTAGGCCAGGTGGTGGAAGTTCTCAACCTTGGTCTTGTATAGGAAACCACAAAACCATTTAATCTCAGCCCATTCAAAGCCGGAATCTACTACCTGCAGGTGGAAACTGCCGAAGGCCGTTCTGCGCCACAACGATTGGTGGTGCAGCCCCGGTAATGACGGCGCACAGATATAAAGAAACCAACGAAGACTCAGACCATTCCGGTAGCAATGCCGGGATGGTTTTTTTGTTTTATTCCGTAAATTTGCCTCCACTATGATCAGGCTTACCAAAATATTCGACTTCGAAATGGCGCATGCGTTGCCAGGCTACGACGGCTCGTGCAAAAACATTCACGGACATTCCTTCCGGCTGGAGGTGACGGTGCAGGGCACGCCCCTACAGCAGTCCGGCCATCCCAAAGACGGCATGGTCATCGATTTTAAAGACCTCAAGGCCATCGTCAATAGGGAAGTGGTTTCCCAATTTGACCACGCTTTGCTACTACCGCAACACGCGCCCGCCGATCTGCTGGAGATGCTGAGGCAATACTCCGAAAAGGTGGTTTTGCTGCCCTTTCAGCCTACCAGCGAAAACCTGATTTTGTATATAGTCGACAAATTGCGCGGAGCCATGCCGGATAACGTGGTGTTGCAGAAAATCCGACTGTACGAAACGGCAACTTCTTTTGCCGAGTGGGAGGCCGTGTGATGAAAAAAACACTCGATCAGCTTCATCAGGTAGAACAATTGGCAACTGCCTCTAAATTGCGAAGGCTGCTAGCACGTCCGTTCCGATATGTATTTAGTATTGGGTTTAAAAAAATAATTTACCCATTTACCAAAAAAGGAATTATCCGAAAAACGCGTACTTTTTTTAATAGCGAAATGTACGTGGTACTTCCCGCGGGTACCGATATTTATCTCACTGGAGGAAAGTCGCATGACTCTGAAATTCGCCTGGCCAGGTTTTTAATTAACTATTTAAAAGCAGGCGATACTTTTGTCGATGTCGGGGCTCATTTTGGCTATTTCTCCTTGCTTGCCGCTTTCCTGACACGTAGCAATGGACTTGTTTTTTCTTTTGAAGCTTCGAAAAGTACTTTTTTATTATTAAATAAAAACACCCAAAACGAAGCTAATATAACGTGTTTGAATAATGCCGTTTCTGATAAAAAAGAGACGCTTAAGTTTTATGAATTTCCTGTTTTATACTCCGAATATAATTCAGTGGATATATCGCAATTTGAAGGCGAGAAATGGATAGTGAAATATAAACCCCAGGAAATTCAAGTAGAAGCAATAAGGTTGGATGATTTTATTATCGAAAAAAATCTTCAACCCAATATCATTAAAATCGATGTAGAAGGCGCAGAGTTAAAGGTTATATTGGGGATGAAGAAGCTTTTAGAAGCAAGTGATGAGCTATTTATAGTAATGGAATACCTTCATCCCGATCGAAAAAATACAGCACATCGCCAGGCTGCTGAAATAATGAAAAATGTCGGCTATCACGCCTATTTAATAGAAAATGCAGGAGGCTTAATTCCTATAGATGATATAGATGGTTATTTACAGAAAAATGAATTGGAATCGGAGAATGTTGTTTTTAGGAGGATTTGAGACAGGAGGATTTGAGGATTTGATATTTAAATCAACTCCTCAAATCCTCAACTCCTCAACTCACTCCAGATAAACCGCCAGACTCCTCGGGTGTTTTACCGAATAGCGGAATTCCAGATTTTCCGTTTTGCCGGCGCCCAGGTTTAATTCCCAGGTCAACTTGCCTTCGGCTTCGTCCACTTTAGCCTTGCTCGATTTTTCGAGTTTCACCTCGATTTCTTCGGTAGTGCTTACCGGGAACTGGTCTTCAATAATAATTCGTACAGATTGTTTTTTCT
Organism: Saprospiraceae bacterium; assembly: GCA_013360405.1. Taxonomy (GTDB): domain Bacteria; phylum Bacteroidota; class Bacteroidia; order Chitinophagales; family Saprospiraceae; genus JABWBR01. The sequence continues at coordinate 57,635 of JABWBR010000001.1, forward strand.
TGTTGCGCACCTCGATATCCCAGCCGATGGTGTGGGTCACTTTGTTGCCGAGGAACTGTTTGTCGGTGTATTTTAATTGCTTTGTGCGCTTGACCACGATATTCTTATCGCGACCCAATGAGAGGTTGAGCGTATCGTTGGTATTTTCGACATCGATCATCGTTTTGCCCACGTAGGTATCTTCAAAAAACAGCGTGGCTTCGCCGCTAAGCAGGTTGTACTTTTCCCAATCGGTCATCTTGGCCGTCAGGAAAGCGTCGGGGTCGAGTTTGGGCGTTACGTAGTATTCGTAGCTGGCCGGCGCCTTATGCTCGGCTATAAGCACGGTATAGGGCTGCCCGCCGGAGGGTATATCGTAGGGGGTATCAATTCTAAATTCCATGTTAGTCGTCGTTTCTCGCTGCGTCACCGCCGGTCCTCCCGCAGCAGGTTGAACCTGATCGTATGCCCGGCTGTCTTCGGCTTCTTTGGCCGCTTCCGTCATCGTGCGCACGCCATCGCGATATACGATGGGCGGGGGAGTTACGCTGAGCCACCAGGGGGACAGCATGGGGCGAAATCCGGATTGGGAGGGATTGCCGGTAGACAAGGTGAGTTTCACGTCTTTCCATGCTTCGCCGGTCGACTGCTGGATGGCCGCTTTGTAGGCTATCACAACGGGGCTGCTGATGTCTTTTACGCGCAGGTCGTACATCGGCTGCCAGGAGGCGTTGCTCACCAGGTAGCTGATGCGGAACGTGGCGTTGGTAGCTAGGGGCGCCTCAACGGCTACCAGTATTTCGCTCACTGCTATCGGCTGTAGTTGGGCATTGAGGGTATTGAGCTGGTTTTGCCATTTGTCGATTTCCAACTGTATGGCGTTGAGCTTTTTGCGGATGTCGATTTGCTGAAGTTTTATCTCCGTAAGGCGCTCGCGGTACAATGTGGCGGCGGCTTTGAGTTCCTGTATCGACACCCCGGTTTGCTGGCCACCGATCATTTTATTGGCCAATAGCAGGTTTTCTTCTTCGGTGAGTACCTGTGAGAGGGCTTGCTCGCGGGCATAGCGGTCTCTCGCTGCCTCGAGTTGGGCTTGCAGGTTTTTGATATTGGCGTCGGCTTCTTTCGCCTGCAGGTAGTTTCTGCGCGAATTGACCGACAGGATCGTAAAATTGCCGGCCGCCCCCACCTGGATGCTTTCCAGATCAAGCAGGGGCGAGAGTCCTGTAAAAACCAACACGCTGCGGCCTTCCGGCAGTGTCGACTTGCCCTCCCTAAAAACCTGGGCGCCCTGGCGGAAAACCACCACTTCTCTAATTGCACTGGGCACTTCTTTTTCTTCGGTCGCGCCCCATATAGCTGCGGACTGGCACAGCAAAAAGGCTAACATGATGCTTGTTCTCATAATCGGGAAATTTGATTTTTAGGAATAGATGCCGCAGCTATCAAAATTACATACGGGAAATGGGAAAAAATTGGATGATGCTTGATGTTGGGTTAGGGTTCACCCCTAACGCTCTTTTGATGATTGATTGATTTTGATTATCAACACATTAGTAAATCAGCACATCGGCACATCAAAAAAAGCCTTCATTTTTTATGGAATTTCGCCGTCTTCTGCGTCCATTATAATACAGCCCTTTGCAAAGTGAGCTCTTTAAACCCGGAATTTTTTAACGCCTAAAACCGGACACAATGGACAAAGCAAAAACGCGCCAGCAATTGGCAGACGAATACGGCGTTAATCGCAAAACGCTGTATCGTTGGCTCAAGCGAAAAAAGATCAATTTTGACGGTGGATTACTTACACCCACTGAGCAGACTATGATTTATGATATGTTTGGCGCCCCGGCAAAAAAGGGGCACGGGCATGTGGTAGGTTTGGAATGGAGTGATAAACGCAAATGACGGCGTAATGCCCCATTTTGCCCCAAAATGCCCCATTTTCGCAGGCTAAAAAGGCTTATATTTGCAGAAGATGTTTAATTGATGGTGTTTGTCGATGGCTCCTGTGGTCAATGGAGCCAAATCATCCAGGATATAATTTACTGATACTTTGTTTGGGTTTTTTTTCAATTTCCTACCGTGATGGCAGCAGGTCATTCTATGGGCTACGGGCGTATACCTCAATAGGGGTGAAACGCAACCGGGGCACGCTACTTTGGCAAGGGGAACAACAGTACCCGGAAGCCCTCGCCCTGCTGTCCATCACCGTATTAAAACTAAAAAGCTATGAAAACTGATCTTTGGTTGATGCTCAGCATTGGCGTGGCGGCAGCCGGGGGCAATTCCTGGTTGCCTGCCCCGCACAGATTGGCGCAAGCCGCTGAAAACGAAGTGGGGGTAGTACTCACTTACGGCGCCCGCTCGGGTTGCTTTGGTTCGGGGCCGTGTCGCATCGAACTGGCCGACGGCGAGCCCTATGTCAAACAAGAAGGAACGGCGCAGGGCCTGTTGCGCTACACCGAGCAGGGGCGGCTGGTCTTGTCGATAGAGGCTGCCAGCATGATGCCGGCTACACTCGACCGGCAACTGGGGAAGGGGCAACTCGAATTGCCCCAGGCTTTTCAAGTGCCGGCAGGCCTGTTGCAAGCGCTACACGTGCCGGATACGGCTTTGTGGTTGCCGCCGGGGCTATACGATGCACCACTGGAAGACGGGCATTATCAAATTATTTTTTGACTCCACCTAAACTTATATTACCATGAACTACCGGCCCCCCCTGTCGGCTGTGCTGGCCGCATGGCTCTGCTGGCTTCCCAATACCGGGGTGGCCGGCGTGCACAACGGCACAGCCGCAGATTCTTCGCTTTACAGGCTCGTACGATGCCTGCACCAGGATGTGCTAACGATTACCAAACACTACGAACAACAAGTTAGCGCGTTGGATCTCCAACTCCGCGCAACAGAAGCCTTACTCGAAAATGCGGAAAACAGCCGCGTGCTGAAAAAAAGTCATTTTCTGGCGCTGTTGCAAAAGGTGCGCCTGCTGGAAAAAGGGCAACAACTGAATGAAAACTATCAGCTCTCCCTTACCGAAACCCGATTCAGGAAAGGGCTCGAGTTAATCAAGTTGTTGTATGAAAAAATTCTTGGATTGGATCACCATTTTACGTCTATGCAAACGTATCAACAGGTGATGCTCCTTTCCAACCCCAACACGTTTCCCGAATTTCAGCAAACCAAGCGACTCCTGGAGTCCAGACTCCGAAAAAAAAGCGCGCTAAAGCTGCCGGGGCTACTGGATACTAATCCGTTTCTCTCGGCAGCTTTTTCCCTGGTCGCCTCGGTGGTGGGCGACGGCGCCCCGGCAGAAAAGGAAAAAGATCTGGATCAAATATCCTGTATGCTCGACTTTACCGTGCGTATGGGCAACGATCTCAACCTGATCTATTACGAAACGGAATTCCTGCGGAAAAGCAATTGCTCGCTAACCGCCGATTGTATGCTGCTGTTTGCCGATTATGTCAAACCCCTGGGATATCAAATCCCGCTCGATGTGTGCAGGAAGGCCGACGACTGGGAAACGGTTTACGGCGCACTCGAGGCGTTTTCGCTCAAACTGGAAACCCTCAAGGCCAAAGCGGATGAACCCAGCCGAAGGGAAGCGTATAAATACCAAACCGATCTGGAATTTTCGGTTGACCGCCTGCTCGATTTTATCAATAAGTACGCGGCGTTTATCGCACAAGGGGAGAAGTATTACCAGAAATTTCAAATTATCGCTGGAAGCTACGCTAATGAAGAAGTATGCGGCGCCCGGCTTCCACCCCAATTTAATGATCTCAAAACCGAAATCAGCCGCTCGATCGAGAAGTTTAATGAGTCGTATAATATCGCAGAACTCAAAGGCTCAAAACTCAAGGACTTGCTGTATGGGGCGGGGAATTGAGGCGGTTAGGTCTTCGCGGTCAGCAGTTAGCAGTTAGCAGTTCATGTTCAGATCAAGGACACTGACTGCTGATAGCTGACTGCTGATAGCTGACTGCCGCGAAGCCTACACCAAATCCCAAAACGATTTCGGCGTGTAATTGGCCCACAATCGATACGTTTGTAGCCAATACCACAGAGAGGCTATTGTAGGGATACCTGCGATCATTGCTATATATAGGGCAACTAAAAGTTGGCTGTCATAATAGTTGATCCGCAAATATGAGGATGCATAGGCCATCCCAATGAGTATGGCCACGTATGAAGCAGCTGCCAGAAAGTACCGGCGCTGTAGCGCAAAATTTGCGACGAACCCCCAGCAAAAAGAGCTAAGCAGTTGCCAGGCCCCGATAATAAAAAGTCCGAAGAAGAAGGTGACGCCGTACTCCGGCCTAAAGAGCAGGGCATATATTGCAGAGAATAGCGTTGGCGCTACTAAGATGGTCTGCACGACGAGGTCAATTGTTCTACCAAGTGGTTTTGTTCTCATGGTTGGGAATTTTGTAGCAAATTAATGTAATTTTCAAATTTTTCAAATATTTCTGAAAATAGTAACAATTTCTTTTTTTGAAAGTTCATTGCCATTTTTGCAGAAAATAATATCATGGCAATGCAACCTGAAACAATACACGAGATTATCCGAAGCCGCCGGGCCGTTTTTCCGCCGGCATACAACGGTCAGCCTATAACGCGCGATACTATCGAGCAAGTACTTGAAAACGCCAATTGGGCGCCCACGCACAAGCGCACGGAGCCCTGGAGGTTCAAAATATTCACGGGGAATGCCCTGGAGCGCCTCGGCGCCTACCTGGCGAATGTGTATAAGACGAATACCCCTGACGATCAGTTTTCGGATGTGAAATACAACAAGATGCTCAAAAACCCGACGCGCGCGGGTTGCGTCATGGCTGTTTGTATGGAACGCGACCCCGCTCAGAGTTTACCCGAATGGGAGGAAATAGCGGCGGTGGCCTGCGCGGTGCAAAATATGTGGCTGACTTGTACAGCATTGGGCATCGCCTCCTATTGGAGTACGCCGGGGGCTATTCTGAAAGCCGATGAATTTCTGGGACTCAAAGCCGGCGAACGCTGCCTGGGGCTCTTTTATATGGGCTATAGCGATGCCCCTGCGCCGGAAGGCGCGCGGCGCCCCGTAGCTGAAAAAACGCAGTGGATATCGGAATAAGGGGGGCTTAATGCCACTCGAACTTTTTTCCGTCTTTGTAAAGCACGAAGCGCTCTTCAGGTTCGCCTTTGCCGAGGGCTTGATTGATGCCAAAATCGCAGGCATCTTCGATGTCTTCTCCCTGTGCAACGCCAAAGTAAAATCCAGAGGCAAAAGCAATGGCGGCTTCGTCTTTGACGCTCCAGCTCGTTCCAACCACGTAGGGCACAATTTCTGCCAGTGCCTTGGCCTGGGCATCGGAGTAACAGGAATTAAAGACTACGGCTTTTATCGGCAGGTGCTGGCGGTTGATCATACTCTTAAAAATGCGTTGTATGACATTGGTGCCTACAAAAAGCGGATCGCGCTTATTATCGTCGTACAGAATGATGCCGGTATCGTCTTGTGGAATATGTGTTTCGTCAACGTCGAGACCTCGACTAAGTACGGCACGCACATCGTTTTTGTTTTTGTCGCCATGCCCTGAAAAATGTATAATATTGGGCTTCTCCAGAAAAATATACTCCTGGAATTCAGCCAAGGTGACTGCCTCCTTTTTGCGGATTTTAAACTTTGAATAATTGGGACTTTCTTGAAGCTGTGAGGAGATACGGCTATGTTCTTTTTCTAATTGTAACTGAGCGGTACCCGAAGGGTTGGAGGTCATAAACAAGATAGTGGTGGTATCTGCGGCCCTGTTATTTTCTTGCGACGGAGGTACTTGAGGCTTTTCGGAGCCGGGTGACGGCGGTGAGCCGGCGCCTTCGGCAAATACCTCTTCGAGCGACTCAAGTAGCGCATAGGTCACTGAGTTTCGTGTACGGGTGTAATCGCTTGAGCTGACCATGCCGAGCCGGTTTTGCCTTTCATTATCCTGGAAGCGGCTCGATTGGGTCAGGATGGCATTATAAAGGTCGTTATCACCTTTGGTTTGCACAAGAGCCAGGAGTTCTTTGATAGCTTGTTCGATTTTGCTGCCTGCGATGAGGTTGCGGATATCTGATGCAGTCATATCTGAATCGTTTCGATGGGTTTATTGTTCATGCGTTTTTAGGTCGGTGATGAGCGTATCCAAAATCCGGGATGCTGCTTTGGCGATACGCGTACCGGGGCCGAAAATTCCGGCGACGCCTTTTTCGTAAAGGAAATCGTAGTCTTGAGCCGGAATAATGCCGCCCACCACCACCAGGATATCCTGTCTGCCGAGTTTGGCAAGTTCTGCTATAGTGTCGGGCACGAGCGTTTTGTGGCCTGCTGCCAGCGAGGAGATACCCAGCACATGCACGTCGCTTTCTGCAGCCTGGCGGGCGGCTTCGGCGGGGGTTTGGAACAGCGGGCCGATATCGACGTCGAAGCCGAGGTCGGCAAAGCTGGTTGCAATGATCTTGGCGCCGCGGTCGTGGCCGTCTTGTCCCAATTTGGCCACCATAATACGGGGGCGGCGGCCTTCGAGTTGGGCAAAAGAATCGGCGAGGTTGCGCGCATCGCGAAATTCCTCATCGCTGCTGATCTCGCCGGCATACACGCCGCTGACGGCTTTGGTAGTGGCTGCATAGCGGCCGAAATGGCGTTCCATGGCTTGTGATATTTCGCCGAGCGTAGCGCGCAGGCGTGCGCAGGTCACGGCGAGTTCGAGCAGGTTGCCCTGTCCCGTCTTTGCGCACATATAAAGCGCTTCGAGCGCTTCCTGCACGGCGCTTTCGTCGCGTTGATTTTTTACGTCTGCAATACGCGCTATTTGCTCTTCGCGAACGGCTGCATTGTCAACTTCGCGAATGTCGATTTTGGATTGTTCTTCTATTTCAAAAGCGTTGACGCCCACGATGCGGTCTTTGCCGCTGTCGATGCGGGCTTGTTTTCGGGCGGCAGCTTCTTCGATGCGCAATTTGGGCAAGCCTTCTTCGATCGCTTTGGCCATGCCGCCCAGCGCCTCTACTTCTTCGATGTGTTTCCAGGCGCGCGTGGCGAGCTGGGAGCTGAGATATTCCATATAATAAGAACCGGCCCAGGGGTCGACGGCGCGGGTGATATCGGTTTCTTCCTGCAGATACAATTGCGTATCGCGGGCTATTTTGGCCGAAAAATCGGTGGGCAGGGCTATGGCTTCATCGAGGGCGTTGGTATGCAGGCTTTGTGTGCCGCCAAGGGCGGCTGCAAGGGCTTCGATGCAGGTGCGCGCTACGTTATTAAACGGATCCTGCTCGGTGAGGCTCCATCCCGAAGTCTGGCAATGGGTGCGCAACGCCATCGACTTGGGGTCTTTGGGGTGGAACGATTTGACGATTTTTGACCACAACAACCGACCCGCGCGCATTTTGGCGATTTCCATAAAATGGTTCATGCCGATGGCCCAGAAAAAGGAAAGACGGGGAGCGAAGTCGTCGATGTCGAGCCCCGCTGCCACGCCGGCACGCAGGTATTCGAGGCCGTCGGCCAGGGTATAGGCCAGCTCGATGTCGGCAGGGGCGCCGGCTTCGTGCATGTGGTAGCCGCTGATGCTGATGGAGTTAAATTTGGGCATGTGCTTTGCCGTATAAGCAAAAATATCGGCAATGATGCGCATGCTGGGCCCCGGAGGATAGATGTAGGTGTTGCGCACCATGAATTCTTTGAGAATGTCGTTTTGGATCGTTCCGCTGAGTTGCCCCGGAGCTACGCCCTGCTCTTCAGCTGCGACGATATAGAAGGCCATGATGGGGATTACCGCCCCGTTCATGGTCATGGATACCGACATTTCGTTAAGCGGAATCTGGTCGAAGAGGATTTTCATGTCTTCGACGGTGTCGATAGCTACGCCGGCTTTGCCTACATCGCCGCGCACGCGCTCGTGGTCGCTGTCATAACCCCGGTGGGTGGCCAGGTCGAAAGCCACGGATAAGCCTTTTTGCCCTTGAGCCAGGTTGCGCCGGTAGAAGGCGTTGCTATCCCTGGCGGTAGAAAAACCGGCATATTGCCTGATTGTCCAGGGGCGCACTACATACATAGAACTATAAGGCCCCCTGAGGAACGGCGGCAACCCGGCCGCATAGTGAAGCAACTGAAGGTCGCCGATATCTTCGGCCGTAAAGACGCTATGAATGGCAATGCCCTCGGCTGTGGCCCACTCTTGAGGGTGTTGCGCCGTATGGATAAGGTTATCAAGTCGCTGTCTGAACGGCCATTGGTTAAAGTCAGGGCGAGGCATAGTTGTTATTTCAATTTAGCCCCAAAATAATGAGATTTTTGGAAGAAACGGCTGATCTTTTCGTGTATATGTATCAATATCCCTTAATGGTAACAGCACAGTTCAGCTTTGCACCACTTTTCACCGTGACCGATTTGAGCAATTTGCGCTCGTATTCGAGGTATAATGTGGTAAGTGGGGGGGTGACGGGATAAGCGACTTCTTCATTGCCGTAAGTGACAATAAGCTGGTCGGGGAGGGTTGTTGTCACATCGATTTGTAGCACGGGGTAAATATCCTGAGGCAGGTATTGCTTTTCGATGAAGCCAACCAGTTTTCCAGCGGGTACCCGGGGGAGTTGGGCTAATTGGGGGAGTTCGTTAAAGTGTTTTTTCCAGTAATGCTGGATCAGGTCGCTGTCATTTCGGGGTTTGTCGCCGATAAAAGCGCGTTCTACCATTTCATTTACTACGAGTTGGGGTTGCCAGGAGGCAATGAAAGCGCTGTGGAAGCCCTGCCATTTCCACCAAAAAGCGGTTTCGCTATAGTGTACGGCAAAATGGGGGATGAGGTCTTTTAAAAAGGAGTCGTGCTCAAAATATACGCGTTGTTTAGGCGCCTGTGGGTTAGCCCTGAGGTAGGAGCCGGCTTCGGGCATCAGGCTGTCAAGTACTTGTACGCGGCTATTAGCCGGTAAAAGCTGCTGGATTATTCTGCCGGAGTCGGAATCCATAAGTACCAGCCTGGCCAGATCGCCCGAAGGTTTGCGCACCAGTTCGCTTTGGCAATCGGAAAATTCCCTCGGCTGCCTGCGAAACGGCTCGGGAAGCTTGCGCATGATGCATTGATAGCCTGTAAAACCACCGATTGCATTCCAGTGGGTGTCGTCGTGGAAGTAGAGTACGCCTTTATTTTTTTGGCTGCGCAGGCAATCGCGCAAGTCTATCCAGTATATTTCGGGGAGGGCGGTTTGCAGTTGGTCCAATACGCCAGGGCCTTTGTAGGTATAGCGGTCGGGAAGATATTCGGGGTATATGGTTTCTTTATTGGGCGCAGCTACAAGCACATAGGTGATTCCCTTATCAGTAGTCCATTCGTGGCGTTGTTTGAAAAGGAGGGTCCATAATTTGAGTTGCATAGGCGTATATCGCTTTACGCCTAATGATTGGTGGATACTGTTGCGTCCAAAGATTTCTTCCTGCAAAAAAATCCAGCCGCCTTTGCCTTTTTCCACTTTATGAATAAAGGGCGTGTGCAGGTAATTCCATTTGGTGGAAGCCAGCCAGGCGAGCATGGGGTATTTTTCCTGGGTAAGTGATTTGGTGAGGGCGGCTTCGTAAGCCGTCGTAATTTCAGCGGGGTAAAAGGTGGGTTTTATATAATGGTAATTGGCTGCCGGTACGGTAAGGTATAGCCAGGCGCCGTAGGCCAATATGCTGCAAAACAAGACGATAAAAGCGTATGACGACCAGCGCATATTTTTAGAATCGAAAATAAATGAATGGGTTGTAAGTACTATTAATAAGGGTGATCACACTCAGCGCAAACAAACCTATGAGGGCGCTGCGGTGTATCAACCTGGGCCATTGTGTGCCAAATGCCGGCGCTTCGATGCGCGCTGCTAACCGGGCGTAATAAGGGAGGCTCAAAAATGCCGCCGCTGCCAGGGTCAACATGGTTTCTATATTTAAAAATAAACCTGCGTAATAAGTTGGCGCTGTATTGGCGCCCACCATGGCCTTTAGGTAGTCAATTGCCTGGGCAAGGCTGTCAGCCCTGAAGAATACCCACCCTATCAATACTGTTAATATGAGGTAAGCATGGCGGACAAGCAGCGGTAGTTTTTGTAGCAAACGCCCCCAGGCGCTTCTTTCCAATATTAAAAAAGTACCATGAAACAGACCCCATATCACAAAATTCCAACTGGCGCCGTGCCACAATCCGCAAAGAAAAAAAACGAGGAGCAGGTTAGCAAAGGTACGCTTTTCGCCGCGCCGGTTGCCGCCCAGGGGGATGTACAGGTAGTCGCGAAACCAGGTGGAAAGCGAAATATGCCAGCGTCGCCAGAAATCCTGGACGGAGGTGGCAAAATAGGGAAAGCGAAAGTTTTCGAGAAAATGAAAGCCCAGCATGCGCCCCATGCCTATGGCCATGTCGGAATACCCCGAAAAGTCGAAATAAATCTGGAAGGCGTAACACACCACGCCCAGCCAGGCAGCAGAGGCGCCCAGCGCATCAGCCGGCGCCTCAAATAACTTGTCGGCAGTATACGCCAGGGTGTCGGCCAGTAATATTTTTTTGGCCAATCCCACGATAAAACGTTCGATACCAAGCGCAAAATCATCAGCGCTTACCCTGCGCCCGGCCATCTGATCGCGTACGTCTACGTATCGCACAATAGGCCCGGCGATGAGTTGAGGGAAAAGGGATATATACAACGCTATTCGAAGCGGATTGCGCTGAGCAGGCGTCTCTCCCCGGTATACATCAACGACGTAGGACAAGGCCTGAAAGGTGAAAAAAGAAATGCCTACGGGCAAATGCACCGGCGCCAGGTACAATGCGGGCAGATCGTTCCACAATAGTACCATATTGAGATTGTCAACCAGGAAATTGGCGTATTTAAAACCAACTAATAAACCCAAATTGACAACAAGGGCCATAATTAGCCACCGCCGTGCATGTGCCGGTTGTCGTTCGATGAGCAAGCCCGACGCATAGTTGAGGGCAATGGAGCACAACATGAGAATTAAGCCCCATCCTTCCCCCCAAGCATAAAACAACAGGCTGAAAGCGAGCAGGAAAGCGTTTCTACCAGGAATACCCCGCAATAGAGCATGGCCTAGCAATACGACGGGTAAAAAAGCGAATAAAAAGGTGGTAGAACTGAAAACCATATGCCCTTTCCCTGGTATTAAGTTTGTTCGTCAAAAGGCAACGTGGGAAGTTGTTTGAGCCGGCTTACGTAGCGGTTTTCATTATAGGGTTCGTTGCTTTCTACCACGTCAAATACTTCTGATATGAGTACGGAGGCAATCAATTCGAGCGCTGCCTGCCGACTATAACCCTCGCTCATCAGGCGCTGCAAGGTGGCGGTGGTTTCGGGCGGGTTGTTGCTTTTTAACTGGTTTTCTACAGCCATTAGCATCGATTGTTTGAGCATTTCTTTACTCATAGCGGATGTTATTTTTGTTGAAAGGCTGCGATAGCTTGCCTGGCAAAGTCGCTGAGCACAAGCGTGCCGCTGATGCCCGCGCGTTCTTCCAGCAATTGGTCCCAATGTTCGGCGCCTTCCCAAAGGACGGCCTTCAGCCGGCGCATGGCGTCGGGGCTCGAGGCCGCCAGTTTGTTGGCCAGGTGAGTGATATAGGCGTCCATTTGCTCGATTGTGGGGAATACTTCCTGGTATAATCCTTTTTCTTTGGCCCATTCGGCGGTTTGCCATTCGGTAGCGTTGATCGCCAATTGGGCGAAGGCGGATTGCCCCACCTTTCTGGCAACAGCCGGCCCTACCACGAAGGGGCCGATACCCACGGCCAATTCGCTGAGCTTGACCGTGGCAAAGTGGGTGGCGATGCAATAATCGGTAGCGGCAGCCAGCCCCACGCCGCCGCCGATGGCTTTGCCCTGAATTCGACCTATGATCAGCTTGGGACATTTGCGCATGGCGTTGATCACATTGGCAAAACCCATAAAAAAACGCTTGCCGTTTTCCAGGTCGTTGATGGCCGCCAATTCGTCAAAGCTGGCGCCCGCGCAAAACGTGCGATCACCGCCACTCTGCAAGACAATAACCTTGGCTGCGGGGTCGGCGCCGGCTGCTTCTATCGCATCGGTGAGCCGCTGTAGTTGCAGGCCCGGCATTGAATTATGAGCAGGATGCGCAAAGGTGATGGTGGCGATGCCGCCACGTATGTCGGTTTCTACCGTACCCATCAGGGTTTTATCGGAAATAGACATAGGCATAGAGGGTATATACCTGCAAAGATAGATTTTATTGTAAATCTGCCGGAGATTGTCGCAACACACCCAACCCAAACAATGCGAAATCGTATTTGGCGGGATCTTCGGGATCGAATTCGCGCAGGCGCCGGCTGAGTTCAAGTACGGCCTGCCAGTCTGTCTGACGGCGTTCGAGCAACCCGTATTGCCTGGCAATGCGGTCGACGTGTACATCGAGGGGAATGAGCAATTGGCGGGGACTGATCCTATTCCACAAGCCAAAATCTACCCCGCTATCGTCGCGGCGCACCATCCAACGCAAAAACATGTTGAGGCGTTTACAAGTAGAGCCCCTCGCAGGCGTTGCGATGTGTTTGCGGGTCCGCGCAGGGGCGTCGGGCAGCGAAAAAAACAGATCGTGGAAACCGGTCAATGCTTTTTCTACGGTGGCATCTTCGGGAGAGATAAAACGCGCAAAAGCGTCTTCCAGGGATTCGTGCCGGCGGTAATACCACTGAAAAAAGGTAAGGAAATACAGGGTGTCGAGATACTGAAACGTGCGGTGTTTGAAACCAACAAACCGTGCGCGGTCTTTTTCTTCGTGGTGCAGAATGAAGTCGTAGGGCGCGCCGTCCATGAGTGCCACGAGCTTATTGGCGCTTGTTATGATTGTCTTGCGCTGTCCCCAGGCAAGCGTGGCCGCCCAAAAACCGGTGATTTCAATGTCTTGAAGCCGCTCAAACCGGTGCGGCACACTGATGGGGTCGCCGTCGATAAAAGCCGGCCGGTTGTATTGTGCGGCGCTGCGGTCGAGCCATTCGTGTATGTCGGTTTGCAGGGCCACATTACTTTTTTTCGAGGTTGTCAATAAGGACGGTCAACTCATCGCGGTAGCCGGCTTTTTTTAGAAAAACAGGGAGCCGGCTGATCATCGAGGAGTTTTTGCGTATAGTATTGCGGGGTTCTATGCCCCTTTCGCGCAGTTTTGCTTGTACAAAATTCCGGAGATAAGCCAGATGTTCGTAGTTGTAGGCCCAAAGCAGATGCTCGCGGAAATTGGTTTGCAACCAGAGCCTGCACCCGAATACGGGGTCGGTTTTCCAACCCTGGGAGAACGGTAGAGGTGTAACAGATGTAGCGTAATTGCGCTCATCGCCGCAATTGTCGCACTTCACCGAAATTTGCGGTACGATGCGATCTGTTTCAAATACGCTCATCCCCTGCACGCCACATTCCGGACATTTGCGGCGTACCACTAGTCTCGCTGCACCGTACCACCTGCCTGGGTTTTCGGTATGAAAGCAAGCCAGGCAGGTCAAGCGGTGATCGTCGGCCCTCACAAGGGCTTTGCCTTCACACCTGGGGCAATGTACCACAAAGTGTTTTTCAAAATCACCCAGTGTGGCGCCAGAGTCGGCAAATCGCCGGCTATCGCTCATGGTTAGTAACTATTATTGGATACTAAATGGAAAGATGGCTTATTACTTGCTGGACGAACGCCTCCTCAACTTCTACTACCTTGGCAATAACGGCAATTGAAAAGCCTTCTCTGTGCATGTTTTCAATTGTTTGCACAGTTTTTAACTCAGCGCCCTGTTCCAAGCCCTGTTCCAAGCCCTGTTCCAAGCCTTTTTTAATGCCTTCTTCTCGGCCTTTTGCAATTAATCGGTCATACGTAGTCATAATTGCCGGTTTTACATCATCAGGAATTTGAGTGAGCATGGTATCCAATTCATCTGGATTGATATCTGTAACACTCATCAAATATACAAAAATGGTGACAATAAAGTTTCTGTTTTCGGGTTTGCTCCCAGTATTTAGTAGTAATCGGAAATTCGCTTTTATTGCAGCTTCGTCATACCTCAATTTATAAGCAAGCAGCGTGTTTATAAGTATGCCTGCTTTAAAACGTGTGATATCCTCAAATGGGTATTTATTGAGGTCTGTCAGGGCATAATCCCATTCCGGCAGGAATCCGCGTAAGTCATGATCGATTTTTTTAAATAAACCCGCAAAGGGCCGCTTAATCCAGGGTTGTTGCCCATGGTAAAAAACAATAGGTAAAATGGGCGTTAATGGAATTTTGTTGTTGCGTTGCGCTTCCCACATATTAAGCATATATCGAAGCAGTTGCAAGCGAATATAGCGATCCGGATGCGACTTATGCTCGAATAATAAGGCTATGGAAATCGTTTGTTTTCCTTGTCCGTAAGTGCATTTATAAACTAAATCAGAGAACGACTTATGGAGTTCCTTTGTGAGATAGCTGTCTTTGGACAATTCCAGGCTACCCAAATGCAGTTTATCTCTTATGCTTGTAGGAAGAAAATTAATAATGTAATCCCTGGCAATATCAAGGCGGGAAAGCGCTTCTTTAAAGAACTTGTCATGCGGCTGGTGGATGTCCCGCCGGGGTTGTTTTCTTTTGGTCATGGAAGGAATTTTGACCAAAGATACAAAAAAGTAATAAATAAAATACAAAAAGTTTTATTCTTCTCTAACCATAGCCGGTACCCGCTTGGCGCGAAGCGCTGGAGGCAACGAGGCCAGCAGGCCAATGGCAATAACGGTAAGCGCAACTACTGCAAAATCGGGTGCGCGCAGACTAATTGGGTAAGCTTCGATGATGAAGTCGCCGGGGATTCTGATGATGCCTATTGTTTTTTGCAAGACGAATAGCGTCAGCGCGATCAGGTAACCCAGCAGTAATCCGAAAAGGCATAGTAGCAAACCTTCCGACAAAAAGATATTGCGCACGGAGTTGTCATTGGCGCCCATGGCTTTGAGTATGGCGATGTCGCGTTGTTTTTCCAGCACGATCATCCACAAGGCGCCGATCATATTGAAAGCAACCATGAGCATCATCAGGCTGACAATGGCGAAGCTGAGCCACTTTTCTATTTTCATGAGCCGGAAAAATCCTTCTTCCTGTTGATAGCGGTTTTTGACTACAAAATCGGGGCCCATTGCTGCTTGAATAGCCTGATAGGTGGCAGGAATATCAAAACCCGGGTTTAATCTCAGCTCGAGTGCGCTCACTTCGTTGTCGAAGTTGAGTAATTCGCGGGCGAAATCAATGGTAGTGATTACGTATTGGTTGTCAAAATCCTGTTGAATGACGAAAGTACCCACAGGGTAGGCAAATCGTTTGGCGAAAGGCTGCTCGAAAGCGCCTACGGATTCCCGCTTGGGCATGTATACGTTAACGGGCGCAAACAGGTTGTCGATGTTCACTCCAAGGCGGTTGCGCATACCGAGCCCCAGCACGGCCAGGGCCCGCTGGCCGTCTTTTAACCTGAATTGCCCTTCTTTTACAGTAGAGTCGATGCGGGTTACGATGGCGTAGTTGTCGTCTACGCCTTTAAGCGTGCCAAAATCCTGGTTGTTGTCGTATTCAAAAAAAGCTACTTCTTCCAGCGATTGTGATACCGCCTCCACACCGTATATGGAACGCAGTTTGTCCACTAGCGCCGTATCGGCTTCAAACGTTTTTCCACTGGCAGGGGTAATACGCACGTCGGGGTTGAAGTTGTTGTACATGCCCGTGATGAGGTCCTCAAAACCGTTGAAGACCGATAGCACCAGTACCAGCGCCGCCGCCCCTATGGCAATCCCAAAAACGGATATGCCGGTGATGATGTTGATGGCATTGGTGCTCTTCCTGGAGAAGAGATAACGCTTTGCTATGTGCCAGGATAGGTTCATGCGGGTAAAAATAAGGGTTAATGTGCTGATTTGCTAATGGGTTAATGTGCTGATGGGTTAATGTGCTAATGGGTTAATGTGCTAATGGGTTAATGTGCTGATGGGTTAATGTGCTAATTGATTGATAATCAAGACATTAAAATAAGTGATAATGAACTAATTGATTATTTTTTTAAATATTAAAAATAATATTAATATCATCAGCACATCAGCACATCAGCACATCAGCACATCAGCACATCAGCACATCAGCACATCAGCACATCATTTCAATTCCTGCTGAAGATACTGCCCGGTAAAGCTGCCGGGGTGCTTGGCCACCTCTTCGGGAGCGCCGGCGCAAACCACGCCTCCTCCCCGGTGCCCGCCTTCGGGGCCCATATCGATAATATAATCGGCTACTTTGATCACATCCATGTTGTGTTCTATGACTACCACGGTATTGCCTTTGTCGACCAGTTTGTTGATTACGGCGAGCAGGTGGCTGATATCTTCAAAATGCAAGCCGGTAGTGGGTTCATCCAGAATGTAGAGCGTGTTGCCGGTATCTTTTTTTGATAATTCTTCGGCGAGTTTTACGCGTTGGGCTTCGCCGCCGGAGAGGGTAGTGGCTTGTTGGCCCAGGGTAATATAACCAAGCCCAACTTCGTCCAGCGTGCGCAATTTGCGATAAATGGAGGGTATGTTTTCAAAAAACTCGACGGCTTCGCTTACCGTCATATTGAGCACGTCGTTGATGCTTTTGCCCTTGTAGATGACTTCGAGGGTTTCGCGGTTGTAGCGCCTGCCCAGGCATTGCTCGCATTCTACGTATACGTCGGGCAGAAAATTCATTTCGATGACGCGCATGCCCGAACCTTCGCAGACTTCGCAGCGCCCTCCTTTTACATTAAAAGAAAAACGCCCGGGTTTATAGCCCCTGATTTTGGCTTCCGGCAAATCGGAAAAGATCTTGCGGATATCGGTAAAAACACCGGTATAGGTAGCCGGATTAGAGCGGGGAGTGCGTCCGATGGGCGATTGGTCGATTTCGATGACTTTATCTATATGCGCCAGCCCCTCGATCTGTTCGTATGGCATGGGGCGTTGGAGACTTTTGTAAAAGTGCTGGCGCAAAATGGGGTATAAGGTCTCATTGATAAGCGTACTTTTTCCGCTTCCCGACACACCGGTCACGCAACACAGCGTGCCGAGAGGGATACTGATACTCACGTTTTTGAGGTTGTTGCCTTTGGCCTGGGTCAGGGTCAGATAATGGCCGTTGCCCTTGCGGCGTACTTTGGGAACCTCTATGCGGAGTTGGTCGTTGAGGTATTTGGAGGTGAGCGTGTCTTTATGGAGGAATGCCTCGGGGCGCCCTTCGCCGACTACCTCCCCACCGTGTTTGCCGGCGCCGGGGCCCAGGTCGATTAGGTAGTCGGAGGCCATCATGATTTCTTTGTCGTGCTCGACCACCAGTACGGTATTGCCGATATCGGACAATTCGCGGAGGGCCTCGATCAGTTTGTGATTATCGCGTTGGTGCAGGCCGATGCTGGGCTCATCGAGGATGTAAGTAATGCCGGTAAGCTGGGATCCGATCTGGGTGGCCAGGCGGATACGCTGCGACTCGCCGCCGCTGAGGGTACGCGCGGGGCGGTACAGCGAAAGATAGTCGAGCCCGACATGTAGGAGAAAACCCAGCCGGAAGCGGATTTCTTTGAGGATATCGCGCGCAATAGACAACTGGCGGTCGGAAAGATGTCGTTCCACATCCGTCATCCAGTCGTTGAGTTCTGCGACATCCATATTCGATAGATCGGAGATATTGCAGTTGTTGATCAGGAAGTAGAGCGACTCCTGTTTGAGTCGCCGGCCCTGGCAATCGGGGCAATTGTCGATGGTAAGAAAATCTTCGGCCCAGCGACGTATTTTTTCGGAGGTAGAATTTTCATACCAGCGTTCGAGCATATTCACGAGCCCTTCGCTGGCCAGGCTGTACGACCATTCGCCATCGCTCATACTTACCTCGAAGGTTTCGTCGCCACCCTGCAAGATGATTTGCATGGCCTCCTCCGGGATATCTTTAACCGGCGTAGAGAAACTGAAATTATATTTTTTGGCAATTGCGCGCAATTGCTTGAATATCATATTATCGCGCACTTCGCCTAAGGGGGCGATGCCCTCTTCGTTGATACTGCGGGAGGGGTCGGGTATTACTTTTTGCAGGTCTACTTTGTTGAGCTGACCCAGGCCTTTGCAGGTAGGGCAGGCGCCGTAAGGCGAATTAAAAGAAAACGTATTGGGGGAAGGTTCCTCATAGGACAAGCCGGTTTCAGGGTCCATGAGGTGTTTGCTATACGTGGTGACTGCACCGCTTTCGTCGTCGAGCAGCATGACCAGGCCGTTGCCCATTTTAAGGGCGGTTTGCATAGATTCTCCGAGGCGATCTTTGCGGTCGGCCCCCATCCGCAGGCGGTCAATGACCAGTTCTATGTCGTGAATCTTATAACGGTCCACCTGCATATCGGGGATGAGGTTGACAACCTCGCCGTCTACGCGTACTTTGGTATAGCCTTGTTTGCGCACTTGCTCGAATAATTCGCGGTAATGGCCTTTGCGCCCCCGCACGAGCGGCGCGAGCAGCGCAACGTTGCGCCCGGTATACTGCTCGAGGATGCGCTCTTTCATTTGCTCCTCGGTGTATTTGACCATTTTTTTTCCGGTGAGGTAAGAATGGGCCTCACCAATACGCGCGAATAGCAAGCGGAGGAAATCGTAGATCTCTGTGACGGTACCTACGGTAGAGCGCGGGTTGCGGCTCGTGGTTTTTTGCTCAATGGATATTACGGGGCTCAGTCCGGTGATCTTTTCAACATCGGGCCTTTCCATCTCGCCGATAAACTGGCGGGCATAGGCTGAAAAGGTCTCCATATAGCGGCGTTGCCCCTCGGCATAAATGGTATCAAAAGCAAGCGACGACTTGCCACTGCCACTTATACCGGTCACTACCACCAGCTTGTTGCGCGGAATACGCACATTGATGTCTTTGAGGTTGTGTTCCCTGGCGCCGAACACTTCCATGTAAGCCTCTTCGACTACCGCCTCTTTATCTTTGCCGTTTTTAGCCATACACTATTACCTGGGATAGATCAATACCCTTACTCCAAACGCCGAAAGAGAACGGGTTGTTGAAGGAGGGCAACAGAAAAATTGAATCAATAAAATCTAATAAACTCAAAAAATGAGGCATACGGATGAGCGCGATCTTAGTATTTTGATTCGGTTATCGTTTTCCACAACAGGTCGCGCAGCTCGTCGAGCCCTTTGCCGGTAATGGCAGAGATAAATACGTAGGGAATGCCTTTGGGTATATCTGCTTTGAGCATATCTTGCAGTTCTTCATCGATCAGGTCGCTTTTGGTAATAGCCAGCACGCGGGGTTTGTCGAGTAATTCCGAGTTGTACATCTCCAATTCGTTCAACAAAATCTTGTAGGCATTTCCGATATGTTCTTCATCGCTGGGCACCATAAAAAGCAGCGTAGAATTGCGTTCAATATGCCTCAGAAAGCGATGTCCAAGCCCCTTGCCCAGGTGGGCGTTTTCAATAATACCCGGAATGTCGGCGATGATAAAAGAGCGTGCATCGCGGTATTTTACAATACCCAGATTGGGGGCGATAGTGGTAAAAGGGTAGGGGGCAATTTCGGGCTTGGCAGCAGTCAACACCGATAGCAGGGTAGATTTGCCTGCATTGGGGAATCCTACCAACCCTACGTCGGCCAGTACCTTGAGTTCGAGGATTTTCCATTCCTCTTTTCCTGATTCGCCGGGCTGCGCATACCTGGGCGCCTGGTTGGTGGAGGTTTTGAAGTGGGAATTCCCAAGCCCGCCCCGGCCGCCAGGCAACAATACTTGCTCTTCACCATCCTCGGTGATCTCGAATAAGAACTCTCCCGTTTCTGCGTCTTTGGCTACGGTGCCGAGGGGTACCTCCAAAACTACATCTTCGCCATCGGCGCCGTGTTTGTTGTTGTCGCCGCCGTTGCCTCCGGCACTGGCGATCACGTGTTTGCGGTATTTCAGGGCCAGCAGCGTCCATATATTGCGATTGCCGCGCACAATGATATGACCGCCCCTGCCGCCGTCGCCGCCATCAGGACCGCCTTTGGGTATGTATTTTGCCCGCATAAAATGCCTTGACCCCGCCCCTCCTTTGCCCGAACGGCAACAGATCTTGACGTAATCCACGAAATTTTGTTCTGCCATTATCTGAGGGGTTATTTTTTGTTAAATTGATTCATGGTGTTTTCCAATCCAGCGGTGCCAAAACTTTTTACCGTATCGGCAGCGTATTTTAAAATTTCGGGCAATGCTTTTTTCTCTTCTTCGGTCCAGGCGCCCAATACATAGTTTACCTGGCGGCCTTTGGAAAATTCACTGCCGATGCCGAGCCGAAGACGGGCGTAATCTCCGCCACCCAGTGCCAGGTCAATATCTTTAAGGCCGTTGTGGCCACCGTCGCTCCCTTTGGGCCTCAGCCGCTGTTTGCCAAAAGGCAGGTTGAGATCGTCGAGAATGACCAGCACGTTTTCTTTGGGTACATTTTTTTTCTGCATCCAGTAACGCACGGCTTTGCCGCTGCGGTTCATGTATGTTGATGGTTTTAAGAGAATAAAGATACGACCTTTATAGCGAAATTCTGCCACGTCGCCCAGATGCTCGTGTTCCCAACGCACTTCAAAAATACGCGCCAATTCATCCACCACTTCGAATCCCACGTTGTGGCGGGTGTGGTCGTAGTCGGCGCCCATGTTTCCCAAACCTGCGATCAGGTATTTCATAGGGTTTTCAGTAACTTTTCTTTTACCAAATAATAATCGTAGCAGGTTCATAACGCTTAGGCCTTGTCCCGCCGGTATTTTTTGTACGCCCAGGCGCCACCGCCTACTAAAGCCGCAAATAACATCATGCCTGCTGCAAGGTAGCCGTAATGTAGCGTACCCGCTTTTCCGAATACGGCCACAAAGCTAATACTTACAAGGAATAAGGTGGGTACTTCGTTGAGCAACCGCAATTGAAAGGAAGAAGGCAACTTGTCGCCGGAGGCGCCCACTCGCTGCAATTTTCCGCAATACCAGTGGTATAGCGTTAATCCCAACAATAATACCAGTTTAACGTAAAGCCAACCAGGCGTGCCACCAATAAAATACGCGCGGCGGTCTATTCCCGCGTAATCAACTACCAGCATAAGCAAACCGGCTATCCACGTAATATACATGGCAGGCTGTGCGATGATGCGATACACCCGGCCTTCCATGAGCCGGTATTGCCTGACCAATATGCGGCGCTCCTCTTCCGGCTGCCGGAATGCCTCGGCATGGTATACGAAAATCCGAACCAGGTAAAACAGACCCGCAAACCAGGAAACAAACCCCACTACGTGAAGCGCTTTTAAAAACGGTATCATGCCCATTCTAAATTTGCGGCAAAGGTACCCAGGCTATCATTAATGTCATCCAATCGACGAAATTTCTTTTTCCGATTGCACGCAGGAAACGCATTTATTCGCACATTCGTTCCCCAAATCAGAGGGAAAGCATTTTTTTGGCAGCCCATAAATTCAAAAACCTGACTTTTGGCAAAAATAAGGTGGGAATATGCAAACGCTTGTATTACTTTTGAACCTGTAAAATGCCTTGTATTTCCTCGCAGATGAACACGGATGACGGATCGTCGGTACATTTTATAGGCAAAATGCTATCGGCGTGCGATATAAATTTTTTAACATTGTGCACTATTCCTGAAACGCTTTGTTTTGGTTGACACTTAAAACAGGACTTTATGGTACGTTATTTACTCCTTTTAACAGCACTCCTGTTCACAAGTTCGCTGGCCCTGGCCCAAACGTCGCTTAATGGTAAAGTGACTATCGGAGAAACAGGCGAAGTTGTCATTTATGGCAACGTAGCGATCTACAAGAACGGTGTGTTAATAACCGGTACGGAAACCGACCTCGACGGCAATTACAACTTTGCCAACATGGACCCAGGTACATACGATGTGGAGGCCAGTTACGTAGGTTATCAGTCTCAACGCGTCACCGGCGTGAAAGTATTTGCCGGTCGGGCCAACAAGCTCGACATCCAGTTGGCTTCTTCCGGAGGTATATCTCTTGCAGAAGTCGTGGTGGTAGAATACAAGGTTCCGCTGGTTGAACAAGACAATACTACGCAGGGCCAGGTGATCACCAGTGATCAGATCAAAAACCTGCCCACCCGTAACATCAACGCCCTGGCCGCTACCACGGCAGGTCTGGCTTCGGCCGACGAGGGCGGAGCAATCACCGTGCGCGGTTCACGCTCCGACGCTACCAACTACTACGTAGACGGTATCCGGGTGCAGGGCAACCTGATCCCCGAATCGGAAATTGACCAGTTGCAGGTTATCACCGGCGGCGTCGAATCGCAATACGGCGACGTGACCGGCGGTATCATTTCTATTACTACCAAAGGCCCGTCGGACAAGTTCTCCGGCGGTATCGAAGCAGAAACTTCCAAATATCTCGACGCCTTCGATAATAACCTGGTAGGTATCAACCTCAGCGGACCTATTGCGCGCAATAAGCAAGGGGTGTCTGTTTTAGGTTTCCGTCTTTCGGGGCGTTACACCTATAATGTGGACGACGACCCACCGGCAACGCCAGTTTTTCAGGTGAAAGACGACGTGCTCCGGGAACTCGAAGCCAACCCGCTGGTGAGAAAAAATGACGTAGACTTTATTGCGGCAGATTTTCTGGACAATGACGACGTTAATGTGCTCGATGCCCGCCCCAATGAGACATTCAAGCGCTACGACATTACCGCCAAAATCGATGCCCGCTTTACCAAGGCCATCGATATGTCGCTCTCGGGTTCGTTTGCTAATACCAATAATACGTTTACTCCCGGCGGGTGGCGTTTGTACAACAGCCACAACAATCCGACGGACGAGGGCCGCACCTACCGCGGTAATTTCCGTTTCCGCCACCGCCTCGGCGGCGAAGGAGGAGGCCCGGGTTCGAAACCTTCTACTATTCAAAACGCCAACTATACCCTCCAGATAGGCTACGAAAAGACGAAATACGACGTGGCCGACCCCCGTCATGGCAATAATTACTTCGATTACGGCTATATCGGTAAATACGATATCGATTATATCCCCATTTTCGATGTTGACTTTGATCAAAATACCGGACAGGTATTTCTTTCCCATCTCGACTATCGCGAGGTATTGCGTTCGTATGAAGCAGGCGCTTCCAACCCGGTATTGGCCAATTACAACCTCAGCCGCGGCTTCGTTTCTGGCGAAGACCTCAACCCCGGCGCGCTCAACTACGGCTTTGCCGGCCAGGGCGAAGGCGGCGTGACGCTCGACAGTTTTGCCATTTACAATGGCCGTAATGCCGGCGTATACACTACTTCCTGGAATTTCCACAGCAACGTAGGCGCTATCTACAACCAGGTATTTAAATCGGAAAACGATATTTATACCTTTAACGCCAATGCTTCGTTTGACCTCGTACCCGGCAGTTCGGATAAAGGACGTCACAATATTCAGGCAGGTATCTGGTACGAACAGCGCGCCAACCGCTCGTATAACGTAGCCCCCCGCGGCCTCTGGCAGTTGGGCAGGCAGTTGATCAATAACCACTTCCAGGGATTGGGTACCGACACGATCGGTTATGTCGCCATACCTACCGGCTTGGGCGACTCCATTCAAGCGCCCCTTCTCAATAACTTGTATGCCGACAACCCCGACAACCTCTTCTACCGCCGCGTGCGCGAAGCGCTGAATATTCCGATTACGGAGTATGTGAATATCGACGGCCTGGATCCCGATCAGTTGTCGCTCGATATGTTCTCTGCCAAAGAACTCAATGATCAGTCCTTGATTTATAACCTGGGTTACGATTACCTCGGTAATCCTTTCGACGGTACGTTCGAAGATTTCTTTACCGCCACCGATCCGGTTACCGGCGTGCGCACCTTCCCGGTAGCGCCCAACCGGCCGATTTATACGGCAGCCTATATTCAGGACAAGTTTACTTTCAAGGATATTATCTTCCGTCTCGGCGTTCGCGTAGACCGCTATGACGCCAATACCAAGGTACTCAAGGACAACTACTCGCTGTATGAAATTTCAACGGCAGACGAGTTTCACGCCAATTTCGGCGGTGACCGCCCGGGTAATATCGGCGACGATTTCGCGGTATACGTAGCAGACAACAAAGTAACCGACGATCCCGATATCGTGGCTTATCGCCAAAACGATAGCTGGTTCAAACCCGACGGTACACCGGTAAACAGCTCGCTCGATATCGACGAAATTCGCTCGGGTCTTGTTTTTCCCTGGTATAAGAATCCCGAAGCGCGCGCAAATCCGACGTATATCAAAGACCGCAACTTCGACGTAACGACTTCTTTCGAAGACTACGAAGTACAAGTCAACGTGATGCCCCGCTTGGCTTTCTCTTTCCCTATTTCTACCGAAGCCAACTTCTTTGCGCACTACGATATTCTTGTACAGCGCCCGCCCACCAGCACGATCGCTTCGCCACGCGACTACTTCTACTTCACTGAAGTATCTTACGGCGCCAATAACCCGATCAGCAATCCGAACCTGAAACCCGAGCGCACTGTAGACTATGAAGTAGGCTTCCAGCAGAAATTGTCGAATACTTCGGCACTCAAAATTGCGGCTTACTATAAGGAGATGCGCGATATGATCCAGCAGCGCACGTTTTTCCCCGTACCTATCGTAAACCAATACACGACGTACGACAACCTCGACTTCGGTACGGTAAAAGGTTTCTCGTTTACTTATGACCTTCGCCGTACGGGCAATCTTTCGCTCAATGCCAACTATACGCTGCAATTTGCCGATGGTACGGGTTCTGACGCCAACTCACAGCGCGGCCTGACTAACCGCGGCAACCTGCGTACGTTGTTCCCGCTCAACTTTGACGAACGCCACCGCTTTGTAGCCGCTGTCGATTACCGCTACGGTTCGGGCAAGCGCTATACAGGCCCCGAATTATTCGGCAAGCCTATTCTGGCCAACTTCGGCGTCAACCTCCAGGCGATCGCCGTATCTGGCCGCCCTTACACAGCCACTCAGCGTCCGGTTGAATTGGGCGGCGTGGGTTTCGTAGGCGACATCAACGGCGCGCGCAAACCCTGGAACTTTACGCTGAACATGCGCGTAGACAAAACTTTCGACATCGGTCCCAAGTTGGGCCTGAACGTTTATGTTCGCGTATCTAACCTGCTCGACCGTCGCAATGTAATCAACGTATATTCCGCTACCGGTTCGCCCGAAGACGACGGCTTCCTGCGTTCGGATTTCGGCCAGGACCAGTTAGAAACACTGTCTAATTCTGTTCGCCCGGTCGAGTCATACCTGGCTTCTTACCAGTGGGCTCTGCTCAACCCGAACTTATACAGCTTGCCGCGCAGGATATTCATGGGCGTTATTTTTGATTTCTAAT
This sequence comes from Saprospiraceae bacterium, assembly GCA_013360405.1. Lineage (GTDB taxonomy): Bacteria > Bacteroidota > Bacteroidia > Chitinophagales > Saprospiraceae > JABWBR01. Next base: position 83,029 of record JABWBR010000001.1, read on the forward strand.
GTAAAATGAAAAAAAACTATAAACTATGCGTAATCTGAGAATAGGGATGCTGCTTATGTTGGCCCTGGCAATGGTGTCGGTTGCGCGCGCGCATATCGACCCCACCAAGAACAACAAACCGGCAAGGCCCAATCAGCCCGATCAATCCATTCAATTCCGGGAGCTCTGCGACAATGCCGTAGCCCAGATTGATCAGGAAATCAACAACGTACGCGCCCGTTTGACTACCGGCGGCGACGTGTGGTGGGATGGTGACGACGGCCGCTATGTAGTGCCCAAACCGCCTCCCGGCGTACCTGAAGTATCTTCGATTTTTGCCGGCGCCGTTTGGCTCGGCGGCCTCGACGGCGGCGGTAACCTCAAGGTAGCCGCTCAAACCTACGGACGTAGCGGCGGTAACTTCGACTTCTGGCCCGGTCCGCTTACTCCTTACGACCCGGCTGACCCCACCAGCAGCGGATTAACCAGCCAGGATACCTGTGCGCGTTGGGACCGCTTTTTTGTGGTGAAAGGCGAAAATATCGGCCTCCACCTCAAAAATTTCCGCGACGCCCAAATTGCCGGCGTAGCCTACGACCCCGGCCTGATCCCCAGCGATGTGAAAGCATGGCCGGGCAGAGGCAACCCCTTCTTTTTTGAGGAGGTCGGTTTCGAATTGCCCAATACCTCGCAAGGTCTGGCAGGCTTCTGGGATGAAGACGGCGACGGCAACTACAACCCCGAATTCGGCGACTATCCGGTCATTGAAATTCGCGGTTGCGAAGCGCCCCAATATCCCGATGAGATGATCTTCTGGATCTACAACGACAACGGTAACGTACACGCAGAAAGCCAGGGTAGTACCCCCATTAAGATGGAAATACAGGTACAGACTTTTGCTTATCGCACCAACGATGAGATCAATAACATGACCTTCCAGCGGTACAAACTTATCAACCGCAATACGGATATAATCAAAGAAACCTACTTCGCTATGTGGGCCGACCCCGACCTGGGTTGCTACACCGACGACTATATCGGTTGCGATACTACGCGAAGCCTGGCCTACGTATACAACGTGGATGCCCTCGACGGCACCAACGGCTGTAGCTGCGACCAGGGCGTCAATACGTATTGCGAAGACGTGCCTATCCTTGGCCTTGACTATTTCCGCGGCCCCCGTAACGAATTCGACCAGGAAATCGGTATGTCATCTTTTACCTATTCCAACAACGGCGGAGGCACGCCTACCCCTCCCCCGGGTACAACTGACGCCAACAGCGCTCAGGAATACTACTACTACCTCACCGGCCGCTGGCGCGACGGCAGCCCGTTCACCTACGGCGGCGATGCCTATCAAGATGGTGTGGCTACTCGTTATGCCTTCCCTGATGCACCTAATAGCAACGGCTGGTCGATGTGTAAGGAAGCACTGCCGGTAGGCGACCGCCGTACGATACAGGCATCCGGCCCCTTTACTCTGCTCCCCGGCGCTGTTAACGAACTTATCGTAGGTATGGTTTGGGTGGCCGACCAGATTTACCCCTGCCCCAGCATACGCAAACTGCAGGAAGCCGACGACGTGGCCCAGGCGCTTTTCGATAACTGTTTCGAAATTACGCGCGGCCCCGATGCGCCCGACGTGGACTTCATCGAGCTCGATCGCGAAATTATCGCCGTATTCTCCAATGATACGACCGGCCGTTCTAATAACCCATACGAAAGCTATGCCGCAAAAGGCCTGCGTATTCCTGATGGCGTGACAGACAGCCTCTACCGCTTCGAAGGGTATAAATTGTTCCAGTTTGCCGGCCCTGAAGTGTCGCTGTCAGACCAGGACGATCCCGCCAAGGTGCGCCTGGTTTATCAGGTAGACGTTAAAAACGGCGTGAGCCGCCTCTTCAACTGGAAGGGTTTGAGCCCCGAAGACGAAGTCACTACGCCTACACCGGTAGAATATTTTGTGCCCGAATTGCAAGTGGATGGCGCCGACGAGGGTATCCGTCATACTTTCCGTATCACGGAAGACCAATTTGCACAGGGCGACCGCAGTCTGGTCAACCATCGCAGGTACTACTTTGTAGCCGTGGCTTATGCCTATAACGAATACGACCCGTTTGACCCGGCTGATGGTTTGGGTCAGCGCTTCCCCTATCTGGAAGGCGACCGCAACATCGGCGACGGCGCCAATTCGTTCTATACGGTTATTCCGCGACCCATCGTAGATCGCACGCTCAATGCCGCTTATGGCGACGGCGTGTTGATCACTCGTATTGATGGTGTCGGTGTCGGGGGCAATTTTATCGATATTTCTGACGAAAGCCGCCAGAAAATCGAACAAAGCTTCGGCACAACGACTTTTGACGGCCAGATCACTTACAAATCCGGCCGCGGCCCGATCAATGTGTCTATTTACAACCCGATCGAAGTACAAGACGGCGAGTTTGAACTGACGATGATTGACGAAAATATGGCCAACCAGAACCTGGATAATCAGGTTCGATGGGTATTGAAAAACTTGTCGGTTCCCGGCTCTCCTGTTATCGCTTCTGAATCGACCATCGATCGTCTCAATGAGCAAATCGTGCCGCAATACGGTTTCTCCGTAACGATAGGTCAAACACAGGAAGTAGGCGCCAATCCTTTCGAGAATAATGGAGCTATCGGATACGAGGAAGAATACAAAAACGCCGAGCCTACCCGGTGGATTAGAGGGTACAAGGACAACCTGATACTCGGCGCTCCTGCGGGGGTTTTGCTCGAAACTTCTATGTTCGACTACGTAGCAACCGACGTATCAAGCGAAGAAGATTACGCTATCGACCCGTTGCAGCGCCTTACCAATATCGGCCCGGGGTATTTTATTCCGTATTATATGGCTGACTGGCGCGTGCGACCGGCTGACGCCCCTCAGCCTTATCTGACGCCGGCCTGGACTACTATATCGGGTAACCAAAGCGGGATCGTGCGTGGGCAGATGAAGCTCGAAAATACGCCCAACGTAGATATCGTGTTTACGTCAAACAAAGACTTGTGGAGCCGGTGTGTGGTTATCGAAACCGCTAACCGCTATTACCAGGAAGCCGGCTTTGTGGCACAAGGCGATCGCAAGCATTTCGACTTGCGCGGCGCACCCAGTGTAACCAAGTTTGACAATGACGGCGATGGCCGCCCCGATCCGGATCCCAACGAAGCCGTGCCTGGCATGGGCTGGTTCCCGGGTTATGCTATCGACGTAGAAACGGGCCAGCGCCTCGATGTTTTCTTTGGTGAAAACTCGACTTATGACGGTACATTCATTCCGGAGGCCAATAACGGCGCGGATATGATGTTCAATCCTTCGGCCTTTGACTTTGTCAATCCGGCAGGTGGCAACTTCGCCAGCATTTACAACTATATAGCCGGCGGTCAGCACTACGTATATGTGTCTAAACTGCCCTATAGCGAATGCGCCCTGTTTAAGGATCGCCTTGCCGCCAGCCCCAACCTCACACGTAAAGTACTTGCTGTGAAGGAAATCGCTTGGGCGGGTATGATTGCGTTGCCTGCTAATGTGCAGATGAAGTCGTACCAGGATGGCCTTATTCCCGAAGACGTAGTGGTGAAGCTGCGCGTGGAGAACCCGTATCAGAACCTGAAGGTGACGGATGAATTTAACGGTTATCCTACCTACCGCTTCAAGATTGAAGGTAAAAAGGCATCTCCGCTTACAGTTGAAGCTGTAGAAAGCGCACTCGACCAGATCAGAATGGTGCCCAACCCTTATTTCGGCTTCTCTGAATACGAAGATTCGCAATTCGAGAACATCGTGAAGATCACCAACCTGCCGGTTAAGTGCGTAGTGACGATCTACACCCTCGACGGCAAATTCATCCGCCAGTACAACCGCGATGAAGTAGCCGGCGATCCCAAAGGGTACGGTGTATTGTCGCCACAAGTAGCTCCCGCATTGGAATGGGATCTCAAGAATAGCAAGGGTATTCCTATTGCCAGCGGTGTTTACCTGATCCACGTAAAGGCAGAAGGCCTTGGAGAAAGAACGCTCAAGTGGTTCGGTGTCAACAGGAACTTTGAAACTAACGGACTCTAATTTCATTGAAGTGAACCGGTGGGGGAGGGTTGATGAAGGTTTATGAAAGTTGATGAAGGTTGTTTTTTGATAATACCCTCATAAACCCTCATAAACCCTCATAAACCCTCCCCCGGTGGTTCCAAAATCATCAAAATATGAGCAAGGCTTTTTACCATATACTACTACTCACCGGCCTCTGTGCGCTGCCCCTGGCTATGCAGGCGGGCAACCCCGACAGGCAGGGCGAAGCGGGCGCTTACGAGTTGCTGATGATGCCTTATGCGCGTTCAGCGGGCTTGAGTGCAATGACATCTTCGCTGGTAACAGGGGTAGAGGCTATGCACGTCAACGTGGCGGGCATGTCGCGCATCAATAAAACGGAAGTATTGATCGGCAACTCTATTTATTTGCAGGGTACCGGTATCAATACCAACGCTTTTGGCATTACCCAGCGCGTTGGAAAAGGCGGCGCCTTTGGTTTTAGCTTGATGGCGCTCGACTTTGGCGATATCCCTGTAACGACTACGGCACAGCCCGAAGGTACCGGTGCTGATTATTCGCCCAGCTTTTTCAACCTGGCCTTCGGATATAGCAATACGTTTGAAAACAAAGTTTCAGTCGGGGTATTATTCCGCGCTATTTCTGAATCGATCTCCAACGTGTCGGCTTTCGGCTTCGGCATTGACGCAGGCGTGCAATACGTGACCGGCGAAAAGGAAAACTTCAAATTTGGAATTTCTTTGCGCAATATCGGCTCGCGTATGCGCTTCGGCGGCGAGGGTCTTTCGGTACAACGCCCGCGCCCGGGTCGTGGCGAATACCCGCTCACTTACGAAACCCGTCCGGAAGGATTTGAATTGCCATCGTTGCTCAATATCGGGATGTCGTACGATATCTATTTTGGCGCAGCTCACCGATTTACGGTATTGGGCCACTTCACCGCGCACTCTTTCTCGCAGGACCAAGTGGGCGGCGGCTTTGAATATGCGCTCAAAGATTTCTTTATGCTGCGCGGAGCTTATCGCTATGAGTTTGGCAGCAGCGATGAAATCACTGCTCCTGTAGAAACCGGTCTCAGCGCCGGCGTTGCCGTACAAGTACCGTTGAGCAAGACGAACAAAAATTCGCGCTTTGGAATCGAATATGCGTATCGCCAAACCCGCGTTTGGAACGGAACGCACAACTTCGGCGTACGCTTCGGCATCTAATGTACTTGAAAAAGTAAAAAACAATCCCTATATTGGGAGCGTTATTAAAAGGCAAGAACGTTTTCACGCACCTCCGTGAAAGCGTTCTTGCCTTTTATATCATACCGCAAGCGATTTGTGTTTTATGAAAAAATTAAGATTATGTCAATTATTAATTATTTGACGCAAGAGGGTTTTAACAAACTCAAGGCTGATCTGGACGAGATGAAATCTACGGGCCGCGATGAAGCATCCCGTGCTATTGCTGAAGCCCGCGAAAAAGGCGATCTTTCGGAAAATGCCGAATACGATGCAGCCAAAGAGGCGCAAGGAATGCTCGAATTGCGCATCAACGAGTTGGAAATGGTATTGTCTACTGCCAGGATACTCGACCAAAGCCAATTAGATGCCTCCAAAGTAACCGTCATGGCTAATGTGACGATAAAAAACCTGAAGACGGCAAGAGAGCTTACCTACAAATTGGTATCCGAATCAGAGGCCGACCTGAAGACGATGAAGATTTCGGTCAATTCACCGATGGGCCAGGGCCTGCTCGGCAAAAGCGTAGGCGATATTGCTAAAGTAGTAACGCCCAACGGCAATATGGAATTTGAAATTGTCAACATTACAATTGACTAATACCATGGCCAGTATTTTCACGCGTATTATCAATGGCGAAATTCCCTGCCATAAAATAGCTGAAACGCCCGATTATCTGGCTTTCCTGGATATTCGTCCTTTGGCGAAAGGGCACACGCTGGTGGTTCCCAAACTCGAAGTTGACTACGTCTTTGATATGGACGACGAGCAACTCGCCGGCCTGATGCTGTTTGCCAAGCGGGTGGCAAAAGCCGTAGAAGCTTCGGTGACCTGCAAACGCATCGGCGTGGCCGTGATCGGCCTCGAAGTGCCCCACACCCACATCCACCTGGTACCCATCAATGAAATCTCGGATATGACCTTCGGCCGGCCACCATTGGAGATAGCAGCCGACGAGATGGCGGCATTGGCTGCTGAAATTGCCGCCAAGCTGCCTTAACCGATTTTATCCGGGTTGCTTTTTAAAAAATCTCCCCACCCGCCATACCTTTTTTGACCCGAACCGGCCAATTTGTTTTGGTAAAAATGGCACATGGCCACGGCAAGTGCGTCGGTGGCATCGAGATATTGGCCGCTGAGGTCGAGCTTCAATTGGTTGGCAAGCATCGCGGCTACCTGCTCTTTAGAGGCGTTGCCATTGCCGGTGACCGATTGTTTCACCTTCTTTGGGGAGTATTCGGTCACCTCCAGGTCGATAGAGATGGCGGCAGCGATGGCTACGCCCTGGGCACGGCCCAGTTTGAGCATCGATTGCACATTATTGCCATAAAAGGGCGCCTCAATGGCCATCTCCCTGGGGTGGAAGGTATGGATCAGCTCCTGAACGCGATCGTAGATGCGTTTGAGTTTGGTATAAGGCGATACGGTAGCGCTGAGTCGCAGTACGCCGAGTTCCAGCACGTTTACCTGCCGTTGGTCTAATTCAATGACGGCAAACCCCAATATGTTGGTGCCCGGGTCGATGCCCAGTACACGGCGAGTCGATTCGCTCATCAGATCGGTTTGTAAACCCGAAAGTACTTGTATTTTTGATAAAAAGCTGCCACGCATGTGGGTATAGAGAAAACTATTGTCATACAGGAGGTCTTTTTTCGCCGGCGCCGGCTATGGGTAGGCCTGCTCAAAGCGCTGCTGGTGGGCTGGTTGGGCTACATACTGTATCGTCAGGTGGTAGTCGAGGCCGCTATGTCGGGGTTATGGCGCGATTTGGCCGGGCTATGGCCTGAAAGCCTGCCCTGGCTGCTTGCCACTGCTGTGCTTATGCCGGTCAATTGGATGCTGGAAGCGCAAAAATGGCGCTGCCTGATGGCGCCTTTTGCCCCGCTTAATAAACGTCAGGCACTACGCGGCATCATGGCCGGGGTATCCTTTTCGCAACTCACCCCCAATCGCATTGGCGAATACGGAGGCCGGCTGGCGATATTACCCGCGGGGCAATATGGCGCGGGCGTGGCCGCATCGATGGTGGGCAGCCTGGCTCAGTGGTTAGCGCTTTTTTCGGGCGGGCTGGCCGGACTGCTTTATATGGCTCGTTCTGACACGCCCTGGCGGTATGCAGCCCTCGCTACTGCCGGTATCCTGGTTGTGCTAAGCGTGGCGTATTTTGCAGGGGGGCGCCTGCAATGGAGTATGCCGGCCCTATTGCGCCGGCAACTAAGTAACCTTACACCATACCCGCAAAAAATACTGTGGCGCGTCCTGGCACTGGCCTTCGCTCGCTACGCGGTATACGTGGTACAATACGCCTTGCTGATTCGCGCCACAAACCTCGCCATCCCTCCTGATATGGTCTTATCAGGTATTGCGGCCATCTATTTGTTTCAGACAGGCATCCCCGTGCCGCCGCTTGCCGCCGTGCTTACACGAGGAGAATTGGCACTTTGGTTATGGGAAAGTTATAATGTAGATACTTTAAGCATCCTTACGGCCAGTTTTGCGTTATTTATAATAAACCTCGGTGTGCCCGCGTTACTTGGTGCGGCTGTAATCGTCAAAACCAAAGTTTTAAAATAGTAAGAAAATGAAGAGAAAAAGCTTGATTAAAAACGGCTTTGCATCCTTGTCGCTGATCTTTTTGATGGCCTTTACCTTCCCGGTGCCTGGCCGGCTTGTCGATTCCGCTTCGGGTCAAAACCCCTTGCTTGGAGAACAGTGCGACATGAACAATAACGTGTTTGCAGATGGAGAAGAACTCACCTATAAGCTCTACTACAACTGGAATTTCGTGTGGCTGTCGGCCGGTGAGATTACCTTCCGGGTAAAAGACATGGGCAATAAATACTATATTTCTGCCATTGGCCAGACGTATAAATCCTATGACTGGTTTTTTAAAGTTCGCGATAAATACGAAGTGTGGGTTGATAAAGAAACCTTGTTACCGGAGTTGTCAGTCAGAGAAGTGCAGGAAGGCGGGTATTCGATGTACGACAAAATGACTTTTGATCACAAGCGCGGCACAATCGCCTCGCTACGCGGCAAGACCAAAGACCAGGCACAGCTCACGGAATACGAAGTGGAAAGTTGTCTGCACGATATTTTGTCTATCCTCTACTACATCCGCAACGTAGAATTCGACGCTATGAAGCCGGGCGACAACGTGCCCATCAAAATATTTATAGATAAAAAGAAATGGCCGTTGAGGGTGAAATACCAAGGAAAAGACAGCCATAAGCGGATCAAAGGCGTGGGCAAATTTAAAACACTTAAATTCAGCCCTGAAGTGATAAAAGGCTACGTATTTAAAACCGATGACCCGATGACTATTTGGGCTTCCGACGACAAAAACAGAATTCCGCTGATGATTGAATCGCCTGTGCGGGTGGGTTCGGTAAAAGCCGTGATAAAAAACTACAAGGGATTGAAGCACGCGTTGGCCGCTAAAGTAGCTAATGATGTGGAAACCGATAACGACAAAGATTAGGCCCTTTATGTTGCAAAAAATAGCTTACGTTACTTTGTTTCTGGTGGTATTCGGCTTGGGTTTCTGGATTGCCAACCGCATTTATGCCGACCGCCAGGAACAACAGAGTCGCTCTCAATCGACCGTTTTGCTTGAGAAAGTGCAACAGGTGTGCAAGCTGGTCACCGTAGAAGGCCAATTCAGCGAATTATACGACGAAACCCGAATCAGGCAGATGACGTTTTATCTGCCGCTGCCGACCACCTGGAATTTTTCCAAGCAAGCCATCATTCAGGTAAACGGCCGCGTGTTGGTGGGGTACGACATGGAAAAGGTGCGCATTGATGCCGACAGCAGCAGCCGGACGCTTACGATCAGCAATTTGCCGGAGCCCGAAATACTGGCCATCGATCATGATATCAGTTACAAAAACATCGAAGAGAGCTATTTCAATTCGTTTACCCCGGAAGACTACACCAAGTTGAACAAAAACGCCAAAGAGGTGCTTCGCAGCAAAGCGGAGGAAAGCCGCCTGCTGGATGAAGCCCGCCGGCAAGGCAACCAAATGATCGACGTAATCCGCTATATGGCTGAATCGGTAGGATGGCGCGTAGTATTGGACGACCCGCTGTTGCCCGCTGATGTGAATAATCAGTTTGAATAATACCGTTTAGCCGGAAATTCCTGCCTTATAAACGTCTTCCGACAAAATTAAACAACAGCAAACTGCTTGCTTTTAATTAAATCGTCTATTTTTAGCCATCGTTTTTGGAGATCATTTTTCCACTTAACACAGGCATAAAATGGATGCTGGACTAGTACTGTTGATTGTTGGATGGATATTCGTCCTTGTATGGGTTCCTCTGGTGGTGCTCTCACAACGCAAGATGCACCCTAAAGCATTATTTACGCTCTTCTTCACAGAAATGTGGGAGCGTTTTTCCTTTTATGGGATGCGTGCATTTCTCATCCTGTACATGACCGATGAACTATTTAAGCTGATGGAGCGTGGAGAGGCCGACTCCCGTGCTTACGGCATATACGGCGCATATAATGCCCTGCTATATGCGGCGCCGATATTGGGGGGCATGCTTGCCGACAAGTTGGTGGGCTTCCGCAAGGCTATTCTGGTGGGCGGTATTTTTATGGCTTTAGGCCAATTTACGCTGGGTGCTACTATCGGCAATCAAAGCCTGTTTTTCATAGGTTTGTCGTTGCTGGCGGTAGGTAACGGCTTTTTCAAGCCCAATATATCCAGCTTCCTGGGTACGTTTTACGACCGCAACGACAGCCGCAAAGACGGCGCCTTTACCATTTTTTACATGGGTATCAACATCGGCGCATTGCTGGCGCCGCTTACCTGCGGGTATTTGGCCCGCGAGGTAGACTGGTCGCTGGGCTTTTTCACTGCCGGCGCCGGTATGGTATTTGGACTTATCGTATTTTGGTATAATATGCGGATATACGAAGACAAGGGCAACGCCCCCGATCCCGAGAAGCTCAAACAGCCTGTTTTTATGGGTATCAGCCGGGAATGGCTGGTTATTCTGGGCGCACTCGTCACCGTGCCTATGTTTTCTTTCCTGATCAATAATGAAGGCATAACTAACTACTTGTTGATCATAGTAGGCTTAAGTTGTATCGGTTACCTCGTCATTACCTCGTTTCAGGCAGAAGACAGGGCGGAGGGGCAGCGATTGCTCGTATTCATTGCTTTGTTTTTCTTCCACATGATATTCTGGGTATTATTCGAACAGGCGGGCGGATCGCTCAACATCCTTACCGACCGCTATGTCAATAAGATGGGTTTCGAGACCTCCCAATTCCAGGCTGTCAACCCCTTCTATATCATCATATTTGCGCCTTTATTCAGTTGGATTTGGGTCAGGCTGGGTAAAGCGGGCATAGAACCCCGAACGCCCATCAAGTTTATGCTGGCCTTGCTGCAAATGGCGCTGGGGTATGCGATCATTGTCTTTGCAGTGAAAAGCTCTGCCGTTTCGGGCGAAGCTATTCCGCTGATCTTCCTGATGCTGATGTATATGTTCCATACTACCGGCGAATTGAGTCTTTCGCCAGTGGGCCTTTCGGTAGTCACCAAATTGTCGCCGGCCAAAACCGTGGGTTTTGTAATGGGCGCCTGGTTCCTCTCGATTGCCTTTGCGCATAAAATAGGCGGTTATCTCGGGCAGTTGATCGCACAACCTGCGGGGGGTACGGTTGACAGGGCTTCGGAGCTCAATTCGTTTGCCGGTGTGTATATGAACTGGGGCGTGTATGTCGTTTTGGGGGCTGCTGCGCTGCTGCTGGTGATTTCACCGGTACTCAAGCGGTGGATGCACGGGATTCATTAAATAGCAGTCAGGTCTTAGCAATCAGGTCTTAGCAGCTAATAGCTGATTGCCAAGCCCTAACTGCTAAGCCCTAAAAAAAAGCCGGATGCCGGGCAACTAATACCGGGCATCCGGCGTTTTTATGGTGTATATTTTCACGGGTGCCTCAAAACTGGAGGCATTTTTTATATAGAGAAGTATAACCAGTAAGTATGCTAACGATTTTCAAGCGACTCAATAACATGTACCTGGTTCTGTTGGTAGGCCAGGCGCTATTTTGCCTGACTGTCGTATTCCTGCAGATAGGCGAACCGGAAACGAGGGTAGTATTAGCGGCTTACAAAGAAGGCCCCGACACCTACGAACGTTTGTTATTAATGTTGGGATTGCCGCTGATGGGCGCTGCCTGGCTGCTCAGCCGAAAGCGCGCCCAGGAGGGGGCTATGATAGAAGGCATACAGGCTAAATTAGCGCACTATCGCCAAACGGTAACCTTGCGCATTACGCTGATAGAAATTGTCAACGTAATGGCTATGGTAATTGCCCTGCTGGCAGGTGACATGAGCTATCTCTTGTATTTTGCCGTCGGCTTGTTTGTGTTTTTGATGTTCCGACCGTCTACAAGCGGATTTATACGTCATTACGCGCTCAGCCCGCAAGAAGCGGCTGAATTAAAAACAATAGCCGCCTAAGGCCTTTCGGGTCGCTTTTTCCAGGCTTCCAGTCCGGGACAATTGTCATACATGTGGTCGAAAGCCACATAAGTAGAGTTGATTGCATTTTTTACCCACTTTGCTACGGTTTCGCTTTGCTTTGATTGGATAGCCGCTTGTTGTATCTTGGCGTAGTCTTGTTTCAGGTTAGCGCGGTGAGGGGCCGTACGCGATTGCAGTTGCACAATGCGGAAATAGGGTTCGCCGACGGGACTGGCAAATTCAAATGGTTTAGATATACGGCCTATCGTTTTCATCGTATCTACTGCAAAGTATATATCGGGGTCGAGGTCTCCGATTTCAAAAAAAGTATTGTTGCTGGCGGGATTCACCATACGCCCGTCGTTATTATAGCTTTGCGTTTCCTTGTCGGAATACAGTTTTACCGCTCTGGAAAAAGAGATAGAATCGCTGACAATGAGTTGGCGGACCGAGTCGAGGTGGGCGTAGGCTTTTTCGAGATCTGCTTCGGTGATTTCGGGTTTGATTAGAATATGCCTTACGTGAATAGCATTTCCACGGCGTTCGAGCATCTGGATAATATGGAAGCCGAATTGGGTTTCGATGACCGATGAGATTTCGTTTTGATCGAGTTTATAGGCGGCGGCTTCAAACTCGGGTACGAATTTGCCGCGGCGGGTCCAGCCCAGGTCGCCGCCGGCGCGTGCCGAGCCGTCATCGGAGAATTTCTTAGCTACATCTTCAAAGTTTTCTCCACCGTCTACGATGCGCTTGCGCAATTCTTCCAGCTTGCCTATCGCGCGTTGTTTTTCCTGGAGGTTCACGACCGGTTTATACACGATTTCGCCGACTTCTACCTCTGAGTTGAAGTAAGGAAGGCTGTCGCGCGGTATTTGTTCGAAAAAGCGTTTAACCTCGGCGGGAGTCACCGTAATGCCTTCCATCACTTTTCCTCGCATGCGGTCAACGAGGACCTGGTTGCGGAGGTCTTCGCGGTATTGGGCCTTCACCTCGTCGATATTTTGGCCGTAGTAGTCTTCAAACTGGGTGATATCATTATTCATAAAGCCGAGGATGCGTTCGATACGAGCGTTGAGTTGGTCTTCGACTTCTTCGTCGGTCACTTCCACACTGTCCAATTTAGCCTGGTTGAGCAGCAGTTTGGTGGTAAGGATGTTGTCCAGCAAATTACAGCGCGCATCGGGGGGCACTACGCCGCTTTGAGCTTCCATGAGTGCAAATTGTTCTTCCAATTCAGACAGCAGCACCAGTTCGCCTCCTACCGTGGCAATTACTTTGTCTATGATTTCCGGCTGGGCCGGGAGGGTTGCCGGCAGCAACAGCAGCGCAAAAAAAGCGGAAAATACCGAGACAGCAAAGGCATTCCGGCTTGTCGACAGGCTTATATTTCGGATCATTGTGAATAAATTTGGATATTGTTGCTGCGCATTTCGCGCTCAAAAAGTTCTTCTTTGGTATCTTCCAGCAGCTTCAATTTGCGGCGGTAGAGGATCAATTTTCGGGCCTGGTCTTCTACGTAAGTCAATGGCGGCGATTCATCTTTGGCCCGGTATTCAAATAACCGGAAAAGGTAGTGAAATTTACCGTCGCGCAACTGCAAGGTTTTATTATTATCAATTTGGTCGGCAGAAAGCGTCTCCCGGGGCAATTGCATGGCAATTTTATCAAAATCGTACCAGGTGCTATCTTCCAGTAAATGCACAGTAGAATACGTATTGCAATACTGCACCATCTCTGCAAAATCGCGGGGATTGTTGCTTGTCCACCATTTGTTGAGTTGTGGCAGATTGGGGGCGTCGAGGGGCGTTTTGATCAAATAGCAGCGCAAAATAGGCGCTTCCAGTTTAAACTGTTCGCGATGAGCATCAAAAAAAGTTTTGATTTCTTGCTGAGTTACTACTGAGTCTAACAATTGCTGCACCAAAACCTGTTCGTAATTGTGCTTGATGAGCGAAGCCCGGTAATCCCGCACCAATTTATCAATATTGAGGTCGGTGGGGATATTTCGTTCCGCTTCATTGAGCAACAGCGCTTCGCGAACCCAACGCGATACGAATGCATTGATAATTAGCGAGCTGTCTGCACCGGTTGTGCCCTCGGGGAACATGCCCTCCAATTCCGACAGGTACAAGGTTTTGTTGTGCACTTGGGCCAATGCTTTGTCATCCTCCGGTTTTGGGGCTATCCATTGGCAGGCGCCGAGTATTATGCTTAGTATGACAATGGTTGTAATTTTTTGAAACATAGTAGCTTATGAGGGTTTATGAGGGGTTATGAGGGGCTATGAGGGGTTATGAGGGGTTATGAGGGGGAGAATTACTACCCTCATCAACCTTCATAACCCCTCATCAACCTTCATAACCCTTCATCAACCTAACTATCATTGTTTTATCAAGCTTTCAAACACCTTTTTATCGGTATCCACCTTGTACGTTTTGCGCAATTGTTCTACCCATTGCTTTTCGAGGTAGTCCTGGTAATCGGCCACCACATAACCGCGGGCTTCTTTGAGTGATTTGTCGGAAGCGGGCAGTATTTGTTCGATTTTGTAAAACTTGATCATTTTCTTATTGGGGGTGGGCAAATCGCCGCCCAGGTCTTTGGGCTCGAGGGGCGACATAGCGCCTGCTTTCCATTCGGTACCGCCCAGGTCGGCGCTTTTAAATTTTTCGATCGTTTGTTCTTCCACGCTCACAATGAGGAGGGTATCGTTGTTGAATTTGGCCTTAACCTCGTCTGCGGTGTGCGTTTTGGCATATTCGTAAACCTCATTCAGGCGAGCTTTGTGTTGCCCGTTGATGCGGTATACACTGGCCAGGGCGCGTTCATTCCAGCGGTATTTTCCACGTATAGCATCGTAGTAGTTATTTAATCCGACGGAGTCTTGGGAGGCTTTATCCCAGACTTCCAGTTTAGTGGCTTCAAAAAGCAGGATACCCTCTTCGTATTCGCGCATCAGCGATTTGAATTCGGGGTATTTGGCTTCCAGTTGAGCTTCTTCGTGTTTCATGCATTCTTCATTGACGAAATCCTGGTAGAGGCCGCGAGCCACGTCGGCGGGCGTCACATTTCCGGAGCCTTTCATGCGTTGGCGCGAAGCTTTGCCGAGATAATCGGTAAAGTTGCCCAGGGTAACCTGGTAGTTTTTGCCCAGCGAGAAAAGTACCTCGTTAGATTTTTCCACGGGGGCTTTCCATTTGAAAGTCAGGAAAGTATCGGTAAGCGATGCCGCGAAATTGTCTAGCACAACCGGATATTCTTTAAAATTATTGTCGCGTTTCACTTTAGCCACAAATCCCTGTTTGGCTTGTTCAAAGCGCATATCTTTCGTAATGCGTTGTTCTAAACGACTCTTTTCGATGTTATAAGGTTGTATGGGTTTTTTACTAACCCGCTTTACGATATGCCAGCCGACGCTTGTTTCAAAAGGCTTGGAGTAGTCGCCGTCTTTCTGGAGGCTGAAAGCGGCGTCTTCAAAGGGTTTTTCGTAGCGATTAATGCCGAAGAAGCCTACATACCCGCCGTTGGCTGCGCTTTGGCGGTCTTCCGAGCGTTCGCGGGCAATTCCTTCAAATACCTCGCCTGCCTGGATGAGTTGGTAGATGCTATCGATGCGCATTTTAGCCAGCTCGGGTTTGTCGGTTGTTTTGCGAATGAGGATGTGCGCCGCTTCTATTTCGCCGCGAGCAGGCCTGCGCGTATGCACGGTAAGCAGGTGATACCCCGAGTTGGTGCGAACAGGGTTAGACACTTTGCCGATGGGCAGCTTATACGCAGCCGATTCGAGGGCGTACATGCCATTGGGGAATAATGCGGTAATAAAACCGATGTGGCCGCCGTTTTTTTCAGCGGATTTATCTTCAGAAACCTCCTTGGCTACCGTTGAAAAGGGCGTGCCGCTTTCGATGCGTTTTTTAGCTGCCATCAATTTTTCATAGGCTGCCAGGGTATCCTGAGGGGTTGCATTTTCTTTGATTGACAAGAAAATATGGCTGATATCGACGTCTTGCTGTACGCGGTCGTAAGCTTCTTTTACCAATTGCTCCGTAACCGATTTATCGATCAGGTAAGAATCGGCCAATTGGCGGCGATAACCCGCCAATTCTTCTTTGAGCGAAGTGATCGTATCGAGGCGCATTTCTCGTGCTTTGTATACTTTGAGCTTGAACTTGGTGTACAAGTCGAGGTATTCTTCCAGAGATTTGCGCGAAAAGTCGGCGCTTTTTCCATTGGTTTTGCTGTAAATGTAGGTAAATTCAGAAACGTGTACCGGCACCCCTTCTACTTTGAATAGCACGGGATCGCTGTCTTTCTGAGCCAGTGATTGAAATGAAAGTACTAAAGAGAGTGTCAGCAGCAACGAAATTCGCATTGCCATCTTATTATGTTTTTTTAGTGTTTGATAAAACCAGGGGGTATTTTAAAAACCCCGCAAAGTTAGCCTTTTTTGAACGCAAAAGCTGCATTTATAGTACTTGTATCGTATCTTTAAGAAGCATTTACAATAATAATACCAAAATTCGAACATATGAGAGTTACAATAATTGGCAATCTCTTGTTAGTCCTTGCTTTCGTCCTCTTAGCCGATAGCTGTGCGGTGAATCCCGTTTCGGGAAAAAAACAGCTTATGTTGTTGAGTGAAGACCAGGAGAAGGCGTTGGGCCTTGAATCAGACCCTGGCATTTTAGCCAGTTATGGAGTATACGACGATGCCAAGTTGCAGCAATTTATTACAGAAAAAGGCAAGAAAATGGGGGCTATTTCACATCGCCCTAATCTCGATTATAAGTTTAAAGTACTCGATTCGCCGGTGGTTAATGCGTTTGCCGTACCCGGCGGGTATGTCTATTTTACACGCGGCATCCTGGCGTACTTTAATAACGAAGCCCAGTTTGCAGGCGTCTTGGGTCATGAGATCGGACACGTAACGGCCAGGCACTCTGCGCAGCAATACAGCCAGCAAATATTGGCGCAGGCGGGTTTAATGATCGGTATGGTGGTATCGGAAGATTTTCGCAAATATGCCGAAGTAGCCAATGTGGGTGTCAGCCTGCTTTTTCTCAAGTTTAGCCGCGACCACGAGAGCGAGTCGGATAAACTGGGCGTAGCTTATTCTTCCCAAATAGGCTATGACGCCCACGAGATGGCCAAGTTTTTTAATACGCTTTCGCGGCTTAGCGGCGACGGAGGTCAGTCGCTGCCCACGTTTCTCTCTACCCACCCCAACCCGGATGATCGCAATAAAAAGGTAGATGAGATGGCGACCAATTGGGCCCAAAAATCACCCGGCGCCAAATTGGATGTAAACCGCGATAGCTACCTTCGCATGATCGACGGGCTTGTATACGGCGAAGACCCCCGGCAGGGTTATGTGGAAAACGATAATTTTTATCATCCCGAACTGAAGTTTCAATACGCTGTTCCTTCGGGCTGGCAACTTGTGAACTCTCCCTCACAGGTGCAGATGGCCCCCAAAGACGGAAAAGCGCTGATGATATTTACCCTTTCACAGGAGAAAACGCTGCAGGCGGCAGCCCAAGGCCTACTCACTCAATATCAGCTCACTAAGGTCAGTTCGAGGGAGACTACCATAAACGGACTGCCTGCGCTCGAAATGGTAGCCGAGCAGGCTGCGCAAACGCAAGATCAGCAGCAGCAGCAGCAACAACAACAGTCGCCGCCGGTTCGCCTACTCACTTATCAGATTCAATACAACGGTCTGATATATCAGTTTTTGGGCGTTACGGAAAAAGCGAATTATAGTTCTTACGAACCTACTTTTATGAACGTCATAAAGAGTTTTAAAGAACTCAAAGAAGCCGGCAAACTGAATCGTCAACCCGAACGCATACGCATAAAAACAGTGGACCGCAGCGGTACGTTTGCCGATGCGCTCAAAGCTTTTAATATGCCCGAAAAGCGCCACAAGGAACTAGCTATTCTCAACGGCATGGAATTGAATTCGCCTGTGACGAAAGGCATGCTGATCAAAGTCGTGGGGAACTAGCGGAGTTGTTGTCGGTTGTCAGTTGTCGGTTATCAGTTTTTCAGAACCGACAACCGATAACCGACAACTGCCCCTCCGATTAGTTTTTCTTCAGCAAATCCCTGATTTCTGCCAGCAACTGTTCGGTAGTAGGACCGGCTGGAGCGGCTGGGGCTTCTTCTTCTTTTTTCTTGGCGCTTTCCAGGGCGCGGTTGTAAACTTTTACCACCATAAAAATAACGGTGGCAATGATCAAGAAGTCGACTACCGTTTGGATGAACATGCCATAGCGCAATTGCACGGCTTCGGCGGTGACAGCGCCGTCGGGACCCAATTCGGCAGCCTTGAGCGTGAGCGCAAGGTCGCTGAAATCAACGCCGCCCAGCAGCATTCCGAGCGGGGGCATAATAATGTCATTGGTGAATGAAGTGACCACCGCGCCGAAAGCGCCGGCGATGATTACCGCTACGGCAAGGTCGAGCAGGTTGCCGCGCATGATAAAAGCTTTTAACTCCTTGAGCATACTGTTGATTTTAGGTAAATAAAGTTGGCTCTATTGTTTACACGATATCGCAATTTAGATATTATTTTGTGAAAAAGTAGCCTGGCAGTAGCCTGTTATGTGCGAATGCGGCAGTTGACGGGCTGAAAACAACCGGTTGATCCGGATACTATTACATGCGAACAATTGATATTACCACTACTCAAAATGTTGTCATTCAGTACGAACTGGCCACTGTGATAGATCGTGCGTTGGCATTTTTACTCGACTTGATTGTGGTGGGGCTGGTAAGTATATTGGGTATTTACCTGCTAAATGCGCTGTTTGGAGCCCTGGAGGGTATTGTGACCAGGCTGTATGCCTTGCTGCCCATTTGCCTGTTGCTGCTTTACCATTTTTTTTCGGAGATATTTATCGACGGGCAATCGCTGGGCAAACGTGCCGTCGGCATCAAGGTGGTACGCCTCGACGGAGAAGAACCCAGCCTGAGTGATTATCTGTTGCGCGCCGTATTCCACATTGCCGATAGCTTGTTTTCGCTGGGTATTATTGCCATCCTGCTGATTAGTACGTCCAACCGGCGTCAACGGCTGGGCGATATGACGGCCAATACGACGGTGATCAAAACCCGGTCGATACAGCAATTCCATCTCGGCGAGATTATCAGGATTGGCAATGCAGAAAACTATCAACCCGTTTATCCCGCCGTGCGTGCATTGAGCGAGCAAGACATGTTGCTGGTAAAACAAGTGCTGGGGCGCTACCAGTCTTTTCCCAATGAAGCCCACAAACAAGCCCTCGATAAGTTAACCACCAGGCTTGCCACCTTGCTGCAATTGCCGCAGGCGCCCCGCAACCAGGTAGAGTTTCTCAAAACATTATTGCGCGATTATATCGTGCTCACGCGATAACCAATTATGGCAAAAGACAAAAAAAAACCACTGATACTGCAGGCTGTAGAAATGACCGGCATTGCCGACAAAGGTTTGTGTGTAGGCCGCCACGAGGAGGGGAGGGTGGTTTTTGTAGAACACGCAGCCCCCGGTGATATTGCAGATGTGCGGGTTTATAAGCGCACTCAGGGGTATTATCTGGCTAGTCCGGTAGTTTTTCATCGCTATTCCTCCGATCGTGTGGCGCCTTTTTGCACGCATTTTGGGGTTTGTGGCGGCTGCAAGTGGCAGCACCTGAGTTATGAGGCTCAGCTGCGCCATAAAACGCAGGTAGTACTCGACGCCATGCAGCGTATCGGCAAAGTAGAAGTGGGCGAATGGCTACCAATTCTGGGCGCCGGCTCCGATACCTTTTACCGCAATAAGCTCGAATTTACTTTTTCAAATAAAAGATGGCTGACAGTTGAAGAACTGGAAGAAGGCCTTCAAAAAGACGCAGACGTACTGGGCTTCCACCGCCCCGGCGCTTTCGACAAAGCGATAGATATTGAAAAATGCTGGCTGCAACCCGACCCCTCCAACGATTTGCGCAACGGCATGAAAGCTATAGCCCTGGCACAGGGGCTGTCTTTTTTTGACCTTAAAAACCAGCACGGACTGCTTCGCACCCTCATGTTGCGAATTACGACCCTCGGCGAAGTAATGGCGCTGGTTAGTTTTGGCGAAAGCCAACCCAAAAAGATAAAAACTTTCCTCGATGAGGTTATGCGGCAATTTCCCCAAATCACCACCCTATGTTATTGTATCAACACAAAAAGCAACGATACCATATACGATCTCGACATAGTAGTACACCACGGCAAAGGATACGTAGAAGAGCTGCTGGGAGAGGTGCTGTTTCGCATCGGCCCCAAGTCTTTTTTTCAAACCAACACCGTGCAGGCTACCCGGCTTTATGATATAGTGGTCGAGTTTGCCCAATTGCAGGGGCATGAAAACGTGTACGACCTGTATACCGGCATCGGGAGTATAGCCCTATACGTTGCCAGGCGGTGCCGCCAGGTAGTGGGCATTGAAGAAATAGCCGCAGCTATCGACGATGCCCGTGAAAATGCGGAATTAAACGGCATCGAAAATGCAAAATTTTACGCCGGCGACGTTCGGCATATGCTTACCCCGGAATTTGCCCAACAACACGGCTGCCCCGATTTGCTGATTACCGATCCGCCCAGAGCGGGTATGCACCCCGACGTAGTGCGCATGTTGCTGCAACTTGAATCGCCCCGTATCGTGTATGTAAGTTGCAACCCCTCCACGCAGGCCCGTGATTTGCTCCTGCTCAGCGAAAAATACGAGGTAGTCAAAGTGCGACCCGTTGATATGTTTCCCCATACCCATCACATTGAAAGCGTGGCTTTGCTGCAACTGAAAATAAATGTAACTTTACCCAACACATGACGAGCGAAGAGGTACCATACACGCAGGTAAAAACGGTATTGCAGCCTTTTATCCCTGCATTGGGGCAAGCCGCCGACGTAATACTCGATCAGGAGGTTTCTGCCTACCCGGTTTTTATCGTACATCAGGCTATGTTAAGTATGGGCATTCCGCTCATCGAAAACGCGGCGGAAAGCGAGTGGTCGGTCAATGCGTCTACCCTCGAAGAGTTGGTCACCAAGCAAATTGTCCAGGAAGACAAATTGGATGTTTTCAGGCAGGTATATAAAGATCCCCGCACCTTTTTGTGTTTGTTGGTGATAGCGGATTCCAGTGCTGATTTTGTATTTCTACCCAGGTAAAAAGTAGTGAACTGTGAACAGTGAACAGTGAACTGCTCCCTGATCTGTTCACAGTTCACTGTTCACAAATGATATATAAACCACATTCCGGATTAGAAGATTTCTCGCGGGTATTACTCATTGAAGATGATACGAGTTATGCCAGGCTGGTGGAGCTCATGCTGAATGAATCCGAATTGTTTCGCTGTGAAGTGGTTAATTGTACTACGCTCGAAGCCGGCATGGCAACCCTGGAAAATGACGACAATTTTGCCGCGGTATTGCTCGATCTTTCCTTACCCGACAGTACCGGCTTTTCTACACTGGAATCGCTGCTAACCCGGTTTCCCAATCAAAACATCATTGTACTCACGGGGCTTGATGACGAAGCGATCGGCGTTAGCGCCGTGAAAGCCGGCGCCCAGGATTTTTTAATAAAAAGAACCGGCATACTCGACGGCCATTTGCTGGCAAAAACGCTTCGCTTTTCAAAAGAACGCAAACAAATTATCAGCCGCCTCGAAGAAGCCCAACGCGCAGCCAGGTTGGGCCACTGGGAGTGCAAGCCCGATCGTCATTTTTTCTTTGCCTCTGATGAAGTATACCGAATTTTCGGCCTCGACCCCTCGCTTACTACGTATTCGTGCGATGACCTGCTCTTGCCCGAATGCCCCCTCAACCCGTTGCTGATCATGCAATGGAAGATTACCCCCCCAGAGGAGTACAGCGAAGAATTGCACGTCAAGATATCTGGTGGTGAAACACTTACTGTGCTGCTTACCTGTAAAGCCCATCAGGATGTGGATGGGGGGGTATATTATCGCGGCATCGTGCAGGATGTTACCCAGCAGAAACAAGCGGAAGAACTGCGCAAAGCTCGCGACCTGGCCGAGCATACAGCCAAAGTGCGCGAAAAAGTAATAGCCAGTGTGAGCCATGAGATGAGAACCCCTATGAACGCCATCATGGGGTTTAGTAGCTTGTTGTTGCAAACTCACCTGCAACCCGAACAAACAAAATACGTAAAGGCCATTCTCCAGTCGTCGGAGCTTTTGCTCGATATTATCAACGATATTTTGCAAGTCTCGGCACTCCAACACGGGCAGTTGAGTTTAAAAAGCGACGTTTTTGAATTAAGGCCCCTGCTGCAGCAATTGCATAGCGTAATGCATTTTCGCGCAATGGAAAAATCGCTGAGCCTCGAGATTTTCTGCCATGACGATGTGCCCGACAAGTTGGTGGGTGATCCGCAACGCCTGAGCCAGGTATTGCTCAACCTGGTGGGCAACGCACTCAAATTTACGGATAAGGGTGGGGTGAAAGTCACAGTAACCCTTGAAGCACAAAGCGATACCCGGGTGGTACTCCATTTTGCCATAGAGGATTCCGGTATAGGCATCCCCAAAGAAGAGCTGGAAGCTATTTTTGAGGCTTTTGCACGCATCTCTGATAAAGACCGCTTCTACGAAGGCATCGGCCTGGGCTTATCTATTGCGCGAATGCTGGTAGAAGAATACGGCGGCCGGCTTTGGGCAGAAAGCGAGGTCGGCGCCGGCTCTGTTTTTCATGTGCATTGGCCTTTGCTTATGGCCGCTGCTACCCCTGCAGAGCAAACGCCGCTTGCCGGCGATTCGTTGCACGCTCTTGAGCCTGCGCGTATTCTACTGGTAGAAGACCACCAGCTCAACCAATTGGTAGTAAAGCATTTACTTGAAAAAAAATGGCCCCAACTCACCGTAGAAGTCGCTAATCATGGCGATGAAGCCATCCAAATGATGGAAAAACACGACTACGCCCTGATCTTGATGGACCTCCAGATGCCTGTTCGCGACGGGTATGAAACTACGACGTATATTCGGCAGCACCTGAATGCGCCAAAATCGCGGGTGCCCATTTTAGCCATGACAGCGCACATTCAATCTACTGTACAGGAGAATTGCCGGAATGTAGGGATCAACGATTTTATCATGAAGCCTTTTGAACAGGAACAATTGTTTCGCATCATCCACCACTATTTGTCATTCCCTCACTTATGACTTATCACCATATTAATTTGTCGTACCTCCATAAAATGGCGGGCGACGATATCGAGATGCAGCGGACACTGCTGATCATGTTGTTCGAGGAATTGAGCGCTGCAATACCTCAAATGCAGCGCTATCTTGAAAAAGAACAGTGGGACGAGCTCAAATCGGCAGCACATAAAATGAAATCTACGCTGTCATTTACAGGCAATGCCGTCATGCAGGAAGCTAATACGGCCCTGTGGCAGCGCCTGTCAGACGGCATATATTCCCCTTCGCTGTCTCCTTTGCTGCAAGTACTGACCCAAACCGGCCCCAAAGTGATAGAAGAACTCAAGCAAGCTTCTGCTGAGCTTGCAAGCTAAGTTATGTATCTTCGCCCTGCTAATGTGAATTGCCATGAAAGGAATCATTCTCGCCGGTGGTTTGGGTACCCGCTTGTACCCCCTCACGCTTGCCGTGAGCAAACAACTTATGCCGGTTTACGATAAACCGATGATCTACTACCCCCTGTCAACGCTCATGTCGGCGGGTATTCGCGACATCTTGTTTATTTCAACCCCCCAAGACCTGCCCAATTTCCAGAAGTTATTGGGTGATGGCAGCCAAATCGGGTGCCACTTTTCCTACGTTCCGCAATACGAACCCAATGGCCTTGCGCAGGCCTTCGTGCTGGGAGAATCTTTCATCGGCGGCGACCCCGCTGCGCTCATCCTCGGCGACAATATCTTTTACGGCGCAGGCCTCAATGAACAATTGCGCGAAAGCGTGAACCCACAGGGCGGCGTAATCTTTGCTTATTGGGTGGCCGACCCTGAGCGATACGGCGTGGTAGAGTTTGACAAGCGGTTACATGCGGTTTCTATCGAAGAAAAACCCCTGCATCCCAAATCGCATTATGCCGTGCCGGGCTTGTATTTTTATGATAATGAGGTGGTTGCGATTGCCAAATCGCTCCGGCCCAGCGTCCGCGGCGAATATGAAATTACTGATGTGAACCGCCTTTATCTCGAACAAGAAAAGCTGAAAGTGCAGGTACTGGGCCGTGGCGTAGCCTGGCTCGACACCGGCACCCATAAGTCGCTCATGCAAGCCGGCCAGTTTATTGAAGTAATAGAAGACCGGCAAGGCCTGAAAATAGGTTGCATTGAGGAAGTTGCCTACGAAATGGGCTTTATCGATGCCGGGCAGCTTGAAAAATTAGCCCATCGCTATCTGAAAAGCGGATACGGGGAGTATTTGCTCAAACTATTGGAAGAGCGATAGAAAAAGGGCAGTCGCCTGGGAGGCGACCACCCCTCGTCCTAGTCGCAAAAGCCAATTGTTAAAATAGCGGATAGGCTATACGTTATTTCCGGACGCTTTCCTGCCATTAACCGAAGCAGGCATTATCCGCAATTTTGCGTCTGGCTTTCACTCAAAAAAAGATCAGCTTTACTGAATTGTAACTTTGATTTCACTGCGTGTGTTACTATTTCTCATAGATCCACGTCCACGGGATTTTCGATGTCTTTTTCGTATTTTTCTTTCCAGTAGGCTTCAGAAGCCCCACCTTTCCGGTTTTGTTCTGCCAGCGTCCATCCGTCGGTTGCGGTGGTTTGAATCCATAAATTCCCTGAACGCCGAAACACTTGTGCGTTTAATCCGAATACTTCCTCAAATCGCTGTTCGAGCTTCGCTACAGTCATATCTTCTACAATCTGCAGCTCGCCATCGTTGTGTATCGTTCTGATCTCTCCTATAGTCTTATCACTGGCAAGGAGTGCACGCTTAGGCGACCCCTTCCCTTCGTCGTGGTGCTTACTGTAAAATTCGAGCTTGAGGTAGGGATACATTCGGCTGAATTCTACTTGTATTTCCCGGAGTCTTTTTTGGTCTGTGATAAACATGGCTCTTGCAGTTAGCATAACTTCTAGCCAAAGTTAGCCGGATTACCCACCCAGGCTAATGACCCCTATCATGCGGTCTAATGACTTTTATCAACAAAAAAGTTGTAAATAAAAAACAAAATGTTTATTATTGTAGCGATTTTTGTTTAAAATGATCAGGTATGGAAAAAGAAACTACTACAGCTATCGCCGGGCGTTATTTGCGCAACTACTGGTTTAAGGCGGGAGTGGCGCTCCTACTGGTTTTTATTGTGTTAAAAAAAGACCTGAGCTTTAATATTAAGCTGAATTCAACCAATGGAGAACCTGCGCCACCTGCCGAACCAACTCGCAAGGAGAGTAAAAAAACGACGGAACGACTGACAGAGGCGCTGCCTGCAAGCGCTTCAGCACAGGAATCTACCACCGACCTGCTCAATCTGACGAGCTTGCTGGGCTCCGGAAAACCCAAGGCAGAAGACGCGCTGAATGCTATCCCGACATCTGAGATCCAGGCTTACATTCGGCGCTTTTCAAAAGTGGCGCGTACGGAAGCCCGCAAATATGGGATCCCCCAGGCTGTCATTATGGGCAACGCATTATTGCTTAGCGCAGCAGGGTCGGGCGAGGCAGCGGGAAAGGGCAATAGCCATTTTCGAATACCCTGCACCAGTGATTGGCTGGGCAATAGCGGGCATTATGAAGGGCATTGCTACCGGCATTATGAAAATGCCTGGACCAGCTTTCGCGACCACAGCCTGTACCTAACTACCGGGACTATCGGGAAAAAGATCGCCAGGTTGCGCCCTGCTACATATAGTGATTGGGCGCTGGCGCTGGAGCAGGTGGGTTTTACTTCCGAAAAGGACTTTGGGGAGCAACTGATTCGTGTGATCGAAAAATATCAGTTGGAGTAATCAGTGGAGATTACTCGGCGCCTTCGCGTTTCATTTTGTAGTAGTGCACGCCGGCGCCATATACCCAGCCTGTTCTGCCCTTGCGGGTCCTGATTTTGACGTAGGGTTCTTTGACTTTTACTTTGCCGATACTGAATTCGTAAAGTGAATCGGTTCGTTCATTGAGAAAAAATACTTCATCATAAAGTGCCAGGCGATCTAGTACCTGGCCTTTCAGTCCGGGTGTCGAACGCACGTTGAGGCCGTCGATGGTTACATACAAAGTGGAGTATTGGGGGCGGGCGGGTTCTGCCTGAACCGGCGGAGGAGCAACCGTATCTTTTTTTACGGCGGCTTTATCACCCACTGATTGGGCATAATCAAGACTATCCTGTATTTCCTGCGCGGCTTTGTCTTCGTATTTGCTGCGCGACCGGCTGCATTTGGAAACCGACCATACGATAAAAGCCAGGAAAAACATCCCGATCAGGATAAATTCCAGCCGGGATAAGACGGGGGTTTTATTTTCGCTCATAGCTTGATAAGAAAAAGTGGGTTAGAGAATACTGTTCGGATAGCCGGATTATTGCGCTTTTATAGTCCGGTTCCACAGCTCTTTGCCATTGCTGTCATACAAGCGGATGGTAACTTCGCGGGCTTTGCGCGGCCCGCTAAATTCCATGGTGCCAAAGTTGCGTTGCGTCAAAAGCGTACCTTCCACACGTAGTGGGTTTTCATCGTTTACCTGCCTGGCAGATCCCGAGGTCAAGGGGGAAACGGTCAGATCGTACAGCGTATTTCCTTTGGTGTTGGTGTATTGGCACAATTCGGAGTGGTGGCGGTCGCCGGTCACGAAAATGACGTTTTTGATGTCTTCTTCTTCTATTCGTTTGAGGAGGTATTCGCGTTCGGCGGCGTGGTGGCTGGCGTAGTTTTCGAATACCGCTGCGGGGTTGAGCACCTGACCGCCAATGGCAATGACTTTAAATGCCGCCCGGCTGGAAGTCAGGGCATCGATGAGCCATTCTAGTTGGTCTTCGCCCAGCATAGTGGCTTCGGTGGTTTCCCGGTTGTCGGGACTGCGGTAGTAGCGGTTGTCGAGCAGGAAGAAATCAACGTCGGCCCATTGGAATTGTGTGGCCGTGCCCGGTTTTCCGTCGATACCATAGGAAGGGTTGGCCCAAAAAAGCTTAAATGCTTCGAGCGTCCATTTTTTGTGCACAAAACTCCGGTCGGAGTTATCGGGGCCGAAATCGTGGTCATCCCAGATGGCGTAGTGGTGCGTAGAAGCCAGCAGCGGCTGCAACTCGGGTAGCGAGCGGGTGTGAGTATTACGACGAAGGATGCCAGAGCGTGAATTCCAGTCTACTTCCCTCAAATATGTATTATCGCCTAGCCAGAGCATCATATCGGGTTTGAGATTATGGATGGATTGGAAGATGTGGTATTCGCCGCCGTAAGGCGTGCCGGGGCGGTCGTATGGATCTTCGTTGATATAAGCGCAGCTGCCCAGCGCCATTTTAAAAGGTGGTGGGTCGGTGCGCCACTGCCACAATACCTGTGTTTGAAATTCGGCAGGGTAGTTCAGGGCGATGGGTTGGTTGTCAATATACAAGCGATAACCATACTTTTTACCAGGCGTCACTTGTTCGGCTGTCAAATGGGCCGTATGGGCATTAACGGTTTGCGTCCGCACGCGATTGGTAAGAAAAGTATCGCGGGGGTTGGCCAAATCCCAATAGGCAATTTGCACATTGGCCGATTCCTGGGTTTGTACCCAAAGCGCTACCTCGCGCATATCGGAGTAACCTACCA
Source organism: Saprospiraceae bacterium (assembly GCA_013360405.1). Classification (GTDB taxonomy): domain Bacteria; phylum Bacteroidota; class Bacteroidia; order Chitinophagales; family Saprospiraceae; genus JABWBR01. The sequence goes on from JABWBR010000001.1 coordinate 110,556, forward strand.
TCGGCCCCGATTTCAATTGGGGCGCTTGTGCAAATAAGTGGCATATTGCCAGGCCGGCAGCCAGGGTTAGCAAGTGTCTTTTCATTTCTTAATGTTTAATTTTTGATGTTTGATGTTGAATTTTAGATGTTGAATTATTTTTAATCAAGCACTAAAAAATTAAACATCCAGCATCAAACATTCAACATCAACTACAAGTGCACAAAAGCCTGTTCCAGATCTTCGATGAGGTCTTCCACGTCTTCTACGCCTACACTGAGGCGGATAAGCGAGTCGGTGAGCCCTACTTTCAGTCGTTCTTCGCGGGGGATAGAAGCGTGGGTCATCGTTGCGGGGTGGCCGATGAGCGATTCTACGCCGCCCAGTGATTCAGCAAGGGTAAACAATCGAGTGCCGCTTAATACCTTAATTGCGTCTTCGAAATTGTCTTTCTGCAAATCAAAAGATACCATAGCGCCATAAGCGCGCATTTGGCGGCCTGCCAGTTCGTGCTGCGGATGGCTTTTCAGCCCGGGGTAGTAAACTTTGCTCACTTTGGGGTGGCTGTCGAGAAACTTGGCGATCTTCCTGGCGTTTTTGCAGGCTCTTTCCACTCTAAGGTGCAGGGTTTTAATACCGCGCAATACCAAAAAGCAATCCTGGGGCCCCGGTACCGCGCCGACGGCATTTTGCAAAAAATATAACTGCTGGGCTAAGGCTTCATCTTTAACGACCACTGCGCCGTGTACTACATCGGAGTGCCCGCCTAGGTATTTGGTAGCCGAATGCAGCACCAGATCAGCGCCCAGATCGAGCGGTGTTTGCAGATAGGGAGAAGCAAAGGTATTGTCGACGCAGGTAAGAATGCCGTGTGCTTTAGCCAGTGCGCACATGGCGCTGATATCGACAATATTGAGCATAGGGTTGGTGGGAGTCTCAATCCAAAGCAACCGGGTGTGCTTGTTGATCTTCTTCACCACATTTTCGGGGGCGCGCATATCGACAAAATGCGATTTGATGCCGTAGCGTTCGTGTACTTTGGTGAGCTGTCGATACGACCCGCCGTAGAGGTCATTGGTAGCAATGACTTCATCGCCTGGGTTAAAAAGCTTCAGGACGGTATCCATGGCTGCGAGTCCACTGCTGAAACAAACGCCGAAGTTGCCGTTTTCGAGGGCTGCCAGGTTGTCCTGTAGCGCTTTACGGGTTGGGTTTTGCGTGCGGGCGTATTCGTAGCCTTTGTGTTTGCCGGGCGCTTCCTGTGCGTAGGTCGACGTTTGGTAGATGGGGGTCATGACTGCCCCTGTTTCGGGGTCGGGCTCTATGCCTGCATGGATTACTTTTGTGCCAAATTTCATAATTAACAACTTATAGTGGTTCTTAAGATTTTCTTTGCAAAGCGCGTTTTGCGGCTGCTATTACATCGGGAATTCCCAGCCCGTATTTGTCGAGCAATTCCATGGGTTTGCCGCTTTCGCCAAACGAATCGTTTACCGCAACAAACTCCATAGGCGCCGGCAGGCGGCGAGCCAGCAGCCCGGCTATGCTTTCACCGAGGCCGCCATTGCGCTGGTGTTCTTCTGCGCTTACCACGCATTTTGTTTTACTCACTGAATCGAGAATGGTTTCTTCATCCAGCGGTTTTATGGTATGCACATTGATGACTTCGCAGCTAATGCCTTCGGCGGCCAGTGCCCGTGCGGCTTCCACAATCTGCCATACCATATGCCCGGTGGCGATCAGGCTGATATCGGCGCCTGCGCTCAATACCTGGGCTTTACCTATTTCGAAACGCTGGTTTTCGGGCGTAAACACCGGCCAGTTGGGGCGCCCGAAACGCAGATAAACCGGACCGTAGTGTTCGGCGATAGCCATGGTAGCCGCTTTGGTCTGGTTGTAATCGCAGGGACAGATCACCGCAAAGCCGGGCAACATTTTTATCATCCCGATGTCTTCCAGTATCTGGTGCGTGGCGCCGTCTTCACCAAGGGTAAGTCCTGCGTGAGAAGCGCACACCTTCACGTTTTTGTCGGAATAGGCAATAGATTGGCGCAATTGGTCGTATACCCGGCCTGTCGAAAAATTGGCAAAAGTACCCGTATAGGGAATTTTACCGGAAGTAGCCAGGCCGGCGGCGATGCCTATCATATTGGCTTCGGCAATTCCCACCTGAAAAAAGCGCTCGGGGAAGTCTTTGATAAAAGCTTCCATTTTGAGCGATCCCACCAAATCGGCGCATAAAGCCACTACATCCGGGTTGAGTTTGCCTATTTCGTATAAGCCCGCCCCGAACCCGTCGCGGGTGGCTTTACTACCTGTGTTTATGAGTTGATCGAGCATAGTTTTTGTTTAGCGGTCAGCAATTAGCGGTCAGCAGTCAGCTTTTTCAGCAAGGCAGAATACTATTTCTCAGATCTGACTGCTGATTGCCAACTGCTGATTGCTATTATTATATTTCTCCCGGCCCCGGGTAATCTCCCAGTGTTTCGGGGAGTTGGGCGAGGGCCTTGATGGCTTGTTCCTTATTGGGAGCTACGCCGTGCCATTTGTGTGAGCCCATCATAAAGTCGACGCCGAAACCCATTTCGGTGCGCATCAGCACAACCACGGGGCGGCCTTTGCCGGTGAGTTCTCCGGCGTGTTGCAGCGTGTGCAGCAGCGAAGCCATATCGTTGCCGGGGGTATGCAGCACCTCCCAGCCGAAGGCTTCCCATTTGGCAGGCAGGTTGCCCAGCGAGATCACCTCGTCGTTGGGGCCGTCGATCTGCTGGCCGTTCCAGTCTACCGTAACGATCAGGTTATCTACTTTGTGGTGGGCGGCAAACATAGCGGCTTCCCAGATCTGGCCTTCCTGCAGTTCGCCGTCACCGGTGAGCGCGTATACCAGGTGGGGATCGCCGTTGAGTTTTTTGGCCAGGGCGGCGCCGATAGCCACCGACAGGCCCTGGCCTAGCGAGCCCGAAGCGATGCGAATGCCAGGCAGTCCCTCGTGGGTAGCCGGGTGTCCTTGCAGGCGCGAGTGGAGCTGGCGGAAAGTGGCCAATTCTTCAATGGGGAAATAACCTGCCCGGGCAAGTGCGCTGTACCACACCGGAGATATATGGCCATTGGAGAGGAAAAACATATCCTCGCCCTTGCCTGTCATATCGAAATGAGGATGGCGGCGAAGCACCTTAAAATACAAAGCGGTAAAAAAGTCGGCACATCCCAATGAACCGCCGGGGTGGCCGCTATTGGAATAGTAGGTCTGTCTGATGATATCGCGTCTGACCTGTGAAGCGATGTCTTTGAGTTGGGTTATATCGGCCATGATCGAGTTTTTAATGAGAAAGGGCAATCCAGATTAGCCCCGGATTGCCCTTTTTTGTATGCTAACGCTTTAGTCAGCAGCATTAATTGAGGGCGTCATTAAGTTTCTTACCAGGCTTGAATTTGGCTTGCTTCTTGGCAGAAATTTTAATAGTGGCGCCAGTTTGCGGGTTGCGGCCACTGCGAGCCTTACGCTGAGAAACAGAGAACGTGCCGAAACCTACAAGGGTAACGGAATCATCTTTTTTGAGTGCATCGGTGACACTGCCCAAAACGGCATTGAGTGCATTTTCTGCCTGAGCTTTGGTCAAACCTGCGCTTTCGGCAATCTTGTTGATCAGATCTCCCTTGTTCATTTCAATGGTTTTTAATTAGAAAGATGCGACAAATTTATAGGCTGCGTTGATGAAAACCAAGCGTTTATTGGTAAAAAAACTTGCCAAAGCCAGAAAATACGGGCATTTCACAAAAAATACCCTTTCAATGGTATACCTTTGAGGCGTGTAATCAACGTTGTATGTAAAAAATCATAAAGCATGAAGCATAAAATCTGGTTGCTATTTTTTTGTAGTTTACTGGTCTTTACCGGCACAATGTCAACAAGTTGCAGCAGGAAGTCGGGCTGCCCGGCATACGAAAGTGCCCAAACCAAAACAAACCGAAAAGGACAACTCCCCACTAAACGCGGCAATTCGAATCTTTTTCCTAAGGATATGCGAAGAAATTAGCAGTCAGCAGTCAGCAATTAGCAGTCAGCAATTAGCAGTTAGCAGTCAGCAATTAGCTGCTAAGACCTGATAGCTGACCGCTAAGACCTGATAGCTGACTGCTAAGACCTGATAGCTGACCGCTAATAGCTAACTAGCAGCGATTAGTCGAAAAGGCTCGTTATAAGGATTGAAAATATATTCGAATGCCGCTAACTTTGTGGCGCTTGGAAGAAGCGCTAAAAAATAATCCAAATTATACTATGACATCAGTTGCAAGTTCGCTGGTAAAAGGCGGGGTCAAACTCGTTCAACAATTTGATCGCCCCTATTTGTCTCCTGAAGCGCAACAGAGAAACGTGCTGCTGCAGTTGTTGAAAAAAGCGGAGCACACTGCATTCGGAAAGCATTACGATTTCTCGCAAATGCTGCTACACCCCGACCCACTATACCTGTTTCAGCGCGAGGTGCCCCTCCACGATTACGATAAAATGTTTGACGAGTGGTGGCATCGCAGCCTGGCGGGCGAACCCGACGTAAGCTGGAAAGGCTATGTACGCTATTTTGCCCTCAGCTCGGGCACAGCCGGCGCCGCCAGCAAGTACATTCCGGTTACCATCGATATGACCCGAGCCATGCGCCAGAGTGCGCTACGCATGTTCTCTTGTCTGCCCAAATACGACGTGCCTGCCCATTTGTATATCAAAGACTGGCTGATGATCGGCGGAAGCGCCTCCCTGCAAAACCTGGGGCATTGTTATACAGGCGACCTCAGCGGTATCAATGCCGGCCGGCCCCCCATCTGGATAAGACGTTTTTATAAACCAGGCACTGCTATTGCGCGTATTCCAAACTGGGACGAGCGCACCAAGGCTATCGTGGCCAATGCCCCCAAGTGGGACGTAAGCATTCTTACCGGTATCCCCTCCTGGGTACAACTCACCCTGGAGAGCATCATTGACCACTATAAACTGAACCACATCCACGAAATGTGGCCCAACCTCAGCTTGTTCGTAACGGGCGGTACCGCCTTTGAGCCCTATCGCCGCAGCTTTGAGCGACTATTGGGTAAACCGTTGATCTACCAGGATTCCTACCTCGCCAGCGAAGGATTTATTGCCTTCCAGTCCCGCCCCGAAACGCATGCCATGCGCCTGGTGCTCAACAACGGCCTCTTCTACGAATTTGTACCGTTTAACGAACTCAACTTTGACACCGACGGGCAATTGCGCAAAAGCGCCGAAACGCTCACCATCGACGAAGTAGAGGAAGGCGTCGATTACGCCTTACTGCTCACTACCTGCGCCGGCGCCTGGCGCTACCTCATTGGCGATACAGTGCGCTTTGTCAATAAAGACCACAGCGAAATTGTGATCACGGGCCGCACCAAACACTTCCTCAGTATCTGCGGAGAACACCTCTCCGTGGATAATATGAACCACGCCGTAAGCCAGGTTTCCGAATTACTTGGCATTGACATACGAGAGTTTACGGTGTCGGGCGTCAAATCGGGCAACCACTTTGCCCACCATTGGTACCTCGGCGTCGATCAACCCGTCGATCAGCGCGCACTGGTACAAACCCTGGACGCCAAACTCATGGAGCTCAACGACGACTATCGCGCAGAGCGCTCAGCTATGCTCGATCAACTGCGCATCACTACGGTACCCTCTCATTTCTTCTACGATTGGCAGCGCATTCACGGCAAAATGAACGGGCAGAGCAAAGTGCCCCGTGTGATGAAGCCCAGCCAGTTTGCAGAATGGGAAAAATTTGTAGCCTCCCAACAATCGGCTTTGTGAGTGCATTGTGGCAAGGGATGCTGCTGGGGTTTAGTATGAGCCTTTTGATAGGCCCCGTCGTATTTCTATTCCTTCAGACAGGTATTGAGCGCGGCTTTCGCGCAGGCGCCATGGCGGGCCTTGGCGTTTGGATGAGCGACTTACTTTATGTGGTAGGATTTTATTTTGGGGTATCGTACATCGTCAGGATTATTCACTGGCCGGGGTTTAAAACCTGGGCAGGCTTATTGGGCGGTTTACTACTCGTCGGTATCGGCATTCATAGCATCATAAGTCGCCCACCGCATATTCACAGCGAAACCAGGATACCTACATCTGGAGCGTCGTATTTCAAACTGTGGGCGAAAGGTTTTTTTATCAATACGCTGAATCCATTCGCCGCCTTTTTTTGGTTGGGTGTAATTAGCACGGTTTCAGTGAGCTACGTACAAAGCCCCCTGCAATCCACCTACTTCTTTAGTGGAGTGTTGGGAATAATAGTGATAACGGATCTCTTGAAAGTTTTACTAGCCAAACGCATCAAACCCTGGCTCAACACTTCTCATATCATGCAGATGCGCCGGCTTTCGGGCATAGCAATGATAGCCCTGGGCATCATACTGTTCGTGCGGGCATTTTGGTGGTGAACAACTTCTTCTGAAAGTGAAAATACAAAGGAGTGCCAATACCAGTCAGGTTATGGATATGTTCACCAGGAAGACTTGTCACGATGCAATCGGGAAGCTCCAAACCGCTTGTTATAAACTCGCGCTAAAGAGACCGTTGAGCCAGCTTCTGAAAGCAAAGCGCCGACGGGCTACTTCTTTTGGATCTTGTAGAGCCGTTTCAACCGCTTGCTTTCCGGCAGCGGCATCCTGCTGCGCTAAAAGAGCGGCGGCTTTTCTTTCCTCCTCTTCTTTCAGTGCTACAAAAGGCTTCATCTCTTCCCCGCAAAATTCTTCGTAATCTTCCGGGATCATCATGGGATTGATAGATTTACTCTTGACAGACATTGCTGTAAAATTTAACGTCTAAAAAAGTGATTAGTATCAGTTCGTATGTTCGTTCAGTTAATATCCGGCTGATGCAACCCGCTTGCGAGTCGCTACAATTTTTAATTCAAAGGAATCGCTTTAGGTGTTGTGGGAAAGTCAGATAGTCGCTGTCTCTCTTTATTAATTGTATAACCTGACGATTGGCAAAGAGTTTCAGTAATAACGAAAAAAAACGCTAAAACCGCAGCTCATTTTGAAAAAAATACATCAAAAACCAAAATCCGATTGTACAATACCGTCTTAATACCCCAATATACGTATTATTATTGTGCGAAGTAGGGTGATTAAGCTAATTTTAACATTAAACCTTTTCCTACCATGTGCATCTAATTACAAAAAATTGACCGATATGAAGCATTTGCTTAAATTCTCAGCACCACTTACCTTATTACTCACACTCGCTGTAGCGAACTTACAAGCACAGGAAATGGCCGATTCTACCGGGCTGCCCGGCGACCATTTCAGCCTGCAAGGCGCACTGGAGCTATTCAAAAAAGCCCAGTCACCCGAAGATTTTGAATCCCTGCTGAACCAGGAAGAGAACCACGTTAACAACCTCGACCTGAACGGCGACGGCGATATCGATTATGTACGCGTAATTGATAACCAGGACGAAGACGCCCATGCAATCGTATTGCAAGCCATTGTGGCAAAAGACGAATTTCAGGACATAGCCGTCATCGAAATCGAAAAAGACGGCGACGAATCGGCGATCCTACAGATTATCGGCGACGAAGATATCTATGGCGAAAACGTGATCGTAGAACCTTTTGAAGAAGAAGACGGCGACGACGGCAAAGGCCCGCGTATGGCCGAAGAAACCGTCAGGATAGTGGTCAACGTGTGGGGCTGGCCCAGCGTGCGATTTGTATACGCCCCGGGTTATCGCGTATGGGTATCGCCCTGGTATTGGGGGTATTATCCCCGCGTCTGGCGCCCTTGGCGTCCTCACCCCTTCCGCGTGTTCTGGCCGCGCACTACCCGCTATCATGTGCGTTATCACGTAGTAGGCGTGCACAGAGTTACACATGCCCACCGCGTGTATACGCCGGTGCGCCGCACATCCGTGACGGTAACGCGTACCCACTCGGCTTCAGTGACTAAATACCGCGCCGATAGGGGGGTAACTGTCAATAAAACTACCACCGGCGTAAAATATACAGGCGCCCGCGGCAATACGGCGAGCGGAAAACGCTCCAAAACTACCGTAGAATACCACGGCAAAAACCGCGATGTGAAAGCCACCCGCACTACGAAACAGGGCAAGGTGCAGAAGAATAACGGCGGCACGGTGAAGGGTAAGAAGACGACTACCCGGGTGAAGACGAAACGACATTGATGTAGCCCTGATGGCCCTGGTGGGAGAGGGAGAGAGTGAGAGAGTGAGGGAGGGAGAGATCAGGCTGAATCCGGGAATGGCTAAGGCTGTTCCCGGATTTTATGTTTTAGGTTTCGACTCCGCTCAACCATCGGCAGAGATCGCAAAGTCCCAAAATCGCCTCCTCGCTATTATTTTGTCAAAAACAAGTGATACTTGGTCTGAATTTTTGTGTGGATGAGGAATAATTTATCCAGTTTGAACGAAATTCCTTTAAAACCGACAAAAATGAAATGAGCCGAGCAAGTATTCACTTCAATTGGAGCCTTTATCATGGGGCTAATGCCCGCTTCCGGTTTTGGATTCTTTGCCTATTTATGCTACGCAGGAATATCAGGCCCTGGAGGTATTGTAGGCGCAGTGCTATTTTCTTTAGCTGGACTGTTTTTTTGGTATCAAATTTATATTACCGCCAGCCGGCGCGGAATAGCAGAATTTGTATCAAGACTCGACGCCAGTCCTGACCTCGACAACCTGGCGCCTACCGGCAATTCTAACTATCGCAAGCTAACGGCCCGCGAGTATTTCGACCTTCATCAAAAAGGCGAGTTGTTGTTCAACCTCTCATCTCATCGATCGCGTCCAACTCGACGATCCCAATACGTTGCAATTGCTATTTTCATCCGGCAATCGGCTTGCTTTTCATACAAATTGCAGGATTCCCGAATCAGTACGTACACCAATTCAAGTTGGGAAAGCCATGATATGGATATTCTTCTGGGGGAGCCGGCGGTGGTTATGTCTCAGGTTGAAGAATAGCCACAAGGAGGTGACATCTTTCGAGGCACGAGAAAGGTGTCACCTCCTTGTTCCCCGGCACGAGATGTTACCTTTCCTCGTCCCTCGGGAAGATGACCTCGTTTGCACAGTTCGCTCTCTCTCCTCACATATCCATTCCAAACAACAACAACACCTCCTCCTCCGTGCCGTATTTGATCTTTTTCTCGAACGTAAGGCCTATTTTTTGCAGCAGCTTGATAGAGTGGGCATTGTCTTCGGTGGTGATGGCCACCAGGCGGGGCAATTTGAGGGCGTTGCGGGCGTAGTCGACGGTGGCGGAGGCGATCTCGTAGGCGTAGTTTTTGCCGGCAAACTCGGGTAGGAGGGCAAAGCCGATGTCTACGTTTTCCAGAAAATCGCGTTTGATGAGGCCGCACATGCCGATGGGGGTTTCTGTTTTTTTCAGGGCGACCATGTACAAGCCGAAGCCGTTGGTTTCGTAGCTTTTGATGGGGCCTTTCAGCAGGTAGTTGCGCGCATCGTCGATGTTTCGCACGCCCCTATCGCCGATGAATTGCATCCAGGTAGGGGTATTCAGCAGATTCAGGATAAAGCTAGCGTCGTCAACGGTGAATTCCCGCAGGATTAACCGCTCGGTTTCTACTATGGTCGCCATTTTTACGAAATATGGGTGGGTGATTCGAATTTTGATTTAATCATTAAATACCTCAACAGCAGGAAGGGCTTTAAAGTTAAAATCGTAAAGCGCCTGGTTTTCCCAGGGCGAACAATCGGCGGCCTGGTTGCCCTTGAAGGCTACCCATTCACCACCCCAATAACAAAAGCCGAGGCAGCGATCCATGTTTTTTGCTACGTCTTTTACTGCGGCAAGGAAGTTTTTTTGCCCCTCCGGCGTGGCAGGGTAGGCCGGGATTAATTGATCCTGCAAGCCCACTATGTTGTTGGTCCAGTCGTTCCATTCGAGGGTGAAGGGGTACGCCGTTTCGGCTATGATGACGTCTTTGTTGTGCGCCAGGCTGAGTTGGGAGAGGGTGTTCGACAGTTGGTTCAGGTTTTTGCCGTGCCAGATGGGGTAAAAGGATAACGCGATGATATCGTAATCGAGGCCGGTTGTTTTGTTGAAAAACCAATCGGCGCCGTCGATGCCGGCAAAGTGAATCATGATTTTAGCATTGGGCGCCGCCTCCCGCACGGCCTGAATGCCCTTGCCGAGCAGGGTTTTAAACTGCACGTCGTTGTTGATTTGTCCGGAAGGCCATAGTAATCCGGCGTTAATTTCATTGCCGATTTGGATGTAATCGGGTTGTAGTTGAGTAGCGACGTTTTTGGTGTAGTTGTATACGCTGTCGCTGAGCTGGGCAAAAGTGAGGCTTTCCCATCCCGCGGGCATGGTCTGGTTGCCGGGGTCGGCCCAGGTGTCAGAGTAGTGTATGGCAAGCCAGATTTTCAGGTTCTTCGATTTGATTCGCTGGGCAAAAGCTTTTACTTCTTCCAGTCCGCCGTGGGCGCCGGCCGGGTTTTTCCATAGCCGCAGCCGCACGACGTTGCAGCCGTTGTTTTTGAGGGTGCTCAGCACGTCTTCGGGCTGTCCGGCGGCGTTGGTAAACGGCGTGGAATAGCTTTCTATTTCAGGCAAGGCGGAGAGGTCGGCGCCTTTCAGCAGCGTTTTGACTACCGGATCGGGATCGTCGGGCTGGTCTTTTTTGCAGGCCGTGGAAAGGAGAGTGAAACAGCTCAAAAGCGCGATAATGATAGATGATTTCATGACGAGATTTTTTTAACCACGGAGTCACACGGAGTTTTCACGGAGTTCCACTGAGCTAGATTTTGACTCTGTGTAACTCCGTGAAAACTCCGTGTGACTCCGTGGTGAACAAAAAACGAGGACTAAATCCTAATCGTAAAGATAGTGATTTCTCCCGGCTTGGAAACCACCGACATGCTGCCTTTATGCATATAAATGATTTGGCGCGACAGGCTCAAACCGATCCCCGATCCTTCTTTTTTGGTGGTAAAAAATGGCGTAAATATTTGCTCCTGCACCTCCGGTGTGATGCCGGGGCCGTTGTCTTCTATCTGGATGAGTGTGGCGCCTTCTGCGTCCTTGAAAAAACGCAGTTCGACCCGGGGTTGCGTCACGCCGGTAACGGCATAAATGGCATTGTTGAGCAGGTTAATGAGCACCTGCTCCATGAGTTCGGGGTCGGCCTGGATAACCAGGGGGTAGGCCGGGTATGTTTTGGACAGGCTGATGTTATGTTCGGCAAAAGCTGGTTTCAGCAAGGTGCTTACCCGGTCGAGTAATTCGGCGACCTCAACCGGGGCAAAACGCGGCGCGGGGATTTTGGTGAGCTGCCGGTAGGTTTCGGTAAAATGCAGCAAGCCCTCGCTTCTTTTGCGGATGGCGGCAATGGCGGCCTTGAGTTCCTGCAGGCGCTCAGGGTCGACAGGGGCGGCTTGTTCGAGCAGGTCGCCAGCGGTAGCCGACAGCGATACGATGGGCGCCACCGAGTTCATGATCTCGTGGGTGAGGATGCGAATCAGTTTTTGCCAGGAGCTCATTTCCTGTTCTTCGAGTTCTGATTGGATGTTGTGCAGGGCGTACAGGTGAAGGATGCCGTCGGCAAATTTCAGGGTGGCGGTGCGTATGGCGAGTTGTAGCATCTGATCGCCCACCACGAGCCTGACGAGTTTGCGCTCGCCGGGCTGTATCTGGCGCAGGGTATCGTATAAGCCTTCGTGGTAACGGCCCACCGACTCCAGGTTGGGGAAGTGCGACTTGCGCAGCAGCGATTGCAGGGCGCGGTTCATCAGCACGGTTTTACCTGCCCCGTCAAAACAGATCAGGCCGGAATCGACGTTTTCTACGATGGCCTGCAGCATCTGAAACTGGGCTTCCTTTTGCGCCCGGATGCTGCGGAATTTGTCGGTGACGGTATTGAAGGCGTCGTGGAGGTTGTTGAACGACTCGGCCTCCATTTTTTCATTGCGGTATTGTATGGCGTAGTCGTCGTATTTGATATTGAGTAAAAAATCGGCCAGCTCTTTGTTGGTGCGGTTTACGAGTCTGACCAGGCTGGCAATGGCAATTATTAGCACTACAGCTATTAAAGCTAAGGGAAGGTCGGGCCCTCTTTGGGTATACCACCACAAACCACCCGCCATCAGGGCCAGTATGGCTATTAAGTGCAACAGGATGCGGCGGTGAAAGTGTTTGATCATAACCCGAATTTTTCCATTCTGCGGTAGAGGGCGCCTCTTGACAAGCCCAGTTCTTCGGCGGCTTTTGATACGTTGCCGTTGTGCCGGCGCAGGGCTTTGCGGATCACTTCCTGCTCTGCCGCCTCAAGGTTGAGGGTTTCTTCGCCAGGGGTGGTGGCAGCGCGGGGCGCTTCGCGTTGCAACAGAAAATCGTCGGGAGAGAGCGTATTATCGCCCGAAAGAATGATGGCGCGTTCTATGGCGTGGCGCAGTTCGCGCACATTGCCGGGCCAACTGTGATCTTTTAATTTTTCAATGGCCGCCGGCTGGATAGTCAACCCCGGTTTTTTGTATTTGGCGGCCAATTCCTGCAAAAAATGGCGGCTCAGTAGTTCGATATCTCCTGTGCGATCTCTGAGCGGGGGCAGATGAATTTCAACCGTATTGATGCGGTACAGCAAATCCTGCCGGAAGGCTTTTTCCGCCACCATATCGTAGAGGGGCATATTGGTAGCGCAAATCAGGCGCACGTCGATCTGCACGGGTTTGTTGGCGCCAACAGGCACTATTTCGCCCTGCTGAACCGCCGAGAGCAACTTGACCTGCATGGGGATGGGGATATTGCCGATTTCATCGAGAAACAGCGTGCCTCCTGAAGCGGCTGAAAAGCGGCCGATGCGGTCTTCTTTGGCGTCGGTAAAGGCGCCTTTTTTGTGGCCGAAGAGTTCGCTTTCAAAAAGCGATTCAGGGATGGCGCCTACGTCCACCTTGATAAATACCTCGTCTTTGCGATGTGAGCGGCGGTGAATTTCGCGGGCCACGAGTTCTTTGCCCGTGCCGTTTTCCCCCAGGATCAATATGCTGGCATCAGTGGCGGCTACTTTGTCGATGGTCTGGAATACCTGGCGCATGGCCTCCGAAGCGCCGATGATCTCGCCCGATAGTTGGTCGATATGCTCGTTGAGGATTTTTTGGCGGGTTTGCAATTGCATCACTTCCTGCTCTGAGCGGCTCAGTTGCAGGGCTGCGTGCAGGGTGGCCAATAGTTTTTCGTTGCGCCAGGGTTTTTCGATGAAGTCGGTGGCGCCGGCTTTGAGGGTGGCCACTACTTTGTCGGTTTCGCCGTAGGCGGTGATCATCACTACCTGCGTGGCCGGGCGCAAGGCTTTGATTTTTTTCAACCACTCCAATCCTGCCTCACCCGAGGTGTCCCCTTTTTTGAAGTTCATATCCAGCAGTACTACGTCGGGTTGGTATTCGCGCAGCAGTCGGGGCAAGTGATAGGGGTTCGATTCGGTAAAAACCTGGTCGACGTGCTGTTTGAGCAGTAATTTTAGCGTGAGGAGGATGTCTTCCTCATCATCGATGATCAGAACCGAAGCCGGTGCTTTTTTGTCAGGTGTCATTTATGGCCATTATAGAACCCTTTACACAAAGTTAACCTTGTTGACTCAGGTTTACAAGTTTAGTTGCCTTATCCACGTCTGCCACCGACCGAAGCTTGATTTTAGCGAAGGAAATCCCGACCTTCGTAGATACGCTTAAGAGTCGACAGTACCGATAATGACCTCTTGATCAATATATTCCGCTGCTCGAATTACTGTTGTATTTTGTATAAATGTAAAAATCTTCCGTTAAATGGGCGATTTATGAGTTTAGCTCCTTCTGTTTTGCGCAATTGGTATAAAATCTTCTTTATGGGTAAAATGCTCAAGTCCTAAAATCAATAATATGGAACAGATTAAAGATACTTTCTGCATAATAGCCAATAAACCCCAATCGCCGGAACCGTATAAGTAGAGTGTAAAATAAAAAATCAACATACAAATAATGCAGCAGATCTTTAAGAAGTGAAGTCTCGTTTTTAATGTAAATACCGTTATGTAAAATAACCCCATCAAAGACAAAGTGCTTGATATGGTTATCATAATGTCGTGCAAAGGGGTTGCGATGAGAAAGTTGAATAGTATGTCGGCAAAGCCAACAATAGTTAATACTAACGATGCATGTTTGCTGAACATCTTTTTTGCCATATTAATAAAAAATAGGCCATAGCCGACAGAGTGGAATGCCATACCAATGATTGCCCAAACTCTTGAGGGGTTATCCATGCCATTTATAGCCTTTTCCTGAAATAAATTGCTAATGAAGTTTTTTGTCCAGTCGAACCCTATAGAATTAATGTTAAGCAAAGAACCGCCAGGATAAACTAATGTCGCCTTTATGAAAAAGCTCACGGAAAGGGCAATACATATCAGAACCGAATATTTCTTCATCATTTGTTTGAATGTAAATCTGTCCATTTGACTCCCAAGTGATAAGTAGTTTGCAATGACGGAGAAATTACTACCAGGGGCCATTCTGCTTAACCTGATAAAAGCGGTTACCGTCAAATCGATAGAGTCCTTGTCCGGTACCCCACCACATGTTTCCAGACCTGTCTTGATACATGCTTTGAACACAGCAATTCAGACCGTCAGCAGGTGTAAACACGGTAAAGGCTTTTGGATTTGGCAAGGGAACGGAAGGGTCAAATCTCGTAGTACTGCCCCGGGCCGTAACCCAAATAATACCCGACTGCTCAATATATATGCCCCAAAATTCAGTTCCGCCTAATCCGTCTTTGGGGGTGTATTCCGTCAAAGTTCGGCCATCGTATTTGCAAATGCCGTTTTTCATTGTAAACCACATATTTCCAACTTTATCCTGTGCGATGCCTCCGGCATAGTTTTCTCCCAAATCTTCCTTTTCTGCTATATTAGTAATTATTTTTCCACTTGCCCTGAGCGTAGCCGAAGGGTCAAATCGATAGACGCCATTTTCAGAAGAAGCAAACCAAATGTTGCCACTTCTGTCTTCCATAATGCCGGCAACGTTTATGGGTGGAAGCTGCTGAAATAATGAAAAACTTTGACCGCCTATGCTATCGGCAGATGGGTCATATCGAAAAACACCGCGATGCGTGCCTACCCAGATAGTACCCGATTTGTCAACAAGGATGCCTTTACGACTGATATCTATTTGGCTCAGGCCATCTTTTTGATTATAATTTCTAAAGGTTTTTCCATCATATTTATAAACGCCCTGGTCAGTCCCAAACCAAAGATTACCATTTTTGTCTTCATTAATAGCATAAACAGTGTTGTTAATAAAACCATCCGGATTGGAAAAATAGGTCAACGTTTTTACATCATACCTTACTACGCCATCGCCTATGGTGCCAAACCATAAATTTCCTTTCGAATCCTGAAAAATACTTCGGATATATTGACTGACCAGGGTAGTGTCAAAATCGGGGGCCACCGCAACTGTCTTAAAGTTTTTTATTACTGTTGGACCTGGTTTGGAAGTAATAGGGTCTTTAAGTGTGTTTGATTTTTCTTGTCCGTTGCAGGAAGTGAAGATTGTCAAAAAGCTGAAAAACAATACTTTGTGTAATGTTATCATTGTAGTTTTGGGTGTTCTGTGCTTAATGGTTTTAATGTTATCCTGCATGACCTGCAATGGTTTACTGCTATAAAAAGTTGGCGATTCATCCCACACAAACGTTCAGACGAAGCAATACATTTACTTGAGACCAAAAACTGTCATACGATGTTTGTTTCGACTCCGCTCAACGAACGACTCAGTCTGCTCCGTGTTCTACCCCGGCGGGAAAGCCCCGGGTTCGCACGGCATGCTCTGATCTTTCAGCGGGGGCAGCCCGGCTGGAGCAAAAACCTTATTACCTACTGTTATTTTCTGTCAATGTTAATAATTTCTCCTTTTTCTAACATGCTTTTTAGCGCTGTTTTCAGCATTGGTAATGGTTCTTGAATAAATGCTTCGTCTCCTTTGTTTTTCAAGTCTACAAGCCCTGTTACTTTATTTGTCTCATATTCATTAACAATAATGAAAACCGTATCACCCGCAACATTTTCCACTTTAAATAAAGTGTATTGATCGAAGTCCATTTTAACCTCATAAATGTCTCCTTTTTGCGGCGTCAAAATCAGGTTCGCATTTTTCTCATTTTTTTGGCTGGTACTCACTACTCCCCAAATTGCTAAAACGATAAACGCGGCAATTCCTGAAAAAGTCCAAACAGGTGTCTTGCTATTTAATTTTAGAGCTTCATAATGGCTTTTCAAGTTGCCTGGAAATTCTTTTTTCTCAAGGACTTGTTTACAATGAGAACATTGTGTAACACCAGTTTTGCCAATAGGAAAAAATGGTATCCAAAAGACGTGTGCATACTTTTGAAAAACTGTCATTTGAATACTGTTTTGTGTCCCACAGTTTGAGCACTCGTCATTGATGTTTTTTGTTGCAACTTGAGTTGCTTTGCTTCCGAAAATGATCATGTCAGTTTTTTTTTAAGGTTTGTTTTGGTGTTCGGGCTTTGTAATAGCCGGTAATCGGGTCAGGCAGGAGAGTCTCACCACAGAACCGTGCGTAATAATTTCCCTACACACGGCTCTTCATGTGCTTTGTCGCTGCTGCATCGCCGGGTTTGCCCCCGGCAAATATAACTATGGCTGCACCAATTTCCAATGGAAAAACAGGCAGGTTTTTCTTTGTACTGCTGCACGAGCTATCTAACGTATAAGAACTTGTACAAGTCCTTGCCAATTGGACGCCGTATTATGCTGCACACAAGCGTCCCGGAGGGACGGTATCTTTGGGAGTGCCGGGCATGTCACTAACAGTGTGAACAAGGATTGTTCGTTTCGACTCCGCTCAACGAACAACCCCGCCGGTCATTGAGCGGAGCCCGGGATTGTTCGTTTCGACTCCGCTCAACGAACGACCCAGCCGATCATTGATTTATACACAACTGTCCATTTTTGGACACTTTTTTGTTCAATAGTGGACAGTCGGGTTTATAGGTTTTTATTGTAAAAAACTGATTTTCAAATAATTAAAATATTGGCACAATTTTATTACCCTAATAAATATCGCGTAGCCACAATCTGCGCAAATTGATATGGATAGAGTGATAGAAAAAAAACGGTGGACCTGGCAGCGGATAGTGCTGGTGGTAGTGATAGTGGCGGTGGCCGGGTTTTTCCTTTTGCGGTGGGTGAGCCGGCCGGCCGGCGCGCGCCTCAATGTGGATGCGGGCCGCATCATACTGGATACGGTGCACCGGGCGGCATTCAGGGAGCAGATACCCGTGACGGGCGCGGTGTTGCCTATCAGAAGTGTGGTGATTGCTGCGGTAGAGGGCGGCCGCGTAGAAGAAAAATTTGTAGAAGACGGCGCTATGCTGAAAAGCGGCCAGCTGATCCTGCGGCTTAGCAATCCCGATTTGCAACTCAGCTACCTCAACCAGGAGGCCGACATTATCAACCAGATCAGCCAGATACAGAATATGAGCCTGCTGCGCGACCAGCAGAGCCTCAACTTGCGCGAATCGGCGCTGGATGTGGAATACAGGATCGACCTGCTGTCGAAACGCCTCAAGCGCACCCGCTCGCTGGCGCGCGACGGCGTGGTGTCGAAAGTGGAACTCCAGGAGATGGAGGACGAATATAACAACTTAGTGCGCCGAAAGGCCCTGCTCCTGAAAACCATTGCCAAAGACAGCCTGTCGGGGCTCATACAGTCGCAGCAGATGGACAACTCGCTCGACCTGATGCGGCGCAACCTGGCTATCTCCCGGCAAAACCTGGATAACCTGCTCATCAAAGCCCCCATCGACGGGCAGTTGTCGGGGTTATCGGCCGAACTCGGCGAATCGGTGCAGGAGGGCATACAACTGGCCCAAATCGACGACCTCAGCGCGTACAAAGTGCGGGTGCGTATCGACGAATTTTACATCTCGCGCATTTATCCCGAGCAAAAAGGCTTTTTCATTTTTACCGGAAAAACCTACGAACTCAAAATCGCCAAAATATACCCGCAGGTGGCCAACGGCGCTTTTGAAGCCGATATGGCTTTTACCGGGCCGTTTCCCGCAGCTATCAAGCGGGGGCAGACCCTCTCCGTCAACCTCGAACTCAGCGCCGAGCAGGAAGCCCTGCTGATCTCGCGCAGCTCGTTTTACCAAAGTACCAACGGCAAATGGGTGTACGTGCTCAATCCCGGCGGACAAACGGCCGTAAAACGCGCAATCAGGCTGGGCCGGCAAAATCCCAGTTATTACGAGGTACTCGAAGGGCTTCAGGCCGGCGAGGTAGTGATCGTATCGGGTTATGAGGATTTTGGCGAAAAAGACATTTTACAAATAAAATAAACCATACAAGCCATGATAAAAACAGTTGGACTTACCAAAATATACCGCACCGACGAGGTAGAGACCACTGCGCTCAGCGGAGTGAACGTCGATATCAAAGAAGGCGAATTCGTGTCGGTGATGGGCCCTTCGGGCTGCGGCAAGTCGACGCTGCTCAACGTATTGGGCATGATCGACAGCCCCGACGGCGGCGACTACTTTTTCAACGGCGAAGAAGTGGGGCGCCTGCCCGAACGCAAACGCGCCGACATCCGCAAGCGCAATCTGGGATTCGTTTTCCAAAGCTTTAACCTGATCGACGAGCTTACCGTGTATGAAAACGTAGCGCTGCCTATGTTTTATACCGGCGCCCCCGCCGCCGAGCGCAAGCAACGGGTAGAAGAACTGCTGGAAGGCATGCACATCATGCACCGCCGCAACCACTACCCCCAGCAACTGTCGGGCGGCCAGCAGCAGCGCGTGGCGGTGGCCAGGGCCATCGTAAACCGGCCCAAGCTCATCCTGGCCGACGAACCCACCGGCAATCTCGATTCCTCTAACGGCGACGAGGTCATGAAAATACTGGCCGAACTCAACGCCCAGGGCACTACCATACTCATGGTCACCCACTCGCAATACTGCGCCGAATTCGGCAACAGAATCATACGCATGCTCGATGGACAAGTCGTCACGGAAAATGTAGTGAAGCAATATTTGTAGCAGAAAAAAGAAATCACCCGACTATGTTTCAGAATTATATCAAAATTGCGATTCGCAATCTGCAGAAAAACAAAGCGTACAGCTTCATCAACATTGCCGGACTTGCCATCGGCATCGCGTGTTGCTTGTTGATCCTCTTGTTTGTAGCCCACGAGTTGAGCTACGATCGTTGGAATCCCCAGGCCGACCGCATTGTGAGGACGTATGCCGACATCAACTTCGGCGGCAACCACTTTCAGCTTGCCGTTACGGGGGTGCCCATCGGTCCCGACGTGCAACGCGAAATCTCCGATGTGCAGAGCTATTGCCGGATTCGGAATTACGGCAGCCACCTGGTGAGGAGGGAAGGCGAGGGTACCCAGAATTTTCGCGAAGAAGAAGTACTCTATGCCGACAGTACCTTTTTTGAGATATTTCCACTGGCCATAGCGAGCGGCGAAGCGCGCACCTGTCTTACCAAGCCCAACAGCGTGGTACTATCGCGCAGCAGAGCCGAAAAATACTTCGGCTCTGCGCAGGCAGCCATGAGCCAAAACCTCATCGTCGAAAACGAATCCACCTGGAAAGTAACCGGGGTTTTTGAAGATATGCCTGCCAATTCGCATTTTCAGGCGCATCTATTGATGTCGCTAAACGGCAACAGGGAGATACTGGAGGCAACTCAGATGTGGGCGATGAGCAACAATTTCCAGACCTACATTTTGCTTAAAGAAGGTACGTCATTTGACACATTCAGTGAAAAATTCAATAACCTTTCCCGCCAAAAAATAGGCCAAACGGCTGCACAGATGCTGGGGCTCAGCCTTGAGGAACTAGAAGCTACCGGCCAATATGCCCGCATCGGCCTGCAACGCCTTACTGACATTCACCTGCACTCCGATCTGGATGTAGAATTGGGGCCCAACGGCGATATCCAGTACGTATGGATCTTTAGCGCCATCGCCTTATTCGTCTTGTTCATTGCGTGCATCAACTTTATGAACCTGGCCACGGCGCGTTCGGCGCATCGCGCCAAAGAAATCGGTGTGCGCAAAGTGCTGGGAAGTACGCGTGGCGTGCTCATCGGCCAATTTATGAGCGAAACCCTGTTTATGGCCTTCCTGTCCTTGATACTGGCACTCGCTTTGGCCTCGGCGGTAATGCCCTGGTTTAGCGAACTCACCGGGCGGGCTATTCAGATACCCTGGGCGAGCCCCATGTTTTGGGGATTGCTGGCTTGCGGCGTGCTCATTACCGGCTTCCTGGCCGGCAGCTATCCTTCTTTTTTCCTTTCCGGCTTTGAGACCATCAAAGTCTTAAAAGGGCAATTGAGCAGGAAAGCCAAACACGGCGGCTTGCGCAGCGCGCTCGTCGTGTTTCAGTTTGCTACCGCTATTGTGCTTATCATTTGCACCACGGTAGTTTACAACCAATTGAATTACATTCAAAATAAAAAGCTGGGATTCCAGAAAGACCAATTGATCATCATTGACGATGCCTATGCGCTGGGCGACGGCATACTGGCGTTCAAACAGGAGGTGCTCAAACACCCCGGCGTAGAAAGCGCTACCATTAGTTCATTCCTGCCTGTGCCCTCCAACCGCAACAATACGACCTTTACCAAAAGCAGGGAATTCCGCCAGGACAACTCCGTTAATCTCGACATTTGGGATGTCGACCACGATTATTTCAAAACCCTGGGGCTGGAATTGATAGAAGGCCGCCTGTTTGACAAAAACCGGCCGGCTGATAGTTCGGCGGTCATACTTAATGAAACCGCGTTGAAAAATTTCGGCTTTTCAGACAATCCCATTGGCAAAAAGATTTACTACCTGGAAAGCGAACCCAAGGGAGATACCAAGCCCAGCGATTTTGTGGAGTATACCGTCATAGGTGTAGTAAAAAACTTTCATTTTGAAAGTCTGAGAACCCACATCAGTTCACTCGGCTTGTTTTTGGATGATTCGCGGGGGCTGATCACCTTGCGCTACAAAGCCGGTGAAAGCCAAAGCGTCATTGCCGCCCTTGAAAAGCAATGGAAGGCCATGGCGCCTACGCAGCCTTTTTCCTATCGTTTCCTCGACGAGGCTTTCAGTCGCATGTACCAAACCGAGCAGCGCCTGGGGCAAATTGCGTTGATATTTGCCTCGTTGGCCATCTTCGTGTCCTGTCTGGGTTTGTTCGGCCTGGCCAGTTTCATGGCCGAGCAGCGCACCAAAGAGATCGGCATCCGGAAAGTACTGGGCGCTACTACCGCGGGCATCGTAGGCCTTTTGTCGAAAGACTTCCTCGTGCTAGTGGGTTTTGCGCTACTTCTCGCTACGCCTTTGGCCTGGTGGGGCATGCACAAGTGGTTGCAGGACTTTGTGTACCGCATAGACATATCGGCATGGGTATTCGTGATGGCGGGGTTGGCGGCTATTGCCATCGCGTTTATCACGGTGAGCTTTCAGAGCATCCGCGCGGCGCTGGCCAACCCGGTGAAGAGTTTGCGCAGCGAGTGAGCGGGTAATTATGCGTATATTTGGCATAATAAAACCTGGTACTTTTGGACAAACCCAAATACATCAGCAAGCAGCAGGCGCTGCAGAAGTTGCAGCGCTATTGTGCTTTTCAGGAGCGCTCGCACTACGAGGTGCGCAGCAAACTGCTCAGTCTGGGCATATACGGCGAGGATTTGGAGCAGGTGATGTCCGAGTTGGTAGAAAGCGGTTTTCTCAACGAAGAGCGTTTTGCCCGGTCATTTGCCCGCGGCAAATTCAATATGAAAAAATGGGGCCGGGTGCGCATCACCCAGGAGTTGAAGCGCCGGCAAATATCGGCCTGGTGCATCCGCAAGGCTATGGAAGAAATAGAGCCGGAAGCCTATAGCGAAACGCTTGCCGCTTTGCTGCGGAAAAAAGCCGTGGAATATAGCGAAAACCCGCCCCACGAACGCAGGGCCAAACTCATGCGCTACGGCTTGCAAAAAGGCTATGAAAGCGAATTGATCCAGGAATTATTACCGGAATAAAGACGTCAGGGAACTGACTTTTTCGCATTATTTGGTTGCGATGCAATATTATTGCCTATAAATTGCGTGGAGGAATCTGATTTAAATAATAAGAGCATGAAAAAACGCAGACACACGCTGGATTATTTTGAGGGTACAGCCCTAACCAAAAAGCAGCAAAAGGCAGTCAAGGGCGGGTATGTAAAACTGCCCGAAGGCCAGCCTTCGCTCACACTTCGCTGGGGCGAAATCGATATTCGCCTTCGAAGCGAAGACGATGTGATACTTAGTAAAGCCAATACCCTCAGCAGGTTGTCGTCGCCATTGAGCGATTAAGTGCTTGTCTTGTCGATATATTTCTCTTTCACTAGCTGGGCAAAAGAACGCCCTTCGAGGTGACTGTCGAGCCATGCTTCAAAATCAAACATTTGAAGCATGGCTTTTTCTTTGGGCTTTTGCAGCAATTGCTGGAAATCCGTTTTTAATGCCAACAGCGCCTTGCGCGTTTCCTTTTTATCTACCGATTTGCCTGCCTGTCTGATAAAATGGATGAGTTTGATCTCAAATTCGAGCAATCCCTCTTGCTTATTCAAATACCGGTATGTGGAGCGCAATAGGGATTCCAGCAGCAGGTAGTTTCCCATTTCGTAGTGGATAATGAGGTTGAGCACCCGTGAAAGGCTTTGAAGGTCTTGCCGCTCGATGCTGCGGGGCAGGTTGAGCCATTGGTTGAGGTAATCGAGGGCGCGGTTATAATTGCCGGCCCCGAAGAAGATATAGAAGTATTGAAAATAGAAACTGCTACGCTCGAAAAGATCTTTGTCGAGTTGTTCCAACTCATTCAGGTGGTTTTCTACTACGCGCAATCCTTCGTCAAAATCACCGGTTTCGATGCATAGCCTGAACTTATGGGTATAATATTGGCGGTGAATTTTGAGCTTGTCGTCGAGGGTGATGGGGGTGATGCGGCGTAGTTTTTCGAGGCAATCATTGACTTCCCGGTAGCGCCCCAGAAAGCCGCAGCTCACGGCGTAGTTGCTGAGGGCAGAAATGTATTCCGATAGGTCTTCGCGCAGGAAATGCGGTTTGGTCTCCATGAGTGCGATGAGTTCGCCCCCCAGCAGGTAGAAGTTTTGGTAATCTTTAGCAGAATAGCTCAGCACGGTTTTAATGCGGTAATAAAAAATGCGGGACTGATGGGTGAGCGCCTGATCGGGGCCCGTCAGCAGCGGGTGCGAAGATACCTCGTGCAGCACTTCATCCTGGCTTCCTGCGCGTTGGGCGTTTTTGCGCACGGCCACCCATACCCGGTAAAACAAGGTTTGATAGTCGGTGAGGTTGCGTATAAGATCAAGACATTCGGCTTCCCGGGCAGCAATCAGGTCCAGTTGCCGGTCGAGATACGCAATATCAGCCCTTGCATAGGCTATTTGCTTGTGCCAATGCAGCGCCTCCATCTGGGCATCCAGCTTTTCGTAGTTTTCTGCCAGCTTTTCCGCTTTTTGGAGCACTTTGAAGCAATCGTCAAATAAAGCGCGTTTGTAAAGCGATTTCACTCCCAGAAGCAGGTTGCGCAGGCGGTTGTCAACGGCTTGCTTTTCATCGTAAGATTGCAGGCTTCTCACCAGCATGTCGTAGAGGTAGGCCTTGAGTTCGGAGTACTTGCGGCTTTGAATCGGCTCGCCCTGGTAAACCTGCAGGCAGAGGGCTTCGTCGTCAAAAGCCGGCTGGGCATCAATGGCGTCAAACAGGCGCAGGTATTTGTTGTCTTTGTCGTTGTCGGTATGGACAAATATCTTGAAGTATCGTTTCTCGGACCCCGATAGCGATTTGATGAGATGGTACAAGCGGTCGGAAGGTGTTTTGGGCATGGTTCTCGGTTCTCTGTTGTCGGTTGTCGGTTGTCCGTTTGTCAATGATAAAGTTAGTAAAAAGAACGGAAAACAGAGAACGGAAAACGGAGAACAGAAAAATTCTGAAACCTGACTTATACTTTACTCATCGAGTTGATAAATAGCCGGCAGGTTTCTGCCCAGTCCGTTGTAGTCCAGGCCGTAACCTACCACAAAGCGGTTGGGTATTTCAAACCCGAGGTAGTCGATTTGAATGGGGTGCATGAGAGCTTCGGGTTTGAATAAAAGTGTAGCGATGGCGATCGAGGCGGGTTGCAAATGGCGCAGGGTGGGCAGAAAATGCGCCATCGTATTTCCCGAGTCGATGATATCTTCGATAAGGATGACATGGCGCTGGGCTACGGGTATTTCCAAACCAATTTTTTCGCTTATTTCGCCGCTGGATTGCGTACCCTTGTATGAGGATAGTTTAATAAAAGATACCTCGCAGTCGATTGAGCAGGCTCTTGCCAGGTCGGCGGCAAAGATAAACGCGCCGTTGAGCACGCCGAGCAACAGCGGGCGTTTGCCGGCATAATCGGCGCTGATAGCGGCGCCTAGTGCCTGCACCCTTTGTGCCAGGTCGGACTCGCCAATCATGGGCCTGAAATGCAGGTCGTGGAGTTGAATCGGGTTTGACATAAGTACTTAATCGAGTCCGTATTTATCAAGCAGGAATACCAGGGCGGTCATGGCAGCGGCGCCGAGTTCGAGCTCGCGTTTGTTTACGCTGTCAAAGTTGTCGATGGGGGCGTGGTGAAAATCAAAATAGCGCTGGGAGTCGGGCTCAAAGCCGATGAGTAGGCCTTTCTGTGATTTGAGGCCGCCGATGTCAGCCCCCGAACCGCCTTTCGACAGGCGAAGGCCGTAGGGTTCGAGCAGGGACATCCACTGTGCGAGTTTTTTGAATTTGGCTTCAAACACGCCGGCATCTCCTTCGCAGGTAAAGCCTCTGGGGGTAAAGCCGCCGCGATCCGATTCGATGGCGGCCATGTGGTATTCGCGGGCTTTGTTAGATTCGCTGACATAGGTTCGGCCGCCCATGAGTCCGTTTTCTTCGTTCATAAACAATACGCAGCGCAGGGTGCGCTTGGGCCGGTATCCCATCATTTTGAGCAGGCGCAATACTTCCATCGACTGCACGCAGCCGGCGCCGTCGTCGTGGGCGCCTCCGCTGACATCCCAGGAGTCGAGGTGGCCGCCCACCAGGATGATATCGCCGGGGCGTTCGCTACCGCGCATTTCGGCAATGACGTTGTAGGAGAGCGCTTCGCCCATGTGCATGCAGGTAGAGCGCATGTATACGCGCACGGGTTCTTCTTTAAGCAGGCTACTGAGCAATTCGGCGTCGTTGGTGCTGATGCCGAAAGCGGGGATATGTGGCGTGCCCTCTTCGTAAGCCAGGCTGCCGGTATGGGGTACGTCGTCGAGTCGCGAAGTCATGGAGCGCACCAGTACGCCTACGGCCCCGTAGCGGGCCGCCCGAGCCGCCCCGTAAGCGCGTTGGTCGACGGCGCCGCCGTATGCGGCAAAAGTATTGATATGCGTGGGGTCGAACGGGCGGTTAAAAAACACGATTTTGCCTTCGAGGCGCGAGCGACCCAGTTTTTCGAGGTCGTCGAGGTGGTCCACTTCAATTACTTCGGCGGTGAGTCCTGTGGGGCCGGTGCCTACCGAGTTGCCCAGGGCCAGCGCCCGGAGTTCGAGGCTGCCCATCTTGCGCGAGTTGACCACCCGCACTTGCTCGGCGTCGCCCCTCACCCAGTGCGGCACCATACAAGGCTGGAGCCACACGGTGTCGAATCCGAGGGTGTCGAGTATCCAGCGGGTGTATTCAACCGACGCAGCAGCCTGGGGCGAACCGCTTAGCCGCCCGCCGATGCGGTTTGTGAGGTATTCCAGCCAGTTATAGCAACGGCTGTCGGTAAGCGCCTTGTCGTATATTCGCCTGATGTAGAAGGCATCTTCATCGGTAGTAGTGGCAGGAGTTTCCTGCGCCTGGCCGGAGAGCCAGGCCCCCCAGCAAAGTAGTAGTAGTAACCAATTTTTCATCCTTAGCACTAAATGTGTTGCCGGCCAAAATTGGGGAATTGTCGGCAAAAAGTGGCTTTACTTGTCACAAATCTTATGCTGTGCCCATTTTTTTTGACTTGTTTGCCTATTTGCCAACGGCGTGAGACCGTTCTATAGCCCGGCATAAAAAAATTTTGTTCGCTGCTTTTTGTGGAAGACCTTTCTCAGTGAATTGTGATTTTTGAAATATTACATTATATGTATGTAGTATTTTGATTGTTTGTTTTAGTAAAATGATTATTTTAATGGTTTATATGTTGTGAATTATATAATAGCTAGGTATAAATTTGTTTTTTGGTTTTTGGTCGTTTTTGATTTAGTGCGTTTTTTCGAACAAAAAAGCGGTTTTTATGGCAGGTTTTAAATTAGGGGCAAAAATTTTAATGAATTTGTAATTGTATTTTTTACAATAAGTATGTATCTTTGCTTTCAGAATTATTAATCGATAGCTTTCATTCGCTAGTCAAAATTAGCTGGCAGCAGTTATCATAAGTCTTCGCACCTGATTGCTGATTGCTGACTGCTGACTGCTGATTATAAAGATATAATTTGGTTTTATTTGGTTAGGGCTGAGGTAGTGCTTTATGCGCTGCCTCTTTTTTTTAGCACTCAGCACTTAGCACTCAGCAGCCAACAGCCAAAACCTGACTGCCGAGTGCTGACTGCTAAGCCCTAACTGCTAAAGCTCCACTTCCACCCTAAACACCTGTGGGTCTTGCAGCACCGTTTTTTGGCGGTTTTCGATCGAGTAGCCTTTGCCGGGGTAATACGCCAGTTTTTGGTCGGTGTTGGCGATAGCGGTATCAAACTTTTTTTGGATATGGATTTCGCTCACCTTGCCGTCGAGAAAATCGATTTGCAGTTCGCGGGTTTTGAGGTCGGCTTCGAGAGCGCGGTAGGTAAGGCGGCTGAGGCGGCCGTTTTGCAAGAGGCTGTCGACGGCGTATTTGTCGAGCCAGGCGGGGCGGTTGATGTCGGCTTCGGCAAAGAGGCGCAGCTCTTCGCTGAAGTCGACGCTGTCGAGGGTTTGTTCCTCAATGCGGCCATCTATTTCGAGGCGTTTGCGCAATTGCGGGTTTTTAGCCGCCAAGCTCGCAGATTCCTGCTGGAAGTAGGTTTTTAGGTCGAAAAAACGCGTATTGGGGAGTAGCGCTGTACCGGGTGATTCCTGCCGGCAGGCAGATAGTACAAGTAATAGAGATGTATTAATAAGGATGCAAAAAGAACGAAATGAACAGTGTGACATTAGTTAATTAGGTTTATTGAAAAAACACGATAGATCGGCTTATGCTTCTTACCAACACCTCTTTATATGAGTATTAGCTAAATAATGATCAAAAATCTCGTCTTTGCTGATCAGATCCATGTTCTCTACTTCATTGCATGTATTCTTTGAAATCCTCTAATGGCTCATCGAAGTCAGGAGCAAGTATATATTTACCCTTAACTCGTCCAAAAACCCTTTTACCTTTACTTTTTTTAGCAGGCTGAGTTGTGTATTCATTTTTTAAAAATTCAATGAAGTGCATGACCTCGACCTTTAGGCTCTCAGGCAGCCGGTAAATTTCATAGATTATGCGTTGTTCATTCATTAGGCTTGATCTTTATCATGGAAGATTGGTTGACAAATTACACTCCTTATTCTAGACAACAAAATCAAGTCTGACACAGTTCACTCTAATATTATGAAGTACCTTCACCCCAGCAACACCTTCCCCTCCATCACCTCCGGGGCGGGAATTCCCAGCAGGAACAAAATCGTAGGGGCGATATCGGCCAGTTTGCCGTCTTTTACCTTGAGGCCATTCGTGTCTTTAGCCACATAAATGCAAGGCACGGGGTTTTTGGTATGCGCCGTATTGGGCGTGCCGTCGTCGTTGACCATATAATCTGAATTGCCGTGGTCGGCGATGATGATGGCTTCGTAGCCGTATTCGAGCGCAAGGGGGATGAGGCGGCTCATGCAGCCGTCGACGGTTTCTGCGGCCCTGACGGCTGCCGAAAACACGCCGGTATGCCCCACCATATCGGTATTGGCGAAATTGAGACAGATAAAATCGGGTTGGTTTTGCCGGATGTCGGCCATAATAGCTTCGGCGACTTCGGGGGCGCTCATCTCGGGCTGGAGGTCGTAGGTGGCCACCTTGGGAGAAGGTATCATAATGCGGCGTTCTCCCGGAAACGTATCTTCGCGGCCTCCTGAAAAGAAGAAGGTCACGTGGGGGTATTTTTCCGTTTCTGCAATGCGCACCTGGGTTTTGCCTGCTGCCGACAGCACCTCGCCGAGCGTATTGCTTAAGTCGTCTTTTTGGAAAACGACGTGCACATTTTTATAAGTGTCGTCGTAACGGGTCATCGTCACGTAGTGCAGGTCGAGTTTGTGCATATCATACTCGGGGAAGTCCTGCTGCGTGAGTGCCTGCGAAATCTCGCGGGGCCGGTCGGTGCGGAAGTTGAAGCAGATCAGGGCGTCGCCGGGTTGGATAGTGGCAATGGGGCTGCCATCGTGGTTGGCGCACACGATTGGTTTCACAAATTCGTCGGTTTCGCCTTGTTCGTATTTGTGTTGCAGGAGCGCAAGGGCATCGGTGGTGGTTTCGCCTTTTCCGTGCACGAGCAGATCGTAGGCCAATTTGACGCGTTCCCAGCGCTTGTCGCGATCCATGGCGTAATAACGGCCGATCACGCTAGCCAGCTTGGCGTGTTGGGGGGCGATATGCTGTTGCAACTGGCGCAGGAAGCCCAGCCCGCTTTTGGGGTCGGTATCTCGGCCATCGAGGAAAGCGTGTATATACACGCGGTCGAGGCCGTGTTCCTGGCAGATATCGCAGAGCGCTTCGAGGTGGTTGATATGCGAGTGCACGCCGCCGTCGGATACGAGGCCCATCAGGTGAAGGGCTTTGCCGCCGGCTTTGGCGTATTGCACGGCTTCCAGTAGGGTAGGGTTGGTATGCAATTCGCGTTCTCGCACGGCCTTATTAATGCGGGCGAGTTCCTGGTAAACGATACGGCCGGCGCCGATATTGAGGTGGCCCACTTCCGAGTTGCCCATCTGGCCGTCGGGAAGGCCCACTTGTTCGCCGTGGGTCACCAATTCCGCGTTGGGGAATTGCATATAGAGAGAATCCATAAAAGGCGTATTCGCCTGTGCGATAGCGCTTACTTCGGGTTTGGAGCCGTGCCCCCATCCGTCGAGAATAACGAGGATAACGCGTTGTGCTTTCATGGCTGCAAAAGTACGAAAAACAAGCCGATTTAGAAGTGGGGAGTAATAAACAAGCGGCCATATGCAATGAAATGAAGCCCGCTTTCGTTTCTAAGACAACTACAACAAGCGACTATTTACAGCATCGTTCTACCCTTCTGATCACGAACATCCTGTGCGATAAAAGTTACTTTTGCGCAGGGCCTGCGTCTAATAAATAAAAAAAGCATAAGGACCTGTTACTTTTTACACGTATTTCACATTATTCAATAATCGTTTTACCAAAAACTAAAAAACGATGAATACCATGCTATCAGTCCTGTTGCTGAGTGTGTTAGTCAATACCCAAGAGGTGAATCTGAACGCCATTACCAAGGCGATCAGCGAGGGGAATGCCGAGGCGTTGGGGCAGTATTTCGACCAGTCGGTTGAAGTATCGGTGCTCGACAACGAAGATGTGTATGCCAAAGCGCAGGCGATAAAGGTAGTTAAAGACTTTTTCGCCCAAAATAAACCCAAGAGTTTCAGCCAGGTACACCAAGGCACCTCAAAGGGTAACGACTCGCAATACTGCATCGGCAACCTGGTAACTGCTACCGGCACCTTCCGGGTATACATCTACCTGAAGGTCAGCGGTAACAATTATACCATCCAGGAGCTTCGTTTCGACGAAGGTTAGGTTGGCGTTATTTCAGCAGCAATAAATCGTTAAACGCGTAGTTCAGCAAATCGAAAGTAGTCACAATACCTTTTAGTTTGCCGTCATTGTCGACTACCGGCATTGCGTGAAACAGGTTTTCGCGGAAGATGTCGGCGGCGAGTTCGATCTTGTCTTCCGGGCGAAGTTTAGCCACTTGTTTCACCATCACCTCGCGCACCAGCAAGGATCGCATAATCGCTTCATTATATTCTTCGCTTTTTTGCGTATTAAAAATTGTAAAACCGTGTAGCAATTTAAGGTAGTCGGAATAACTTACGATTCCTACCACCTTGCCTTTGTCTACCACTGGTATGTGGTGAATATGATGCTCCTGGAAAATGGCTTGAACCTTATTCATGGTATCATCAGGAGCTACCGATAGTACTTGGGTGGTCATAATAGCGCCCACCGTGAGGGATTTGTCAGTCATAGCCCTGGATTTTTCCGCTGTGAGCCACGTTACCTGGTGGTAGCGCAAGCCTTGCGGTGGTTAATCGATCGGTTATTCCCCTTTTTCCACGTAATTCGAATTAAAGACGAAAGACAGCAGGTCGTGTGTGGTGATAATGCCCACCAGTTTGCCTTCGTCTACAATGGGCAATGCGTGGAATTGATTAGCCAGGAAGATATCGGCGGCCAGTCCTATCGTATCATCGGGTTCAATAAACAGGGGGTCTTCCGTCATAAAATCGCGTGCATGGAGCGATTCGTAAGCTTTTTCGGAATACCTTTTGCCGCCGGTATCGAGCGACAGGAGGTAGGCCTGTTTAAAGAAATCTTCCATACTGACGATGCCCAGCAAGGCATCTGTAGTTTGATCAATTACCGGAATATGATGGAAATTGTTTTTGCGAAAAATCTCTTTCACCATATCGGCGCTAGCATCGGGTGTAACGGTTACTACCCGGGTAGTCATAATTTCGCGCACAGGACGGTCAGCTTGCATAGCTCAATTGTTTAAATCATGATCGCGAGCGCTTGTTCATCAGCGCTCGGCGAAATAAGTTTTCGAGGCTTCAAAATTGCCAAAAACCCCGATTGCCTCCCAGATGGCGGGCGACAGTCCCTGGCAGGCGGCAACCATTTTGTCGGCTTGTGCGCAGCTCACCGATTCATTGAGTTGAACCAGGTAGTGCGACATGCGGTCCTTTTGTTGTTGAAGGTATGCCTGCTCGGCTTCGTCCAGCTTGTACAAACCGGGGTCGGGAGATTCGTTTACAGCCTGCCAGCACGACGTATTCAGCAACGCTATTTGTTGGGCAATGGCTTCCCATTCTGTTTGGCAAGCTCTTTTATCCGATAGCACTTGTCGCAACCAACTGGAAGCGGCCTGCGCATTGTAGAGATAGTCGGGGTAATAGGCTATTTCACGGCTTTTGCGCAATTCGGTCCATTCGTAGCGCACGTGCTCGAGCAAATTGGCTCCTACCACGGCGCAATTGTTATCAATTTCATAAAGGGCGTCACCCAGCCACGCGTCTATGCGGTCAAATCCATCTTGCCAGGCTTTATCGTCTTCATAGCGATGGCGGTAGCGCATGTCCATTTTTTGCCATTCAAACGCCAGGTAAAGGGCCGCGTGTTTAGCTCGGTTGGCGTCTCCCTGCATCGAATAATACAAAACGGGCACAAAGGCCTGGTCGAAATTTACCATAGCGCGGGTGAGCGCTTCGTCGTTGTCGTCTTGCCGGCAACCGGAGATTGTCAAAGCGCCAATGCACAAAGCCCATATGAACACCTTGCTCTTTGCCATGAGACGTGTGGTTGATGATCTTTATCAAAATTAAGCCCGAATACCGCTGAAATATTATGACAATATTCAGCGGTCGGGTTGATTTTTATCAGAAACAGAAAGTGGCCGGCAACCAGCACAACCGGCTCAATCGTGCAAAACCAGTAGTGGGATTTTCGTGTGAAATGCTTCTTTGGATGTGGCGCTGACATGAAAGACTTCGTCGACGAGATTGCGGCTGCGGTGTACCATGCACAGCAAATCGGCGCCGTTGTCAGCCACAAAATCGTCGATACTGGGAATCGTGCCGTTGTCGCTTTTCAGCTCGTAGTGGAAGGAGTGCTCTACGGGCTCGAGTAATTGATCGACAGAGGGGTCGATGCCCTGGTCGGCTTCTCCGGTATCTTTATGATAAATCTTGACCTTGGCGTGAAAGCGCTGAGCCAGATTTAGCAGCGTATCTACCACTAAACCGGAAGACAGCTTCAGGTTGTCAATGGCCAATACGAAGGTCTCTAATGGCTTGAAAACGGCCGATTCGGGGATGGCCAGCACAGGGGTGCGTGTATTTCGGATCACACCGTTGGTAACGCTGCCTATAAATACCTCCCGCAAACCCGTGGCGCCTTTGGTGCCCATCACAATGAGGTCGTATTCGGAAAGATCGGCCAGGTCGGCTATTACCGATACGGCATCGCCGCGCAATACCTTGCCCTCTATCGTTACGCCCAACTCAAGCTTGGGTTTGTTTTGTGCGATAATCTTATTGATCTCATCGACAGCGTCTTGTTGGATGATTGATTCTACAGACAAAAACATGCCGGCAGAGCTATACACCTTGTAGGTATGCAACAAGGTGATCTTCGACCCAAAAGCATTGGCGATGGCGATGGCATAATCGAGGGCATTGCCGGCAGGGGCGGAAAAATCGGTAGGAACCAGTATCTTTTTCATAGGAATATCTTTTGGTTCAAGATCCAGAAAATTGATCAGCAACTGCCTGAGTTCTGATACGCTGGGAACCTCCTGTTGAAAAAGCACCTTCCCATTGATCGCAAGAGCGGGAATACCTGAAATATCGTACTGTAGAAGTTTGTCAATTTCCGTGACTTCTTCTACCGGCATATCAAGAGACAGCTCCGCCAATGCTTCAAGCAAATTTGCCTTAAGCTTGCGATTAAGCGCCGATCCGATGCCCAAGAGTTCCAGCTTGGGGCGCTCTTTATGAGATGTCTTCTTAAATAACATGCAACCGAAGTAAACTACGGGATTTTTCGCCAACCGGAAAACCATCTCGCAACTCGCGCCATACACCGGGCGTTCCCTTTATTTATGGCAAAAATACCCTAAACTTCAAACCAAGTTCCCTTGCCTTGTCATCCTACACAATGATTTTTATCATTGCAATCATATGTCCAATTCTTTTATACGGGTGCGAATAAAAATCTTTCTCTCCAACCATGCGTGCGTTCACAAAATGATCGCTTATTTTTGGGGTTCTGTAATTATGATTAAATCAAATTTTTCAGACGACGCGCTACGGCTTCAGGCTATTATCGAAACGGCTACGGATGCCATTATCACTATTGACGAAAATGGACTGGTAGAATTGGCCAACGAAGCCGCTTTCCGCCTCTTTGGGTATACCCGCGAAGAGTTGGTGGGGCAAAATATTGCGCTGGTAATGCCCGAACCGCACCACAGCCGGCACGATGAATATATCAGGCGCTATTGCGAAACCGGCCACAAAAAAATTATCGGCATAGGCCGCGAGGTGGAAGGCCGCCGCAAGGATGGCACCAACTTTCCTCTGCGCCTCAGCGTAAGTGAAGTGAAATTGCAGGATAAACGCATCTTCGCCGGCATTATTCACGACCTCTCCGAACAACGCGCCGCAGAAAGTCGCATCATCAAACTGAATGCCGAACTCGAACAACGCGTCGAAATGCGCACCGAAGAACTCGCCAACGCGGTTAACCAACTACTCAAGATTAACAAAAAACTGGAGCGCGAAATCAAGGAACGTGAGGCCGCCGAAATGCTGATTAAGGAAAATGAAACAAGGCTTAAAGAGGCGCTCCAAAGAGAAAAAGAACTCAGCGAACTCAAGTCGCGCTTCGTGTCGATGGCTTCTCACGAATTTCGCACCCCCCTCAGCACGATACTCTCTTCTGCCGACCTCATAGAAGCCTATATGGCCGGCGAACAACAACCCAAACGCGAAAAACACGTCAAACGCGTCAAATCGGCAGTGGCCACGCTTACCGGTATACTCAACGACTTTCTATCCCTCAGCAGGCTGGAAGAAGGCCAAATCGTTACCGAACCCGTGCATTTTCAACTCCGCAGCTTTTGCGACGAAATCACCGACGAAATTCATGGGCTGCTCAAACCCGGTCAGTATATCGAACATCTCATACCAGAAGAACCCGTGGCTTTGTTTTTGGACAAAAAATTTCTTAAAAATATATTTTTCAACCTCTTGTCCAACGCGATTAAATACTCCGACGCCGGTCTACCTATCGAATGTGAAACCACGCTGAAAGAAGACAAGCTCTGCATCCGCATCACCGACAAGGGCATCGGTATTCCTGAAGAAGAACAACAACACCTCTTTACCCGCTTTTTTCGCGCCCACAATGTGGAGAATATTCAGGGCACCGGCCTCGGCCTGAATATTGTGAAGCGTTACGTAGAACTCATGCGGGGGGCTATTTCTTTTGAAAGCGAATTGAGCAAAGGCACTACTTTTTTTGTAGAAATTCCGCTAGTGCACGAAAAAAACGATCTTTGAGCCGCACATCCCCGGAAAAAGCATGGTGGGTGCTATTTTTTTACTAATTTAGCCCTACTGACCTTATTGACCAATAGTCTGTTGCGCACATGAAGAAAATACTCGTTATAGAAGACAATGCCGACGTAAGGGAAAACCTGGAAGAAATTCTCGAACTATCCGGCTATGACGTCCTGCTTGCAGAAGATGGCACGGTAGGCGTGGAAAAAGCACTCAAAGAAATGCCCGACCTCATCTTGTGCGATGTGATGATGCCCAAACTCGATGGCTACGGCGTACTCAATATCCTGAGCAAAAAAAGCCAGACTTCAAATATCCCCTTTATTTTTCTTACCGCGAAAGCGGAAAAAACGGATTTCCGCAGGGGTATGAACCTCGGCGCCGACGATTATATCACTAAGCCTTTTTATAAAGACGAATTACTGTCGGTGATCGAAACCCGCCTGCGCAAAAGCGAATTGGTGCGCAAGCAGTTTGATCGCACCGAACAAGGCCTCAGCGCGTTTATCAACGACGCCCGCGGATACGAGGAATTGCGCAAACTATCGAGCGAACGCAAGACGAAAAACCTCAAAAAACGCGAAATGCTCTTCGAAGAAGGCGATTACCCGCGATATATTTATTTTGTAAAAGGCGGTAATGTCAAGGTGTTTAAAACCAACGAAGACGGCAAAGAGTACATCATCACTATCGCCGGCCCAGGTGATTTTCTGGGTTACGTGGACCTCATCAAGGAAAGTCGCCATACCGAATCGGCTGCGGCCCTCGAAGAGGCTGAAGTGAGCCTCATCCCCAAAGAAGATTTTATCGCCCTGCTCTACGCCAACCGCGACGTATCTTCCCAGCTTATCAAGATGCTGGCCAATAATATTGCTGAAAAAGAAGAACAACTCCTCCACCTGGCCTATAACTCGGTGCGCAAACGCGTGGCCGACGCCGTGCTGTTGCTCGCCGAAAAAACCGACTCCGGCGATATCAATATCCTGCGCGACGACTTAGCCCGCATTGTGGGCACCGCCAAGGAAAGTGTGATCCGCATGCTCACCGAATTTAAGGAAGACGGCTATATCGATATCAAGGAAGGCATTATCGTGGTGAAAAACCGTGATAAGCTGCGGAATATGCCCGGATGAACAAGGAATGAGTGTGGGAGTGTGAGAGAGTGAGAGGGTGAGAATCAATGATCCTACACTCCCACACTCTCACACTCTCACACTCTCACACTCCTCTCCTGAGTAACTTCCAGCTCACTTTCTCTCCCGTTACCACGTTTTCATTGCCGAAGATGAGCGATGCCAGGTAAAGCGCCAGCAATCCGTACAGCAAAGCAAAAAACACGACCAAACCCATCGCGGGTAGGCTGAACGCGCCTTTGAAGATAGCGCCGATGGCCAGACAGATATTAAGCACGGGTACCAACGCGGTAGTCATTGTAAGCTCCATGCCGGGCATCTGGGCCATCACTGCGGGGATGAGCACCAGCATCATGAGGGGCGATACGTAGCTCTGCGATTCTTTGTACGAATTGGCCAGCAGTGATACCGCCATGCTGAGCGCCGCCAGGAAGACCGTAGACAACACGATGAGCGTGATCATCCATACCCAGCCCTGCGCACTTACGGCCAGCGAAATGGCGCTCACGTTGCCGCCCATGAGTTTGGCCTGCAACAATACGGCAAATACCAGGCTGAACAGGTTCATCAGCGCAGAAGCGAGGCCTACGCAGGCCACCGCCAGGAATTTACCCGCAATGATCTCCCGCACATTTACAGGGGTAGTAAATAGCGTTTGCAGGGTGCGCCGCTCTTTCTCGCCGGCAGTGATGTCGATGGCGATGTATATGCAACCGGTGAAGATGAACAACATCAGCAGCATAGGCGCATAGGCGCCCAGTACTTTGCCGATGCGTTGACTGGGTTTGGCCAGGTCTTCTTCCTGTATCAGCAGGGGCTGGGCAAAGGTGGGCGGCAATTTTACGCCCTGCAGGCGTTCTTCGAGCAGCGATTGGTTGAGTTTGTTGAGCAAGCCGGTGATGGATTGCTTGCGACCGTCGAGCAGGTCTTTTGAGAAATCGCCCGTTATGCGCAGGATTACCGACTCGTTGGCGGCCAGCCCGGCGGCGTAATCGCCTTCTACCCGGATGCCAATGGTTGTTTTCTCTTCGGCCAGTGCCTGGCTATCAAATGCCTGCACTTTGACCACAAACGAGGGGTCGCTGCCGATCAGCGCGGGCACCGGTGTCTGCTCAAGCGCCGGGTCGATGAGCACGGTTACTTTTTCTTGCTGCATCTTGCCGGCCTGGCTCTGCCCCACCTTGCCGATGAGGAAAAACAATGCCGGATACAGGAAAAACGGTAATAAGATAACGAGGTACAAGGTGCGCTTGTCGCGCAAAACCTCGAGGATTTCCTTGCGGAATATGGTGGTGATGATGGAGGTACGCATGTGTTGTGGGTTTAGCAATTAGCTCTTAGCAATTAGCGGTCAGTTCATTGAAGCTGATTGCTGTTAGCTGACTGCTGATTGCTAAAATTGGACCATTTCAAAAAACGCATCGGCCAGCCGGGCCTGATGGGTGGCGGCGAGGGCCGAATCTATATCGCCGTGGTGTTGGAGGCGGCCTTTGTGGATAATCACCACGCGGTCGCACAGGCGCTCCACTTCGTCGAGGTGGTGGGTGGAGAAGATCACGGCTTTGCCGTTTTCTTTCGCCATACGGCGGATAAATTGCAGGATAAACTCGCTGGCCATGATATCGAGTCCGGTGGTGGGCTCGTCGAGGACGACCACTGCCGGGTCGTGCACCAGGGTGCGGGCGATGGATACGCGTTGCTTTTGCCCTGTGGACAGTTTTTCGCAGTGTTTGTCTTTGAACTCGCCGATGCCGAAGGCCTCCACGAGTTCGTCAATGCGGCGCTGGAGCTCGGGCTGGGGCACTTCATAGAGTTGACCGAAGTAGGCGAGGAGTTCTACGGGTGTAAGGCGCCGGTACAAATCCATGTCGCCGGTGAGGAAGCCGAGCGCGCGGCGCGCGAGCAAGGGTTCTTTTTGCACCGAGTGCTGGTTGATGAAGGCTTCGCCGGCGGTGGGGGCGAGTAGTCCGGCCAACATGCGCAGCGTGGTGGTCTTGCCGGCGCCGTTGGGGCCGAGCAGTCCGACGATCTCGCCGGGGTGTACTTCAAAACTGACCTCTTGCACGGCATGTACCTCGCCAAAGCGTTTTCCCAGATTGCGGGCTTCTATTGATGCAGGCATACGCGATTGTTTTTTTATGGGTTAGTAGCGGGTAGGGGGGATTTCTTACGTGAAGGTTTGCTTTTTTCCACGAATACCGGAAAATATCCGATTATTTGCAGTACAAATTCGATAAATAAAATTATCCCACACTAACTTCGCATAAAAAGCCCCCATTGTGGAGCAGCAGTTCAAAGAGTTGATAGACCGTCATAACGGCATTTTGTACAAAATAGCCCGTTCGTATGCACCGGAGCAGGAAGACCTTCGCGATTTGTACCAGGAGATGTTGGTGCAGGTATGGCGCGCACTGCCCGATTTCCGGGGGGAATCGCAGGCCTCTACCTGGCTGTACCGCATTGCGCTAAACACGGCTTTGTCGTACCAGCAAAAGCAACGTCGGCAGCAGGCGGTACTGCGGGGCGACGAACATTTTCCGACGGTGATTGACGACGACATCGGCGCCGCACAAGCCCAGCAACAGCGCATCGACCTGCTGTACCGCTGCATCAGCCGGCTCGACAAAGATGAAAGAGCTATCATACTACTCTACCTCGATGAAAAAAGCTATGAAGACATGGCGACTATCCTTGGTATTTCCGTCAGCCTGGTGGGCGTGAAAATTCATCGCATCAAGAAAAAATTGCAGCAATTGCTGCTCAAAAACGAAGAATGGGCGAACGTCTGGCAGGAAGAATAAAAGCGAGCTATGGAAGAAATGGATCTTCGATCGATATGGAAAGACAATGAAGCGGCTGCCGGATCGTACTACCGGCAGTTGAGCGACGAGGTGATGGCCCTGGCCCGCCGTCGTTCGCGCAGCGTGCTCGACAAGGTGAAGCGCATCATTTTGATCGAATTTGTCGCAGGGCTCGCGATTGCCGTTGCGGCGGCGATCGGCGCCTGGAATTACACCTCCCAGCCCGTCTTTTTCCTATTGGTTATCGCGGTGGCACTGGTGGCAGGCTGCTACCCCTATTACTGGCTGTGGCGGCGTATGCGACACATCCACGAAAAACCGGTATTGGAAGCCCTCGACCAACAGATTGTGGTTTTGCAATCGTATATTCGCCACGTGGTATGGCTGGTGGGCGCTTTATTGCCATTGGGTTACATCTCCGGATTTTTCATCGGCGCCGTAGAAGGCGGCGCACCCTGGCCCGGCGTATTGTTGTCGTGGAAAATGTGGGCCATTGCCGCGCCCCTCGGCATAGGAATTTGCTGGTTGATCGTATTTTTTACAAAAAAATATATGCATGCCACCATCGGGCGGCAGGAAGTAGAACTCAGGCGCATTAAATTGGAATTGGAACACGAAGTGCAATAACAGGAGGCGGAATGTCATTTTCATTACTCAAGCTGGCTTTACTGGCCGGCGCCGCCCAAGGCGCCATACTGGCATTGCTGCTTTGGACCCGCCCGGTGAATCGCGAAGCCAACCGCATTTTTGCTTTCCTGCTTTTCCTGCTCACCATCCACCTCACGCTGGTCGCTTTTGACGAGCGCGATTTTTTTATGCGGTTTCCGCATCTCAGCCATCTCACCTGGCTAATCCCCGTGCTATATGGCCCACTTACCTTGATCTACGTGCGTCGGCTTACCCATATTGCGCCTGCTTTTCAAAAAAAAGAACTGCTTTACCTGCTGCCTTTTTTGGTTTGGCTAATCGTGCAATTGCCCTATTACTTCCAAACGGCAGCAGCCAAAAGAGCCTACCTGGGCAATTGGGAATTGTCGGTACAAGATGATTTTGGCTTGATTAACCAACTGACCAATTTTGTACACCTGCTTTTTTTTGGGCTTTGCATACGCGTTTACCATAAACACGAACATCGCATCCCCGATTATTATTCCGATCTATCGAAGGTGCGCCTGCTGTGGTTGCAGCGTTTTTTGTATATCACTTTTGCCATTACCGCTATCGGCGTTTTTATTTTTTATGCAAAAAAACTGGATTGGCCCTATTTGTCGGGCTTATATCCGTTCCATTTCCTGGGCGTAGTGGTGCTCATCTACTGGACGGCCTACCAGGCCATAGCCCATCCCGTGCTTTTTTCGGCCGAAGTATACCCCTCGCCCGAAGAACAAGCGGAAGAGGCCCCGCCATCGCGCCTCGACAATGCTACGCAGCAGGCCATGGCCGGGCAGTTGAAAAAACTCATGGAAGAGGAGCATTTGTATTTAAATAGCGAGTTGACCTTAAAAGACCTCAGCGACCGGTTGCAATCCAACAAGCAATACGTGTCGGAAGTACTCAACAGCTACATCGGCAAAACCTTCTACGATTTTGTCAACGACTATCGCATAGAGGCATTCAAGCGCCTGGCCGCCGATCCCTCCAACTCAAGTCTGACGCTATTGGGACTGGCCCTCGAAGCCGGATTTAATTCAAAAGCCACCTTCAACGCCGTTTTTAAAAAGAAAACGGGCCTTACGCCT
Source organism: Saprospiraceae bacterium (assembly GCA_013360405.1). GTDB lineage: Bacteria > Bacteroidota > Bacteroidia > Chitinophagales > Saprospiraceae > JABWBR01. The sequence continues at coordinate 150,663 of JABWBR010000001.1, forward strand.
TCCGCTTTTTATAAAGAACAACAACTAAATGAGGTCTGAATAGATCAATTCGGACGACTGGCAATGCCCCACGGTTCATCTTTGCCGAAAAATGATTCAAAAGATGAAACGATTGCTATTTATTCCTTACCTGCGCCTCGCGCTACTGGCAGCCTTGCCGGCCGCCATACTGCCGGGGCTTCAAGCGCAAAACGCGCCGCCACCTCTGCAATGGGATATAGCCGCCGGAATGGGCTCCATCCACATGCCCGGCTTGGGCGCCGACTGGCAACACGCCCAGACCGCGGTGTACGCCGGCGTAGAGCAGCCCTTCAACCAGCGCCGCACCTTGGGTCTGGCTCTGCGATTTAGCTATGCCCGCGGCAAATACCAGGGTGACGCCTTGTCAACCCAACTATTGTTCACTTTTTCTCCGCTTATCGCAAATGCCATCGAGCCCGGCATCGGGCTTGGCGTGGGGTATCAGCGCGCGTTTTCGCCTTCTAAATCCATGCATTGGGATGGGGAAAGCTGGACTGCCGGAAGACAGTCCAAGGGGCTGTTCCACGTGCCGCTGCGCGTGAGCCTGGGCTACAAAGCCAAAGGCAAGCAGTACGACTTCACGCCCTACGTGGCCTACCAACTACAGGCGCTGTTCGGCTACAGTCCCGACCTAAGCCTTTTGCCCCAATCTCATGCATTAATTGGTTTAAAAATTGCTTCACACTAAAAATCAGTGACCATGAATAAGTCCATTTTCTTTATTTTATTGGCAACCATCCTCTTTTTTGTCAGCGCTTGCCAAAAAGACGTTTACCAATGCGATCACCCCGCCGCCACAGACGATGTAGTGATCAACCGCAACCACCCGATGAAAGACTCTTTGGAAGCCATCATCGACAAATACGTCGACCTGGGCATCCCTGGCGTGCAGGTGGCGGTAAAAAACGCCGACGGCTGGTATATCACCGGCGGTGGTTATGCCAAAATAGAAGACAAAAGCCCGCTGAGCAGCGGCATGAAGAGCTGGTATTTCAGTCTGACCAAAACCTACACCGCGTCGCTTGCCATGCAATTGTGGGAAGAAGGACAGTTGCAACTCGACGCGCCCATCGGCGATTACCTCGCCCCGGAGGTTGCCGGCGGCATTGCGGGCAGCCCTACCATCACGGTGCGCATGTTGCTCAACCACAGCTCGGGTATCGTCAACTTCACCGAATTGCCGGCCTTCCAATTGGGGCAGTTAAACAACCCATTGGATCAACCTACGCTCGAAGAAAAACTGGAATTGGTATACGGGCAGCCGTTGCTGTTCACGCCGGGTAGCGATTTCAGCTATTCCAACACCAATTATTTGCTGATGCATCTTATTATAGAAAAAGCAAGCGGCAAGACCTACGAGCAATTGCTGAAAGATAAGATACTACAACCGTTGGGATTACAGCATACCCATTACAACCTGGCTGATGCCGACATGGCATCGATGCCGTTTCCCAATTATTATTTCGACCGCTTTGCCAACGAGCAGTTGGAGAACATTACCATGTGGAATATGTTACTGGGCAACACTAGCCTGGCCTACGGCGGCATAGCCGGCACCGCTGCCGACGCCATCCGCTTTTACGAAGCGCTCAACAAAGGACAGGTAGTAGGCGCCGCCGCCCTGGCAGGGATGCGCACCTGGATACAGGGCCACGAGTCTACCCAACCCGACTACGGCCTGGGGCTGGAATACTACCAATACGGCCTCGACGGCGATGCCGGGCAGTACGGCCACGAAGGCGACGGCATTGGTTGTACCACGCAGATGATGTATGTGCCTGCTAACGATACGTATTTGTATATCAATATTACCGCCGGAAGGCAGCTATTCGGGCCTTATCTGTTTAAAACTACGGATTTTAAGATTGACTTGTGCCGCTACACGGCCCGCTGGAGGCCTTAACCAGCTTTCGTTTCATAGTATGGGCGTCTTGCACACCGGCTGCAAGGCGCCCGCTGTATTCCGAAAAATTAATAAAATTGTTTATATTACAGGCAGTTATACCGTGCTGTGTCGGTATAACGCCAACTAGCTTGTATTCTTTAACCACTATGACAACATATTATGCAGAAATTTAACTTATCACTAATACTTACCGCTCTTGCCTTGAGTGTGAGTGTTCATGCCCAGATCACCGTTACCAATACCGCTTTTCCGGTGGTGGGCGACACCTACAATTACAACATCGATGTAAACCCTGTCATACCCGGGTTTTTCACCCCTCCGGGCTTCAATCAAACCTGGGATTTCAGCAATTTGCAGACCGACCTGACCAGCGCAACGATTTTCAATGCTCCCAACACCGGGGCGCATTCCGCCAGCTTCCCCGGCGCGGATCTTCTCGTTAATGCAAATGGAAGAGAAATGTATTACGATGTCAATAATAGTCTCAATGGCGGTTTTGTGAAATTGATGGGATATTTCGGAAGCGATCCGATAAATATCGGCATCAACTTATTAGTGCCTTATGCCCCACCACTAGGGGTGCGACGCAGCCCTGTGAATATGTTTGATGTTAGCGCTGTGTCAAGCGGCGTTTTAGTGCCTTTTGATGACGTCCTAATGCCGGCTAACCTGCGTCAGCTACTTCCTGTTATGGCCGATTCATTTCGAATCCGGGTTGCTATCAATCGCATCGATGCCGTAGATGCCTGGGGAACATTGTCTATTCCCGGAGGATGTTATCAGGTGTTGCGTGAAAAGCGCACGGCTTACACGGAACAGCGGTTGGACGCCAAGGTCCCTCCTTTGGGCTGGCTGGATATCACCGATATAGCAATACAGACCTTAGGGTTGACGGAATTGGGCGTTGACACGACTGTAGAGCATCATTTTTTTAGCAATGTTAGTAAGCAGGAAATCGCCATATTGCGACTTAATAATGCACAGTCTGCTGTTGAAATGGCCTGGTTTAAGGCCGGAGGCAATGTCCAATTGGCGATCACCAATATTGCCACCACTCCTGAGATCTGCCCTAATGCCAATAACGGCAGCATTACGGTAACCGCAACAGGAACGAGTACATTGACCTACAGTATCTCCGGGCCTTCAAATCAGAGCAACGGCACGGGGGTATTTACAGGTCTACCCGATGGCAGTTATACCGTGACGGTCACAAGCAATAGCAGCCCCTGTCCGGCATCTGCCATGGCTTTCGTTGCGGCCGGGGTAGACGGGGCGCCACCCACAGCTACCTGCACTAACACAACGCTGGTTTTCAACGGCCAACAAAGCATAACCCTCAATACGGGCGAACTGGTGACGGCTACTGACAACTGCGGCGTGCAGAGCATCACCCTCTCGCCGGCTACGATTCTTGCTACGCAAGTGGGCCAACCAGTACTTGTGACGGCTACGGTTTTGGATGTAAACGGCAACTCAGCTACCTGCGTATCCACTGTTACAGTATCGGGTCTGCCTGCAGGTTGGAGCGAGCCGCCGCCGACCGGCTGCACGAACTGTACCAGCGATTTTAGCTACTCCCCTGGTACCGATACCTGGACTGGCAGTGCTACAGGCGCCGTATATAACTCACCCTACAACGCAGACGCGGCAGCGTTTGCTGCTCGTATGCTGTGTGGCAGCGGTAGCATCACTGCGCGGGTCACGGGCATTGACGGTTCCGGCTGGGCCGGCGTAGTGATGCGCGAGAGCAACGCGGCCGGCGCCAAAAAAGCGCAGTTGATGACTAACCTGACCCAGTTCAGCCGCCGCGAATTCCGCACAGTCACCAACGGACAAGCCTTTCCGCAACAATTTCCGAACAAACAGCGCTATTGGCTGCGCATCGTGCGGGAGGGCCATCAGTTCACTCTGTTCGCCTCACCCAACGAAGCAGACTGGTTCTTGGTTGGCGCCCAAAATATTGTGATGAGCAACTGCATCCAGATGGGGTTGGTAGCCACCAATGCCTCCGCTACGGAAACCGTGACAGCCACTTTCTCCAACGTGGCCTTCACAGGCGCCAGTGCGGCATCGGCTATGCCTGGTGGCGGCCCGGCTACACACACAGACCTCAGCTCGCAGCACGAAGCTGATTTTAGCGTATTTCCCAATCCGACTAGCGGCGAGTTGAATGTAGATTTGACGCAGTACATCGGTCGAGAGGTGCGTATAGAAGTATATAGCCTGGAGGGCAGGTTGATGCAATTCAGCGAGATAGACGAAGTGCAAACCGATGTGCAGCTGTTGAATCTGGCTGGTTTTCATAGCGGGATGTACTTAATAAAAGTAAAATCCAATGGTCTGCCGGATGTGACGCGACGGGTGATGCTGGCGCGGTAACGGTTGGCTTTTAGAAAATAATGAGGATAGTAGCGCCGTGATTCATCGCGGCGCTACTATTTTACGGCTGTGCCCCAAGAGTACGGTCTATTGTTGCAAAAACTAGCACGTATGTTGCAATAGCGAGAAAGTAAAAATTTTTTAAACAAAAACATTGACAAATAAAAATAATTTGTTTATTGTTGCAAAATAAAATCCATACCCAATGCCCAAAGGAAAACAAACCCGTCCCCGGCAGGGGGAGCGGCCGCACGATGCCGTTTTTAAAGCATTTTTCGGCGATGCAAAAATTGCCAGGAGTTACCTTATGAAATACACGCCGGCCGATATCCTGGAAAAGATCGATTTTTCATCGTTTCGAAAAAGTGATACGGCTTTTGTGAGCGGTAGGTTTGGCGTGTCATTTAGCGACGTAGTTTACGAAACGGAAATGCCTGACGGCGGGCTTGCCCGTTTGTTGTTCCTGTTTGAGCACAAGAGTTATATCCCTAAGCAACCCATACATTTGCAACTGCTCGATTACTTGTTGCAAATCTGGGAAGACGATCTTAAAAATGACAGGCGGCTTTCCTTTGTAATGCCTATTGTCGTATACCATGGCAGACAAAGGTGGACACAGCCGCCGCTTAGCGCATATTTGGGAAATTTTCCAGCGGCTTGGCAGGTTTTTATCCCTGATTTTAGCTATCTACTAACTGATTTAACCCGGTTACAGCAACAAACGATCATAAATACCAGTGAGGATGAACATCTCAGTAACTTGTTTTTAGCCCTGAAATCGGCGCATGATGGTAGAATGATCAGAAAAAATTGGAAAAAAATCCTTAATTTTGAAAACAGAGATCAAGCTATGCAAACAGATCGGGACAACATTCTGTTTCAGGCGTTAGCACTTTATGTCATAAAAATCAGCCGTATGAAGATGTCGGAAATCAAAGAACTAAGCAAAGAATTACCGGAGCCTGGACGTAGCTGGCTTAACGCTGTTCCAGAGGAATTATTAATACCGTGGAAAAAGAAAGGACTTCGCAAAGGCTTAAAGAAAGGCCTAAAGAAAGGTCTAAAAAAAGGCTTGGAGCAAGGTCTATTAAAAGGACTTGAGCAAGGCCTTGAACAAGGTCGTGCACAAGGTCGTGCACAAGGTCTGGAACAAGGTCTGGAACAAGGTCTGGAACAAGGTCGTGCACAAGGTCTGGAACAAGGTCTGGAACAAGGTCTGGAACAAGGTCTGGAACAAGGTCTGGAACAAGGGCGCGCTAAAGTATTAGCAGAACTCGTTATCAAAACAATCCGAAAATTCCCGGAATGGAGCGATGAAGAAGTTGCGGAATTTGTCGGCGCCACGGTTGAAGATGTCAAGCAATTGAGACAGGATTTGGAAAACAACACTACAATGGAGTGATAAAAAAAGAGGACGACTGCTAAGCCGGCCTCTTTTTTTTGTTTATTAATTCCGCCTGAACCCCGGCCTTTGCTGCGGCCTTGTATTCTGCTGCTGGCGGCGTTCCCTGACTTTTTCGAGCATGAATATCTTAAAGTCGCGGTCGGCTTTTTCGTAGGCCACCAACTTGCGGGCTGGAACTACGTCGCGGAACTTGCGGATATAATCGCGTTTCAGCGAGAGCAATTCCGACTCCATGTCCATGCGGGTGTTGATAAACTGGTCGGCTTCGGCGTCGTTCATATCCTCGATCGTCTTTTTGGGCTTAAAGCGCTTGCGTATATCGCTTTGCTTTTGCTCGTATTCGTTGTGGATCGCCCAGAATTTTTCCGACTCATTGGGCGTTAAACGAAGCCGTTCGGTAATAAAAGCCACCCTTTGGGCTCTGATCTTTCCGCCAAGGTTATCCATTTCTTCTTCAAACTCCTGGGCGCCGGCCCAGGTGGCAAAGGTAGCTATCAAAAACAGGGTTAGCATCAAGTTTCTCATGTTCAATATTTGTTTATGAGGGTTTATGAAGGGGTATGAGGGGGATTGAAAGTCTTTAAATAAACTCTTATAGACCCTCATACCCCTTCATAAACCCAAAATCAAAGCATTTCCTCGATATCCTCCAGATCGAGTTCATCGATTAATTCCTCATAGTATTGGTCGAGCGAATCTTCGTCGCCGGTTGCATTTGCGGGGCTGGGCTCCGTAGTTTGTTCGTTTTCCACGGCGGCCACCTCCATTAGCATGGCCATATCGAAGTCGTCGATATTGTCGGCGATGTACTGGGCGGCTTCGTCGGCGCTCACGCCGGCAAGCACCTGCCCGGTTTCCGCAGTACTACTTGGGCGAAAGAGGAAAATAGCCACGGCGATGGCAGCGGCAACGCCGGCAAAAGCGAGGGCATACCGCGGCTGCAGCAGCGAATCGAAAAATTCGCGAATTGGCGACCACCAGGGCGCGGGCGCCGGGGCGGCTTGTTTTTGGGGTACTTCTTGCTGAATGCGTTGCCACAACTCGTCGGGCAAGGCCTGGAAATAATTTTCGGGCGTGCTAAAGCCATCGCCCCGTTCTTTCAATTTAGAAAGTATGGGCGAAGACAAGCCTTCCAATTCTTTCCTGATTTCTTCTTTGTTTTTCATCGCAAATCTTTTATTCAATTTCCACTCCTTTGAGGTAAGCCTCAATTTTCTTCACCGCGTGGTGGTAAGAAGCTTTGAGGGCGCCCTCGGAGGTGCTGAGTACATCTGACATTTCTCTGTATCCCATTTCGTCGTAATAGCGCAGGTTGAACACGATGCGCTGCTTATCGGGCAGCTTGTCGAGGGCTTCCTGCAGCCTTATCTGCAATTCGTCGCCGTCGAAATAGGGGTCGGCTTCCAGTTGGCTGGATACCCGCGAGCCTTCTTCGTCGAGCGAGGCCGAAAACCGGCGTTTTTTTTGCTGCATAAACGAAATCGCTTCGTTGGTAGCGATCCGGTACAGCCAGGTGAATAATTTCGATTTACCTTCAAACTGCCCGATATTGCGATACACCTTGATGAGGCTGTTTTGCAATACGTCGTTAGCGTCTTCGTGGTCGGTCACCAGGCGGCGAATTTGCCAGTACAGCCGCTCCTGATACGTTTGCATCAACAGCCGGAAACCCCGCTCTGCGGTGTGCTCCTGGCTCAACAAGGCCAGTATTTGCTCATCTGCTATTGCCGGCGTAGGTGTCTGCAACGTTGGGATTTTGATGGTAAGACTATTATTTTTCCAAATAGTTTAATCGGCTGTTAAAATTTCAGGGCATTCCTTTTTCTACTGCCGTCCACACCCGGAACAGGTTTTTGTAGCACATCTTTTCGATGTCTTTTTTAGAATAACCGCGTTTGAGCAATTCGAAGATCAGGTTGGGATATTGCGATACGTCTTTCAGCCCCGTGGGCAGCGAATCGCCTACCCCGTCGAAGTCGGAGCCGAAGCCGATATGGTCAACGCCGGCCAGCCGGGCTACGCGGTCGATATGGTTGGCTACCATTTCTACGTCGGAAAACAGCGTGGGGTGCGTGCGTTGAAACTCGTCGATGACAGGTTTGGCGGCGGGGTCGTCTTCGTTTAGGCCTTTTTCAAACATGATAGCGCGCAATTCCTCGCGCAGTTTAGCATCGCGGTGCAGAATGGTGCTATCCAGAAAGCTCGATCCGAAATTGATCATAATCACGCCGCCGTTTTGCCCGAGGCGTTTGATCATGTCGTCGTTCATGTTGCGTTCAAAACCTGGAGTAAAGTGCCGCACCGAAGAATGCGAGGCGATACAGGGTTTTTTGCTTATTTCCATAACCTGATAGAATGTACTATCGGATACGTGCGAGATGTCAACCATAATACCTACGCGGTTCATCTCACGCACCACCTCGCGGCCAAAAGGACTGAGGCCGTTCCAGGTGCGCGTGGTATCGTACGAAGAATCGCAGATGAGGTTGTCGGCGCCGTGGGTAAGCGTTATATAGCGGATACCGCGCTGGTGAAAATAGGACACATTGGACAGGTCGCTGCCGATGGGCGCGCCGTTTTCCATGCCCATTGGCAGCGAGATCACCCCCTTGGCGGTATTGCGTCGCACCTCGGCAGGAGAGACTGCCATGGCGAATTTGTCGGGGTGTGCCCTGGCAATGCTCGTTACCATATCGATCAGGGAGTCGGCAAGCTCTTTAGCACCGCCTTTTTTCTGCAATTCAGAGGGGATGTAAATCGACATAAACGGCGCATCGAGGCCGCCTTTTTTGGCGCGTACGTAGTCGAAATCTCCTGATTTGGTTTCTACCGGAATGCCGATCAATTCTTTAGTCAGTCTGAAATTCTGCACCTTCAGCCGGTAGGGCAAGTCCACGTGCCCATCTATGATGATGTATTTTTGTGCCAGCTTATCGGCCAGTTTGCGAAGCGCCGCATCGTTTTGCGTATTCCCCGCCAGCCACATTATGCATGATATTGTACAAAGCAAGAACCTGGTCATGTTTTTTATGGCGAATTTACGAAAGATTTATAAGCCATAGGACAAGATGGCTTGGCGTGATTCCAACCTAAAATATAGCATCATAGCGACAATTTCGCCATAGGCCAAGTATCCTTCCCTCACAAATATTTACATTGTGCCTGCATGTTTGCCATATTTCATTCATTTATTCCTACACCTACATTATGTACCCATTCTCTTTATCCGGATTAGTACAAAAAACGTTGACTATCCTGTTATGGGGTGCTTTTGCCCTAGTCGGGTTTGCCCAGCAAACCGACGTGCAAATCGCCCAGTTGCGCCGCCCCCTGAACGCCGTACAACAGGTAGTTATGCCTTCACAAGACAACCAGTCCCTACTGGAAGAAGAACTCAACCGCCGTGGGCCTGGCATTGCACCCCGTTTTGCCGTCACGATGGCAGTAGACATCACGCCTGAATCGTTTGGCGACTGGGAGCAACTACCCAACGGCAACTCCGTATGGCGTCTGCGCCTGCGCTCTGCCACTGCGCATTCGCTCAACCTGGGTTTTACACAATACCTCATGCCCGATCGCGGCACGATGATTTTGTATTCGCCCGACGGCAAGCGCATGATGGGGCCTTTTACGCCCTCCGACAACGAAACGCACGAACAACTCTGGACCCCCGTTTTTGAAGGCGACGAACTCGTCATCGAAGTACAACTGCCTACCGAAAAACGACACGAACTGCAACTCCACCTTACCAGCGTCAACCACGATTTTGTCGGGTTTTCTGCGCTCGTATCTGGGTCTTGTAACCTCGACGTAATCTGTGGCGCCGCCGACGGCTGGGCTATCGTAGACCACTATCGCGACATCATACAGTCGGTGGCCGTCATCGGCCTCAACGGCAATACCTTTTGCACCGGCTTTTTGATAAATAATGCCCGCAATGACTGTACGCCGTATTTTATGACGGCCAACCACTGCGGTATCAACAATGGCAACGCAGCTACCTTCGTGGCTTATTGGAATTACCAAAACAGCTTCTGCCGCCAACCCAACTCTCCACAAAGCGGCGGCGGCGGTAACGGCCAGTTGAATAACTTTAATACCGGCGCTTTCTTTAGAGCGGGATATTCGCCTTCGGATATGACCCTGCTTGAACTCGACGACGATATCCCCGCTTCGGCCAATGCTTTTTTTGCCGGCTGGGTAGTGGCCGACGAAACACCCCAGGATACGGTGATCTGTATTCATCACCCCAGTACTGACGAAAAGCGCATCACTTTTGAATTTGACCCCACCTACCGCGGCAACTGGGGCAGCGGTGATACGCCGGTACCCAACGGCAACCACGTGATTGTACCCGACTGGGACCTCGGCACCACGGAAGGCGGTTCTTCGGGCTCTCCGCTTTTCGACCGTCACAAACGCGTGGTAGGCCAATTGCACGGCGGCTCGGCCTTTTGCGGCAACGACCTCTACGACTCTTATGGCTGGTTTACCACTTCCTGGCTGGGCGGCGGTGCTCCCAACAACCAGTTAAAAGTGTGGCTCGACCCCGATAATACGGGCATCACCAGCCTCGACGGGCGCTACCAACTCTCGTGCAGCTACTTTGTACTGGCTGATGTGCCTTCTCAGTCGGTCTGCGCACCTGATACGGTCGTGTATGCGCTCCAGATCAGCGATAATTTCACAGATACGGTTGTATTGAGTATTATTGACCTTCCCGCCGGTCTGACGGCCACTTTAAGCGAAGACAGCATTCCTCCCGGCGGAAACGCCACCCTCACGATTACCGGTACGGAAAACCTGGCGCAAGGCGACTATCTGTTTTCAGTATCGGGCGCCGATGCCACCAACCAGGCAGAAAGTACGCTGTCGCTCCAGATCTACAACGGCATTACTCAGCCGGCGTTATCTGCGCCGGCCGATGGCGCCATCGGCTTGGGCCTCAGCCCTGTCTTCACCTGGTCGGGCGCCGCAGGCGGCACTACCTATGATATCCAGGTAGCTTCGGATCCTGATTTTACCCAAATTGTGGGTGAATTCACCGGCTTGACAGCGCCCACTGTGGCAGGTGTACAGCTTGGCACGGAATCAACCTACTATTGGCGCGTTCGCGCAAATAACCTGTGCGGTGTGTCGGATTGGACAACGCCATTTTCATTGACCACCGCAGCTATCACCTGCGCACAAGTCACCAATACCACGCCCGTGACTATCTCGCCGGTGGGAACGCCTACGGTTTTGTCCACCACAGATATCAGTGCTGTTGGGCAGATTGTCGACGTGCGCGTCAATGGGCTCAACATACAGCATACCTGGGTGGGCGACGTGATTGTTCGACTTACTTCTCCTATTGGCACACAAATCACACTGGTCGACCGGCCTGGTGTGCCCGGTGATGTATTTGGCTGCGATGGAGACAACATACTCCTCAATTTGTATGACGGCGCTCCCAATTCCTCCACTGACCTGGAGGAGGCATGCAGCAACCTGCCCGCTTTGTCGGGCGATTATCAACCGGTAAACCCCTTTGCCGGCTTCGCCAACGAACAGGCTACCGGCACCTGGACGCTCTCCGTGAGCGATGCGGTTAATTCAGACGGCGGCTCTCTGATAAGCTGGCAATTGGAAGTGTGTACAACCCTACCCAGCGATATCAGCCTCAACGTATTAGAGCCGGCGCCCGCCATTTGTCCCGGCGATTCCACTTCGATGGAGCTATTGGCCGGTAATGGGTTTACCAATGATACGATCTCGATTTTCGCAAACGGATTGCCAGGCGGCGCATCGATCAGCTATAGCCCGGATCCTGCTACAACAGGCGAAGCCATTAATGTTACTTTCAGCGGATTTACAGATGCCGGCAGTTATCCCATTCAATTATGGGCTACCGACGGCATCGATACGGCCTATACCGATGCAGAAATAACGGTTACCGGCGCACCTGGTCAAGCGGCCTTGTTATCGCCCGCCAACGGCGCTGCGGATGTGCCTTCCGGTCTTGTATTGCAATGGGAGCCCGTAGACGGGGCATTGTACTATCAGATTATTTTGTCGCTTTCGCCTAATTTTGAAGATACGTCGGCGCTTTATACCCGCGCGGTCACCAACCTGCCGATTACCGGCTTGTTACCCAACTTGACCTACTATTGGCGGGTAGACGTTTTCAATGCCTGCGGCGAGACCACAGGCACTACCATTTTCAGTTTTACGATAGAAGCAGATTTTGCGTTTTCTCTCAGCCCCACTTCGCTCGAAGAATGCAATTCCGCGGGCAATACTGCTACTTACGTACTTACGGTGGGCAATGGATTTACAGGACCCGCAAGTTTGACCTACACGGTTACGCCTGCTAATGGACCTACTCCGGGTTTCAGCCAGGCCGCCGATAATATCAATCCGGGCGATGTGGTGACTATTGTTTTTGAAAATCTCAACAACAGCGGCCCCGGCAATTATTTGTATACCTTTAGTCTGGGCAACGGTAACAACGCAAGTGCCGGAGACGTATTACTCGCATTGAATGCTTCGCCGGGCCTCGCTACCCTCAATTCGCCGCCCGACAATGCGCAGATAGCCTCCGCTACCCCCCAACTCCAGTGGGCTGCGGCTGTTAGGGCTGACAACTATACGGTTGAAGTAGCCCACAACGATATGTTCACGGATATCTTACAAACGGCTACGACAGGTGGTGTTGCCTTTACGATTAATGCATTGCCTGAACCAGGTGTGTATTATTGGCGAATTTCGGCCAACAACGAGTGCGGCAGTTCACTAACGTCGGCTTTTGATTTCAACTTTCAGCCGAATAGTGTGGAAACACTGCAAGGTCAGCAGTTGTATGTGGAGCCGAACCCGACCGGAGGTTTGGTACAAGTGCGCTTTGCTGCGCCGCTTGCCGGTGAATTACAGGCAGAAGTATTCACTGCCAACGGACAGCGTCTTCAAAAACAAACCTGGCTGACCGCCCCCGGTCAGTTTACTATCGACTTGGGCGATTATGCGCCGGGGACATACCTCGTGCGTCTCACCAGCCAGGAAGACAGTGTAACACAACGCATCATTAAGCAGTAATGCACCATGGGCCATCCGGAAGGAATATTCCGGATGGCCCATTTCTCCAAAATTGTCGTAATTTGGGTTTGCAATAGCTACCCATGCAGAAAAAAAGAAAACAAACCAAAAAGACAGGCCTGCCGCCGGAATCACTGGTTTATACCGGAAAACACCGGCACGATAATACGTATATTACATTGGTACAATACAATGGAGACAAATTATTAGAACAAAAAACCGTCAACCGCATACCCGAGGCCAAACCTGGCGAATTCCTGAATTGGTACGATATAAGAGGGCTGCACCAAATAGCGCTGGTAGAGCGAATAGGCGAGCAATTTAATATGCATCCACTTATACTCGAAGACGTTTTAAATATTGAGCAGCGCCCCAAATTTGAAGATTACGACAACGGCATTTTTCTCATTGCCGAATTTCTTTATTACGATAAAACAACCCTGGAAATAGATACCGAGCAGGTGTCTGTTTTTTTTGGTGAAAACTTTCTGATTTCATTCCAGGAAACCGATTCGGATCTTTTTGAAGGTGTTCGGGAAAGATTGGATACTTCTAAAGGGCGCATTCGAAAGCGGAAAACAGACTATCTCGCCTATGCCCTACTCGACACAGTTATCGATCACTATTTTGAGATTTTAGATGATATGGAGGATTCGCTGGATTCGCTGGAATCGGAAATTCTCTATAATCCCAGCCACAGTTGCAAGGCAAAAGTGCACGCCCTCAAGCTGAGTACCTTGTATTTGCGCAAACACGTGGCGCCGCTACGCGATGCTATTTCCCAATTTTCGCGTTCCGATTCGCCCTTTATTCAGCAGGAAACGGGTGTTTTCCTGCGCGACCTCTACGATCACGTCATACGCGTGGTGGATATGGTGGAAACCCAGCGCGATGTACTCAACGGCTTGTACGACCTTTATTTATCTGAGATCAGCTACAAGATGAATAACGTTATGCAAGTGCTTACCGTTATGTCTACTATTTTTATACCGCTAACTTTCCTTGTTGGAGTTTATGGGATGAACTTCGACAATATGCCCGAATTGCGCTGGCATAATGGTTACTATATGGTGTGGGTCATTATGCTGGGCATTACCGTATTCCTTCTCTATATTTTTCGGAAAAAGAAATGGCTGTAGCGATTTCGGATTTGCGATTTCGGATTTCGGATTGAATCAGGATAAATCCGAAATCCGCAATCCAAAATTTCGAAATCCAAAATGTGACTTTCCGGGTATCCTGCGTCATAACTGCAAAGATTGACGCCAACAACCCCTCAACATATACTTTTCAATTATCCATATTAGGGCCGTAACCCAAGCATACAATGCGAAAACACACATAATCCCACGAACTACATTCTGACATTTCCTTTTGTTTGACAAGGGCTGTCTCTTAACCGAAAGAGACAGCCCTTATGTTTTTTTGTAGCGAGTGGTTATCTTATCTGATCACCGTAACATCGCCACGGTACAGCAAGGTCACGTTGTCGAGGAATTTTACTTCTATGAGGTATACATACACGCCTTGCTGCACCGGTTTTCCTCTGAATTTGCCATCCCAAAGCGGCGAACCGCCTTCGCAGATGATCGGCACATTATCAGATTGGTAAACCTGGTCACCCCAGCGGTCAAAGATGCGCACGAAATTTATCACTTCTACCCCCCGGCATGCAAAGATCCGGAATTCGTCATTCGGGCCGTCGCCGTTGGGCGAGAACACGTTGGGAATATATACGTTGCGGTTTGCATCCAGTTCGACAAATACATCGGCCGTGCCGGTGCACCCGTTAACATCGGTGACCAGCAGGTTGTAATCCAGGCTTTCGAGTGGCCGCACAAACGGGCTTTGTACCGTATCCGACGACAAGTAATCGGCAGGCGTCCATAGGTAGCTGTCAATAGGTAAACTGGAGAAAATAGTGGGGACTATTTGCACGCTCGTATCACCCAATTCTACCACAATTTCGGTGGGAAGACTCACCTGAATTTCAGCGGGCTGATCTATGAATAATTCTGTTTCGACGGTACAACCCAGGGAATCTTGAACGATCACCACGTGGTTGCCGGCGAAGATCGTAGCGGGCTGGTTGGCCGGGAAATTAAGCCCGTTGAAGTCGAGTTCGTAGGTGTAATCATCCAGCGTTTGGCCACCACCGCCATACACCGTATCAATGACAAGCAGCGTGGGATCGCCAAAACAAAGCGGCGGCAAGGTGGGCTCTAACACCACCGTAATGGGCGTGGGCTCACCAATCGTAAAGCTCAAAGAATCCTGGCATCCTTTGATGTCTGTGATCGTTACCGAGTAAACGCCGGCATTAAGGTTGTTGGCAATATTGGCAGTGGCAGGCGCTACGCTGCCCGACCAGGTGTAAGGCGCCGGCCCTACAGGGTTGATGTTGTCATTTACGTTGTATACCACTGCCATTATGCCGTCGGCGCCGCCATTGCACGACACTGTGGGTGTCGAAATATTGGGATCAAGGCTAAGCATAAGCGCATCGGGCTCGCTAAGCTGTACGATTTGCTCTTTGCTACATCCGTTTGCATCGGTTATTACCGCGGTATATACACCTGCATTGAGGTTGTTAATAATCTGAGTCACTTGCCCGCCAGGCGTCCATAAGTAGGAATAAGGGCCAGTGCCGCCGGAAGGAGCCAGCGATATAGAGCCGTCGGAGAGGCCGTTACAGCTCACCGGTTCCTGGTCTACGGCAATATTGATATTGGGTGGGGTGGGTACGATAAACACCGTGTCTATACCGCACACGCCGTCGTTGACGGTAAGTTGTTGAGGCCCGCGGCACAATTGTATTGCGCTGGCACTGGGTACATTGACGGAAGCTTCACCTGATGACCAAATAAAATTAAACAGTCCCGCGCTCCCATCGCTGTATACCGCGGTTGCCGTGGCCTGTCCGTCGCAGGTTATATCATCGGGGCAACTCACCGGCGTCAAGGCCGTAAAAGATACATTAATTGAAGGCGGGTCGGGTAGGGTAACCTGCAATGGCAGTGGCGTACAGTTGTTGGCATCGATGACCGTCACGCCGTAATTGCCGGCAGCAAGGCCCGCAATCGGGTTGATCGTGGTCACCTGGCCCGGGTTAGTCGACCAGATATAATTATACGGCCCCGTGCCGCCGCTTACAAATACGGTGATCTGTCCGTTGGCATCGCCGGGGCAGGTAGGCAATTGCAGCGAAAAACTATCGAGGCTGAGCGGAGCCGGCGAGGTTACCATGGCCGTATCAATAGCCTGACAGCCGTCTTCGGCAGTCACGGTTACGACATACGTTCCGGGGCACAAACTTACAATATTGGCGCCTACTGCCATGTTGCTCCAGGCATATCCCGCAATTGGCGCACCGCCGGCAACAGCCGTTACGCTCAGCATACCGTCGCAGTTGCTGGCACAACTCACCGCATCGTCATTGAGTTGGGTGATGCTGGGCGGCGTAGGGGCAAGAACTGTCGCGCTGAGGGTATCGGTACAACCGTTGGCGTCGGTAACGGTAAGGCTATAGCTGCCTTGCGTAAGGTTGGCGGCGATAGAATCCTGTAAGGCGCCATCGTGTGCCCAGTTATAATCGTATGGAAAGGTGCCGCCCGTTACGCCGGTTACGATAAGCCCGTCATTACCAACTACGCACGACTCGTTGACCAATTCCAGGATAGTAGCGTCGAGAGGTTGGGGCTCTGACACGACAAAAGTATCGAGCAGTTGACAAGCCGCCGCACTGGCGTCGGTCATCGTCAGAAAATATGTACCGGCGCAAAGTCCGGTCAGCAAACTGGTTGTATTTGAATTGACAGGCGGGTTGCCCGTGCTGTTCCATGTAAACGTATAAGGCAGGTCGGCCGGCGCACCGCTGGTGGAGCCGGTTACAAAAATTTGGCCATCACAGGCGGCGTTGCAATTGACATTGTCGATTACGGGCGTTACGGTAAGCGTTTTTACGGCGCCTACCGTGAAACAGGTGTTGAATGTACAGTTGTTGTCATCCGTTACGGTTACACAATAGGAGCCGGGGAGGAGGTCGGTTACCGTAGCCGTGGTGGCATTCAGCGTGCCCAGGCCGTTATCCCACTGGAAAGTATACACACCGCCCGCAGCCGTACCGCCGCTGGCAGTAACCGTAATGCTACCGTCTTCGGCGCCGGTACAGGAGGCATTGGTAATAAATGTATTATTGGGCAATATCGTAAGCGCTGCCGGTTGCGAAAGCGTTACGCTGGCCGTGGCTTCGCAGCCCAGCGGATCAGTAACCGTTACGGCATAAAATCCGGAGGGAATATTAGACAGGGTTGAAGTATCCTCTGTAGTTGTATTCCAGGTAAATGAGTAACCTGTGCTTGGACCTGACTGCACCACACCGTCCAGTACGATCTGAGCTTGTACCGAGCCGTCGCTTTCCCCAAAGCAAGAGGGCCGCTGGAATAATGGCTCTACGCCAAGTTGGGGCGCGGCCAGCACTTGCACGGTATCCATTACCACAATAGGGGGTATGCTGGAGTCGGTGACGGTTACCTGGTATACTCCGGCAGGCAGGTTGTTTACCGTAGACATGCCCCCTTCGGTGGCAATCACTACGGGGCCGTTATTGGGTCCTGCCGGCGGCACCGTATTCCAGGAGTACTGGTAGGGAGCCATCCCGCTGGCTACTGTAAGCGTAAAACCGCCGTTGCTATCGCCGGCACAAGTCACGCTATCTTGTTCGATTAGTAAAAACAACGGCAAATCGGATATATTGATAACACCATTGCGGATTATCACTCCAAAAGGCACAGGCTCGGGGGTGCTGGGATCACCTACTTCAATTGGGGTCGGTGAATTGGTAATAGTAATATCGCTGCTTTCGCCCAAGACGCCGATCACGTTGAAGCAGATCTGGAACAGTGACGAGCCGTCGAGCAAGGTCACTCCGCCAAAACTGGCATCGATCCACGACATCGTGAGGGTGCCGCTGCCGGGGCCGTAAGGCAGTGCAAAGATACCTGCACTCAAATCGGGCATATTGGGGTTAAAAGCCTGTACGCCGGTATATTGGAGAACCGTGGAATCCCAGGAAATTGACCACTGAATAGACCCCACGTTGACAAAATCTTCAACCAGCACATCTATACAAACATTATCGCCGGGAAGTGCATTTTCCAATGGTAACTGGAACGATACGGCCTGGCAGGCACTCATATTGACGTTGAACGAAGCGCCGCAGCTTTTGCCATCTTCTATCGTGATAATATAATTGCCGGGGCGGGGTACATAAAATTCAAGCGTTTCGCCATGGCTCGGCGAACCGGTCATCAGAGTGCCTTTGATGGTAGGATCGCTGGCAAATGAGATGTCTACCGAGTAAAACGAATTAGCATTAAACTCGGGCAGACCGCCCTGCACGGTGAAAGAACCCAGACAACCCGTAGCGCCTGTATTGGGATTGATATTGGTAGCTGTAATGGCGTTGAGGTATACCACGGCAAACTGCTCGGCGGTATTCACATTCACGCAGGGGCCCGCAGGGTTGCCCTCAAATTCGGCGTTGGGGAAATTGAGCCGGTCGTAGGTAATAGGGGCGAACCACAGCAAGATGGGCGCGCCGGCATTGAAGAAATTTTGCAAAACCCCACCGTTGAAGAATGTGGCATCGCCATTGGTGCCGTTGCGGGTAAACACATATAGACCTCCTGCCGGTGGCGGGTTGTTGGCAATACAGGGGTCGGCGACGATATCGCCCAGGGAGGGCCCGGTTACCGTTGGCGGGCACTCGTAAAAAGCATAGCCCACCCCGGCCGGCGTGGCCGGCACCGGGTCGCCGCTCAGGTCCATATCGCCGTTGTGCTCCAGCCGTATAGAGTCGCCAAAACAGAGGTATAGCGTATCAGGCGTCACATCGTTGCTTTGTCCGAAATGTTGCCCAAATTCGAAAGTGCCGGCAGAATTGCACATCATGCGGGCTTTTGCAGCATCGCGAGCCGCCCGGCCATTGTATATAATTACATCAGGCGTTTGGGCCTGCATTTGCCAGGCGCCCAAAAACAACAGGAGAATGAAAAATTTCTTCATCGTAGAAGTTTATGGTAAATAGTTTGTGGGACTTTCTGCTGCCCAATCGGCAGCGTTCGCGTCCTGACCAGCGGGCACAAAAATAGCCAAGTAAACTCGTATCGCCAATCAAACGCTCAAATCCATTCGCGCTAATTGCTCCGATACGGCCTTTTATGCCCTATCCCGGCAGAATTTTTGCTCAACTCAAAAACCGGCGTGCGGTATATCAACGACAAGATACCCTCAGGCAGTATTCCAATGGACAAAACTATTTTGTTAAATGGCAGGCAAATTCAGCGATTTTTTTGGCTTTTTACTGATCTTTCAGCCGCGCAAATCTTATAAGTTCATGAAAAAAACTCGCAGAGCCATCTTATCAGGCAACGATCAATACCTGGAAGGGCCTAAAAGCCGTACGACCGAACTCGTTTTTGTGATCAGAGTAATTTTTCAATTTATTAAGGGCTTTCGCAAACTTCACTTTGTTGGACCCTGTATTACGGTATTCGGATCGGCTCGATTCCCCGATGGCCACCCCTACTATGAAAAAGCCAGGGAGGTGGGCAAAGCCATCACCCAAATGGGTTTTACGGTTATGACCGGCGGCGGACCCGGCATTATGGAGGCCGCCAACCGTGGCGCTTTCGAAGCCGGCGGCCGCTCGGTAGGCTGCAATATCACGCTGCCCTTCGAACAAACCCCCAATCCCTATATGCATACCTGGCTCGAAATCAGGTATTTTTTTATCAGAAAAGTACTCCTGCTCAAATATTCCTACGCTTTTGTGGTGCTGCCCGGTGGCTGGGGCACGATGGACGAAATGTTTGAAACCCTCACACTGGTTCAAACCGGCGTGATACATAATTTCCCCGTAGTATTGATCGGCGCCGACTATTACAATCCCCTCATGGAATACCTCGAGTTTATGGTAGCTCAAAAAACGATTTCTCCCGATGACCTCCACCTGATCAAGCTCACCGACGATATCGACGAAGCTACCGCACATATCGATAAGTTTATTACCCGAAATTATAAGGTGAAGGAACGTAAAAACCCCCTTTGGTGGCTGCTGGAGCGAGGCTGATTATTAGCAGTTAGGGCTCAGCAGTCAGCAGTTAGCAGTTCATCACTAAGCCCTAAGCCCTAAGCGCTGAGCCCTAATATGCAACCCCCGCCAATTCCCCGTGTCCTTGTATTATCACCTAAAAATAAATTGGCTTATGAAGGATGTTACGCTCCGCTCACTAATCTTGCCCGCACTCTGTGTACTGGGCACTACAGCGCTTCCCGCGCAGGAAAACAATGCGCAACAGGAAAAAGAACACGTAATTATCTTACGCGATAACGGCCTGAAACCGCACCCAGGTAAGGAGACTGTTACTTTTTATCGCTTATCGCAAACCGAAGAAGTACAACGCGTGATACTCGGCATTTATCCGGGCGAAAAAGGCGAAGGCCCGGGGTTGGCGGTTAGCGAACTCGTCAACGGCGGCGGCGCCGCTGAAGCCGGTATCCTCGCAGGCGACAGGATTTTGGAAGTGGATAGCAAACAAATTTCAGATGCCGAAGACCTGCGCTACGCCCTCTCTACCCACAAAGCCGGCGATGAAGTGCGGGTATTATACCTGCGCGGCGACCAAAGTTATTATGCAGTGGTAAATCTAACTGCCCCCCGCCAGGTCTACGACTTCAAGTGGCGCCGGCACGAGGAACGCGACCCCTGCAGGGTATTTATTGGCGTATATACGCATACCTGGAAGGAAGGCCCCGGCGTGAAAGTAGACGGCGTAATCGGCGGTACGTCTGCCGAAGTCGCCGGCTTGCAGGAAGACGATGTGATCGTGGCACTCGACGATGTAGCGGTAGGTACGCATGAAGAATTGGTGCGCGAGCGCGACAAGCACAAGGCCGGTGACTTTTATACGCTCACTATCCGTCGCGGCGAACTCACTTTTGATGTGGATGCGCAATTTAAAGAATGTCCAACCGACTCAAAAGAAACAGTTACTACCACTCCGGAACCCGTAATAGAAGAACCTGTAATACCAGCTCAGCAGCAGCCCACTTTGCACAATGCCGGGCCGCTCCAACTCGAGCAGTGGAAGGCATTCCCCAATCCGACTTACGGGCAAATCAACGTGCGATTCCAGGCCGAACCGGCGCCTACCGGCCTGCAAATTACCGATAGCTACGGCCGCGTAGTATACCGCGAGCAACTCAATAATTTCGATGGCAACTTTGACCGCCAGCTCAACCTCGGCAGCGCTACCCCCGGTGTCTATACCTTAAGTGTAACACAAGGCGATAAGGTATTTACTGAGAAAATTGTGTTATTGCCCAAAGCTTAATTCGTTCTGAGTTGTGGGTTGTCGGTTCTGAGTTCTAGTACCGACAACCCATAACCCTCCCTCCCTCGCCCTGTCACCTTGTCACCTTGTCACCTTGTCACCACCGAGTCGGTGAACGGTAAACGTTCACCCTACGTGGCGTTATTTTTCCCTTCCGCAATAATTTTTTGCCCATATTTGCATTGTTGAAATAATGCGACGTAGGGTGAACGGTGAACATTCACCCTACCTACGCAGATCTATACAAAACTTGTTTCGCCTTAATACCGATAGTGTCTTACACTTGAAGATGGGTTTTATCCGGTGGATAACCGGGTTGGCCTGGTATACAATAGTCATCCCACCCCTTCGGTCTGGCTTTTGCGACCTTTTCTGAGAAGACTAACACAGGAGGCTACAGTTGTATAACTGAAGCGCGGGACTGGCGTATGTGCGCTACCTGTCGCCATGGACATATGTTTTTTTTGTAGCAACAACATGCCAAATCCTGTTTTGATGAAAAGGGTAAACTACACACTGCTAGTTGTTTTGCTCCTCCCATGTATTTTAATTGCGCAGCCCAAATGGGAATGGGCTTTATTGGGCGGAGGCGCCAACTATCTGGGCGATCTGGTAGAAAAAGAACTACCGGTTTGGGAAGAAACGCAGCCTGCTGCCGGTATCTACGCCGCGAAATACCTGGGTTATCGCTGGGTCGTTCGCACCAGCGCTTTTTACGGCCGGTTTAGCGGCAACGACGATAATTTTTCTCAGGAAATATTTAGCCTCGAACGCAACTTTCGATTCCGGTCTTACGTAGCAGAACTCGGCGTGTGTATAGTCTGGGAGCCTTTTGGCAAGGCTCGCTATCCCGCCGGTGGAGGTTATCGCCGTATCGTTTCTCCATATGGGTTTGTAGGGGGGGCAGCGTCGTATATCGATGCCAAACCCGATTTTTCAGCCACACAACGCGAAGTGTGGTTCGAAAAAACACAGCAGGACGTGCAGGCCGGGCTCTCCGGTGTGCGCTGGGCAATTCCTATAGGCGGAGGTTTGAAATTTGATGTCGGTAAACGCACGTCTGTTAACCTGGAATTGGGCGTGCGCAAGGTCTTTTCCGATCAGGTTGACGGGGTGAGCTTTTCAGGAAATCCCGACCAGGACGATTGGTATCTTTTTGGCATGATGGGCCTGGCTAAACGGTTTGGGGAATACGATACCGACCGCGACGGCATTGTGGATAAAAAAGACGCTTGCCCACAGATTTTTGGCGTTTTGTCGGCCGGCGGCTGTCCCGATGAAGACGGCGACGGCGTGGAAGACCTCGAAGATGCCTGCCCCACTGAGGTAGGCCTCCTCGAACTAGGCGGTTGCCCCGACGCGGATAATGACGGCATTATTGATAAACTCGACGCCTGCCCCACAGAAAGCGGCCCGGCCAAACTCAAAGGCTGCCCCGACACCGATGGCGACGGTATTGCCGACCTGCAGGACGCCTGTCCGCTCGAGGCCGGCCCCGCACATCGCAAAGGCTGCCCCGACCCCGATAGCGACGCCGACGGCATCGTAGACCGCCTCGACCACTGCCCCGGCGAGGCCGGCTGGGCCTCCTGCAACGGATGCCCCTTTGCCGACCGCGATGGCGACGGCGTAGCCGATGCCGACGACCTTTGCCCCGATACCCGGGGATACATCGGACTCAAAGGCTGCCTCGATGCCGACAACGACCATATCATCGACCCCCTCGATAAATGCCCCGATTTAGCCGGCATTGCAGCCAATAACGGCTGCCCCCCCCTGCCGGAGAAAGTGAAGAAGGTTTTGATTACCGCGATGCGGAGCGTTCAGTTTGAAACAGGTAGCGCCGTGATCAAGAAACAGTCTTACACTATTCTAAATCAAGTGGCTGATGTGATTTTAACGTACGATTATTATAAATTGAGCATTGAAGGCCATACCGATAGCCGCGGCAATGACAAGGCCAACAAAAAGCTGTCGGAAAGCAGGGCCGCCGCCTGCCTCAAATACCTGGCAAAAAAGGGCATTGCCCCCGAAAGAATGCGCGCTGCCGGCTGGGGAGAATCCAAGCCTGTCGCTACTAACAAAACCGACAAAGGCAGACGCCTGAACCGTCGGGTAGAATTTAGACTTTATCTGGAATAACCATATTGTTTTCACCACAACCCATATCACATGAGATTTGTATACACCATTTTGAGCATGATAGTACTTTCCACGGCGGCTTTGGCACAACCCCAGTGGGAAGTTGGGGCCTTCATCGGTCTGGCCAACTACCAGGGCGACCTGGTTAAGGAAACTTTCCCCCTTTTTAAAGAAGGAAACCCGGCGTTTGGTTTTAGTGGCCGATATGTGTACGACTACACCTGGAGTTTTCGCGGCAATTTTACAATAGGAAAAATTACCGGCGATGATGTCAACTACCGCAGTGATGAATTTCGCGCAGGTCGCAATGCCCGTTTTGAAAACACCCTCGCCGAATTGTCGGGAGCAGTAGAATGGGAGCCTTTTGGCGAATGGCGCTACCTGTCGGGTATGGGATTTAAAAAAATGATCTCCCCCTATATTTTTGCAGGGGTAGGCTTCACCTTTACCGGCCTCGATGCGCAATACCCCGCTCCGGAAACGGTTTCTCCGGGTATGGCCCTGTTGCTGGCCCAGGATAAAAATGCCAACTTTTCCAAAACCTTGATCGTTTTGCCCGTGGGTTTGGGTGTAAAATTTGACCTGTCAGAATACTGGTTTCTGGGCCTCGAATTCGGCATGCGCTACGCTTTTACCGATTACCTCGATGGAATAAGTAAAGCCGGCAACCCCGATAAAAATGATTGGTACCAATTTTCAGGTTTCCAGGTAGTGCACCGCCTGCGCAATACCAGGAGAAGATAACTTAATGTTGGATGTTGAATGTTTGATGTTTAATTGCTGATATTTTATATATAAAAACATCCAACATCCAACATCCAACATCCAACATCCAACATTAAAAATTCAACATTAAAAATTAGCTGTGTGCTTCCGCCAGCTCCGCTTTGTGCGCTTCTATCAGCTTTTGCTGAATATCGTTGGGGACGGGGCTATACTCTGAAAACTTGAGGCTAAACTTAGCCCGTCCTTGCGTAAGCGAACGCAGCGTAGAAGAATACATATACAATTCGGCCAGTGGCGCGCGGGCGATAATTTTCTGATAGTGCCCGTCGGAGTCCATACCGAGGATGATTGCGCGGCGCGTTTGCAAATCGCCCATCACATCGCCCATCACATCGTCGGAGCAAAGAATCTCGAGGTTGTAAATCGGTTCCAGCAACTGCGGGCCTGCATTCGTAAAGGCTTCGCGGAAGGCCTGGATAGAGGCGAGCATAAAGGCCATATCGTTGGAGTCAACCGGGTGCATCTTGCCATCGAAGATACTCACGCGGATATCCTGGCAATAAGAACCGGTAAGCGGGCCTTCTTCCATTTTAGACATGATACCCTTTTTGATCGCGCTGGAAAACTTGGCGTCGATTGAGCCGCCCACAATACACCACAGATAAGCCAATTTGCCGCCCCAGGGCAGGTTGTCGATCTCCGTATTTTTTACGGTAAGCTCGGAGGGGTTGGGCATGCCTTCGTGGAAAGGCTCTATACGCATATGCACTTCGGCAAATTGGCCGGCGCCGCCCGTTTGTTTCTTATGGCGGTACATCGTATTGGCCATCTTGGTGATCGTCTCGCGGTAGGCGATTCTCGGGCGGATAAAGTCCATCGTAACGCCCTGAGTACGTTCCACCCTGTTTTTAACGATTTCGAGGTGCAACTGCCCTTGTCCGTGCAGCAGGGTCTGCTTGAGCGTCTGCGATTGTTCGAGGATCAGCGTGGGGTCCTCTTCGGCAATGGCGTGCAGGGCCTTCATCAGCTTCTCCATATCGTTTTTGTTGGGAGGCTGCACGGCTACGGTCACGCGTGGATCGGGGAAATGCATCGGCTCGATGCGGCGGTCGTTGCCTTTGGGGTTGAGCGTTTGGTTGGTGTGCGTATTTTTGAGTTTCACCGTTACGCCGATATCGCCGGCGCGTAGCTCGTTGACCGGTTCGCGGTCTTTGCCGTTGGAGATATAAAGTTGGCCAAATCGCTCGGCGGTGCGATTATTGGCATTCACTAATTCGTCGCCGGCGCGCAACACGCCCGAGTAAATTTTGAAATAAGAAACCGTACCCACTTTGGGTTCTGTGACGGTTTTGTAAATAAAAACGGTCGTATCGCCGGCAGGATCGCAGGCAAGCGTGCCGCCTCCTTCGAGTTCGGCGGCAGGGCGCTCGGCAGGTGAGGGGCAAACATCGTTGATAAAGCCCATGATACGGCCGCTGCCCATGTTGTTGGTAGAAGAACAGCAAAATACCGGAAAGATCTGCTGGTTGGCAATCGCAATGCGAAGCCCCATCGCTAAATCTTCTTCGGAAAGCGTGCCCTGCTCAAAAAATCGCTCCATCAAACCCTCTTCGTTTTCGGCTGCGGCTTCCACCAATGCGTTGTGCATAGCCAGCGCGCGGTCTTTTTCTGAATCGGGAATGGGTTTCTTTTCGGGTTTGCCGCCGCCGGCGGGAAATACATAGGTAGTCATGCGAAGCACGTCGACAATCGTATTAAAGCCCGTGCCGGCATTGAGCGGGTATTGGATGGGGATTACCCTGTGGCCGAAGCGGTTGCGCGCCTGTTCCAGCGTAGTGTCGTAATCGGCTTTTTCGTGGTCGAGTTGGTTGATCACAAAAATAGTGGGCGCTTTAAAGCGCTCAATGTATTCCCATATGAGCTCCGTGCCCACTTCCACGCCGCTTTTGGCATTGAGCAGCATAACCGCCGTATCGGCAACCTTTAGCGAAGACACCACCTCGCCTACAAAGTCGTCAAAACCCGGAGTGTCTATAACGTTGATCTTGGATTCTTTCCAGGTATCGTGCAAAAGCGTGCTGAATATAGAATTGCCGCGTTCGTGCTCTATATCTGTATAATCGGAAACGGTATTTCCTTCTTCCACTTTGCCCCTGCGTCCTATCGTCTTAGACTCAAAAAGCATGGTTTCCGCAAAAGTGGTTTTGCCTGCCCCCGGGTGGCCCAACAATACGACGTTTCTGATGTGTTTGGTATCGAAGCTCATAAGCCATTATACTTTTGATGTGATCAATGAAGTCGCTATAAGTTGCGTTCGTTTTTGGCGCAATGAAAATATCAAAAGAATGGAAACGAGCAAAATTATCAACGGTGTTTTGTCAAAAGCTTTGGTGACTTTTGTCAAACCCGCGTATTTTGGGGGGTAAAAAAAGAAAAGTGCAGCTAAAAGCCACACTTTTCACAAATAAAACTAAACCCCAGTTATAATTCTTACCTCCAGGATAAGCACCTGAAGTCTCTATTCAACGAATGAATCGCAAATATATGATGCGTTTGGCGAAAAAAAAATAGTTAATCGATGAACCCGTTTTCCTGCAGCACCCCTATTGCGGCCTCCGCTTTGTCTTCCGGCACGATAAGCTCGGCCTCTCCAATAGCTGGGAAGTTGGGGTCGGGACCGCGATAAATATGGCTCTCAATGCCGTTTTGCTTGAGCGCGTCTTCCGCTAATTTGGCTTGAAATACATCAGCGGCAATAAACACTTTCGTCCACCCTTCCATAATGCATTGGTTTTAAGTTGATAAATTAGAAACGCCGCACTGAATTGGGCGTTTTGATTAGGACTTTTTGTAAATTTACAACAATTGACTGAAAAACTCAAGTACAGCCACTCAATTTAGCCCGCTCTCGCCCAGATAAACAACTACAAAACGAATACCCGAATTGTGAGTTGACACTTTTTATTTCATAACCAACTTTAAATTTGAACACCGATCATGAAAAAAGTGCTTAAAGTAGTTGCCTGGCTTCTGGGCATCGCGTTACTTATCGTAGCCGGCGTGGCTACCTGGATCAATTTCGCCCCCGCGCCCGTTTACGATCCGCCCACCATACCCGAGCTCACCGTAGAAGTTACGCCCGAACGAGTCGCCCAAGGGGCCAAAATTGCCTCTATGCAATGCGTCATCTGCCATACCGGCAGCGATGGCAAGCTGAGCGGCCAGCAAATCAAAGACGCACCCAAAGCTTTTGGGAAATTTTATTCGGCTAATATCACTAAACATCCCGATCGGGGAATCGGCAAGTGGACCGACGGAGAGATCTATTATTTCCTGCGCACCAGCCTGCGCAAAGACGGCAGATTTGCCTCCCCCGCCATGCCCAAATTCCCGAAAGCCACCGACGAAGACCTCTATTCCGTGATCGCCTGGCTGCGCTCCGACGATCAGCGCCTGGAACCCAGCGACAGGGGCTCACATCCCCAGGAACTCACCTTCCTGGCCAAGGGATTAATGAAATTTGTGTTTAAACCCTATCCTTTTCCTACGCAACCTATAGCCTTGCCCGATACGACTAATGCAGTTGAATTGGGGCGCTACCTGGCCACCGGCCTCTATGGTTGCTATGATTGCCATTCTGCCGATTTTGCCACCAACAACGCCCTCGAACCCGAAAAATCCGTCGGATTTTTCGGCGGCGGCAATCCCATGCTCGATATGGAAGGCAACGTGATGCCCTCCGCAAATATCTCCCCCGACCCGGAAACCGGTATCGGCAGTTGGACGGAAGAACAGTTTGTGCAAACCGTGAAACACGGCAGAAGACCCGATGGTACCTCCATTCGCTATCCTATGCTGCCGCATACGCCCCTCACCGACGGCGAAGTGAAGGCCATCTATGCCTACCTGCGCACGGTGCCGCCTATCAAAAACAAGGTGGACCGCCCCGTATTTGATTAATAGCGAATTTTTGGGATGAGCGTGTGGGAGTGTGAGAAATTCACGCTCCTACTCGCTATTCACTCTGCCACTGGAGAGTAAGAAAAAATTAGCTATTAAAACTTAACTTTACATTGAAACGTTTTTTGAATAAGTATTGTTATAGTTTTTAAATTAGCCATGTCATGGTACAAACAATCACAATTGACATTATTAACGAAAAGGCTATCAGGCTCTTGGAAGATTTAGAGCATCTGCAGCTCATACGCTTGCACAGAGATCACGTGAAGGGGATAGATGCTAACTTAGCAGCTCGTTACAAGGGAGCTATGACTAAACAACCATTGAACGAAGTTGACGAGCAGTTAGATGACCTTCGCAACGGTTGGGAATGAAATATCTTTGGGATACTAATACCGCTATATATTACCTCCAGCAGCAATTCCCGGCGTCTGCTGAAGAGTTCATGGATGTAATTATTGCTGAATCTACACCTTGCATATCGGCGATTACCGAAATAGAATTACTATGCTGGAAGGCTACTACGGAAAGAGATGCAGAAGTGTTAAAAAAATTTATTGATAGCATACTTATTATAGAATTAGAACAGCCTATTAAACTCAAAACTGCTGATATACGAAAAGAGCATAAAATTAAACTTCCTGATGCAATAATTGCAGCTACTGCAACCGTCTATAATCTTACATTAGTTACTCGAAACATAAAGGACTTTAAAAACATTCCAGCCATGAATTTGGTCAATCCGTGGGATAAATAGCATTTCTCGCTCATCACTCCGCCATATCAGGGTCCTTTACCTCTACCCAGTCAAAAGCGGCGGGGATGGCATCTGCGCATTTGGGCGAGCCATCGTCAAACGTCCAGCCGTGAAAAGCGGCCAGGGCTATATAGGCGGGAGTGAAATCCAAGGTGGTTTCATGATATAAAATGAAGCCGCTCCAGTCATAATCTTGTTTGATATAGACTCTGCATAAATTACCCTTGATGATCAATTTGATGTAATTAAGGCTAGCAGGGTACTTTAAGTTATCAGCAAATAGACTCTTAACGGGGTAGGCACTTGGAAAGATATCTCCATTTTTTTTAATGTCGATTACTATAAATTCCAAAGAGCCCAAACTGCCCTCTGATTCGTTAATATCGTATATAGCAAATGAGAAATTAAAGCGGATATGGTGTTTCCTGTCTTTATGGCGATCGAATAAAATTAGCCCGGCCTGCTGATGCAACTGGTAAGGCTGAAAATTGACGATTTTGCAGGTAATCTCCAGGTTCTCTCCTTGGATCGCCTTCGAAACCAGGTTTGTTATGACTCTCTTTTCGTTGGGTTTTACCCAGTAATCTCCGGCCAGGGTATACAACGTCAGTACTCCCGTATCGTGTTGCTGATGCCAATACGAAGAATCGTAATTCGATATTTCCCATCCTCTTGCCGTCATACTATCGGGATGCGTAGAAGTAAAATCTTCCCGCCAATACCGGGTAGTTTTTGAGGTATTTTGAATAATAGCAGAACCGGCAATTAAGCAAACTAAAACGCCTAAAAGGGCCAAAATACGCCCGGAAAGCAAATTGGAACGGGCAGGCTGAACATTCGAAGCAGCTTCGCCGGCAATATACTTCTCCAGAATATGCAGGAAATCTTTGCCAAAAGAAGGGCGCTCCAACTGGTCGGGCGGGCAAATGTCGGGATCCGTATAATAGAATAATTTGCGAAACCGGTTTAAGCTCAGGGAGGCCACATCCACATTCGGCAGTGCGGCTGTCATATCTTCCTGCAAGGCTTCGTAAGCGCCAAGGTAGGTTTTTGCCTCTATCTCTTTACCCAGGGGCTGCCGTTCCCTAAAACGAAACCGGAGTCTTTCCCTGAGCGATTGAAGTTCCGGCGGGGAAAGCAGCCTGGTTTTGGAGTAGGAGTTGTTTGGCATTGGGAGTCAATTAGTTAGTGTACCTGAACAAAAATAGGAATAGTCGGGAATATATATCAGGAATAGGATAAAATTTAATGTATTCTATGGCAAGGCTATATTCGGTACTAATCTGGCAATAAACACGAACATTACTGAATTTTGCGATGACATCGACGACGACTTCGGCACGATAGTCGATGACAATCTGCCCCTGACTATGTATGACCCCGATGCCGATAATGACGGATTTGGTGTCGGAAGCGGTCAAGAATTTTTCAGCCTCCCGGCATGGGTTTTGGGCTGCAAAATGGCGACTGCGACGACTCCAATCCGCGCATTTTAATCTCTGGAGCCAAGACCGTAGCTACAATTTTAACTCCCTCACCCGCTGATAAAACGGATGATCGGGATCATCCAAAATCCGCTTGCGCAATTGGTCAAACGCGGCTTGCTTCTCCGGCAGCCTGGCCAAATAACACAACAGCAAATTCCATTCCGCATCGTATTTGTACGACAGGCTTTTTTCTGCTAATTGCTGGAAATCGGCGGCGGCCTTGTCGAAGTTGTCGAGCTGGAAGTAGGCGTGGGCGCGCAGCTTCAGCGATTCGGTGAGTTGATCGGGGCTGGGGGATCTTAATAGTCGGACGACTAGTTTCCAGTCTTTGTTATTGTATGCCTCCACGGCGCGCTCAAAATCCGATGGGGTGACGGTGTCTTCAGGCTCGCCCGACCGAAGGCCGGAGGCGTCGTACGGCACGTACAACTCTTCGGCCAGGGCAAGATATTCGATTTTTTGGGGCGCCTTCTCGGCTGGAGGCGGTGAGATCACAGGCGGCTTTTGGGGGGCAGTTGGTTGTTTGGGGGGCTGGGGTTGGTCTTTTGCGATGGGTAGTTGCGGCGCCGGACCCGAGAATTGCCGGGTCATTAACCATACGCTTAGCGCCAGTACCACTATGGCCGCAGCAGCAAGGGCCCAGCGCATGGATAAAAAAAAGCTGCCTCGGTGGCCGCCACTGCTTGCGGTAGCAGCTTCCATTTCGCGGCGAAAGGCTTTGATGTCCTCTTCGCCGGTGGCTTTTATCGCATCGCGCAGGATGTTTACTTCTTCCGATAAATCGGGGTCGGCGCGGATTTCTTTTTCAAAATCGGCACGTTCACCGGGGGCTAGCCGGTTGAGAATGTAAGCTTCTATTTTTTCGTGTGTAGTGTTTTTTTTCATGCGCTATGTTATTTTTTTACCACAGAGTTAAACGGAGTAATTGGTGAACGGTAAACGTTCACCCTCTCTCCCTCTCTCATTCTCTCCCTCTCTCCCTCCCATCCGTGCGTAACTCCCGGTACCGCGGGTCGGCTTTGACTAATGCAATCAGCCGTTCCTGGCAGATGTGTTTGCGTTTTCGGGCGTAGCCGTAGCTAAACCCCAATGCTTCGGCCACCTCTTCCATGTTTTTGTCAGTGTGCCAGGACAGGCTCATCAACTGCCGGCAGTCTTCCTGTAGCTGGGCGAATTTCTCGCGCATCAGCTTCATTCGTTCGGTTTCTTCCAGGGCTTGATCCATTTCCTGCACCTTATTGAGTACCACTTCATCGTCAGTTGTTACCCCGCTTTCGAATTTTTTTCTACGAAAGCGTTTATACCATAGTCTTTTGCAGATTTCGAACAGGTAGGTAGAAAACGAGGCAGTGAGCTCGAGTTCTCCGTCGCGCAATTTGCGATAGATGGCCTCAAGTGCGTCCATGAAAATATCGCGGGCGTCTTCATCCGTGCCGCTGTTTTGGCGGATGAATGCGGCCACCATGGGCAGGAATTCGCTGAATACCCCCCTGATCACTTCCGGGCGGTGGTGGCGGATACCGTCGAGATAATAGGTGTTGGGGTGTAATGGCATGTAAAAGCGTGTTTTAGGTCTCCAGGGTAAAAATAGGGAAATTGGCAAAAGTTTTACGGGCAATTAGTAAATTCGCATATATGAATAAGCACATCGCCTTCGCCCTCCTTTTGGACATCCTCTTATTCGCACCTGGCATTTACGGCCAATCGGGTCGGGATACGGCTTATGCCCGTATTTTGGTGACAGAGGCTCAGGACTTGACGAACAACCGAAAAATGCCCGATGCGCTAATCAAATTGGATAGCGCTGACGAAATATATACCGCTGTGCTTGGGCAAAATAGCGTGGAGTATGGTACGGTGCAGTATCTTAAAGCAAGGATTTACCACTCGCAAGGGGAATTGGGCAAAGCCATTCCCGCGTATCTCGTTACCCTCCGCATCCGGGCGGAAAAAATCGGCACTGACGATGCGCTGTCGGGGAAAATAATGATAAATCTCGGCAGTATTTACGAACAAAAAGGAGAATACGAACAAGCAATCGATTGGATGCAAAAAGCGGTAGCTATTGCACAAAAAATAAGCAGTCCCGATTTGGGCGCCGCCTATAATAATTTGGGATTGGCTTATCTCGGATCGGGGAACTGCGATCAGGCGGTTGTGTATTATAAAAAAGGGATAAATTTTTTTGAGAACAACCAACAAATCGGCGTCGAAAAATTGGCGACTGCCTACATCGGCCTAGGCGATAGTTACAGTTGCAAAGGCGATTTTAATCTCGCTATCGAAGCTGTCGAAAATTCTATCGCATTAATGGTCAAAAAATTTGGAGAAAATACGCCCAACCTTGTTTTCGCCTATCACAGCCTTGGCAATATTTATACAGTAGCAAAGGATTATAAAAAAGCAATTTTATTTAAAGAAAAAGAATTACAAATATGGATAGCACAAGCTGGTGAAACCAGTGCCAAAACAGGCTTTGCCTATCACGGAATAGGCACTTTTCATAAAAATACAGGTAATTACGACCAGGCTATTTCATTTTATGAAAAAACCAAAAATAATTGGATCAATAAACCCGGTTATGAAGAGGAATTGGGGGTGTGTTACGACGGTATTGGTTTTTGTTATGAAATGAAAAAAGATTACGAGCAGGCGATAGATTATTATCAAAAAGCGCAACAGCTTTTTTTAGCGCATTTACCTGCAAAACATCATCACCATGTAGACGTAAATAATTATATGGGGAATTGCCAGTTAACGCAATCCAATTATACCCAGGCGCTGGCGTATTTTCAAAAAGCACTCGAAGCCAACAATTATTACGGCGATATAACCCAGGTCAACGACATTCCCCGCTTTATTAAAACGCTGGACAAAATGGGGACTGCACAAAGATTGAGTAATGCTCCCGACGCGTTAATTTCCTCATCCGCTTCATACTTTGCAGCCCGCGAAGCTATTCGCTATCAGCGCAGCAGATTGACTTCCGGAAAAAAAGAACTGGCTACCGCCGCCGCCCCGGTATTCGACGGCAGTGTGCAGACGAATTATTTGCTTTATCAACAAACAAAAGACCCGCAGTATATCGAAGATGCTTTTGCCTGTATGGAAGAATCGCGGGCGGTGAGTCTGCTCGAATTTCTGCAGGATGCCGAGGCTATTTACAGCGGCATTATTCCCGATAGTATTTTACAGCAAGAGCGCAGTCTGAATTTGCAAATCGCCCAATACGAAAAACAGCGTTTTCAGGCGCTCAACGACGACAATAAAAGTCTGACTGATACGGCGCTATTAGCCATCACCCAAAATCTCTACGAAACCCGAACGGTCTATAACACACTCAAAAAAGACCTCGAATCGAACTACCCCGATTATTTTCGTCATAAATACGATTTGAGCATCGCCTCGCTGGAAGAAGTACGGCAGCAGATATTGCGTCTCGACCAAACCATGCTGGAATACATGGTTAGCGACAGTGCGGTATTTATTTTTGTAATAAATAAAGACGAACACAAATTGATCAGGGCGCCTCACGGCGGGCGGATCGACTCGCTTGTCAATGACGTGCGCGCCGGCCTTTACCGCTACTACGAGTTGCCCGCCTCAAAAAGAAGCGAAAGCATGTATATCAGCAGTTTGAAGCAATACGTCGCTGCTGCTCGGGAATTATACGACAAACTCATCGCACCCGTCAAATCGTATCTGACATCCTCCGTCGTCGTCATTGCCGATCCCCGGCTGGCCATACTGCCGTTCGAGGTATTGCTCAGCGCCCCGCCCCGCGATTTGGCAAATTTTACCACCTATCCCTTTCTGGTTCGGCAATACCCCGTCAGCTATTGTTATTCCGCCACCCTTTTGAGGGAAATGATCCAAAAGCAGCACCGAAAGCCGGCGGCCAATGGGTTACTTGCCTTTGCGCCATTTTACACCCAATCGAAATCGGAGTTAGCCCAACTGGCCCCAAAAGACGACTGGCTCAACGACCCGGAAACCATGGCCAACAGGAAAGGGTGGGCAGCGTTGCCGCACAGCGGTCCCGAAGTATATTACGCTGCCAGGCGTTGGAAGGGGGCGTATTTCGTCGGCGAAGAAGCCTCCAAGTCCGCCTTTTTGAGCCAGGCCGACCAATATAAAATCCTGCACCTGTCCACCCACGGCGCGGTCGATAGCCGGTCGGGGGATTATTCCTACCTGGCATTCGCCGCCACGCCGGGTGGCGGCGACGATTCCCGGCTATACGTCAGAGAAATTTACACGCTCGCCTTACACGCCGACCTTGTCATCTTATCTGCCTGTGAAACAGCAGTAGGCGAACTGCAAAAAGGCGAGGGCATCATCAACCTGTCGCGGGCATTCGCCTCGGCGGGCGCCAAAAGCATCGTCACCAGCCTGTGGGTGGTCAACGACGCCGCCAGTGAAAAACTAATAGGATATTTCCATGAGCAGCTAAGGGCCGGCAAACCCAAAGACGAGGCCATGCAACAGGCTAAGCTGCGGTATATGCAGCAGCAGCCCGGTGAAAAGTCGCACCCGTTTTTTTGGGCGGGATTTGTGGGGGTGGGGGATGTGGGGGGGGTAAAATAGTAGCTTATCCTTTCTGCACCACCAGCCTGAACGCGCAACGATCGCGAGGTTTGGGTGCTCGGGTGTAGGCTGCAGGGCGACTACATTTCGTTTGGAGATTATTGCAATCCAGGGATATGACCTGTAGACCGGCGCCACTGTCTGTCAATACCCATTCCGGTTTTGAGCTGTATTTTTTTACTTCGAATTTTGAATTAAGCGCATGTAGCAATTGCACAGGGGAGGGGAAATTATAACCGGCCTGATGGCGGGCAGCAACAATCCAATTAGCATATCCTTTCGCTTCATCAGCGGTTACCAATGCAGGCATGATCCCTCTGCCTTTTAAGGGTTTAATCTCGTTTTGTTGAGCGTAAAAATTGTATTGATCGATAGAAACTTCTTTAAATAGTATGATGAAATCATTATTTATACCCTGGTCTTCATTTTTTTTAATGGAAAATACCACAAGTGGATCTATCTCTTTTGTTGTTTGTCGACGAGGCTCTTCAATATTGGTTATAGTCGGCGGTTCAGGCGTATCAATGCGTAGCGTTTCTGCCTGCACTTGTGGCGGCTCAATTAATTGTTGCGTTTTTGAAGCGGGATCTCCGCCTGATGAGTTGGTTTGTGCGGCTGTTGCAGATGGCTCATTTCCTGTATCGGGCCACAATACGTAGCCCAATACAATAAACAGGAACAGTAACAACCCCAGCGGCCACCATTTATAATACGCCGACCAGTTGTCGCTGGTAGCATTTTGATAGGCCAGGCGGGCGTAACCCGCGCGCACAGCAGCGCTCCATTGCGCTGCGTATTTCAGGTCGGAATTGGCGTCAAGCCTTTGCAGCAAAGCTTCCTGTTCGGCTTTGCTCAAAAGTTCATTTTGTAATTGTTTCAATCCTGAGATAGAAGCCTCCAGATCGCTAACTGCAGCGGGATCGTTGCGGCTTTGTTCGAGCAAGCGTTCGAAAGTTGCTATTTCATTGTGGTTTTCCAGCCACTGTAGCTCCTTAGATGTGAGCGTGAGTTTTTCCATTTTTAGTTCATCTTCTTTTTGATGGCGGAATTAAATACAGCAAAACGCTGTATTTTTTGTTCATGGTTATGATGTCTTTGAGCGATTCCTGGCATCGCCCTCTGCGTTGTTTTACGGCGTCGGTTTTTTGTCCTAGTTTTTCGGCCACGAGGCGGTCTTTTGAAAATCCTTCTTCGAAATAGTACAAGTTGAGCACCTGAAAGCAGTCGGGTTTGAGTTCTTTTAAAGCCAGCCCTATCAATTTGGCGTGTTCAATGGTGAAGCCCTGGGGTTCTTCGGGGTCTTCGGCGTTATCGGGAAGCGACTCCATATTTACTGTGGGTGCCTTCCGGAGGCGGTTCACCATATCGTAGCAGATATTGCGGGCGATAGTCCGGGCGTAAGCCTCCACCTGCAAATTTTCCAGTTTATCAGGATATTTTAATAACGCGATCATTACCTCCTGTACGATATCGTCTTTTTCAGTACGCAATTCCGGATACCCGTTTACCACGGCGGCGATGTGCCCCTTGAGCGAGGCCTCCATGGCCAGCACTTTTTTGATTGAATCTGGAATAGATGTATTTGGGGATAGTTTCATACGGTATATATCTGTTGGTGTACAAAAAAGGTGACAGGTTTGGATAAAAAAAATTCCGGAAGGAAAATTATAAAAAAAAATGAATTTTTTCCGTCACCTTTTTCTCCTTTCGGCGGATAAATAAGCAAACGACGAAAATCGTAGATACACCAGCACCGGAGGGTTTGTTGACCTTGCCCCGGCATGGGAAGATTTTTTCACCTAAAAATGACCATACATGAGTACTTCACTTTGCGCCATCAACTCCTGTTCGATTCTCAAAAAAAAACATGTCGTTCCGACAAATAACACTGAAATACAATTCCGAACAACTCTTACTAAACCCAATAATCTTTTCACAATGAACCTAAGAAAATTCAATTATCTGGTCGGTCTATTCGCCATCGCAATGTTAATTGCTGGATGTTATACAGAAAAAGCGTATAATCAGCTTAAAGTCAATGACTTTGAAAGTTGGGTAAAGACCATGCAAAGGCGTATACCCCTCAATACGAAAGAACAGAGCGTGTTGCATACACAATACGTTGATTACTTGAATAGAGTGCGTCAATTGCAGTTAAAAGCAGAACAAGAGTCCGATGAGTCGGCGGCCAGCAAGGTTGCTTCATTTGCTTCTATTAGCAACAGGGTGTTGAGCTTGGACCCTTCCTTGGAATCCATTCATACTAAATATGATTGGTATACTGATCTTTATAAGCTGGCACCGGCATTTCAAAATTATTGCAGGGCAAAACGTCTGTTAAAAGGGCAACATTATGACGCTGCATTCCGGGAAATAGCAAATTGCCCTCAAGATCACCCCGCGGTTAACAAACAATACGACCAAACTGTAAAAGAAATGTTGTTTGATTTCTCCGGCCGTTTTGAAAAACACAAGATGGAGCAACGCTTTGATCATCTGGCAGAATCGCTCGATAAATTGAAAAAACTTATAGAGACTCATGGATTACAGATTGATGCAATACCATATCACAACACAGAATATCCTACATACGGAATATATATAGCCAAAACTCGCGAAGCTGCGACCGGCCAGTTGGAACAATCAGCCAAAGCATTAGCTAAAACAAGATCGTATTTAGCAAGTATCAAAGAACTGGAAAAGGCGATCATGGTTTCTTCTGACAAAGATCGCTTGAGTCAACTACAGGCGTCTATCCAAAAAGAAGGGATTGCCTGGCATACAAAAGCCAAAGAACAAGCTGTTTCTGCCCAGAAATACGATGTTGCCTTGGGGCAACTCGATACGGCTTGTCTGCTTGATCTGAGACGGGACTGCATGCAAGAAAGAAATCAATTGTTGACTGCCCAATTATTGCAGAAAGCCAAAAAGATGTATAAAGAAGGCCAAATTAAACAAGCGGCTGACTTGCTACACCCAGTTCCTGATTTCGCTACCAAAAATACAGAGACTCAAGAGCTTAGCAAAAAATACGGTGACGAATATGGCAGCCAATTGCTCAAAGAAGCAGATAATGTGTGCGGCAGAAATCACTCAGAAGCGATTTCTTTATACACAATAGCAAAAAAATATTTGAGTAGTCCCAAACTTGCCAATCAAGGAATTGCCGATTGTAATGATCAGTTTGGAAAAAAGAAATTAGTAGATGCTGCGCGATTTGCCGCCTCAAATAATTGCAAAAAAGCAGCCGAACTTGCACTGGATGCCATAACATACGTGAAAAACAAGTCAGAAGCTCAACGACTTTATGATCAGTACAAAGAGTGTGCAACCAAACGCATAGCTGTCATTATCCAGGCAAACGATGCCGCTTTTAGCGCAAGTGCAGAAAAATACGCCATCATTGATGCAGTGATAAGTTCTATTCAAGAAGATGAATATACAAAACTAGTGTATTCTCACAATTTACCCGTGTTACGTCTGGACGCAGATCCCACCTCTTTAGCAAAGCAAGTAGGCGCCGATTTTGTGATAGCCGTTGCATTGGATAAACCTGACTACAAAAAGGAAAAAGATAATACAGGAGTTTCTAAAACATACTGCTGGGCTAATGTTCAGAAGGTATGGAATGGCTATATCTGGATTGACGTTCTGAATTATACACAAACTAATGTTCAAGTCTATTACGATCGGGCTAATGTTTCGATGAACGTTCGTGCCTACTTACTTGAAGTCCAAAATGGTGATCAAATAAACGAATTCAACCGGGTTATCAGTAAATCCTGGAATCAGGATTTTTGGTTTTCCAATATTGATGCCAAATACATCCGAGAGTGTCCTTGTGGAATACCTTATATTACTCAGTATAGTACTCCCTTTCTTGGTACAGAGCGTTTTTCCAGGGTCAGAGCATTCCCTTCCGGGTTTGATCTAATTCGTGGCGAACTCCACAGTGCATTGCGAAATGTAGGCAATAGATTTTCAAATGCAGTTGCCAGCCGTTAATTTATTCACTAAATAAATATTGATCATGAAAGAGCTGTTTAATTGCGCCATGACTTATTTGCGCACACAACTTCCAATGTCCGTACACAAGCATTTTTTTGCAAAAGCGATTCCAACTATGTTTGTATTGATGAGCTTCACAATGAGTGTGTATGGTCAAACACCCCAGCAAGATCCTGCAGTAGCTAAATTGCAGCGCGAATTAGAACGTCGCAACAAAATTTCCGCTACGCGCTATGTTGATGATCCTGATGTTAGAAGTGTTATGAACGCATCCAATGAGGCAGCTTTTTTGGCAGAAAACGTTATTGCTGAAAAAGCTAAAAAGTTAGGTATCCCTGAGCCCACCGAATTGGAAATGCATAGCATGCTGATGCCCATGCTGATCCAGCAGGGATTGATTGATGCGGATTGCGCTAATATTTTCAACGATCCAAATATTGCCACGTGGATCAAAGGGCAGGAAGGGATGACATGGGCAGACTTTAGAAGATCGGCAAAAACACTGGTGCTTTGGACAAAAATTGCGATACAATCGGTTGATATTACGGAAGACAGTGTACGTGCATACGTAGAGCGCAACCCAGGCATGGCTATTATTCCTGCCAAAGTCCGCATTGTACTGACCCAATATGTTGCACCACAGGGACTAGCTTCCCGGAGTGTAATGCCGCATGAGGTACTCGCGCCCACATTGGCTCTTACTACTCGCGCTGCGATTGCAGAACTTGAAAAACCTGCCCCTGCAGCTTATGAACATCTGCGATTGTGGCTTGAATTGGACAAGATCGACCCGATGTTGCGAGCAGCTATCAGCGGGCAACAAGTTGGGTTTAAGTTTAGTCCAATAGCGTTGAACAATGGAGCGATTGTAGAGGGGTATATCGAAGGTTTTTCGCCCGAGATAGATTTGACCAATAATCCCGGTTTCTGGGCAATGGCTGCAATTCGGGCACGTCTGGCAGTGACAAACCAATCGGCAGAATTCGAAAAACTTGTTGGCGAATTTCTGGCCGATGAGATGAAATCTCCAGCCGTACGCGGCTTTTGGGGCAAATTATGGGGTGGTGTAAAGCGGTCTTTTTCTTATATCAGCGGGTTTGCGGGGGGCGCTTTAGCCTTTGTCGCTACAGGCAGTCCCCAAGCAGCTTTTATAGGCGCTAAAATAGGGTATCAAATTGGTAATGCCGTCAAGGGATGGTTCTCGAGCAGACAAATTGCCGGACCTCAATTTCCTTCTGGCGGTATTCAAATTCCGCAGGGATACTTGAGCGGAAATCGCTTTTCAGTTCCAGCCGCGTATCAAACAACAAGATACCCGCAAGCAAACATGACGATTCCGCCTATGACATATGGTTATAGTCAACCTGCATATCAGCCATATAACCCGAATGGATATCATTCTCCTGTTCACGACCAATGGGCTCCGCAAATGTTCTTTCCGCAACCGATTGGTTACTATTAAACATTAATTGATGACTGCCGGAGAATCTCTGCCGTGAACAACGGCATAGGTTTTCCGGCTTCAATGATAATACTCATGAGACTCTTTATCATTACCATGTGCTTCTTAGGCTGTCTGCCTTTACATGCCAGAAAAATAGCCATTGTGATAGGTGTCGGCGCCTATCCGAGCACTTCCGGCCTCCCCCGGTTAGTTGCCGACCAAGACACGCGTACGTTGAAATCAGCATTAGCCAATGCGGGATGGCAGGTACACTTAATAAACTGTGACAATGAAGAAAAACCGAACATGGCAAATATATTACAAGCCGTTGGTTTGATTAAAGATAGCCTGTCCGGCGCTTATTCTCTCGGCAATTTTAGCGGGTTATTGGAAGATATTCGTCCATCTGATGAAGTAATGTTGTTCTTCGGTGGTCACGGCGTCACAAACAGGGAAGGGGTAGATTGTTTGGTGCCATTTGATGCGATATACGATAAAAAGACTAATAAATACTCAAACGAACATACGCTGATTTCAATAGAATGGATAAAACGATCGCTTTGCCGCAAAGGTTCATTTGTAATGATGATAATTGATGCTTGTCGCCAGGATATTATTACCCGCTCGAATGAAATTGGCGGTAAAGCCAAACATACCCCTACCTTTGATGCTCCTACTCGAAAGGCTCAAGTTAAAGAAGATCCTGTTTTTGCATCGTATGCAGAAACTATCAATGATAATAATTTCGTCATTATTCGCTCTACTCAAGCGGGAGCTTATGCCCATGAACAAGCAAATGCGGGGGTTTTTACCTATTTTTTAATCCGAATGTTAAGCGAATATGAAATACAAGAAGAAGCAGATAATGAACCAAGTGATGGTATCATTAGTCTTGGTGAAGCATTAGGTTATTTAAAAGAGCAGACAAAATCATGGGTTAGCAACCTCCCAAATAAAAAAAGCGAGCAAATCCCAGAAATACAATTATCAGAACAAGTAGACAAAGAGCGTTTTTTTATTGAAATCGAAACGAAAAGACTGAGCAACCCTCTTCATGTTTTTGAATTCAGAGCTTACAATCGTAAACTGCCTTTTGAATTCTATAAAACGCCTGTTCATACAGATCCAACAGAGTATATTTCTACTTATTATCGCATAGCAGAAGATGAATCAGGTGGAAAAATAATGGAACTTGACCAGCCTGAGGATAGATATCCAAAAGCAGAACTCGATTTCGATGATCGCTTTTTAGCTACAATCGGGTATACTGATGCAAATGAATTTTTTTATGGGCTTCGTCCGTACGAATTTTACTTCCCTAAAGAAATTTTAAATAAAACATTGAATGGAAAACACCGGCTAAATTTTAATGCTATACGATTCAGACCTTTTAAAAACGCGCCCATTAATGGATACTGCACATACACGCTCGAAGAAACAACCGGAGAGATAGATGTGAAACACAAAGGAAGAAATAAAAAATTCAAAGTTTGGAAAATAACGCAACGCCTCGAAGGTAGTAATAACGATCCTTGCCATCCCCTAAATGTTCAAGCATTCAGAACATATTATGTGCTTAAAAATACCGCAGATCCAGTGATCCTTGAAACGGAGAGTTTCTATCGCTTCTATATTAACGAAACTAGAATTGACCCTGAGATGACAAACTGCCGATCTGTCATTAAAGCAAATGTTGAATACTTTCATTCCCGGTTAAATCAAATCTCAGTCCAAAACTAAATCCTATGCGCATTATCTTAATATTTGTATGTATAGCCTGCAATATCCTGACTACAAATGCTCAGGATTGCAACACAGTTCCAAGCAGCCCGCTTGGGTATTGTAACCTTACTGTTATGGCATCTTCCGAGCAAGAGCTTGTTTTACAAGCTAGTGTGCCAATTTCTACTGGTGTCCTCATAAAATTTGATTCGTCTTATTATATCATTGAGCAACAATTGGATTCGCTTCGTTATCGCGCTAAATTCGATAAAAGTATTGGAACAATCCCCAAAATACCTAATAAAGGCACTCAAGCAGAAGTCATTGCATACCAGGCATTTGATAATGCTGACAATAGTTGCTTTTGGGTCACTTTACGTAATTACTTTATAAAAACTATTGCAAATGCTGATACATGGCTTTCATTGGATAATGCTGTTAGTCCGCTATCTATTAGTGAAAACGCCCCTTTTATGTTAAGCGTTCGAAACCCGCCAATAGAAGGTTATTTCTGTTTAATGGAAATTGATAGTGAACAAGAAGTATATATTTATTTTCCTAATAATAGATTTGGAACAGATATTAAAAGGCGTATCTTTTTCAAAGGATTGATCAATTTAACGTACTCAATAGGTGAAAAGTGGCCCGCTTTTGCAAATATTTTTCTAAGCCCCGATGGAAAAGGGAAAACTACTTTTGTTGCTTTAATTAGTAAAACACCTCGCCCGTTAGCTGATTTTTTACCTCCATCCCATCAAGCTAATTATTATACCTCTGAAGGACACCCTATTCAGCCTTGGGAAATCGGCCCCGGATTCTATACTCCGGGCGCAATTTCTCCTAATAGTAAAGGAGTCGATTATATACACGGTGGGGAATGGGCTGTTTCTAAATTGGTTATAGATGTACGTTAATCTATCTAATGCTGTTCATCTTGCCAAAAAAAACCTATCTTGTCCCTGACACAATTTTTCACCACCCAAAAACAACATCTCCTATGAGTATCGTAAAAGTAATCGAAGTAATCGCCTCTTCAGAAATTGGTATTGATGATGCCGTGCGCAAAGCCGTCAGCGAGGCCTCCAAATCCATTCGCAATATCGATTCGGTATACGTGCAGGATATCAAGGCGCACGTCAAAGACGGGAAAATAACCACCTTCGGGGTCATCTGCAAGATTTCGTTCCGGGTAGATTCTGTGGATTAATGGATGGGGATAGCGAAATTATCGCTATCTTTGCGTCCAAATTTAAGTAAATGGATAACCCGACTGTTAAGTCTAACGAAGAGATTAGCAAGGCATTGCAGAACTGGCCGACCTTGTTTGCCAAATATGCCAAGGCTGACAATACGAAAGCCTTTATCCAGATAATCAATACTTTTGGGCCTTTTGTGGGCGTGTGGGTGCTGATGTATTTCAGCCTCGACTATTCGTATTGGATTACTTTCGGACTGGCGATTGTGAATTCGTTTTTCCTGGTCCGCATTTTTATAATTCAGCACGACTGCGGGCACCGCTCGTTTACGCGCTCGCAGATGCTCAATAAGGTGATAGGCTGGTTTGCCAGTTT
Source organism: Saprospiraceae bacterium (assembly GCA_013360405.1). Classification (GTDB taxonomy): domain Bacteria; phylum Bacteroidota; class Bacteroidia; order Chitinophagales; family Saprospiraceae; genus JABWBR01. The sequence goes on from JABWBR010000001.1 coordinate 194,248, forward strand.
GTTTACGGCTATCCCGTTCCGCTACTGGGCGCAGGTGCACAATTTCCACCACGGCCACAGCGGCCAGTTGGAGGTGCGCGATATCGGCGATATCCGCATGATGACGGTGGAGGAGTACCGCAAGGCTTCGCGCTGGGAGCGCCTCGGCTATCGCATTTTCCGCATGCCGCTGATCACTTTCGGCATCGGCCCCATGATTTACATTTTCTGGAATAACCGCCTGCCGTTGGTGCGGTTTAAAGGCTGGAGAAATACCTATGTCTCTTTGCAGGTCAATAATGTGCTATGGATAGGGCTGTATGTGTTGCTGGGCTGGCTGGTAGGCTGGCAGCGCTTTTTGCTGATACAGTTGCCCATCATCTGGCTGTTTTCGATCATTGCAGTGTGGTTTTTTTATGTGCAGCACCAGCACGAACACACGTATAAGCAGTGGCGCGACAACTGGGATTACCTTCTTGCCGCTATCCGCGGCAGTACGTATTACCGCCTTCCCAAGCCGTTTCCATGGCTGACCGGTAATATCGTGTTCCACCATATTCACCACCTCAATCCGAAGATCCCGAATTACAACCTGGCGCGTTGTGCCCGCGAGAACAAATTCCTGGAGCAATACATCACTACGCTGGGTTTTGTAGAAAGCCTGAAGTGTATGTTTAATAAACTTTGGGACGAGGAGACGCAGCGCATGATCTCTTTTAAGGAGTTTTATATGCGGGAGCGGGTGCAGTCGGCGTGATTGAGAGGGGGAGAGTGTGAGCGTGTGGGAGTGTGAGATTAATGTCGTCAACTTATTGCGTTTTGAACTACCTTACTTTAGAAAACGTTACCAAAACCTACGGCGAAAAGGTCTTATTCCGCGATATCAACCTGCAGATTAGCAAAGGGCAGAAGGTGGCGCTGGTGGCCAAAAACGGTACGGGGAAAAGTACGCTGCTGCGCGTCATTGCCGGCATAGACGCCCCTGAAGGCGAAAACGCCAAAATTCTGCTGCGCCGGGATGTGAAGGTGGCATACCTCGAACAAGACCCCGATCTCTACCACGGGCATAGCGTGTTGGAAGCCGTACTCGACTCCGACAACCCGATGGTGCAGGCGGTGAAAACCTACGAACGCGCCCTGCTACTGGGCGCCGGCCACGAAGAAATGGAGGCGGTGATGGCCCGTATGGATGATCTCAAAGCCTGGGATTTCGAAGCACGCGTCAAAGAATTGATCTCCAAATTCGGCATCACCGATTTCAACCAGACCATCAGCAGCCTTTCCGGCGGCCAGCGCAAACGCGTGGCGCTGGTGCGGCTTATCCTCGACGAACCCGAGTTTATCATCCTCGACGAGCCTACCAACCACCTCGACCTCGATATGATCGAGTGGCTCGAGGAGTACCTGCGCAATCCCAATATTACGCTGTTTATGGTGACCCACGACCGCTACTTCCTGGAGCGGGTGTGCAACCAGATTATTGAACTGGACCGCGGGCAGCTTTTTCGCTATTCGGGCAATTATGTCGATTTTTTGGAAAAAAAGGCCCTGCGCCGGGAAAATGAATCGGCAGAGATGGAAAAGTTGGGCAAGCTCTACAAGCGCGAACTCGACTGGGTGCACCGCTCGCCGCAGGCGCGCACTACCAAGGCTAAATCCAGGGTGGATGGTTTTTATGAAATTCAAGAAAAAGTATCGCAGCGGGTCGATAATACCGAACTGCAAATTGATATAAAGGGTCAGCGACTGGGCAAGAAGGTGTTGGAGTGTTATAATGTGCGCAAGCGCTTTAGCGATATGCCCATCGTAGAAGATTTTTCGTACAAATTTAAACCCGGCGAACGCGTGGGTATTGTAGGCCCCAACGGCGTAGGAAAAACCACTTTCCTGAAAATGCTTACCGGCGAAACGCGCCCCGATTCGGGTCGCGTGGTGGTGGGTGGAAATACGGTTTTCGGATATTACAGCCAGGACGGCATGGCTTTCAAAGAGGACAAGCGCGTATTGGAGGTGATACAGGATATCGCCGAATTTATCCCCCTCGAAAAAGGCCAAAAGCTCACAGCCACGCAATTGCTCGAACGGTTTTTGTTTAGCAGGCCCCAGCAGCAGGTGTATGTATCGCAACTGAGCGGCGGCGAACGGCGCCGCCTCTACCTGCTCACCGTTTTGATGGAAAACCCCAATTTCCTGATTCTCGACGAACCTACCAACGATCTCGATATCGTAACGCTTAACGTACTGGAAGATTTTCTGCTCGATTTCCCCGGCTGCGTACTCATCGTTACCCACGACCGCTATTTTATGGATAAGCTGGTCGACCACCTGTTTGTGTTTGAAGGCAAGGGCCAGATCAAGGATTTTAACGGCGATTATACCGAATACCGCGAAGCCGCTAAATTGCGCGAACGCGACCAGCGCCGCCAGGATCGCGCCGACCAGCAGCAGGCAAAACAACAAACAGCCCCCGCCCCAAGCGCCGGACTCAGCTACGAGCAGCGCAAGGAACTCAACCGCGTCGAAAAAGAGATTAGCAGACTGGAAGAACGCAAAAGCGAGATCGAACAACAATTCGCCACGCCCGACCTCAGCCCCGAACGCATTACGGAACTCGCCAAGCAACTCGCCGAGGTGAAATCAGCCATCGAAGACAAGGAGCTCCGGTGGATGGAACTGGCGGAGAGGGAGTGAGGGAAGGGGGGAGTGTGAGAGGGAGAGAGGGAGAGAGGGAGAGAGGGAGAGAGTGGGGATTGCGCGGTGTTGTGATTTTTATTAAATTTATACGATCTTCAATCACGCCCTGTTCCTATGAGAAATCGACTTTTTCCCCTTTGTTTTTTGTTGTGTATGTATTCCTTTAGCGCATATGGACAGTATACGACGCGGTTATATGCGGGCTTCAATTCCTCGATCCTGACAAATGCGCAAGATGAGCCGCAAAGCGGACTTGGCGGCGGAAATAATGATTATAAATCACAGGAGCGGCCGGGTATAGGCGGCGAGTTGGGGATAGCCATGGATGTTCCCGTTTCCGGGCGGCTTACCATCATTTGGGGCGCGGATATACTAGCTACCCGCAGCAGTTTTTATCAAGAGTCCAGTTTCTGGATTTTGTATTGCGGCACGGTCGAAAGGCAGATGGGCAGGGTACGCCTGGGCAAAATAGATTTGTCGCTGCCGCTCCGGCTTGGCATCAACACCTGGCGGAACATACGTGTGGAGCCGGAAATCCGCTACAATATCCAATTGGTCAATTTCAGCCGTTGGAATTACCGCGACATTGTCTATTGTGTGCACAACAGCGACCCTTTGGGGCAGCCTTATATTCCGCTGGCGGCGCCCATAGAAAAAGACGGACAAATCGATTATGAGCTGAAAAAACAAGGCACGCTCAGCGCGGGCTTGTTTGTATTTATCCCGATCAGTCAGCGCTGGGGAGTTCATGCCGGCGCCCGCCAGGTGCTGACCAAGATGCACGAATATCCCGCTTTTAGATCACAGCAGCTGGCACTGAGGGTTGCATACCGGCTATAGGAGCCAATTCTAAAGCCGTCACCTTGTCACCTTGTCACCATCGTGGCGGTGAACGGAAAACGTTCACCCTACGTGGTATACAACAACTCGTAATATTCCTCCAGCATACGTTTCACGGCAAAATAGTCCTTGGTAGAGAGGATACTTTGGCGCATCATCTCCGTCCATTTGGGGCGGTTGTCGTAATACGTGGGGAGTACTTCATTCAGCAGGCAATTGTAGAGGGCGTCGCGGTCGTGGGCATCGTGGATGATTTCGTCGGGATGCTCGAAAGCGTCGCCGAATTGCCAGCCGTTGACGCCGTGCTGGCAGGCTTCGGGCCACCATCCGTCGAGGATGCTCACGTTGAGTACGCCGTTCATCGAAGCCTTCATACCCGAGGTGCCGCTGGCCTCCTTCGGGCGGCGGGGGTTATTGAGCCACACGTCGGAGCCGCGGGTGAGCTGGGCGCCGATCGTCATATCGTAATTTTCGAGGAACACTACCGAATTGGGGTAACGCCGAGCCATCGCCACGAGGTTGGCGGCGATGCCTTTGCCGGTATCGTCGAGCGGGTGGGCGCGGCCCGAGAAGACTACCTGCACCTTTTGCTCGCGCAGCAGGGGATCGATAATATCGGGTTTGCTAAATATCAGGTCGCTGCGTTTGTATGGTACCGCGCGGCGCGAAAAGCCGATGATCAGGTTTTCGGGGTTAAGCTGGGCGCCGGTACGCGATTTTACAAACTCCACGAGTTGTTGTTTATTGCGCATGTGGGCCTGCCAGAGATCACCGCCACCTTCGGCGGTTTGGATCATGGCGGGGTCTACCCAGGTAGGGCGGTGAATGGCATTAGTGATCGCCACGATTTTGGAGCGGCCTTTCACCTTTTTCCACATCTCATTGGCGGTCACGCCGTGGAGTTGGGCCACCGCGTTCGACATGCGGGAGAGGCGCAGTGCGCCAACGGTCATATTAAACGGATCGCCGCCCAGTTTTTTGAGCTGCGCAGCGCTCATATTGAGGTTGGCGCCCATATAGAGCAACCTGTCGATGGGGTGCGATTCGTTGCCTTGCACCACGGGTGTATGGGTAGTAAATACAATTTGCTTGCGGCTCGCGGCCCAGGCTTCGTCGAAGCTGTGGCCTTTTTCCATTTTTTCGCGCATAAGCTCGAAGCCGGCAAACAGGGCGTGGCCTTCGTTGAAGTGGTACACGTCGATATCGAGGCCCAGGGCGCGCAGGGCGTGCACGCCGCCGATGCCGAGCACCATCTCCTGGGCGATGCGCTCTTCGCCAAACCAGCCGTATAGCTGGCCGCTGATCCAGCCGTCGGCTTCCTGCTGGCCTTCGATGTCGGTATCGAGGAGGTAAAGGGTAGCATTGCCGAAGCAGGTCATTTTCCACACTTTGCAGCGCACTTCACGACGGCGAATCTCCACGCTGACCACCACGCCGGTATCTTCCAATAGTTGCTCGTAGTCGTAGTTGTGGTAAGTATCGTAGGGCTGGCCGTCTTCACCGATGAGTTGGTCGGTATATCCCTGTTTCCATTTTATGCCGATGCCTACGATAGGATATTCGTGGTCTTTTGCGCCCTTGAGATAGTCGCCGGCCAAAATGCCGAGTCCGCCGGCATAGGCTTTGAAAGAGGTATCCAGGCCGTATTCCATACAGAAATAAGCCACGCGGGGTAAGGAAGTATTTGTAGCCATGCTAGATTGTTATTTGCGGCTCTAAAAATAGAGGCTTTGTGGTAAATGGTCACTTTTTATTTACCATAAAAAAATATACAGGTATGCCTGCCGCCAAGAGTGCAAGGCCATAAGCCACTGTCAGCCAGCCTGTACCGATGATAGCAGCTATTGAAAAAAGGGTTGTAAAAGCGGCAAGCAGATAGACGTGCCGGTGTTTGCCTTGCAGTCGCCTGAAGTCGCCCTTACGAGCCAGTACAGGCGCCGCGATAGCGCAAAAAAGATAAGGGATCAGCGATGACAGCGTAGCCAGCAGGATCATTTGTTGAAATTGCTGTTGGAGGGTTTTGGAATAATTAAAAACTACCATCACCGTAATCAATACGCTGGAGACTATCAGCGCGGTATCGGGGGCGCCCCGGCTGTTTTTGTGCCCAAACCAGCGCGGAAATAAGCCGTCAACAGCAGCTGCCCAGGGTATTTGCCCCTGCAGGAGTATCCAGCCGTTGAGTGCGCCCAGGCAGGCGATGGCTGCCGCCCCTGCGACCAGGTAATAGCCTGCGTCGCCCCACATCTGACCGGCGGCGAGGGCAAAAGGCGCCGATGCCTGTTCGAGTTGTCCGGGAGCAATAGCGCCCAGTACGGCGGTACTTGCCGCTACAAATACGATAGCCGAAAAAATAGTGCCGGCGATCGTAGCGCGGGCTATGTTTTTTTCGGGATTCCGGATATCGCCGGCGGGCACGGTGGCAGATTCTATACCCAAAAAAGACCACAGGGTGAGCGCCGCCGTTTGCAGGGCGGCCTCGAGCCACCCCACCTGCACGTGCGCCACGCTCAGATTGGCTGCGTCAAAATGATAGAACCCCACGGTAGCCACCAGTAAAATCGGCGCCAGGCGCAGAATGGTAGTGACGAGCTGAAAATAGGAAGCCTCTTTAACCCCTCTCAGGTTGAGCCAGGTGGCAAACCACACGGAGGCAATGCAACAACCCGCCGCAAGGGCAGGCACTTTGCCCAGTACCGAAAAAAAGGGCGTCAGACTGGCGATAAACGCCACCGCGATGGCGGCGTTGCCGCTCCATAGCGATATCCAATATCCCCAGGCTACCAGAAAGCCGCTAAACGGGCCAAAAGCCTCCCTGGTATAGGCATAGGGCCCGCCGGTGAGGGGCCGGCGGCGGCTCAGGGCGGCAAAGGTCAGTGCCAGCAATATCGCGCCGGCAGTGGACACCCCCCACCCGATGAGGCTATACCCCCCGAAAGCCGACAAGGCCGCCGGCAGCAGGAAAATGCCCGATCCGATCATATTGCCCGCTACCAAAGCCGCTGCCGGCCAAAATCCTATGCCACCCGTTGCCCGCTCTGCCATTTTCTCTTTGTTTATGCAAATATTGATAAAAATCAATAAAGGCGGTGACTCATCTTCCCAATAGCCATTTTTATTCATCCTAACTTATGCCAACTGATTTATTGCGCTAACCAAAACCATCACATTATGATTACCCTCGATAAAAAGGCGGATTTGGTAGGCCCCGGTATCGGCACCTACGAGGAGGTAGAAAAAATATTACCTAAAAACTATCGCTCCTTGCTTAATCCTAAAGAGACGCAAAGGGCCATCATGGCCGTTAAGCGCTTTATCGAAGACCAATTGTGCGCCGAACTCAACCTGATGCCCGTCACTGTGCCGCTTATCGTAGATCGCGACAGCGGTGTCAACGATTATCTCGACCGCGACGGCTCGCGCACGCCGGTAGAATTTGTAATCAACAACGACTACGGCAAAAATCCGGTTCACGCCCAGGTAGTACAAGCTGCTACCAAGTGGAAAAGGATGGCCCTCCGCGAATTCAATATGAAACCCGGCGAAGGACTGCTCACCGATATGCGCGCTATACGCAAAGATTATTTCCTCGACCACGACCACAGCGCTTATGTGGATCAATGGGACTGGGAGCGAGCTATTACCGCCGACCAGCGCAACCTCGACTTTCTCACCGATGTGGTGCGCAAATTATGGAAGGTAATTAAAGGAGCAGAGTTGTTTATCCATCAGGAATTTCCGCAATTGAAAGACGAGCGCTATCCCGACTTGCCCGAAGAACTCGTGTTTATCCACGCCGAAGAGATTCTGGAGCGCTACCCCGACCTGCCGCGCAAACAACGTGAAACGGCCATCCTGCAGGATTATCCCGCCGTGTTTATCTACGGCATCGGCTGGACGCTCGACGACGGCTACCCCCACGAGATGCGCGCCCCCGACTACGACGACTGGGTAACGCCCACCGTTTCTGCCAAAGGACAGCCCATGCACGGCCTCAACGGCGATATCCTGGTGTGGAACCCCATCACCAAGCGCCGCCACGAACTCTCTTCAATGGGCGTGCGTGTCAATGCAGAAACGCTACGACAACAACTGGAGATCACCGGCCAACTCGATTTTCTGAAGCTGCCCTACCACCAAGCGATTATCAACAAGGAATTGCCTCTGAGTATCGGCGGCGGCATCGGACAATCGCGCACGATTATGCTGTTGCTCAAAAAGGCCCATATCGGCGAGGTCAGCGTGACGGTTTGGCCCGAACGCCTCAAGGATATCTGCAGGCAGCATAATATTTTTGTACTGGAGTAAGTGACGGCGTGGAACCAACTGGGGAGGTGACGGCATTGAACTGACTCAGGAGGTGACGAGGTGACGGCCTGGAACTTACCGGGGTGGTGACGAGGTGACGGCAGTGAACTGACTCAGGAGGTGACAAGGTGACACTCTCCTTCCTTCCCTCCCACCGTCGTACAGTCGTACAGTCGTACAGTCCTACAGTCGTACAGTCTCAAAGTCTCCCCTTGGCCAGTCGCTGCACATACACGCGCTCTCCCTGTTGCAGCCTGACCACATAAACCCCGGGTGTCAGCGGAGTGGCATCGAGGGTGGGGGTATTTTGTGCCTGCCAGATCAATTGCCCGGTAAGGCTGAATAACTGCACCGAAAAAGGCGTCTGTTCGTCGTCGAGTTGGAGGTGGAAAGTTTCGGTGGCGGGGTTGGGGTAAAGGCGGAAGCCCGTGTCGGCCTCGGAAATCGAGTTAGTGGCAGTGGCTGTACAAATCACCTCATTTAGGCGTTGCCAGATACCGTTATTGAGCAAGTAAGAAATCAAGGAATTATCGGGGGCGTTGCCCATGCGTATCATCACCAGATTTTGCGAGGGCGCCACATTGACAAACTGCCCGTTTTTGCCCATAGCGGCGATGTTGTCGTTGGGGGCATTGGGGAGTAATTTGCCGTTGAAGACAAATTGAAGTCCGGGGATCATATATGACTCCTTGCCGTTGAGCCACCAGAGGTAGCCGTAGGATTTGTTGAGGGTTTGCGAAGTATTCACCATATCGGTAAAATACTGTTGGTCGTGCAGGATGGTGTCGGCTGCCCATACGCCGTGGTTGAGCGTGAGCAGTCCGAAGCGGGCCATACTGCGGGCGTTGCTGAAATAGACATTATTGAAGCCTTGCGGAAACCAGAAGCCGTTCATGCCGATTTTATTGCGAAGGCGGCTGTTAAAATACAGGCTGAAATTTTGCCCTGTCGCATCGGCGATCACGTCGTCGAGCAGCGTATAGGGGCCGTTGTGGTAGGCCCAGCGCGTGCCGGCGTCGGCCAGGTATTGCAGGCAGGAGGGCAGGGTGCAGAATGGGTCGACTACTCCGTCATCGAGGCCGCTGGACATGGTGAGTTGATGGCGCACGGTGATCAGGTCTTCCTTATCGGCGGGGCAGGAGGTCCAGCCGTCGCCCAGATACATAGAAGTAGGATCTTGCAGCGAAAGGTAGCCTTCCTCTTGGGCGATGCCGGTGAGGAAAGCCGTGAGTGTTTTTCCTGCGGAGGCCCAATACCACAAGCTGTCGCGTGTAAACGAGTCGAAATATTGTTCCAATACAATTTTGCCGTCTTTGAGTACGATGAAGGCCTTGCTATTTTCGGCGGCCAGGTAGTCGTAGAGGGCGGGGATATTTTCGGTGCACCAGCCGAGCGATTCGGGCGACAGCGTGTCCCAGTTGCTGCCGACAAGCGGCGGGAAGTACAGGTTTTGCTGGGAATAGCTGAAAGTGGCGGAGAGGGTCAATAAAACAGAGAGTAGCGTAGATTTCATAAGCTAAAGCGTTTTGGGTTTGACGTTTTTTGAGGCTTTGGGTTTAATGCCCTGCTGACCAGTAATTACATATCAGGAACAAATTCGCTTGAGCATACCTTTGAAAATAAAACCGTGAAAAGGCAAAACAGCATACCAATACAGGCGACCCCATAAACCTAATGGACGGAAGGTTGCCGTTTGGTAAAGCACATGGTCAACAATTTCAAATTCAAGCCAGGCTTCTCCGGGTAATTTCATTTCGGCGTAGAGCAAAAGTCTTTTTTCCGTTTTATCGGCAAAGAGTACGCGCCAAAAATCGAGCGAATCGCCTGCTGAAATCACTGTGCTGTTTTTTCTGCCCCGGCGTAAACCCACGCCTCCCACTAGTTTATCAATAAAACCTCTGATTTCCCAAAGCCAATTGCCATAATACCACCCGGTTTCGCCGCCGATCGACCATATTTTATCTAAAGTAGCATTTAAATTCCTGACCTCGCTTTTGCGCTTATCCACAAAACAGCCGAATTCAGGCACATCAATAAGTTTTGAGATTCCTTCTTCCAGCACATTACTCGACAGCGCATCTTTCCAACTGGAAATTACGCCTTCGTTTTGTATTTTGCCAAAAGCAAGTTTGATCGCCTCTTCGTAAGATAACAATTTAATGCCCAATAAATCTTTGAGCTCATTTTCCTTGCATATCACTTCCACGCTCATACTTTTCACGAGGTTTGTGGCCAGCGTAAAAGAAGTAGAGGTTACAAAATAAAGCCAGTAAGAAGATAATTTCGGTGTGAGTACAGGCACCGTAAATATTCGCCTTTTCAGGTGGCGCACTTTAGCAAACCGCAACAGCATTTCTTTATAAGTTAAAATTTCGGGGCCGCCGATATCGAAACCTTTATCATATGTCTTTTCATGAAATAATACCCCCTTCAAATATTCTATGACGTTTCGGATCGCTATGGCTTGTGTTTTTGTATTTAACCATTTTGGCGCAACCATTACCGGTAATTTCTCTACCAGGTCGCGAATAATTTCAAAGGAAGCGCTGCCCGATCCTAAAATAATTCCTGCCCGCAGCGTGGTGAGGTGATAACTTCCCGATGATAAAATTTCTTCTACTGATTTTCTGGATTGGAGGTGTTTTGATAATTTTTCATCATTAACAATCCCACTGAGATATATGACCTGCTTAACGTGGGTTGTTTGAATATAATTTTTAAAATTTTCTGCGGATTTTTTTTCCAGGGCTTCAAAATCCTCATTTGCAGTAGACATAGAATGGATCAGGTAATAGGCGGCATCTATATTTTCCGGAATAGCACGCAGCGATTCCAGGTCTAAAAAATTAACTTCAACTACGGATAATTTATATGATTTGTATTTTGAGGTGTCAAACCTGTTTTTATCCCTGACACAGCATATTAGTTCATGCCCGTCGTCAAGCAGGGCAGAAAGTAAGCGTTGGCCGATGTAGCCTGTAGTTCCTGTGAGTAGGATTTTCATGTGCTGTCTTGTTCGAGTAGACTATTATTTTAATAGTTTCATTAACCGTTCCATCTCTGTTTTGTTCTCGGGTAATCCAATTGCGCGCTTAACATCTGCTTTTTCTCTTGAAGTGATGTGAAACGACACTGAAGCCGTCAGCTTTTTGCGCTGGGTAGGGCGGTACACAAAGCGGATGACCTCGAAGCGTTCGGGGCCCAGCAGGTCGTAGATGAATCCCAGGCTGTTATCGTGTTCGAATTCCTGGAGGGTAAATACTTTGCCCAGGATGCCTACGGGGTTTACCAGACTGGAGATAATGCCGGTGCGATTGCTGGGGGCAATTTCTTCGATGAGTTCGGAACTGCTCACCTGCATCAGTACTACGCCGCTGGTGTTTTGTTCGATCCATTTGCGGAAGACCTGGATAAAGCGGGTAGCCGACAACATGCCGTAGTTGTCGCGGATGCCGGCATCCATCACTTCAATTTGGGGAGTGCTGGGCAGGTGTACGTTGGGCAGGATGTAGGGGTAGGTGGCATTCATGCGCAGGGCCGTGAGGAACTGGAGGTCGCGGCTGCCCTGGGCTTCGAAGACCTTGCCAAAGTCGACGGCGTCAACTTCTACCGACAAGAGCCGGCGGCGCCCCATTGGGACGGACATCATGTACGATACGCCTTGCGGAGAAATGATCATGCGGCGACCGTCATTGACTATGCTTGAGGTGATAAACAGCATGGGGATCATTGCCTGAACCTCCGGCGCAGCATAATCGCTCAGGCATTTGTCGAGCAGGTAGCTCGTGTTTTCGTTAAATTGTTCTTCAAAAATATACCCCCTGTCTTTGAAATAAATATGCCCGGCGCGCTCTACGGTGGATAAGGGCAGAAACAGGTCGTTGGAGACGATGGTAAAAGCCAGCGCATTGAGCATGTCGCGCGAGATGAGATCGATATGCCGCTTATCGTGCATGTGCATGTCGGCGCCCAATTGCCGGCGCAAATAGAGCTCGCGCAGATAGGCCATGCCGAGCATACCGCCCGAGGCGCCGGTAATGAGTGTAGTGTGTTTTAGGAGGTTGCCATTGAGCATGCTATCGGCGGTTTGCGCCACTTGCAGGGCCCAAACTGCCGAGCGCAATCCGCCGCCGCTTACGCATAAGATGACCATCTTGGGTTTATCTTCTCCCGTGCGGGCACGCCAGCGATCCAGTATTTGGCGCGTATGGGCTATATCGGCGCCTACCTGGCCTGAAGTGAAAATGTCCTGCAGGCGCTCATTGCTGTATGTTGCGGGCTGAGTTTGGTAGTTTAGGCCGTAGGCTCTGTTTCGGTGGTTTAACAGGTCGAACCCGGTCACGTAATTGATTATCACCAATAACCCGATGAGAATGAGCGCCCGCCATTCATCAAACCAATAAGTAATGGAGCCTGTCAGCGCAACTATTACACCCGTCAGGATAAAAATGCTGGCGCCTGCGGGTATGCGGAAATAGGGAAAATCAATGAGAAAGCCCAGCGCCAATAATGTCACTAGCGTAATCAGTTGTAGGATGAGGGCGTTGAGGTGGTTTTGTCTGAAAATATTCATCAGCAGGCGCGCGTCGTAGTGGGCTACGCTGCGCACCAGTCGGGGTTTTAGATTTTCGCTGAGGTAGGTGCGCACCCGCCGACGTTTGTCGTCTTTTTTGATGTCTTCAATCTCCATGCCGCGCCTGCCCGGTGCAATAACCCCCAGCAAGTGGGGCGGTAATTCTCTGCGCCGGGTATAATAGGAGATATCGCGGTTGGTAAACAAAAAATACAACGACAACAGGGCGACCAACAATACTATGCCCCCCAGTAAACCCAGGCAATTCAGCAAAATGGTACCTGCCGGCGTGCCTTCGTAGTTTTTTTGAAAATGAATGATCATGCCGATATAAAATCCCAAAAACAGCAACGGTAATACGGAATTATTGACGCAAAATTTGGTGAACGGCCGCGATAGCGATGCCAGGAACGGAAAATGCTGCGCGTTGAGCAAGTAGGTGGTGAGATTCCAGGACATAAAAAACCCCCCGAAAGTAATGCCCACAAAGAGGTAACTCCACACATTTACCCTGCCCATATACTCCGGATCGAGAAAAAGATATTGCATGCCCAATCTCGACCCCACTACTCCCGACAACATAAGCGCCAGCATCAACCACATGGCCACAAACAGCAGGTTGCTCCGCAGGTGTAATAGCAACAACTGCAGAGGGAAGGAATGCCATATGTTTTGAAGGCGTTTTCTCATGTTGTTAGGTTTTAGCGGTCAGCGGTCAGCAGTCAGATCGATGAAACTGACTGCTAATAGCTGATAGCTGACTGCTGATAGCTAACTGCTATATATCGACCCGGGCCTATCCCTGAGTAACCCGCCCTGCCTGCCGCTGAAATGGGCGGTAATCTCGGCGGTGATAGACAACGCTATTGTTTCGGGGGTAGTAGCGCCGATATCGAGGCCTGCGGGGTAGTGTAGGCGATGTGCATGCGGCGCGGTGTCGATGCCTTCGGCGGCGAACGCAGCGAGCATCTTCTCAGCGCGCTTGCGCGGGCCCAGTAGTGCGATGTAGGGCGACTGGGTTGCCATGGCGCTGCGCAGGTTAGCCAGGTCGGTGACGTAATCGTGGGCCATAAGCACGATGGCAGTGCGGGGGTCGTAGTCTGGCAGTGGCAGCCCCTGTTGGTGTAAGGTTTCGGCGTTGGCAATATATTCGGGGTTGACTTTCTGCAGGTTGGCCACTACGACGGAGCGCCAGCCTAGCAGCCGGGTGAGTTCGACAAAGGGCGCAATGTCGTAGTTGCCGCCGCACATGACTACCTGGATGGGAGGCAGCAAGGCTTCTACGAGCGCTTCGAAACCTTCGAATGTGTGGTGTGCCGAATTCCCGCTCTGCACTACTTTTGCTACCGCTTCGCTCAATACAGCAGTAAGGGCCGGCGGCAGCGATTGATCGGGGAGGCCGGTATGGTCGAATAGCCAGGTATCGCCCGGCACTACGCCCTCCATGTCGCCCGTGACGGAGGTAACGGTAACCAGCACGTGCGCCTGGCGACTGCAACAGGCCGCTGCCAGCAAGTTGACGAGGTGATGGGCTTTGTCGGCCTGTAAGGGTGAGATCAATACGTCGATACGGCCGTTGCAGCCCAGGCCTATGCCGATAGGGCGGTCTTCTTCCTCGCGGGTATCGTAGGTTACTACATGCGGACGTGCCTGAAGAATAGCGTGTTTGGCCTTGCGCAAGGCGTCGCCTTCGAGGCAGCCGCCGCTGATGCCGCCCACCCAGCGACCCGTTTCCGACACGAGCATGCGCGCGCCCATGCGCCGGTACGACGAGCCTTCAACCTGCACCACGGTAAGCAGCGCCGCGCTTTCTCCCTCCGCTTCCATTTGTCGGTAGTGTTCTACTATGGTGGCTATCTCTTTCATGGGTTTGTTGTGTGATGTTAAAATGACCAGCAAGATTCAATCTACGGCTAACAGATCACCTCCCGGTTTGTTACCGCAAATGAAAGAAATTGTATGCAACGTAAGTAAATCAAAAATTTGTAAAAACCAAATAGATTGTGTAAATTTAAGAAAAGAGGTAAAGAGATGAAAATACTCAATATATCTATTTCATAATTAAAACTTTATAAGCTTGGTATCAAGAGGGACTCCTTAGCCTTCACCGAATTTGTTGAACGTTGCAGCGACTGTGCGACTTTACGAGAGAAGGGTAGCCAACCGCCGACTACCTAACAGCAATTTTCCCGCAAGCCTCTTGTTTTGAAACCTCAAAGAGATTATATTTGCATACCATCCAATCGTCTTTAGGGAAAATTGCGAGTTGCCGCTATTGAGGGTTTGAGTGCTTGTTGTGCGAAGGTGCAATGGCACTGATGCTTTTTGGGTTGGCAAAGTGGATTATATCGGCTATTGCACGTATTGGGGCTGTTTTCGGGAAACAAGAGTTCGCTTCCATTAGATTAGAAAAAAGAAAAATGATAGGAATAAGTGAAGTAACAGAGAATATAATAGCTCAGCTTGCGAAGAAGATAGTTCCACCAAATGTGAAAGACTTCGCAAAAGATGTTGGCATTTCACTTAAAGAGTTGAAGGAACAACTTGCGTTACTTGAAATATATTATGTCGCGAAGTTTCATCATGCCCCACTGAAGAATACGATTCACAAAATGGAAAAATTTGGTGAAGTAGTGCAGGAAGGCGGTTTAAAAAAATTCCTAAATGCTAAAGAAAAAAGCAAAAAAATGCCCAGATTTTTTGATACTGAAATTCGAGAATTATATAATAAAAAATACCTTAAAGTATTTATCAGAGATTTAACTCGTATAAATGAAGTCCAAGCTTTTTTAGAAGGATTACATTGTACGAGAAATGTAAATATATCATCCAGTACAAGTAGAAGTAGTCCGTCGCAAAATTTAACTGTATACCCTTCACTAGTTTATGATATTGAGGAGGTTCAGAGAGAGGTAACAGTAGCTTTAGAAAGTTATTTTGCAGGAAGCCCTGTTGATCCTAATTTTGTTGAAGAAGGAATATCTTCAATAAGCGAAACAGCCTATTCTCAAATCATAGATTATATAAATTTACTCGGAAGAAATTTAGAAAGGTCAAGAGAATTGCGAGTGAATTTTGATGAAGAAAGAAGCCGAGATTATTTTTTACCTTTCCTAAACTCTATATCAAGACGTCATGTAGCGACAGGTGAAACTTTTAATGGTGTTGGGAGAACTGACATCTTAATTCAAAATGAAAAGGGAGAAAACGTTTTTATTGCGGAATGTAAAATTTGGAGAGGACAACAACAATTTACAAATGCAATCAACCAATTACTTGATAGATATGTGAATTGGAGAGATGAAAAAGTTGCCCTTATGATTTTTAATAAAACAACTCAAAATTTTACGGAGGTAATCGAAAGAGCAAAAGAAGCGATGGAAACCCATCCAAATTTTCAGCGATTTGTTTCTGAAAGAAATAATACATCCTTTTCCTATGGTTTTCAACATCCAGAAGATGAAAACCGGACAATAAAGATTGAATTGATGCTGTTCAACTTCACATAAAAAAAAACGAAAGCAAACAAAGCATACAACGATAATGTCCAGTAAAAGCTAGTCATTCCGTGTATGCGAGCCGTTCTCTGCAGTAAGCCTCCGGCGAACCCCACCTTGCACTACTATCCAGGCGGCATTAGCTTTAGGTCAAAAAAGAAATGGAAAGCAAGAAGGCGCCTCGCCGCAAGTCGGCGGAGATGTACCCGCTAATCGAGTTGTATTTAGGGGGCAGTCAAACGCAGCGGGAATTTTGTGAGGAACGGGGGCTGAACCCGGGAGTCTTTAACTATTGGCTCGGTCGATACCGTGGAGATCAAGCGGAATCAACAAGTGGATTTGAGGTAATAGCCCTTCCAAACGTACCGGTTGTCGAGTCGGGCATAGAGCTGGAATACCCCAACGGGATCAAGTTGCGTATTGCCGGGGGAGTAAGTGCGAGTTATCTGCGCAGCTTGCTGGAGATAAAGTTGTAAGGATGTTTGCGCTAAGCAGCGCCCAACGTTACTTTCTGTATCGGGGAGTGACGGATATGCGCAAGGGCATAGACGGGCTAAGCGGGATGGTACGGGAGTACCTGGGCAGCGATCCGCTGAGTGGGGATGCGTACGTATTTGTAAACCGGCGTCGGGATCAACTCAAGTTGCTGATTTGGGATCGCACGGGTTTTGCGCTGTACGCCAAGCGCCTGGAACGGGGCACGTTTGAATTACCGGAGCAAAGGGAGGGCGTAGGCGCCCGGCAGGCGGTACGCTGGGATGAGTTGGTGATGATATTGGAAGGGGTGAGTCTGCGATCGATACAAAGGCGTAGGCGCTACCAGCGGGGGGAGGAAGAAAAAAAACAGGTGTTGGCCGGTCGCACAAATTAGGCAGGTTCTTATCTTAGGGTCATGAAGCGCGTAGAGGAATTAAGTCGGGAAGAACTCATTGCCCAGCATTATGAGATGCAGGCCACCATGGTGCGGCTACAAGAACAACTGTTGAAGCTAGGCCAAGAGTTGGCAGAACTCAAGCGCCTGGTCTTCGGAAGCAAGCGCGAGCGCTTTGTGGCCAGTAAGGAAGCTTCCCAGGCACAAGGCGACAAGGAAGAAAACAAGCAGGAGCGGGTTAAGCCCACCAAGCCGGCCAATGCCAATCATCCGGGTCGCAATGAACTACCGGCCCACTTACCCAGAGTAGATATTATCCTTGAGCCGCAGGAAGATACCACCGGTATGCGCTGTATCGGGCAGGAGATCACCGAGGAGTTAGAGTACGAGCCCGGCAAGTTATATGTCAAGCGCTATATCCGGCCCAAATATGCGCCGGCAGGCGACCAGGGGCCGGTGTTGATCGCAGGGTTGCCAACGCGCCCCATAGAAAAAGGGATCGCCGGGCCGGGCTTGTTGGCCCAAACGCTCATCGACAAATATGTAGACCATATCCCGTGCCACCGCCAGGGCAGCCGCTGGGAGCGCGAGGGGGTGAAATTGCCTTCCTCCACCCTGTGCGACTGGGTAGCTCAAAGCGCTGAGCTACTCGAGGTGCTGTACCAGGCGCTGAAGCGCGAAGTGATCGCCTCGGCCTATATCCAGGCCGATGAATCCCCGATTCCGGTATTGGACAACCAGGTCAAAGGCAAGACGCATCGGGGTTTTTATTGGGTATATCATGGCGTCATCCCCGCTTTAATCTTGTACGAGTATCAGGCCGGCCGGGGTCGGGAAGGGCCCTGGCAGATGCTGGAAAACTTCTCCGGCTTTTTACAAAGTGACGGATATATTGTTTACGAAGGCTCCCAGTCCCGATCGGACATCGTGCTGGTGGGCTGCATGGCGCATGCGCGGCGCGGCTTTGAAAAAGCCTTGGACAGCGACCGACAGCCCGCCCAGTCTGCCCTGGAGCGCATCCAGGAGCTTTATGCCATTGAACGCATCGCTCGTGAGCAACAACTGGATGCTGCTGCCCGGCAGGCCCTCAGAGCTCAACAGGCCGTACCCATCCTCGACGCCTTCGAAAAATGGCTCGAAGACCAACAACCCAGGGCTTTGCCCAAGAGCCCCTTGCGAAAAGCCATTGATTATTACCTGGAGCGTCGCAGCAAATTGCGCATTTATACCCAGGACGGCAGGCTGGAAATCGATAATAATCTGGTTGAAAACGCCATCAGGCCTATGGCCCTGGGGCGCAAAAACTATTTATTCGCCGGTTCGCATGAGGCCGCCCAGCGCGCCGCTATGATCTACTCGCTGTTGGGTACCTGTCTCAAACACCAGGTCAACCCCTTCCTGTGGCTGCGTGACGTCCTGGCCCGCTTGCCCGATCATCCCGTCCAGCAAGTCAGTGAGTTGCTGCCTCATAGGTGGAAACCTTTGCAATAGCGGGGTGCGCCAATTTTAGGGGAGGTACTTCGCCGGAGGGATAC
>JABWBR010000092.1 GCA_013360405.1 Saprospiraceae bacterium
CCATACGCCCATACTCCGGCAAAAAAAGCGAAACCCAATACACGCCCGGTGGGATATTTTCAACAGGCAATGGCGTAAGGCCTTGCATTTCCGTGCCGTGCCAGGGTATTTCCCAGAGGGTTTGCCCCGTGGCGCTGTATAGGCGCAGCCGGCCTTCCAGTCCGGCCCGGTCAGTCTGATACTTCAGGTAGGCCGGGGCGCCGGCGGAGGCGGGGTTGGGAAATATCGACACAACTACCGGCAGCGCCGGTTCTCCTGTACCGACAACAGTAGAAACGGTTACCGATGCGTTAGAAGTACAACCATTAGCGTCGGTTACCACTACGCTATACGAGCCTGGGCCCAGTCCGGTAATAGTATCGCCTGTCTGGTTGTTGCTCCACAATAACTCGTAAGGAGCAACGCCGCCGGCCACAGTGGCTGTCGCACTGCCGTCGTGGGCGCCGGGGCCGGTTTCGTCGGTGGCCGCTATAGTGATGTCAAGCGGTTCGGGGCGTACAATCACCGGGCTGATAGCGCCGGTACTCTGGTTGTAATACGTGCCCGACAGCGATTGCTCCAGGGTGACGGCGCGCACCATGTAGCGGGCGCTTAATACAGGCAAATCGTCTGAAAAAGAAGTATCGGTAGTGGGCGAGGAAGTAAGCCGTTCCCACACGGCGTCGGGGCCTTCCTGCAGCCGGTAGACGTGGTAGCCGAGGAGGGCCGTATCAGCAGAAACCTCCCATTGCAACAGGTTACTCTCGCAACCGGGGCTTATGCTGAGTTCACCGGCAGGGGAGGGGTACAACAAGCGCAGGCTGGGGTCGCCCAGCAAAGCTACGTGTATCCCGCCGCTGCCTGAACCCCCGTCGGCGTATTCTGCGCTGAGGCCGTTGTTGATGGTGGCGCGGGCGCTGTAGCCGATATTTTCGCCCATGCTGAGGTGGTGGTAGTACCAGTTGGGCCGCCCCGACCAGGAGCAGGTGAGGATGCCGCCTTTGTTGGCCAGCGCGCCCATCATAAAGTTGTTGTTGCTGTCCCAGTCGCCGTGATAACTTCCAAACAGCATCGAAAAAACTACCTTGATGCTGTCGGCAGCAAAGGAGGTGGTACTGCCCACGCCCCCCGCGCTTTGGTAGGATCCTCCTCCGCAGCCGTAACCCATGAGGATGGGGTCGACGTCGGTGTCCAATTGGAAATCGCCGGCAGCAGTATTGTTGGCGCCAAAAAGGTTGTAACCTGCTTTCCAGCCGTTGGAGGCAAACGACTCGCCGCTGAAATAGCCGAAGTTGTCGTCGACCAGCATGCGCTTTTGAGGGCGATAAAATGTGCGGCGAAAGGCGTGGTTTTTGTCGAGATAACGTTCGTACAAGGGCATGAGGCCGGTTTCGCCAAAAGTAGCCGGATTGAGTTTGGTGAAATTTATTCGCCCCACTTGCAGTTCAAGCGCGGAAGGTATCGAGGACTGGTCGAATTTGCCGTCGCCGGGCACATTATGGTTTTCGGGCCGGGAGGCTGAAGTCGTATTGATGAGATTATCCGTCCAGACGCCGTTGATGTCGCCGTAATAAGCATCGGCGGGCCAGGCGCCGCAGTGGTCGCCATGGCCGTCGGGGCAGATGTTGCCGGAATAGGGCACGGGAATTCGTCCCAGTAATAAAACAGCTTTGAGCTGATCCGGCGCTGCGTTGTAGGAGGCTGTAATGGCAGTTTTGATAGTTGAGACTGTTACCGAGTCGGGGTGTACGGCTAATAACTCTACAGCCCATCCATCGCCAAGAATATCGTCGCGCAGGCGCAGCACTTTGTCCCACAGCGGATCCAATGTCTCATCAGCGATAAGCAATAGTTTACCCCGATGGTCTACCACGGGCAGGTCGATACCGGCCAACTGATAAGCATTAGCCTGTGCGGTTGTTCCGCTGCGGATGAGGCCGTACTCATAACATACTCCGACCGATACGGCATTGTCAGTATAACTCGTATTAGAGCTATTGGTGAAAAGGTTATTCCACGTAGCGGCTCCTTTTACCCGCTTTCTCAGCGTGTATTGTGCATTGTCCACAGTCGGCCAGCTGAGTTGGATGGAGGGAAGGTCGGCGTTGGTGACGACTTCTATCGCTATAACTTTATCGAGCGGACTTTGTGCGGTTGCGATTATTGGCAACAAAAAGAGTACAAAAAAAGCGGGTATAAAGTGTCGCATAAATTTTGGATTTACAGAGGTAAAGATAGAGCTAATATGTATTGGTTTGAAAAAAACAGATAACCGACAACCGACAACTCACAACCCCTAACCCACAAAAATCACCCCAGGCATTGATATCCGTCACTGTGGGTAGCGGGGCATAGCCTTACCTTGTTAAAAAAAATAGCAAGGCCATGGACCATAACAAACAGCACATTTTTGAGCTACATGCTGATCACAAAGAGTGGATCAACCGCTTGGCGTTTTATAAAGACGAAGTGGATTTTCTGGAAAGGCGTTTATTGGAAATTGCAGGTAAATACACCAATGCCGAAATATTGGCCGCCTGCGATAGTCTCGCCAACCGGTTAACGATTCAGCGTAGCGAAATGCACCGACTGAAAGAAGCGATCAAAGGAAAAGAAGAACTGCTCGAACATAGCGCCATTGAAAACCCTACTGCCATCGACCGCAGGTTGTTTCCGCCAGAAGTTAGAGAGCGACAAGCGATGGAAAATTTTGAGGATATCTACCACGATCTGCGCAAAGAGCTCGTGGCGTTCTTTGGAAAATATATGTAATTAATGTGCTAATTTGCTGATGTGCTGATGTGCTAATAATGTGAAAAAATATTATTGATTATCAGCACATCAGCACATCAGCACATCAGCACATTAACTTATCAGCATCCCGACCTCCTTCCAGTCGGTACGGGACTCCCTACGGTCGCATCAGCACATTAACTTATCAGCATCCCGACCTCCTTCCAGTCGGTACGGGACTCCCTACGGTCGCATCAGCACATTAACCCATCAGCATCCCGACCTCCTTCCAGTCGGTACGGGACTCCCTACGGTCGCATTAGCACATTAACCCATCAGCATCCCGACCTCCTTCCAGTCGGTACGGGACTCCCTACGGTCGCATCAGCACATTAGCACATTAGCATCCCGACCTCCTTCCAGTCGGTACGGGACTCCCTACGGTCGCATCAGCACATTAGCACATCAGCATCCCGACCTCCTTCCAGTCGGTACGGGACTCCCTACGGTCGCATTAGCACATTAGCACATCAGCACATTATTCTTTTTCCATCACCACCCCATTCACCACCGCCCGTTCCAGCATAAGGGCAATTCTGCCTTTGGGCAGGCGTTTTCCGGCGGTATTAACTGTAAAAACCTCGCCTGCCGACTTAATCAGGCCGATATCCCGGGCGTACCATTCTTTTACCGAATATCCTTCAGCTGTACCGCCGGCGGGATACCTGATCACCGTAGTCGTGATCACAAAGCAATCGGCAAAATTCTGCAGCGGCGTGCGTGAAGAGTCGTTGCCTTCAACCTTAATTTCGAAGGATTGGCGGCCCGATCCTTTTTTCTGTTTGGCTTCCAGCAAGATATAATTGGCTTCCAATTTGATCACTTCGCCCTGTTTCACGGTAGCCGGCAGTAGAACCAGCGGCTGGTCAAAGATGATCTCTTTGCCGCCGCCGAGGCCCACGGCAAACAGCTTCCAGCCGCCCGCGTCGAGTTGCTCGATGCGAAACTGGGCGTTTTCTTTTCTTTTGAAAGCAAATTGGCCCTTAAAATGAAGGGTATCGCTATACGTAGCCACAAGCGGAGGCAATTTGTCGTCGAGCATATTTTGCAACTGCAGCGTATCGCCGAGGCGCATCGGCATATAATCGGCAATGCGATAGGCCGGTTGTCCATACATGGCAACTGCCGGAAGCAGGGCGACGAATAGGGCTGCTGTTTTATAGAATCTCATATTAATGGTATTGTAGATTACTTCACATCCACCAGGTCGATGTCAAAGATAAGTACGGCATTAGCCGGTATGCCCGAAGGTGGATTATCGCCATAACCCAATTCTGAAGGCAGGAAAAAAGTACCCCTTCCGCCTTCTTTGAGCAGCGGCAGGCCAATTTGCCAGCCTTTGATCAGGTTGGCCAGCGGGAATTCAACGGTTTGGCCGGCAGCGGTTTGATCAAAAACCGTGTCATCGAGAAAATACCCCCTGTAACTAACCTCCACATCGTCGTTGAGCGTAGGAGAGGCGCCAAATCCCTCGGTAGTAATGACATAAAACATACCCGACTCGTGCTCCTGGGCGTCGATGTTATTGTCGAGCAGGTATTGCTCGATAAGTTCTTTGTCGATGAGCGCCTGGTTGTCGTCGTCCTTTTTGCAGGCCCCGGCGAGGAGTATGATGCCGAGCAGTACCATAGAAAACACACTTTTCATATATCGCAGTTTTTTGAATCGCAAAGATAAAAGCTTTGTTTACAACGCAGTGATGTATAGCAAACGCAAATACGAGGTTGGAAGTATTTGCCGTGACTCGGGCATTGTCATTAATACTGCAACAAATCTATCTGCAATTGCTTGCCGGATTCAAAAAATAGCGCGACTTTTGGCGATCAAAACGCTTCCGATGAAGAAAACAGCGATAGCGTTAATCGCAATATTGTATTCCTGCCTATTAGCAGCTCAGCCCAACACACAGGATGATTTCATGCGCAGTAGTGGCAAAATCTATGTGGTGGTTGCCGTCATCGTTGCGGTTTTTATCGGAATCGTGATTTTTTTGGTCTATTTAGATCGAAGGCTAACCAAATTGGAGCACCAAATTAAAGAGAATGACTAAGCAACCAACCAGTTTTTATCAAAGTGTGATTAACTACTTTGATAAAGCCGCTGTACACACGGGCTTGCCTGACGGCTTACTGGAACAAATCAAAGTGTGTAATTCCGTCTACCGCGTTAACTTTCCGGTTAAGATCGGTGACGAGGTGAAAGTTATCGAGGCTTACCGCGTTCAGCATAGCCAACACCGTACGCCTACCAAAGGGGGGATTCGCTATTCCAACCACGTCAACCAGGAAGAAGTGATGGCGCTCGCCTCTCTGATGACTTTCAAGTGCGCAATCGTCAACGTGCCGTTCGGCGGCGCTAAGGGAGGGGTGAAAATCAATCCTTGGGACTATACGCCCGAGCAGCTTGAGAAAATTACCCGCCGTTATACTACTGAGCTGGTGCGCCGCAACTTTATCGGCCCGGCTATCGACGTGCCCGCTCCCGACTACGGAACAGGCCCCCGCGAAATGGCCTGGATTTACGATACCTATCGCGCTTTCCACGACGACGAACTCGACGCGGCAGGTTGCGTGACCGGCAAGCCTGTGAATCTCAACGGCATCCAGGGCCGCACCGAAGCCACCGGGCGCGGCGTGCTCTATGGCATCCGCGAGACTTGCGCTGTGAAAGAAGACATGGCCCGCCTGGGCCTGTCGCCGGGCCTCGAAGGCAAAACCGTCGTAGTGCAGGGCCTCGGCAACGTGGGCTCGCACTCCTGTACGCTGCTGCAAGATGAAGGCGGCGCCAAGATTATCGGCGTATCGGAAGTGGAAGGCGCTATTTACAACCCCAACGGCATCGATGTGCACGCCATGCTGCGCTTCCGCCAGGAGACGGGTTCTATCATCGGCTTCCCAGGCGCTACCAGCCTCGGCAAAGAAGACCGCCGCAAGGTGCTCGAATTTGAATGCGATATTCTCGTGCCCGCTGCACTCGAAAATCAGATCACGATCGAAAACGCCTCCAGGATCAAGGCTAAGATCATAGCAGAAGCTGCCAACGGCCCCATCACGTCAGAAGCCGAAGAGGTACTGCTCAAGGCAGGCAAGCTGATTATCCCCGATATCTATCTCAATGCAGGCGGGGTAACGGTTTCTTACTTCGAATGGCTCAAAAACCTGGCTCACGTCCGCCTCGGCCTGATGGAAAAACGCTTCAACCAACAGATCAACGACGAACTGGTCAGCCTGGTAGAACGCCAAACCGGCCGAACGGTATCCCCGCAGGAACGCAAAGTAATCGTTCGCGGCGCCGACGAAATCGACCTGGTGCGCTCGGGCCTCGAAGAAACGATGATCAATTCCTACCACGAGATCAGAGATGTACTCGTAGGCAACAACAAAGTAGAAGATATGCGCACCGCCGCTTTTGTGTGCGCTATCAACAAAATAAGCAGCGATTATATGGCTATGGGCATCTTCCCGTAGCCTGTACAAGCGCTTTTTGTGCAGATGCCGACGCCTCCCGGGGCGCCGGCATTTGCTTCTTTATACCCCGAATTTTATTATAAATGATTTTGTAAGTTAAAAAAGAAAAAAAATTTCAATAGGTTAACAGGTAGATTTCTTGTATTTTGTTTTACAAGTCAATAACTTACAGGCTGAATATCGATTTATCCACATAATTGAAGTAAACATGTCGGACAAACTTGACAAGATAGACCTCAAGATCTTGAGAATCCTGCAAGACAACAGCAAGATCACGAATCTCGATCTGTCGAAAAAGATTGGACTTTCACCTGCACCGACGCTTGAGCGGGTGAAGAAACTCGAGCAGTCTAATATTATAGAAAGCTACCACGCTAAAGTTAACCCGCAGAGCATCGGGCTCAATGTGAAAACTTTTGTGCTGGTCTCTCTGGCCTGGCAAAAGGAAAACGCCCTCAACAACTTTCTCGACAAGATCAAAGAAATCGATGAAATCGCGGAATGCTATATCATCACGGGCGAGGCTGATTTCCTGATCAAAATCGTTTGTAAGGATATACCTACCTACGAACAACTGTTGTTCAAAACACTTTCGCAAATCGAAGAAATCGAGCGCCTCAAAACGCTTATGACGCTTTCTACTGTGAAAGACAGCAAAGTGCTGCCTTATAAGTATGACTAGGCGCCTTAGTGTATTTGTCGCAGATCAAATACGGAGTGTACGGTGACAACACGTACAAGCTCGCGCAATTCTGTGTTGTGGTCAATCGAAGGTCCGGATTGCCCCGGCACGTCTTATTTGATGGGCACGATGCACGTCAGAGACCGGCGCGCTTTCAACCGCTGGCAGCAGGTCATTCAAAAAGTGGAAACCTGCGAGGTCTTCGCCGCCGAAATCCAGATTGAGCAATTAAAATCTTTACCCCGGGCGCTGCCTGCGGTGGAACCCCTTCACCGGCTGCTGCCCGTACGCAAATTTCAAAAGCTGCGACGACAATTGCGAAAAGGCGCCGGCATTGACATTGAATCCTGCGACTACCTGCCACCGGTCCTCATCCTCCAGCTAATTGACGAGGCCCTCCTCGCCCGCGATTATCCGGCTTCCCTCGACGAAAGTCTGTGGGATTACGCCAAAATGCAGGGTAAGGAACTCCTCGGCCTCGAAACGGTCGATGCACAATTTGATTTCCTTCGTCAGCTCAACAGTACTTTCCAGGTGGGACAACTGCTCGAAGTGGGCAGCCGCTGGCCGCGCCATCGCCGGCAGGCGATGCGTATGGCTGCACTGTACGAAGCGGAAGAAATCGACCGGCTCTACCAAAGCGCGCGACAGGGCGCCGGCAAAATTCGCAAAACCTTGCTATTACAGCGAAACGAGCATATGGCCCGCAGCCTGAGCGGGTTGCTGCGCAGCCAGACCGTTTTTTGCGCCGTCGGAGCTGCCCACCTCGGCGGAGGCAAGGGCTTGTTGCGCCTACTCAAAAAGGATGGATTTAAGGTGAAACCGGTTCCGCCGACATAGCTTTTTTCGGAATTTTACCCGGCCAAGGGCATACAAATAAGCGGGCAATGTTAATTTTGTCCGAACTCAAGCGAAGACCAGCACACATGCACGCTACAAAACCTTTTATTATCGGCATCACCGGGGGCAGCGGATCAGGGAAAACAACCTTTATCCGTCAGTTGAGAAATCATTTCACGCTGGAAGAGCTTTGTATCCTTTCCCAGGACGACTATTATAAACCCCGCGATGTGCAACGCCGCGACGACCAGGGCGTGTACAATTTCGACCGCCCCAAGTCAATTGATAAAAAAGCATTTATCGAAGATATTCACAGTCTGATGGAAGGCCGCCCGGTAGAACGTCTTGAATACACTTTTAATAACCAGGATGCCAAACCCCACACGCTGGTATTTAATCCGGCCCCGGTACTTATCGTAGAAGGCATTTTTGTTTTTCACTTCAAAAAAGTCAGGGAAATGCTCGACCTCAAGGTGTTCCTCCACGCTAAGGAAAACCTGAAGGTCATCCGGCGCATCAAACGCGATAAAGAAGAACGCAATTACCCCCTGGAAGATGTGCTGTACCGCTACCAATACCACGTGTTACCCACTTTCGAAAAATATATCCAACCCTATATGGACGAAGCGGATATCATTATCAATAATAACCGCCATTTTGACAAAAGCCTGAATGTGATGGTGGGGTATATCCGGGACTTCCTTGGGAGAATCGAGTAAGATGTTGGATGTTGAATGTTTAATGTTTAATGTTTAATGTTTAATGATTTTTATAACATATAAGTAATTAATAATTAAACATCAAACATCAAACATTAAACCCGGTATTGTGCCCGGAGATGCATCAACATATCCTCCGTCATGCCTTCCAGGTCGAAATTCGGTTTCCAGCCCCATTCCTCCCGGGCTTTCGAGTCATCGATGCTTTGCGGCCAGGAATCAGCGATAGCTTGCCGGAAATCGGGATTGTAGCTGATTGAGAAATCGGGGATATGCTTTTGGATAGAGGCTGCAATCTCTGCGGGCGTAAAACTCATACCGGCCAGGTTATAGCTGGTGCGCACCTGTATTTTGTCGGGGTTGGTAAACATCAACTCCAACGTAGCGCGGATGGCATCGTCCATATACAGCATCGGTAGCATCGTATCGGCGCTGAGAAAACACTCGAAGGGCTGGCCAAGCACAGCCTTATGGTAAATATCCACGGCGTAGTCGGTAGTGCCGCCGCCAGGCAGCGATTGATAGCCGATGATGCCGGGGTAGCGGATCGAGCGCACATCGAGACAGTAGCGCATGTAATAATAATTGCACCAGTTTTCGCCGGCTACCTTGCTGATGCCGTACACCGTCGACGGTTCGCGGATCGTAAACTGCGGCGTATGCTCACGCGGCGTATGCGCGCCGTACACGGCAATAGAGCTGGGGAAAAATACCCGCAGCTTGTAGTCTTTTGCAATTTCGAGCACGTTAAACAGACTGCTCATATTGATCTCCCAGGCGCGCTTGGGGTCTTGTTCGCCTTTGGCCGAGAGGATAGCCGCCAGGTGGTAAATCTGGCTCACCTTGTAGCGCTGCACGATGTCGAGCAGGCGGGCCCCGTCGAGCACATCTAGTATTTCAAAAAGGCCCTGATCTTCGGCGGGCGGCCTCAAATCACTGGCAATCACGTTGTTTTCTCCATACACCCCGCGCAGGGCTTGCGCCAATACGGTGCCTATTTGTCCATTCGCTCCAATGACGAGCACGGTCTCCGCTTGCATAGGTATTATTTGGATTAGGAATCGGGGTGCAAAATAGTAAAAATGTAGTTAGCAATTAGCAGTCAGCACTCAGCACTAAGCCATCTCATTGTTACTTCCGGCGAAAAAAGTAAAACACCCCTGCCAAAATCAGCAAGCCCGCCACCCAATACACATAACCCGGAAGGCCATGACTGTGCGTATGCCCATGCCCCACCTCAAAAGTCAGCGTAGCCCAATTGGATTCGTGGGTTAACCCGGGTTCAGATGATTGGGTCATGTGAATAGTGCGCAGAAACCACTGCCCTTCGTGGTCAATCGTTAGCGAAACCTCGCCATTGGCGTCGGTGTGCAGTTGGGTGTCGTCGTGTTGGTGCTCTCCTTTTGCTTCGTGGTGGTCGTGGCTGTGGCCTTCGGCCGAAAACCCGGCGTAGACCAGTTGATCAGGTAAAGCCTTTCCGTCGCGCAGCAGTTTGACTTTCAGGGTTTTGCCCACCGATAGATCGTAGGGATTGCTTAGCGGTACAAACTCGATAGGGTAGCCGAGCGCCGTTTTCCAGTCCTCGGTTTTTTTATCGCCCACCTGGAAAATCGCTTTTACGTGTTTGGAATATTTCTCCACGGCGTCTTTGTCGAGGGCGTTGTTTTGTTTGCGCCATTCGATCATATCGAGTACGCCGTCGTGTTCGAGGTATTCGTTGAAGTCTTTGGCGCTCAGCGCGATATTGTTGGGATGCGTGGAAAGCCCGGCGACCCAGGTGCCGGCTTCTCCTGTTTTGAAATTGAGCACCGCCGCGCTGTCAACCTCCGTCCACTGGCTGCTGTCGGGGTGTATTCGCGCCCCGTTGCCAACCAGACTCACATCCTGCATTCGCTTGCGGGCTACGGCGTTTTCGCTGTTGTCAAAGGTGCCGTTGTATAATAGCAAGCTAGCAATGGTATTGGGCTGGAGGAAAAAAGTGTTCATTTTCAGGAACATGTCGTGGCTGCTGAACACTATAAAGGCGGCGATTATTAGGGTAAGTTTTTTCATGATTTTATTTTATTGATCATCAAAGCAGCAATAGGCAAGATTGCTGTGTTCGCTAGAACCCCCATGCTGTACTCCGATGATATGTTCGATATGATAGCTAAATGCAGATAGATACTCCGGTACCCTGCAATATTCGCAACCATACCCGGATCTGGAGATAACCAACTTGCTGATAGCTGGAGAGATATACGAACTCATTCGCTATCAAGCCTTTGAAGAGCATTGGCTTTGGCTAATCTTACAATGTGCTCAACGGTCATGTACCGCTCCATTTCTTTTTCTTCTTCTTCTGTTAGTCCCGTCGTCTTGTTTTTTTCAAGTAACTCGTTTACCCTCATGTGAGATTTAGGAGAGGCTTTATAGGCCAATACTTTGCGTGGGGAAAGGCTTGCCAGAAACTGGGCCAGTTCGTCGTAAACAGAGTTATACTCTACTACCATTTTTTATATTTTCATACAAAAATACAGTTTTTTGATCTAAAATTAAAGGCTTGAAAGCCAGTAGTTTCTAATACCGGCTTTCAAAGTAGTAAAACGAAATATCAGCTATACCCTCGCAACCATCAAATATACCTATTCAAAATATTCTCAAAATACTCCTGCCGCCCGCTGCGTTGTTGTGGCTCGGGGGAGGCGTGAGCAATACCCGCGAGGTCGGTCAGCGACAGCTTGCCGTCTTCAAAATCTTTGCCTTTGCCCGAGTCGAAGGAGGCGTAGCGGTCTTTGCGGAGTTGTGGGTATTCCGATTTCTCCAGGATGGCCTGGGCGGTTACCAGTGCCCGTGCAAAGGCGTCCATACCGCCGATATGGGCGTAGAAGATGTCTTCGAGGTCAGTGGAGTTGCGGCGGGTTTTGGCGTCGAAGTTGATGCCGCCGCCTTGCAGGCCGCCGGCTTGCAGGAATACCAGCATGGCTTCGGTGAGCTCGTATAAGTCGACTGGAAACTGGTCGGTATCCCAGCCGTTTTGGTAGTCGCCGCGGTTGGCGTCGAGGCTGCCGAGCATGCCGGCATTGGCAGCCACCTGCATTTCGTGCTGCATGGTGTGTTGGGCCAGGGTGGCGTGGTTGAATTCGAGGTTGAGCTTGAAGTCGTCCTGCAGGCCGTATTCCCGCAGGAAACCGATACAAGTTGCCGCGTCGAAGTCGTATTGGTGTTTGCTTGGCTCCATGGGCTTGGGCTCTATGAAAAACGTGCCTTTGAACCCCTGGCTGCGGGCGTAGTCCTTCGCGGCGTGTAGAAAACGGGCGAGGTGGTCGAGCTCGCGTTTCATGTCGGTGTTGAGCAGGGACATATAGCCTTCCCGGCCGCCCCAGAACACGTAGTTTTCGCCGCCGAGCTTGATGGTAGCGTCGAGGGCGTTTTTAACCTGGGCGCCGGCGTAGGCCACTACCTCAAAGTCGGGGTTGGTGGCGGCGCCGTTCATATAGCGGGGGTTGCTGAAGAGGTTGGCAGTACCCCAAAGCAGCTTTACGCCCGTTTCTTTTTGCTTTTGAAGGGCGTAATCGGTGATGGTTTCGAGGCGTTTGGCGCTTTCTGCCAATGTAGGGCCTTCAGCCACAAAGTCGTAATCGTGGAAGCAATAATAAGGTATGCCCAGCTTGGTGATAAACTCAAAGCCGGCGTCCATTTTGTCTTTGGCTTGCTGGATGGGGTCGGCTGATTGCGCCCAGGGGAAGTTTTTGGTGCCTGGGCCGAATGGATCGCCGCCCGTTCCGCATAGCGTGTGCCACCAGCAAACGGCAAACCGAAAGTGTTCTTTCATCGTTTTGCCGCCGACTATGCGGTTTTCGTCGTACCAGCGAAAAGCCAGCGGGTTGTCGCTTTTTATACCCTCAAAAGGGATTTTGCCGACGGTATTGAAGTATTGTTTATTTGACATAATGTGTTGATTTTTATTTTTTTTAAGCTAAGTAAAAAACAACGCTTTTCAAAATGTTAGAGCAGTACTTAGTGGTACTTCGTGCTCTTAGTGCCTTAGTGGTAAATAACCTGTATCAAGAAAGCGCTTCCTCCAATTCCTCCTCCCATGCCCGGTAAGCGGCTGAATAGACGCCGTTCATATTAGTAGGTTCGTATACTTTTACCACCTTTACTTCTTTCATCGCCTCATGGACGGAGCTGAAAAAGCCCGTGGCCACTCCCGCCGCCTTCGCAGCGCCGACGGCGCCCGTGGTTTCTACCAGTTCGATGCGGCTACCGATGAGGTTGGATATGGTGCTTGAAAAAATGGCGGACTGAAACAGGTTGTCATTTCCTACCCGCATAACCTGTACATTCAGGCCCATATTTTTCAGGATGTCCATTCCATACACAAAAGAAAAGGCGATGCCCTCCAGCGCAGCCCGGTACAGGTGTGCCTTTGTGTGTTGGTTAAAATGCAGGTTGATGATTTTGGAACCGATATTTTGGTTGCCCAACATTCGCTCGGCGCCATTGCCGAAAGGCAATATGCACAGTCCGTCAGAGCCGGCGCCGACTTTCGAAGCCGATTTCTCCATTTCGTCGTATGACGAACCGCTGCCGGCGAGGTTTTTTTTCACCCAGGCGTATTGGCTGCCGGCGCCGTTGATGCAGAGCAAAATCCCGATGCGGGGCTCGTTTTTCGTGTGGTTGACGTGGGCAAAACTGTTGACCCTCGATTGGGGATCAAAAACGGGGCTGTTCACTACGCCGTAGACCACGCCCGATGTGCCGCCTGTGGCAGCAATCTCTCCCGGTTCCAGCACGTTGAGGCTCATGGCATTGTTGGGCTGGTCGCCGGCCCGGTAGGCTACGGGGATGCCCGCTTTCAACCCGGTGGCCTCAGCAGCAGCTTGGGTTAGCGCGCCTTGTAGCGAAAACGTGGGCACTACGGCCGGCAGCAGGTTTTTGTCGAAACCGAAGTAGTCGAGTACCAGGTCGGCCACGCTGTCCTTTTTGAAGTCCCACAAGATGCCTTCCGACAAGCCGCTTGGCGTGGTAAGGGTTTCGCCGGTGAGCCGCATGGCGATATAGTCGCCGGGCAGCATGATGTGGTGTATTTGGTCATAAATACCGGGTTCGTTTTCTTTTACCCAACTCAGCTTGGAGGCCGTGAAGTTGCCCGGTAGGTTGAGCAGGTGCGATAGACAGCGATCATGGCCTATCTTATCGGATGCCTGGTTGCCGATTTCTACCGCCCGCCCGTCGCACCAGATGATGGAAGGACGGAGCACCTTACCGTTTTTGTCCACCAACACCAACCCGTGCATCTGATAGGCGATGCCTATGCCGCAGATGCTATCGGGTTGTACCGAAGTGGTTTGCAACAATTTTTTGGTAGCCAGGCAAAGATTGCTCCACCAGGTCTCCGGATGTTGCTCTGCCCAGCTTGGCGCCGGGGCGAGTATGTCCATCTCCGTTTCAGGTGATTGCACCGAACCTACTTTCTCGCCGGTATCTGCCCTCACGAGCGCTGCCTTGATGGACGATGAACCGATGTCGTAACCAAGTAGATACATAGTCAATTTGGCGTTTGTATGAACGCGGCGGACGTAAAGCCCGCCGTTACTCCACGTTTATTTTGCCTTCCAGGTATTGTGCCGCTCCCAGTTCTAAACTCCGTGGAGAGGGCAGCGAACCGCCGACAAATATCTTAAACTCTCCTTTTTCCAGTACTTTTTCTCCTTTTTCGTTTACCAATTTCAGCATGTCGGGGGTGACCGCGAAGCTAATCGTTTTTGACGCGCCCGGCCATAGTGATACTCTTTGAAAACCTTTGAGGGAATATTTGGGTACGGCAACCGATGCCACCACGTCGGTCAGATAAAGCTGTATTACTTCGTCGGCACGAACCTTGCCGGTATTCGTGACGGTCGCTTCTACCGTAAGGGTTTCGTTCGTGCCGATTTTCGATTTGCTGAGTTTGAGATTGCTGTATGTAAAATTCGTGTAGCTCAAGCCAAAGCCAAACGGGAATAGAGGCGTCTTTTCGGCATAGCGGTAGGTGCGATTTTTCATCGCATAGTCCTCAAAAGGCGGGAGGTCCTTGACCGACATGGGGAAGGTGACGGGCAGGCGGCCGGAGGGTACGGCGTCGCCAAAAATGATATCGGCCACGGCATTCCCGCCTTGTTCGCCGGGATACCACACGAATAGTAGCGCATCGGCCATGTCGAATACCTCGGGGCAGGCAATGGCGCTACCGCCGGTTATTACCACGATGAGCTTTTTGGCGTTAGCCCTTATTTTTTTTAAAAAATCTACCTGATTTTGCGGCAAAGCAATGTCTTCGCGGTCGCCGAGGTGGCGGCTGGCAATGGCCTCACCCTCTTCGCCTTCAATAAGTTGCGACAAGCCGAGACAGGCAATGGTGACCTCGGCGGCGCCTGCTTCGCCGCTAAACCAGTCTACCGGGTTGCGGTTGGCTTCGTCGAGCAAGGCGCCCTGACTGTAATGCACGGATGTCTGTGGGCTCACTTTGCCCATCACGCCTTCCAGGATGGTGCGCAGATCGTTGCTTTGCCCGTAGTAATTGGCGAGTAAAGCCTGGATATGGGCAGCCGTGGGACCGGTCACAAAAAGACTTGCGAGTTCTTTGTTGAGGGGCAGGGTATTGTTTTTATTTTTTAATAAAACGATAGACTTAACGGCGGCCTCGCGGCTCAAATTGATGTGCTTTTCGCAGGCGATCACTTCTGTGCCGATTTGATCGAACGGCGTTGTGCCAAGTGGGTCAAACAAGCCCAATTTGAAACGGGTGGGCAACAATTGCCGCAGGTTGGCGTCGAGCATTTGCTCGCTGGTGAGATCCTGGGAAATTGCAGCGGGCAGTTGCGGATACGTGCTGCCGCAGTTGAGGTTGCAACCCGTGTTGAGGGCCAGGGCCGCAGCAGAGGGAGCATCGGGTACGATTTTGTGGCCGGCAAAAAAATCAACGAGCGCCCAGCAGTCGGATACGAAGTAACCCTTAAATCCCCAACGCTTGCGCAGTACTTCCTGCATCAGGTAGGGGTGGGCGCAGCAGGGGTCGCCGTTGGTGCGGTTGTAGGCGCCCATCACGCCTTCTACTTTTGCTTCCGTCACCAATGCTTCAAAAGCAGGCAGGTAGGTTTCCCAAAGGTCTTTCATGCTCACCTTGGCGTCGAATTCGTGGCGCAGTTTTTCGGGGCCGCTGTGCACGGCGTAGTGTTTGGCCATGGCCGCCGATTTGAGGTAGGTGGGGTGGTCGCCCTGTAAGCCTTTCACAAAGGCGACGCCGATGCGGGAGGTCAGGTAGGGGTCTTCGCCGTAGGTCTCTTGTCCGCGGCCCCAGCGTGGATCGCGGAAGATATTGATATTGGGCGTCCAGAAGGTAAGCCCTTGGTATTGACCGCGATAACCGTTCTTTACCGACACATTGTATTTGGCTCTGGCTTCGTCGGCGATGGCATCGCCGATGCGCTGCATCATTTCGGTATCGAAAGCGGCAGCCATACCGATGGCTTGCGGGAAAATGGTAGCCCGGCCGTTGCGGGCAACGCCGTGCAGACATTCGTTCCACCAGTTGTAGGCGGGCACGTCGAGCCGTTCGACGGCAGGGGATTTGTACATGAGTTGGCTGGCTTTTTCCTCCATCGTCATGCGGGAAACCAGGTCGTCAATCCGCTTGTCAAGCGGCAGAGCGGGGTTTTGATAAGGGAATTTAAACCCTTGCGCCCCGAGGGAACAACTGAGCACAAGAATAGCGCAAAATGACAGTATTATCTTTTTCATTGATGTATGAGTTATTAAAATGAAAACTTAGCACGTTTACCCAAAAAATCTATCACCTCTGCTTCCGCAGCCTGCTCCGGCAGCCAGAGCCGGCGGGCCGATTGCGAAAGGAAGGAATGGCCGTAAGGCAATTCCACCCGGTAGGTGCGGCCATCTTTTAGGCGGACAATGGCGGCACAGTCCAACGGTTTTATTGATAGTTGTCGGCCATTGGGGCTTACTTTTTTGAAAATCTTCAGGGGGCCCCGGTTTTGCCCGGCAACGACTATATGCTCGCCGCCGGCGCCTGCCAGTTCTATCATACTTTTGCCGTCGCCCGGGATGCTGATACCGCTCTGTTGCATGGATAGCGGGCTGAAATTCCCTTTTCCATCGCCCACAAGCAGCAGCCCCTTCAGCGCATCGTAGCGGCCCATGCCTACCTCGGTGCCATAATCGTTGCCGGTGAGCATTAGGTCAGGAAAAGCGTCGCCGTTGAAGTCGCCCGCAATCATCCCGTAAACCGGGGCGATCTGGGCTTGCAGGGGCAGTTCGCTGAGCGCAAATTTTCCGTTGCCCAGGTTTTCCAGATAGCTCGTTTTCAGGTAGTTGGCTTTCAGAGCGATCGACTTTGTATCCGGAAAGTTTTTCAAAACGGCTTGCATGGGCGTTATGCCGAATTCCCTATGATAGAGGTAAAGCTTTTTCACTTTTACTAACTGCTTGTCCATATCCGATCTGCCGAAAAACGGAAATTCGGTCGGGTTGCCTTTAGCGTCGGGAAACCAAACGGCGGGAAGCAAATCGTATCCGGCGCTTGTATTCATGCTGGCGGCCGGATTCTCCAAGTCGGTGCTATTGGCGTCAAAATCAGCGGCATAGACGGCAATGGGGCGTTCGTCAGTGGCTTTCAGGAGGGTGTTCAAGCCGAGATTTCCAGCCGCGTAGTCTATGTCGCCGTCGAGGTCGAAATCGGCGGCGACCAGAGAATTCCACCAGCCAATCGGGGGAGTTGGGTGGTTGGAGATGGGGGATTCGGGTATGCCGAGCTTACCCTTATTGTTTTTTAAAAATAACAAGGGCATCCATTCGCCTGCCAGGAGCAGATCTTGCCAGCCATCGTTGTCGTAGTCGGTCCAGAGGGCATCGCAGATGAGTCCGATATCGTCGAGGGCGGGGGCGACTTCTTTGTTGGCGAGGGTGAATTTAGGCCCCGCTCCTTTGGGGGAGTCGTTGCGGAGTATATAACTGCTCACAGGTTTGGGGTATTCGTAGGGCAGCACGCGCCCGCCCACAAACAGGTCGAGGTCGCCGTCGCGGTCGTAGTCGGCGGCTTTCACGCAGGAACTGCTGGAAAGGAAGCGAGGCAAGGCATCCGGCGCCGGCACAAACCGCCCTTTTTCATTTATAAACAGGCGATCCTGATAGCAGGCGTCGTTGATCGGGAATTCGTAGCCGCCGCTGGCGAGGTATAGATCCTGATCGCCGTCGTTGTCCGCATCGAAGAAAAGGACGCCTAGTTCTTCCTCCCTTTTTAAATCGCCGTCGGGGCCGGGCAGCAGGTCTTTTTGTTCAAAATGGCCGTCGGGTTTTTGAATAAAAAAACTACCCTTATTGAAGTGCGAGCCGCTTACGTAGAAGTCGTCCAGCCCGTCGGCGTTTACATCCGACACGGCCATGCCGGGGCCGTATTGAGAAAGTTTGTGCATCAGCAGGCGCTGCACGTTAAAATCAATATAATCGCTTTCCGGGTGGGTGAAACGGAGTTGGGTGGATTCTACAAAAACAGGCGCTTCGTAATTGACGGGATATAGTTGGCGGGGAGCGGCGTTTTTGATGTCGAGTGTCAATACCTGGTTAGCAGGCACGTTGGTGAGCACTTGTATTTTGGCGGGGGCATCGGGTTGCTCCGACTGCCAGGTGACGACAACGCTATCGAGGTTAGCCACGTTGCCCAATCCGAAATAAGCGCCACTTTCTATGGAAGAAAGATAACCCCGGTATGGGGTGTTTTCCCAAAATTGATTTTGGTTTTTTGAATAAAAAATCTGTACGGAAGCGCCTAAACCATTTCGGTTTAAATCACCGCCTTCAAACTTAATTTTCAGCCAGTGGGTGCTATCCGGACGGGTTTCGACGAGCGTGTTTTTGAATACAAAAGCGGCGTCGTTGATATTGTTTACCACATAATCGAGGTCGCCGTCGTTATCGAGGTCGGCGTAAGCTGCGCCGTTGGAAAAGCTGGGTAACGTGATGCCCCACTGTTGGGTTACGTTTTCGAAAACGGGGATGGAAGACGGGGTAGCCTTCCCGGTGGAAGGGGGGGGCGTATTTCGATACGCGTAGTTTTTAATTTTTACCGAAGGAATCTCTTTTAAAAGCTGGTCTTTGGTAAGAAAACTCCCTTTTTCGGAGTTAAAGTCGATAAAGTCGCGATCGGTCACATCGTTGGGAAAGCCGTTGGTAATGATGATATCGCGGTAGCCGTCGCTGTCAAAGTCGGCTACGAGGGGAGTCCAACTCCAATCTGTCGAGGAAATACCGGCGAGCATGGCCGTTTCGCTGAAGTGTGGCAGGGGAGTATCCTTCACTGCGGGGGGTGCAGCAAAGGAACTCCCCTGATTAACCTGTAAAATATTCCGAACATATTGATATTGATAACCAAACTTTTCATTGTTGAGGTATGTGTTGTAATTGTTTGGTGGCAGCATAGTCTTTCTGCGCAGGTTGTCTTCGGGCAGCATATCCACCGCCACGATGTCGGCCAGGGCATCGTTGTTGAG
This sequence comes from Saprospiraceae bacterium, assembly GCA_013360405.1. GTDB lineage: Bacteria > Bacteroidota > Bacteroidia > Chitinophagales > Saprospiraceae > JABWBR01. The sequence goes on from JABWBR010000092.1 coordinate 19,007, forward strand.
GTCAACTACGTCGTTGCCCATGGCGGAGTGGCAGGTGTGATTAAACAGCGCGGGAGCCTGGTCGGTGAAGGTGATCGGCGACGGTGGGGCTGTTTTTGAGCCGTTGTTTATCCAAAACAGGTCATTTGTCAGATAGTCGTTGGTGACGTAGACGTCTTTCCAGCCGTCCCGGTTGATATCGCAGATATTGACGCCCAAACCGAAACCTTCGATAGTGATACCGGCTTCCTTAGATACATCGGTAAATACGGGGTGGTTATCCGGCCCTGGGTTGTTGCGAAGCAACTTATCGGTGCGGTGCGAAGTGCCGTCGGTGATTTTGTTGCGGTAGCGGTTGGGGATGGCGTTTTTGTCCATCTGGTTGATGAGGAGGTAGCAGTCGAGATCGCCGTCATTGTCGTAGTCGAAGAAAGCGGCGTTGGTGGTGTGGGTGGTGTCTGCAAGGTTGTATGCTTCGGCTTGTTCAGAAAAGGTGGGCAGCCCCTTTTGCTTGTTGTTGATGAACAGGGAATTAGCCCGGCGGCTGCCCGGCGTATGCGTAGAAGCGCAAACATAGAGATCGAGCCAGCCGTCGTTGTTAATGTCAACCACGGCTACTCCGGTATTCCAGCGCTCGAGGGCTGAAACCCCGGCGGCTTCGGTCACGTCTTCGAACTTGAAATTGCCTTTATTCAGATAGAGTTTATTGCCCACCATATTGCCGGTAAAAAACAGATCTTGCAGGCCGTCGTTATTGAAGTCGCCGACGCCGACACCGCCACCGTTGTAGATGTACTCGTAAGAGAGAATGTTGAAGGTGTCGTTTTCGGTAATTTGATTCGCAAAGTCGATGCCGGTTTCAGCGGGATCTAGTTGCTGGAACAAGGTTTTTTCCTTTTTGCCGCAGGCAACAAAAAGGAAAACTATAGATACCCCGAGAAGTATAAATTTCGTGCCGTGCATATTTATTAAATAATTGTAACTATTTAATGGGCGCAAACCAAATTGTCGCACAAAACCTCCACAAGAATCAACACGCCCATATTGTAGCCGTTCCGGAGGAACGATATCTTTGTAGAATTCCCA
>JABWBR010000093.1 GCA_013360405.1 Saprospiraceae bacterium
CTGCATCAAATTGCCAGGATGCAACGTTATGTGAACCCAATAAGCAATAGACTTTCATGACATTAGCATTTCTAATATGCGACAAAATGGTTTACGCCCCTATTTAATTCTACTTTGTCACTTTAAACCAGGCATACCTCACATTACGCTCCTCCGGAGCTTTTGAGATCTTATTGTTACTGGTTCTAACAATATTTCGGCCCTCCGGGCCTTTAAAGATGCCCCAAAAGCCCCAAAGGGGCGTAAATATTGGTAGAAAAATCATGCGCAAAGTGTATTATAGCCCCAGCGGGGCGAAATGTGTACACGTATTTCATGCAAAATTTAAAAGTGACAAAGTAGAATTAAAGGTCGTTTTTTAATGCAAAGGGCGCAATGAAAACGCAAAGGGCGCCATTTATTAATTGTGATATCAGCCACTTAGCGGGCTTTGCGAATCCTTTGCGAACCTTGCGTTAAAAAAAGTGCCGTATGACAAGGTACAGTTAAGCATTTCAGCTAAACAGCTACAAAAAAGTCACATATCAGTTTTCAAGAGCCGGTAAAATACCACCTCCGCATCGTTTCTCGCTACCAAAATACCCGTATGGTTTTTTGTTTTAAATACTGCCGCATCCCGTACCTCGCCAGGCAAATAGATGCCTGATTCGGAAGGAGGGAGGTAGGTAAAGGCGCCATTGTTGTTGCCTTGTAAGAAGACGCCCTTACTGGAGTCATGCCGCCCTACTTCCGGTTTTAATCCGTAGAAGTTGCCGCCTAGCCAAATGTCTTTCACATCGTCACCATTGAAGTCTTCGATAGCGATGCCGAAAACCGGGGCGACTTGAGCTTCCGGGGGCAATGCCTCGAGGCGAAAAACACCCTTGTCATTCCATACGACGGCGCTTTGCAGCCAGTTGGCATTGTGCGACACGGCGCCTTTTCGCTGAGTTTCGTCAAACATGGTTTCGTAAGTCAGGTGCGCGTAGTCTTCAAATTTCAGCGCTTTCTTTTTCAATGAGGGCACCTGTGCGGTCATGTCGAGTTTACCGGCGAAAGGGTGGGGGCTGTCATCCAGGGGGGGATACCAGTTGATTACGATATCGCTTTTTTGGTTGTTGTCGAAATCCTTGACGAACATAGACATGGGGCGCTCTTTGGAAGCTTTGAATTTGGTATTCAGCCCCCAGTTGCCGACCACGAAATCCATGTCGCCGTCGGCGTCGAGGTCGGCGGGTTCGATGCAGGTCCACCAGCCGGAAAATGGGGTTTGGGTTTGTTTTTTAGAAAAAACGAAACGGCCGTATTGGTTTTCGAAATGCAGCACGGGCAGCCAGTCGCCTACTATGAGCAGATCCTGGTCGCCGTCACCGTCGGTATCGTTGAAAAGCGCGTCAGTGACCATTCCGCAGTTGCCGAGTTCCTGCCGCGTCACGTCCACCCAGCGGCCATAGCCTTCATTGAGGAGGAGGAAGCTGCGGGGCATCAGGCCGTAATTGCCGGGCACGGCTCTACCGCCGATAAACAGATCGAGGTCGCCGTCGAGGTCGATATCGCCGGTGGCGATGCAGGACACCATGCCCTGTGCGGGGGGCGTTTTCTGCGGGATATTTGTAAGATTGCCCTTGCCGTCGTTGTCGTAGTAGAGTAGTTTGTAGTAGTCGAAGCCCCGTTGAAACTCGTTGCTGCCGGCGCCCAGTATGAGGTCGTTATCGCCGTCGCCGTCGGCGTCGAAGATGGCGCCGCAGGTAGTTTCTTTTGCTTTATCTTCTTCCGGCTGCCAATTGGCCACTGCCTCCCAGCGGCCGTTTTTTTGAAAAAACAACTTGGCGCCGTCGCCGGCAGCGCCGGTGAGGACAAAGTCTTCCAGCCCGTCGCCGTTGAGGTCGCCCCGTATGATTTTCGGACTCTCGGTGGAGAGCATTCTCGGTAGCAGGCGTTCGTGGTCGAAGTCGTTAAAGCGATTCTCTCTGTGGCGTGTGTTTCCGCGTAGCCATTCAGCCGTAGCATCGCTGAAAAGGGGCTCGGATGTGGGTATAGCCGGCGCAAATTTTTCCGTCGCTTCGGCTTGTTTAATTATCAGGGTTTGGTCGGCAGGGATATTATGTAGTACCTGCTTTCGCAAGTCGGGCCAGATGATTTCGAGTTTATCGATTTTAGTCGCTTTACCCAGCCCGAACAACAGGCCCGGTTCGACGCTGCTTTGGAATCCCCGTTGTGGAAAGTGTTGTAAGACTTGTCGTTGGTCGTTTGCCCATATTTCCACTTTTGCGCCGACGCCGAATTTGTTTTTGCCCTCGCCTTCAAATTTTATTTTCAAATAATGCGAGCCTGATTGCTCGTTGGTTTCGTTGCGGTAGATAAAGCAGGGCATATTCACGTTGTTCACCACGAGGTCGAGGTCGCCGTCGTTGTCGAGGTCGCCGTAGGCGGCGCCGTTTGAAAAGCCTGGTTCACCCAGGCCGAGTTCTTTTGCTTTGTTTTGAAAAGTGGGTATGGACGAGTTGTTTTTGCCGGTTTTGTCGCTCAATTGGTTTATGAAGGCATAATTGGGCAGCGGGTTAGAGGGGAGATACTTGGCAAAATCCCGCCAGTCAAATTTGCCTTTTTCAGCCACAATCTTTTTTACCTCCTCTTTATCGTTCACAAAATTGGTAAAATCGAGGTACATGATTTCTTTGTAGAGCGCGTTAGACACAAAAATGTCCTTCCAGCCATTATTGTCAAAATCGAAAATGAGCGCCCCCCAGCTCCAGTCGGTGGCCGAAACGCCGGAGAGGTTGGACAGTTCCTGAAATTGGGCCTTGCCGTTGTTGAGTTGCAAGCAGTTTTGGAGGATCTGGTAGTGGTAGTCCGCCCGGTATTTGTAGTCTTCCAGGTGATAGGGGTCGAACATCGTCATGGCTTTGAGGCGGTAGTTGTCGGCGGCCAGCATATCGGTGCTGAATACGTCGCAATAGGTATCGTTGTTGAGGTCGGCCACGTCGGCGCCCATGCTGGAAACCGAACAAAGGGAAGTGCGAGAGGTGAGTTCTTCGGAGAATTTTCCGTTCTTATTCAGGTACAAATAATCGCGTTCCCAAAAGTCGTTGCTCACGTAAATATCGGGCAGCATATCACCGTTGAGGTCGCTGACCGACACGCCCAGGCCGAAGCCGATAGCGCTGGAATAGATGCCGGCTTCGTCAGTAATATTGGTAAAAAGATTGCCGTCGTTTCTGAAGAGTTTGTCGCCGCCGAGGGAGTCTTTCTGCAGACGGGTGCTTTTAAACGGGTCAATTCTTTCCGGGTTTTTATAAGAGTTATTCAGGATATACGCATCGAGGTCGCCATCGGCGTCATAATCGAAAAAGGAGGTATGGGTGGTAAAGCCTTTATCGGCCAGGTTGTATTCGGCGGCTTTTTCTGTAAAAGTGAGGTTGCCGTTATTGATGAACAACTCATTTTCCTTGTTATCCCCGGTCACGTCGCCGGAGTTGCACACATAAATATCGAGCAGGCCGTCGCCGTTCACGTCTGCCATAGCCACGCCGGTGCTCCAGCTTTTTGTGCCGGCCACTCCCGCTTTTTCCGTGATATCTTCAAATTGCCAGTTGCCTTTGTTGAGGTAGAGTTTGTTGGGCTGCATATTGGCGGTGAGATAGATATCCGCCAGGCCGTCGTTGTTGATATCGCCGATGGCTACGCCGCCGCCGTTGTAAAAATTGCGGTAAGTAAGAATATTGAATTGTTCGCCGTCTTCTACCTTGTTCACAAAATCTACGCCTGTTTGCCGCGCTGTCATTTTGGTAAATCGCACAGGCGCATCCGCGTTTTGGGAAGGATTACAGCCGGCCCAAAGCATTCCCGATAAAAATAACAAGTATAGATTTTTTATCATACAACCCGATTGGGGGTTAGAGAGGAGAAGCAGTCGTAAAACTGCTTCTCCTGAAATATTGCTGATTATGATTGGCAAATGAAAAAGACGAATCGGGTATTTTCACTAAAAATATTAATACCCGTCGTTTTGCCTCAGTTGAGGGACTCCGTTTACCTTGCTCAATTCGATTTGTACCGAGGGCAGGGGATAGAGGATATGCCTGTCCTCAAATCCACCAGTAGCGTCGAGGTAGGTGCGTTTCGTTTTTTCGACGGCCAGGTATTCGTTGTTGATCAAATCTTTAGCGACACCCCAGCGGCGCAGGTCGAAGAAGCGATGGCCTTCAAGGGCGAGTTCGAGTTTGCGTTCGAATCGCACGGCGGAGCGGGCGGCGTCCTTGTCGGACCAGGCGTTGTCGTAGGTGCCAACGCGATAAACGGCCCAGGTGATGCCGGGGTCGTCGATGTTGGTAGCGCCGCCGCTGGGCCCTTGCGCGCAGCCGGCTGCCCGGGCGCGTACCAGGTTGACCAGTTCTCTTGCCCTTTCGAGGCTACCTATTTCTACCTCGCATTCAGCAAGCATCAGCAGTACGTCGGCATAGCGGATGATGGGCACATTGATGGTACTGAGCTGTTGGTTGCTCCAGCTGCTGGCGGCGTTTTCGCCCGGGTCGTGGATAAACTTCTTGGCGCTGTAGGGGCCTGCCCATGCCCTGGCACGGATCCATGCGGGGGAGTGGTTGCCGTAAGTGAGGAATGGCACGTCGTCGCGTCCTACCGTCCAGTCTACGCGGGGGTCGATCGGGTCGGATGCGCCGGCGTCGGCGTTATTGTAGGTAGAGATCAGGGGCAAGCCGTTGGCGTCTACCTTGTGCGAGTTCACCAGGTTTTGTGAGGGCTGGTGGAAGCCGCAGCAGGAGAACGTACCGCCGCCGTTGGGATACCTGAGGCGGTCGGCGAAGTTGCCGTTTTGCCCCTCAGAGGTACCGTCATTGACGGATGACTGGATAGAGAAGACCATTTCGGAGCCGTTCTCGTTTTCCTGGGTAAATACATCATGGAAACAGGGTAATAAAGCGTATTTCCCGCTGTTAACTACGGCATCAAACTGAGCTTTCGCCTTGGTATAGTCGCCCGAATAGAGATACAACTTGCCGAGGTAAGCCTGTGCGGCGCCTTTGGTAGCGCGACCTACGGCGCCTTGCGTTTCGGGCAGGTTATCGATAGCAAACTGGAAGTCTTCGATCATGCGAGGTACGATATCCTCGGTATTGGGTTTGCGGAAGTCCTGGTCGGTCTCGTTGTAGTACGGAACATTTTTCCATATTTTCCAGGCATCAAAATGGTAGTGCCCGCGAAGGAACCGGGCTTCGCCTTCAATTCTACCTTGTTCCTGGATATTTTCCGATTTCTTCATCAAATTGATGGTCGCGTTTGCACGAGCGATACCTTCGTAAAGCGCCCTGAATTTTACGTTCAGGTAAACGTTGCCGGGCGCCCATTGGAAGAGTTCCACTTGCTGGATTTCAAGTTGGTCGCCGGGTTCTGAGCCTTTGTAGGCTTCGTCTGAAGGCACACTGCCCCATACCCAGTTACTGCCGGCGCCGCCCCAGGGTGGACTAAAAGTGCCCCAGTCGTCATTCCAGCCATCGAGCATAGAATAAGCAGAAATGAGCGATGCCTCCACGCCTTGTTGGTTGCCCAGCGTTCCCTCGTCGAGGGAGGCTTGCGGCGGCGCCTCGAGGAAATCATCGCTGCATGCGACGATCATCGCCCCCATTAGGACCAGTCCAAGTACAATGAATTTGATATTTTTCATAAGTCGTTAGATTTTTTAAATGGATTAAAAAGCAGCATTCAAGCCAAACATCCAGATTTTATTTGCCGGATAGTTGCCGAAGTCAAAACCGTTCCACTGGTCGGCATTCAAACCATCTTGTACGCCAAAGTTAGACGGAGCGGGGTCAAGACCGCTGTAGCCTGTGAAAGTAAAGAGGTTTTGCGCTTGCAGGTAAAGTCTCAGGCTGCTGAATACATTGCCGACTTTCGGGAAGGTATATCCGATCGAAAGGTTCTTCAGCCGAAGGTAGGAAGCATCCTCTACATAGAAAGAGCTGGGCACCTGGCTGAACGTATCGTCGATATCGAGTTTGGGAATGCTGCCGCCGGTATTGGTTTCGCTCCAGGAGTCGGTAAGCACGCTCTTGCGGACGTTTGAGTTAAACAGACCGAAAGTGTCAAATAGCTTGTTGTACTGGAAGATCTCGTTGCCGACAGAGGTAAACAGGAAGATAGAGACGTCGAAGTTTTTGAAATTGATGCCGAGGTTGATGCCGCCGACGAAGTCGGGATGCGGGCTGCCGATAACGCCTTTGTCAGCGTCGTCGATTTTGCCGTCAGGCGCACCGGTGCGTACGCCGTCGTCGTCAAAGCCGTCGATATCTTTGAAGCGGAGGCGGCCGGGGGCTGCGCCGTCCTGAACAGCATGAGCCTCCACATCGGCGTCAGATTGGAAGATGCCGTCAGCAGTGAAGCCGTAGAAAGAGGAAATCGCGTAGCCTAATTGGTTGATATTGACCAGGCCGATACGAGAGTCGAAGCCGCTGGAGAAGAAAGCCTCGGAGCTGCCGTCGATCGAAATGATCTCGTTTTGATAGCGGGAGAAGGTGAGGCCTAAGTCGAAGCTGAGGTCGGCATTTACTTTGGCTTTATAGTCAAGGCCGATGTCAAAACCTTTGTTTTCCATCTTGCCGATGTTCACGAAAGCGGGAGCTGCGGTACCTGCAGTGCCTGGCAAAGCAGCCGGGAAGAGCAGTCCGTCTACGGTACGCTTGTATACGTCAACTACGAGGTTAAATTTGCCGTCGAGGATAGACAGGTCTAAACCGGCGTTGGTCGATACGTTTTCTTCCCATTTCGTATTGGCGTTACCTCTGTTGGTGAGGGCATAGCCGGTCGTTACGGTGTTTTGTTGCCCTGCAATATCGTAGAAAGTAGAAGACGGGCCGCCGCCGAAGCGGTCGAAGGCGTTGCCGCCGGGCACGCGCTGGTTGCCGGTAACACCCCATCCGAAGCGGAGTTTGAGGTCGCTGATCCAGTCGAGTTCTTTCATGAAAGATTCTCCGCTGACGCGCCAACCTACACTTATTGCGGGGAATACGCCGTATTTCTCATTGCCGAAATTGGAAGAGCCGTCGCGGCGGATAGTAGCGCTGATGAGGTACTTGTCGTTGAAGGCATAGTCTAATTTGCCAAAAGCAGAGGCAAGGGCTGCCGTAAAGCCGCCGCTATACACTACCCTTGAGCCGGGATCTGCAAGGCCGGTGTTGAGGTACCAGCCATTGATATTGGTAGAGAAGTAGTTGGCCAGGCTGCCGCCGATGTTGCGGTAATTGCCTTTGATGGCTTCGTAGCCTACCATTACGCCAAGCGCGTGAGAGCCGAAGTTTTTATTGTAGGCCAGTGTGTTGGTCCAGGTCCAGGTAAGGCCGGTGCTCCAGTCTTCACCCCATCCGTTGGAGGAAGAAAACTCCCGGTTTTCGAAGTTCGGGAAGTTGAAACCGCCGGTGTGGTTCTGGTAGTAGTCAACGCCGAAGCTGGTGCGGGCTTTTAAGCCGTCGATAATGGCCAATTCGGCGTATGTATTGCCGAGCACGCGGTGGAAGGTGCCCACGTTGTCTTTCGCCCTGGTGAGCGCTGCAAGGGGGTTGCTGCCGTTACTCATACCGGGGGCCTTGTCGCCGGCGTAGTTACCGCCCACATCGTAAACAGGAGTGAGGGGGTTCATCAGTGTTACCCATGTCATCACGCCCTGCTCATCCTGGTTGCCGCCGCTAACGCCGTCGTTGCCCAAAGACCTGATGCGGGAGAGCTGGAGGTTTTCACCCAAAACGATGCGTTTGCCGACGTTAAATTCGGTGTTGGCGCGTACCGACATGCGCTTGAAGTAGTTGTTGAGCATCGTGCCCTTGTTGTCGGTATAGCTGGTCGAGAAGTAATAGCGGCCGTTTTCATTACCGCCCGATACGCCGATATTGTGTTCCGTCAAATAAGAAGGCGCAAATACCTCGTCGAACCAATAAGTGCCGCCGGGATTAGCTTTGACGATAATATTGTCGGGATAGCTGTACGACGATTCATCGGCCGTATTACCTGCCGGGAACGTATAGGTAGGCAGTTTGCCCCTGCCCTGGCCGTAGGGGTTGGAGGGGTCAACTACCTTGCCCGCATTTTCATACTTCGACCACACATAATCGGAGTAGTCTAATGGATTGGTAATCAGGTAATCGGGTTCATTAATCGGAGATTGTCTGCCGACATAAGCGTCGTAGGTCACCCTGGTTTTGCCGGCCTTACCTTTTTTGGTTGTTACAATAACAACACCGTTGTTGGCCCGGGAGCCGTAAATGGAAGCGGAAGAAGCGTCTTTTAACACCTGAATGCTCTCAATGTCATTCGGGTTAAAATTCGTGCTGTACGAGTCTTCAACCGGCACGCCGTCAATAACGTAGAGCGGGTCGTTATTTTGGAACGAGCTGATGCCCCGGATGCGGATAACTGAACCTTCGCCGGGTTCGCCGGAGGTAGATACGGTGACGCCGGCAGCCCTGCCTTCCAGTTTCTGGATGAAACTGGTAGCTGCCAATTCGTTTAATTCGTCGGCATCTACTACCGCCACCGCACCGGTAATATCCCGCTTTCGCTGCGTGGAATAACCTGTTACGACTACTTCGCTAAGTGCGGTGGTACTGGGTTCCATGGCGTGGTCAATCTTGCCGTTGTCGCCCACGACCACCGTATAAGAGTTGTAGCCGGTAAAAGAGAACTGGAGTGTCGCCCCTTTTTCTACCCTCAGCTCATAGCTGCCATCGGTCTCGGTGACGGTTCCAGTGGTAGTCCCTAATACCAGGATACTGACACCAGGCAAAGGTAATCCGGTCTCATCCGTCACCTTGCCGCTCACAGTCATGGTCTGGGCGGAGGCGCTTGAGCCGAACACCAGTAGGAAAAAAAATGAAATGCCCACTGTTTTCAGCAGGTTGGGCACCCCTCGTAGTTTAGATAAATGTTTACGCTTCATACATTAGTGATTAGTGTTAACAAAATGATATCCAAACGCTTATGGATGTTTATCTTAAGCGAGTATTCTTTTCATGACGATTAATTGGGGGGGAGGGGAGTCATGAATACCACTATGTTAATTTTGTCCAAATTTGTACCTGACTTGACCTGGAATCTGCCATAGTTTGGCATTAGGTCAGAAAGACTATCACGATAGGCTCGAAAAGCGCGCTGTTTCATTGTTACCACAATTTGAAAATGGTGGTTTTTCGATGAACTTTTGTTGTGTACGTTTTTTAAATTAAAAAAGAAATTTCAAGCATACATTGATAAGCAGAACAAAGAAAGGCAATAAGGTGATTTCGGCGAAGGAAAGGCATACTACAAAATATCGCCAGCAGAAAGAAAAAACTACGTCAACAGTACGTCAGATTATTGATAGCGCTCCAGAAACTCGCAGATACTTAGTCCATCTTCGATACCCAATTTCTTTCTGAGACGAAAGCGCGCGGTCTCGGTGCCCCGCATAGAGAGGTGGAGGCGCTGGGCTATTTCTTTGGTGCTGAGGCCCATAATCAGGTAGGCGCACATTTTAAGTTCGGGAACTGAGAGGGTAGGGTGGTCGGTTTTTATTTTTATAAATAAATCGCTGTGCAACAGGTTGAAGTGTTCTTCAAAGGCAGCCCAGTCGTCGGTACTGCTGAGGTGTGCATCTACCTTCGACACTAATTTTCGCAAGGATGATTTGAGTATGGTTAGGCTATCGGCGTCGGAGGCGGATTGGAGTGTTTGCTTAAGTTCAGATAGCAGGTCATTTTTGGCCACTAACAAAAGGGCAGTAGAAGCCAGATCACGGGTTTTTGTTTTGAGTTCCGTCTCCAGTTGCCGGCTTCTTTTTTTGAGCTGATCGGTACCGGGGCCGGAGCCTGATTGTTCGTCCAGCGATTTCTCGAGGCAGGAAAGCCAGAGGGAAAAAGCCTGGTCGTACATACCTTTTTGGGGTTGGGGCTCATGAATGATAGCGGGCTGTATGTTAGAAAGCGCTTCCTGCAGGTTGCGGTAAACTCCGATAGCGAGCCCTGCAGCCTTTGCCGCGCCCACAGCGCCGGTGGTATCAACCACCTCGATATGGCTGCCGAGCATGGTGGCCAGGGTCGTCGAAAAAGTTTTTGACTGAAACATATTGTCGTTGCCCACCCGGATAACGTCTACGTTCAGCCCCATTTCCTTTAAAATATTAATGCCGTAGGAGAAAGAAAATGCCACGCCTTCGAGCGCTGCCCGGTAGAGATGTCCCCGCGTATGGCGATTAAACTGTATATTATAAACATGGGCGTTGAGGTTGCGGTTATCGAGCATGCGTTCGGCGCCGTTTCCGTAGGGTAGCATACACAGGCCTTCGGAGCCGACCGGCACGGTAGACACCATTCGTTCCATATCGGCATAGGTGTGAGATCCCCTGGCCACCTGGTGTTTTATCCAGCTGTACTGTATGCCCGCCCCGTTGAGGCAAAGCAGCACCCCGATGCGGTTGAAAGCCTGTTCGTAGTTGACATGGGCAAAGGCATTCACCCTGGATTTGCTGTCAAAAACCGGCTGGTCGACGATGCCGTACACGACGCCCGATGTGCCGCAGGTGGCGGCTACTTCTCCGGGGTGCATTACATTGAGGCTCAGTGCATTGCATGGCTGGTCGCCTGCCCGGAAGCTCACGGGTGTACCTTCAGCCAGGCCGGTGCGTTCGGCCGCTTTTTTTGTTACGGTTCCTTGAAGAGAAAAAGTAGGCGTCCTGTTGGGAAGCAGGTCTTCGTCAAGTTGGAAATAACTGAGTACCTCTTTGGCGATCTCCTTTTTTTTGAAATCCCAGAAGATGCCTTCCGTGAGGCCGGGTATCGTGGTAGCGACCTCGCCGGTCAACATCATCGCGATAAAATCTCCCGGCAGGAGTATCTTGTCTATCTTTTCATAAAGATGCGGTTCGTTGTCTTTTACCCAGCTGAGTTTGGCGGCGGTAAAATTGCCGGGTGAGTTGAGCAGGTGTTGCAGGCAAAAGTCTTCGCCGATCTCCAAAAAAGCTTGTTGCCCGATGGGCACGGCACGGCTGTCGCACCAAATGATAGCGGGGCGGAGCACCTGTTTGTCTTTGTCAATCAGCACCAGTCCGTGCATCTGATAGCTGATGCCGATACCTTTTATATCGTGGGGCGAAATACCGGTTTTTTCAATAAGCCGATGCGTGGCCACGCAAAGGTCCTGCCACCATAATTCAGGTTGTTGCTCTGCCCATCCGCTTTGCCGGGCCAGCATGTCCATTTCTTGTTCGGGATAACTTGTCAGCGCCACCATTTGCTGGGTGTCGGTGCGCACCAAGGCGGCTTTGATTGTAGAACTTCCTATGTCGTAGCCCAGGAGATACATTATCGAAGAGGGTTTAAGTACTTCAAATGTACGTCAAAAATGGGAAGAAATGGGAAGTGGCGGAATTTTATTATGGGGTGGGGGAGGGCTTGGGTGGAAAAAAGTATTATCTTTGAATAAAGAAATTGCGCCATGATTGTGACCAAAGCACACGAGGAAATCATCAATTTTATTGCTGCTGCCAATCCGGAGCAAGTCATAGCATTTCGCCCTTCTGAAACAGCCAATCGGCGATTTGAAGATTTAATAGCTAAAGAAAAAGAAATCGGACTAACATCGGAGGAGAAATCGGAACTTGAACAATACCTCGTATTGGAACATTTGATGCGTATGGCCAAAGCAAGAGCGTACCAATTGTTGAACGCCGCATGAATCGTTATTTCTCTGATGAAATCCGCCAACTAGTGACCATTCGCGCCTCCGGTCTTTGCGAATACTGTCGAATGCCGGATGAATTTTCTTTTTTCAGTTTTCACATCGATCATATCATTAGTATCAAGCACGGCGGGAAAAGCGAACCCGACAATCTTGCCTATTCTTGCCCTTATTGTAATCGAAACAAAGGAACTGATATTGCTTCCATTCTTTTGCCAGGGAATGAAGTTATTCGATTTTTTAATCCTAGGATAGATAACTGGCCAGCTCATTTTCAATTTGAAAATGCACGGATTCGACCGCTTACTGATATAGGTAAAGTTACATTGCTTATCCTGGGCTTCAACCACACCGAGCGAATCGAAGAACGTCAGATATTAATAGATTCAGGACGGCATATTTTTGAGTGAAACCTCTTGTTGGCTGTTTTGTATAAATGGACAATGGAGGTGTTTAAACCCAAATATAATGATCAAATTTTGTAATTGGCTAAATTCGGTTATTCCAAAACCTACCTCGTTTTATATCTTAGTTTTCCTTTTAGTTGCAGGGATTATTGTCTTTTTAGATGCATTATTTTTTCAAACTTGGGAAGACTGGAAAAATGTGTTGGTTGAAGCACATGGCCTGGTTTTCGATCTTTTGGTTTTCGGTATAATTCTAACGTTGTACGACCGTTATAGGCAAAGAAAGGAACGAATAGAACGCTATAGAGAAGAAATTGACGATTATCGGGGTTGGGATGAGAAGGAGGCTGCATATAGAATTGCAGGAAATATTAGAAGGCTCAATAGAGAAGGAGTAGGAAAAAAGATTAATCTGACAAATTGTAATTTAAAATTAGCAGATCTTCAATGCGTTAAACTTAATGGCTCACTTGTGGTAAACACTTCATTAGAAAATACTAAGCTAATCAATGCTGATCTGGTCGGTTCGAATTTCGTAGACTCAATACTACAAGGTGCCAATCTATCTGGTGCTGATTTATCGGGTACTAATTTATGTGATATCAATCTATCCAATACTGTGATGTATAGAACTAATCTGTGTGGAGCTATTCCTTACAATGCTATTTTTGCTAATGTTGACCTTGTAGAGGCTAACTTACATGATTGTGATGTTACTTATGAACAATTGGCAAGTTGTAGAAGTCTTTATGGATCGATAGGTATCCCCAGTAATATTTTATCTATATTACAAAAGGAGAAACCCGAATTATTCGTAGAGAACAAGCACCTTACTTTGATTGGTTTGGGAGGTACTGTAAGAACGTCACATCTACAAAATTGCCCCAAACACCACGCCAAACGCAACAAAATAAAAAAGGCAGCTAATTAATTAGCACAGAGTTATACTTGCGATGTGTCTGGGTGACAGAATATTGAATCCCGATTCCTGCGCAACCGGGACATTAGAGGTGTACTTCATTTCCCCCTAACTCCCATCACCTCCAACAATATTTTTCTGCCATTATCTGCTTCCTTTTTTTCGGTATTAGTTTCGATAATATCAAACAAGTGGTTGAGTTGCGCCGCTGTCATACCGAGATGTAGCGCAATAGCGATGTGGCTCTTTATCATAGGATCTACGCCGCCTAAATTGATAAGGGCGCTAATGGTAGCGATTTCCCGGTCCGTGTAGCTCAAAATATCCCGCCCGAATAGATCGGCGAATAAATGTTCTTTTAAAAATACGTCTATTTCAGGACTGAAACCGCCGTAACCTGATTTTGGAGGCGTGATTAAGGGCTGTCCGGTAAGGGCTTCCAATACTTTTTTGCCCTGCTCGTATTTGCTCAAGGTATCGGTGATGGGCGAGGCCGTTCTGCCCTGTTCATCCGCGATGCCTTGCATTTTTCTCGCTTCCAGCACCGCCATTAAAGTGTTTAATCCTTGAATGCTTCGGGGAAAACCGCAATAGGCGTATAGATGTACCAATACTTCTTTGATTTCGTTGATGGTCAAACCTGCTTCTAATCCTGCATTAATTACTTTTTTTAATCGTTCCAAATCTCCTTTTGCGGTATACGATGAAATAGCGGCAATATGCTGATGGCGGTTCTCTAAATCTTGGAGTTTGCTTTGTGCTTCCTGTTGCTTCGCAATGCCTACTTTATATTCTTCTTCGCTCACTTCATGGAGCCATAATACCCTTCCTTTGGGATGTTCCGTAGTAATGGCTACTTGCACAAACCAATGATCAAACGATGCGCCGTGCCAATGTGCTATATCGGGCGGACACCGCACCACGTCGCCTTTTCGCAGGATTTGCAGCGGCTTGCCTTCCTCCTGATAATAACCCACGCCATCCAACGCTATGAGTGTTTGTCCGCCAGGGTGTTTGTGCCATTTCGAGCGGGCTTTGGGTTCAAAAATTACATTGCCTATTGATGCATTAAAAGTACTGTCTGCCGGTAGGAGGGGTGTCACCCAAACCGTTCCCGTGAAATTGCCGCCTTGTATTTTATCGCCTATGGGAAATATGGTATTGAGCATATCGCTTGGGGTCTGTGCTGCTAATTTTAAATAGCATAATGTCAGCAGCAGCCATATATTAGATTTAATGTTTTTCATCGTCTACATCTTTTAATTGTAACTGTTTAGGTTATTTGCTCAACCATACCAAGTAACATGGCATTTTTTTTAACGCAAGGTTCGCGAAGGTTTCGCAAAGTACGCTATTGGTCAATAATAAAATTTTAGCATTAGCGACCATTGTGTTTCTCCTTGCGACCTTTGCGTTTAAAAATTAATCCAACCCTTTTTCTTTCAGAAAATTCGACATTAAATCCGCGATTTGCAGGTTGTTCAAATCTGAAAATGGAAAATGCGTATTGCCTTTGATGCCAAGCTCCGGCAGATGCACTACGGTTACATCGCCTCCATGTTTGTTAACGGCATCCCTCCATAACCTCGCCATGGCAAGGCGCACCCGCCATCCGTCTGCGCCGGGGTTGGCGGAGGGTTTATCGGGTATGTTATCGCCGTAGTAAATAATGATCGGAATTTTAGTGAGCTTCATAAAGTCAGACATAGGCACTGCCGAAGCGGTGAGCGTGCCACCCGAGCTTTCCATAGGGGCAGGTACTTCTCCCTCAGGAAACAGAAAGCCGCTTCCGGGTTCATAAGAAACTATCGCCTTTACGTTTTGATTTTTAACTGCGGTAATCCATCCCATACCGCCGGAATGGGAATGGGTAACAAGTATTGCGGGGCCAATTTTATTAAATAGCGCCGAAGCCGCATCCGTCGTGACATTTATATCAATGGGGCCGATACTGGGTGTCATGGAGCGGAAATACTGGTTCAGCGTATTGGTGTCTCGGGCAAATTGTACGCCCTCAAAATAGTTGGGCCATATACCGACGCGGAAAACGCCAAACCATTGCTGTTCGTCGGGCGTCGGCGTGATATTGGCAGCTACCGTACTGCGGCCGGCATCACCGCGTCGTGGCTGGTCAAGGAGATACACCCCAAAACGGCGGCGCAGGAAAATATTTTGAAAACCTTCCCGTCCGTCCGGCGTTGTTTCCCAGGTTTTGGAAAACTGCCCGATGCCGTGCCACATGACAAGCGGGTACTTGCGGGCTTTGGCCGGAATTTGATAAAAAACATAGGCATGATCACCGCGAAAGGTTTGCCCGTCAGGAGTTGGCTTGTAGGGATCGAAGGCGCCGGGATTGCTGATCACCGTGCCGCCAACGGCGAAGCTGCCTTGTGTCTGAATAATTAATGGACTATTACCTGTGCCTTCTTTCATGGATGCACAGGCTGTCATTAAAATTGAGGTGGTAATTGATAACAGGACAAAACCTGTTTTTGGGTTTGTTTTTTTCATTTTTATATTCATTAAAAATAATTAGAGCTTATGGGTTGAGCAGCTTCGTAAACGAAAGCGAGCCTAAAACCCATTTTTCACCCTCCTTCAGATAGACTTCCGTCACCATAAACGGGTTGGTCACTTCATTTCCCCCGACTACTGCCAGCAAGGTGATTTTATTCAACAAGATAGCCGTATTGCCCATAATGTTTACGGATACTTCGTGGATGTCCGTTTTTTTGTAATGAATTCCTCCGCTTTTAATAATATCCAGTTCCTGCTCTTTCCCCCAGCTTCCGCCCATGTGGACGAACATGGATTTTTCGTGGAAGAGCTCATCAAGCACATCGGCATTTTTATCTGCCATCCACTGCCATTTTTGTTTGGAGAGATCGATGATTTCCTGTTCGGTAGTTTTGCTGAAAAGGTTGGCTTGATAAAAGCTAACCAGCTTATTTACCGCTTGTGATACATATTCGGGCTTCCAATAGGTTTCAATATGCGTAGCTCCGTTAATGAGGAATAATTCCTTTCTTTTTGCATTGGTAGCTTTGCTAAATGTATTATCCGTCATATAATAGGTATCGGCCTTACTTCCTGCAATCATTAACAGGGGTTGGTTTATCAAATCCATATTGGTACTTGCATCCCAGGTCATTAAATCTATAAGACTGCTCATTGTGTACCTGAATGTGGAATTTGGATGTGCGTGGGTTCTGTTGTAGTAATAGTGGCCCTCACGATACAGATCAAACGGCATTTTGTCCGCCATCTCATCACTCCATTCGGCAGTGGCAGCATAAAGTACCTCTCCTCCAGCTGCTTCTATTGCCCGTGCGTTTGATGCCTGCTCTAAACGCTCCTGAATTGTTGAATACTGTGAGTTCATAAAACCATTACGCCTTACTACACCTGAGTTGAACATACTTATCGTAGCAATTGCTTTGAACCGTTTGTCTGCCTGGGCTGCCTTTAAAGAATAACCACCACCACCACAAATACCGAGCAAACCCAGCTTTGCAGTATCAACACCTTTGTATTGGGCGATAAAATCCCCCATCGCATAAATGTCTTCAATGCGGTTTGCGGGTTTGTCAACATTACGCGGCGTCCCTCCACTGCCGCCCTGGTATGCGGCATCTGCTGTAATGGTGATATAGCCTTGCTCCGCTAAACGCTGGGCATATAAGCCTGCAACCTGTTCTTTTACGCCACCGTTGGGGTGAGCTATTACAATTGCCGGATATTTTTGGGCGTGGTTATAGTTCGGCGGGGTGTAAACGTTTGCTGCTATTGTAATATCCTTTATCGTATAGGTGACAGGATGAATGTTTACCTTGCCATCTACATTTTCGGCAATTGCGCCCTCATAGACCAGGGTAAAAGGATTTTTGTGTGCCTTTTGAGCATTTGCAATGTTTAATACTGTCACCATTGTTAATGCGATTGGTGTAAAGAAGGACAGGTTCAATTTCATCGTTATTTTTTTATGTAATTGTTTAGGTTAACTGACTAACCTGGGAATTGCCAACTCATACCCCTAACCCCTAAAGGGGAATCCCTCTCGCAAGCGGCGTTGGGAAGACTCCCCTTTAGGGGCTGGGGGTGTGGCAAAAATCGGAACCTTGTCCTTACTGCCTCTTCGCCTCCGCTGCTTTCTCCATCACATCCAATCGTGCCTTCCGTGCATCGGGAACGGCTGCCGCCGAACCATCCGCGCGGAACTCAAATACCTCGTTTTTTGCAGGATTGAACGTCGGCCATTCCGGCAGTCCGGCTCCATTCGGATTGCCCGTCCTGGCGAAGTTGGCCCAATAGGTGTTCATCAGCTTCGCAACTTTGTGGTCTTCAGCCGGCACGACGGCCCCATTCCAACCCCTCAGATTGTCGAAGACATAAGCAATTTCGGATCCATGACCTGCGCCAAACCGCATCCGCTCTTTCATGGGAGGAGAGACATAGGAGAACAAGTAGAGGTAGGCCGGAGCGCCCTTTTCGGTAAAAGCCCTTGCCGTGAAACGGGCCGGTTCTGCCCACACATAATCGGTGTTGACCAATGAGAGCATCAGCCCAAAATCAGAATTTCCGCCAGGGTCGAAAGCCTTGCTCAATTCGCCGCCCAAGTCCCCGTACTGCGCCAGCAGTTCTTCCTTTGAACCCGCATTGACGAAGCCCGCAGGCACCTCCGCACTGTTTGACCCAATCATAAGCGGCACTTTCGGCTGATGCCCGGCCTCGTAGGCGCTTTGGGCGGTCTCTATCACGAGTTTACCGTCGAGAATCGGGCCTGAATAGATAGGCGGGCCTCCAGGGCCGTCGCTTTCATTGCCCCCATCTACAATCTCTATCACACTGAGAGCGCGCAGCCTGGCCAGCGCAGCCGCATCCGTGCCAAGAATTCCGTGCCTTTTGGCGAAGTTTATGCCAATAGTCTCTGCCGACACAGGATAATTGGCATCAATGCCGTCTTTCCGCATTGGTCGCCCAGTCAGTACGCCGTCCCGGCCGCCGCCGGACTCGATGATTGCCTTGTGGAACAGTCCATGTGCAGCCGGTATTGTGAGGAGTGAATGCACCGAGACCCCGCCCGCCGACTCGCCGAAAATGGTCACGTTGTTTGGGTCGCCTCCGAAAGCGGCGATATTCTGCTGCACCCATTTGAGGGCGGCTATCTGGTCCATGTAGGCGTAACTGCCCTTGGGCTCATCGGGGTGCTCGTTGCTCAATGCAGGGAATGCAAAATGGCCGAGACGCCCCAGGCGATAGTTGAAGGTGACGAGAATGACTCCTTGCCTGGCGAATTTTTCCCCCGAAAAGTCCGGATGCGAGCCGCTACCAAACACGAAAGCGCCGCCGTGTATCCACACCATGACAGGCAGCTTCGCCGCCGGCGTGGCGCCGGCAGGTGTCCACAAATTGAGAAACAGGCAATCTTCTGATGAGTTTGGGGCAATCTTCGAAGTGTCGCGCGGCCAGGTTCCGTGCGCACAATCTGCGCCGAAATTGCTAGCATCAAGTTCGCCCTGCCATGCAGATACGGGTTGCGGCGGGCGCCAGCGATATTCACCGACAGTCGCTGCTGCATATGGTATCCCTTTGAAACTGGAGACATCTCCTTGCGTTGAGCCGCGAACCAATCCCGAAGCAGTTTGTACCGTCGGGGCTGTTTGTTGGGCATGCAGGGCGCATGCTGTCAATAATGCAAATGCGAATGCTAACTTTTTCATGGTGGTGGCTTTCATTTAGTGAAAGATCTTTCGACAATGCAAAGGTGCCGGCATTTTTCCGGCTGTCTGTTATACAGATTGCGGTTTTACCTACCAATATTCCTGATTTGAGCATGTTCGCCGGGAAAAGGGGGATAAAAGCGGTAACTTTGAATTCGTTAATAAAAAAACGATATGGATACGCTGCGACGTTTTGAGACAATAAGCGAATACAACGCATTCAACAACAATGAAACGCTTCACCCGCTGGTAAGCGTGGTTGATCTGTCAAAGGCAAGTCCCCGGCAGGCGCCTACGATTTATTTCGGTTTTTACACCATCTTTTTAAAAGAGGTCAAGTGTGGAGATTTACGTTACGGAAAAAACACCTATGACTACCAGGAAGGAACGCTGGTATTCATAGCCCCCGGACAAGTAGTGAGCGGCGATAGTAGTGGAGCGATTTACCAGCCGAAAGGTTACGCACTTATTTTTCATCCCGATCTGATAAATGGAACGCCGCTTGGTCGGCATATGCAGGATTATACATTTTTTGGATATCAATCGAATGAAGCGCTTCATTTATCAGAACGCGAAAAGAATCTTGTGTTGGATTGTTTTTCAAAAATCGGGCATGAATTAGAACATGCTATCGACAAGCACAGTAAGAGGCTTATTGTATCTAATATTGAATTGTTATTAAACTATTGTATTCGTTTTTACGACCGCCAATTTATTACCCGTGATGTGGTACATAAAGGCATTTTAGAAAGATTTGAGCAATTAATGAATGAATATTTTCTTTCTGATAAGCCGCAAATTGTGGGGCTGCCTTCTGTGGCATACTGTGCTAATGAACTCAACCTGTCGGCCAATTACTTTGGTGATCTGGTAAAAAAAGAAACAGGAAAAACAGCTCAGGAATTCATACAACGCAAGGTAATCGATGTGGCGAAAGTAAAAATATTTGATAGGGACAAATCAGTTAGTGAAATTGCCTATGACCTCGGGTTTAAATACCCCCAGCATTTTACGAGATTTTTTAAACAGCACGTGGGTTACACGCCCAATGAATACAGGAATTCTTCCAACTTGCAAGTGTGAAGCGTTCTCTGTTCTCTGTTCTCTGTTCTCTGTTCTCTGTTCTCTGTTCTCTGTTCTCTGTTCTCTGTTCTCTGTTCTCTGTTCTCTGTTTGGTTAGGTAGATACTGGCAAAGATAAGGAACGGAGAACCGACAACCGACAACGGATAACAGAAAACTCCCTCCCTCCAGCTCTGCCCACCCTCTGCCGTGTACCGGTAAAACAAAAAAGGCCGCTCCGCTTTCGCGAAACGACCTTTGTGTGTCGGGGTGACAAGATTTGAACTTGCGACCACACGCCCCCCAGACGTGTGCGCTACCAGGCTGCGCTACACCCCGAAAATTGGGTTTGGGTGTGAGAGTGTGGGTGTGAGAGTGTGGGTGTGAGAGTGTGGGTGTGAGAGTGTGGGGTATGAACTTATAAACGAACTTACTCAAGCGAGCGGATCATGCCTAAGAGCATCCGCGAAATCTTTTCATAGCCTTCGTATAATTCCTGATAAAAGCTTTCTTCTATCATTTGCAAGTCAAGCAGGGTTTGGAGGATGGCGGTGCATTCAAAAATGGATGCCCGCGCAGAAATATAAAAACGCTTTTTATCCGGTGCGGTCATCCTGCCGGTACCTTCTGCCAGGTTGAGCAGCGATCCGATACTCGCCCGTTTGAATTGATCTACCAGGTAGAGGTCGGCATTTTTTTTGGCAAATAGCCATTTTAGCGTTTTTCCATTGATCATCCTGATCTCCTGATACACATCTAATTTCTCAAAATCAAACATAAGCGTGTTTTTTTAACCACACACACACTTTCCCTGACTCTTATAGCCAGTTCGTGATATTCAAAAGCCGCACACTTTCACACCCAAACCCTATCTCGTGGGCGATAGCAGGCTCGAACTGCTGACCTCTGCTCTGTCAAAGCAGCGCTCTAAACCAACTGAGCTAATCACCCTTCACTACTCCATCTTTTTGAAGCGAGTGCAAAGATAAGGAAATACGATGCATTTCTGCAACCCCGGGTGGAAAAAAATGTTGTCGGTTGTTTGTTCTCCGTTCTCTGTTAAGTAATACTAGCAAAGTTAAAGAACAGATAACAGAGAACGGAGAACAGACAACCGACAACCGACAACAGAGAACAGTTCACCCGAAAAAGTTGAATGTTCGTCGGATTTTGGGGCGCTTAGTGTAACATTTACCCTAATTTTCAGTTAATAATTTATGTGTGATCTCCACATAGCGTTTTTTCATACTAGTTCAATTCTGTGAAGTCGTGTCCGGTGACACGACTTTTTTATTTCACTACTTTTCCGTCTTTCATTACCCATTTTACTTGCTGCAGGGCCTTGATATCCTGGTCGGGGCGGCCTTCTACTGCGATGAGGTCGGCTACAAGGCCAGGTTTGATGGCGCCGAGGCGGTCGGCCCAGCCGAAAATGCGGGCGTTGACGCTGGTGGCGCTGCGCAGGGCCTCGAGCGGGGGCATGCCGTATTCTACCATGAGTTCGAGTTCCCAGGCGTTGTGGCCGTGAGTGAATACGCCCACGTCGCCGCCCATGCAGATGGTGACGCCGGCGGCAAGGGCCTGCTTGAAGACCTCTTTTTTCTCTACTACGCGGGCCGGCGCAGGTTCTTCGCCTTTTTTCCAGCCCCGGTATTGGCTGATGGCTTCTACAGCGCCGAGGGTAGGGCAGAGGGCTACGCCTTTTTCGGCCATGAGTTGCAGGATTTCGGGGGTGGCGCCGTCGCCGTGCTCGATGGTGGTGACGCCGGCCAGGATGGCGCGGCGCATGCCTTCTTCCGTGGCGGCGTGGGCTACTACGTCGCGACCGCTGCTGCGGGCGGTGGTCACGATGGCGTCGAGTTCTTCGAGGGAGAAGGTGGGCATGGCTTCGCCGCGGAGGCCCCAACGGTAATCGGCGTAGACTTTGATGATGTCTACGCCCTGGCCGATTTGTTTGCGCACCAGGCGGATGAGTTCGTCAACGCCGTCGGCTACGTCGGCGCCGACGGGCGTGGATATGTGGGATGCAAATCCCTTGGGGCCGTAGCTACCGCCGGCTACGATGGCAGGCCCTGCAGCGATGATGCGCGGCCCGGCAATGACGCCTTTTCCGATGGCCTCTTTCAGGCCCAGGTCGGCATAGGCGGCGCCTTCGGTACCCAGGTCGCGCACGGTGGTGAAGCCGGCCAGCAGGGTTTTCTGGGCATGTACCACTGCCCGCACGGTGCGCTCGGCATGGCTTTCGCGGAGCACCTGGTCGTCCCAACTGGTCTCGTTGTACGGATGCAAAAACAGGTGCGAGTGCCCTTCGATGAGGCCGGGCAGCAGAGTTTGTCCGGGCAGTTCAACCGAAACAGCCCCTTCGGGAAAGGTCGTATCTTTGAAAGGCCCGGCAGCGATGATTTTATTGCCTTCCACCTGCACGTACCAGCCTTCGCGCATTTTTTCGCCGTCGAAGACGAAGGCGGGGCGGAGGATGGTGGTCTGGGCGGCCAGGAATAAGGGAGCCAGTACGGCAAGGAGTAAGGATAGGGGGCGCATGGCGTTTTTTGGGGCTAAGTTACGGGTTTTACAAGTATACCCCTATATTTGCCGCGCAAACCAACAATCATCCGGCTATGTTATCCAAATCGCTGCTTACCTTTTTTGCGCTATTCCTTGCGCTTATGGCAACCGCTCAAAAAAAAGAAGAGAAAAAGTGGGACGTCAATAACCCTCCGGGTGAATTCAAAGAAGTCGAGTTTACGGTGTCGGAAGGTACCTGGATGAACCTTGACGTGAGCCCCGACGGCCGGCAAATCGCTTTCGACCTGCTGGGCGATATCTATGTAATGCCCATCAGCGGCGGAGAAGCCAAGGCGCTGCGCCAGGGATTGGCCTGGGAGGTGCAGCCGCGTTTTAGTCCCGACGGCAAAAAAATCCTATTTACAAGCGATGCCGGCGGCGGCGACAATATCTGGATGATGGATGCGGACGGCGCCAATGCCAAACAGGTGACCAGCGAAAGTTTCCGCCTGCTGAATAACGCCGTGTGGATGCCCGACGGACAGTATTTTATTGCCCGCAAACATTTCACTTCGCAGCGCTCGCTGGGCGCCGGCGAGATGTGGATGTACCACTTCAGCGGCGGAGAAGGTATTCAACTCACGAAGCGCAAAAACGACCAGCAGGATGTGAACGAACCCTGTGTGTCGCCCGACGGGCGCTATGTGTATTTTAGCGAGGATATGTACCCGGGTGGGTATTTTCAATACAATAAAGACCCCAACAGCCAGATTTTTGTGATCAGGCGCTACGACCGCCAGGAAGGCAAAATAGAAGATATCACCGGCGGCCCCGGCGGCGCCTGCCGCCCCCAACTGTCGAACGACGGCAAAAAACTGGCTTTTGTGCGCCGCGTGCGCGAACAATCGGTGCTGTTTATCCACGAACTGGCCACCGGCAAGGAATTCCCGATTTACGAGGGATTGAGCAAAGACCAACAAGAGGCCTGGACGATCTTCGGCATTTATCCCGGTTTCGACTGGATGCCCGACGATAAACATGTTGTAATCTGGGGACAAGGAAAACTCTGGAAGATTGACGCCGCCAACGGCAAAGCCGCGCAAATTCCCTTTAGCGTAAAAGCCAAACACCGCTTCCAGGAGACCGTGCGCTTCGATAATCCGGTATTTACTGATCAGTTTAACGTAAACGTAATCCGCCATGCCAAAACTTCTCCCGACGGCAAGTTGCTGGTTTTCAACGCAACGGGTTATTTGTGGAAAAAAGAACTGCCCAGCGGCACGCCCGTCAGACTTACGAACAGCAAAATATTCGAATACGAACCGGCTTTTTCTGCCGACGGCAAAGAGATCGTGTACGTGACCTGGAGCGATACGGAAAAAGGCGCTATCATGCGACTCAACCTGACTACCGGCGCCACTACTAAATTGACTACCGAAAAAGGCATTTACCGTACGCCTGCTTTTTCGCCCGACGGCAAAACGATCGTATACCAAAAAGAAGGCGGCAACGACCACCAGGGATTCACCTATTGCACCGAGCCCGGTATTTACACCATTCCCGCCGCCGGCGGCAAAGCCACGCTGGTGACGCCCAATGGCGAATATCCCACGTTTAGCGCCGACGGACAGCGCATTTTCTTCCAGACCGGCGGCTATATTTTCGGAAGCATTACTAAAACCTATCGCAGCGTCAAACTCGACGGTAGCGATGAAAAGACGATTTTTAATACCCAATATACCACCCAGTTTACGCCCAGTCCCGACAACAAGTGGGTGGCGTTTTCTGAATTGTATAAAGTATACGTAGCCTCCATGCCCATGCCCGGGCAGTCGGTAGGCCTGTCGGCCGGCACCAAAGCCATCCCCGTGGCCCAGGTAGCCCGCGATGCCGGCATCAACCTGCACTGGTCGCCCGACAGCAAAAAGCTGTACTGGACTCTCGGCGACGAATACTACAGCGAAGAACTCTCCCAGCGCTTTAAATTCCTGGAAGGCGCCCCCGATTCGATACCGCCGGTAGATACGGTGGGCCTAAAAATAGGCCTGCAACTGCCGATGGACAAACCCGAGGGCACGATAGCCCTCACCAACGCCCGCATTATCACCATGGAAGGCGACGAGGTGATCGCCAAAGGAACGGTATTAGTAGAAGGCAACCGCATCAAAGCCGTAGGGCCGAGGGTGGTGGTACCGCGTGGCGCCCGGGTAATCGATTGCGCAGGCAAAACCATCATGCCGGGCATCATCGACGTACACGGCCACCTGGGCAACTTCCGATATGGGATTAGTCCGCAGCAACAATGGCACTACTTTGCCAACCTGGCCTACGGCGTCACTACCGCCCACGACCCCTCCTCCAATTCGGAAATGATCTTCACCCAATCGGAGATGATTAAAGCCGGCTACATGGTGGGTCCGCGCTTGTACTCCACAGGTACTATCTTGTACGGCGCCGACGGCGACTTCAAGGCCGTCGTCAACAGCCTCGACGACGCGCGTTCGGCCATCCGGCGCACCAAAGCCTACGGCGCTTTTTCGGTAAAAAGCTACAACCAGCCCCGCCGCGAGCAGCGCCAGCAGTTTATTCAAGCTGCCCGTGAACTGGGCATCCTGGTCGTACCCGAAGGCGGCTCGTTTTTCTACCACAACCTGAGCATGGTAGCCGACGGGCATACCGGCATAGAGCACAACATACCCGTGGCGCCGCTGTATAACGACGTGGTGCAATTCTGGTCGAAAACCAAAACCCACAACACGCCGACGCTGATCGTCAACTACGGCGGACTCTACGGTGAAAACTACTGGTACCAGCACACCAACGTATGGGAAAAAGACCGCCTGCTGCGGTTTACCCCCCGCGCAGTGGTGGATAGCCGCGCCCGCCACCGCACCATGGCGCCCGAAAAGGAATACGAAAACGGCCATATCCTGACCTCAAAATCTTGTAAAAAATTGCAAGACGCGGGCGTCAACATCAACCTCGGCGCTCATGGTCAGCTACAGGGCCTCGGCGCCCACTGGGAATTGTGGATGCTGGCCCAGGGGGGCATGAGCAACCACCAGGCCCTCAAATGCGCCACCATCAACGGGGCCGTATACCTGGGTATGGACAAAGAAATCGGCTCCATCAAAACCGGCAAATTGGCCGACCTCATTATTTTGGATCAAAACCCCATGGAAAATATACGCAACTCCGAAAAAGTGCGTTACACCATGATCAACGGCAGGTTGTACGACGCCGCGACGATGAATGAAATAGGCAACTACGACCGCAAGCGCCTGCCCCTGTTTTTCGAAGAAGAAGGCAGCGGCAACGCCTGGCCGATGGACACCGACACCGGCAGTTTTATGCCGACAATGTGCGGGTGCGGGAAATAATGTTGAATGTTGAATTTTGGATGTTGAATTTTGGATGTTGAATTTTGGATGTTGAATTTTGGATGTTGAATTTTGGATGTTGAATTTTGGATGTTGAATTTTGGA